>CAVYCB010000011.1:0-92256 GCA_963766895.1 uncultured Acidobacteriota bacterium
ATTCGCTGATAAAACGGCTGACTATATCTTTATTTTCAGTTGACATCAGATCTCTCCCCAAAATTGGACTCGCGCAGAAATTCGTTCGGCAAACTAAAATGGTTTCAAAAATCTTCATTTGACATAAGGCCGCATGAAAGTTAAGTTTTGAAAAACCCCCTTAAGGAGTACCTATGAGCAAAGCTAAATCTGCAGATCTGTTAATGAAACTTTACGACCTCCGCCGCGAAGCCACCATGCGCGAGGCCCCGCAACTGGTTCATCACCTTTTTTCCCGAATCCGCCCAGGATGTGTTGGGTGCTATGGTGCATCCTGATACCAGCGCCTACTTCCGTATGGTGTTTAGCTATTGGGATATGGCCGCGTCCTTCGTCAATCATGGCGCGATCGACGACGAAATGTTCAATGAAGCCAGCGGTGAGGGCGTCGTCGTTTTCGCAAAGATCGAACCGTTTATCGAAGAGATCCGCACGATCACAAACAACCAAAACTTTGGCGGGCGTCTCGAAGCCTGGGTTTCGCGCATGCCGGACTATAAAGCGCTATGCGAACAGCGCCGCACCATGCTGAAGAATATGATGGCCGCCCGCGAAGAAATGATGAAAGCGGCGAACGCCTAGTTATTAATGAATAATGGTGAATGGTTAATGCCGAAGATGATCTATATTAATCACTGACCATTCACCGTTATTCATTTCTTATGAAAATTTCCTCAGCTAAATTCGTAAAAAGCGCTTTTGAAGAGAGTCACTGGGTAGAAGACAACAAACCGGAGATTTCTTTTCTCGGTCGTTCGAACGTTGGAAAATCCAGCTTGCTCAATTCCCTTTTGAAGGTAAAAGGCCTGGCGCGCACGTCAAATACTCCCGGCAGAACGCAGAGCATAAATTTTTTTCTGATCAACGAAGCGTTTTATTTCGCCGATCTGCCCGGTTACGGTTACGCCAGGGTTTCCAAGACAATGCGCAAGGATTGGGGCAAGATGGCCGAGGAATATCTTGCCTTGCGGCCCCAACTTGTGTTATCAATACAATTAGTAGACTCGCGGCATCCTCCTACGGAACTTGACCTGCAATTGCAGGAATGGCTCGTTTTTCATCAAAGGCCGCGGCTCGTGATCGCCACGAAATCGGACAAACTATCCCGCAATGAGTTGCATAAGAATTTGCAAGTCATTCGGAAAGAGATGCCATTAAGCAAAGTGATCGCTTATTCGTCGCCGAAAGGGCAAGGCCGCGACGAGATTTGGCATGAAATCGTAGAAAAATTATGAAAAAGTAAAGATTTGGGGTTGATTTCTCGGACAACTTTGAGAGATAATTCACTATCTCATTAAGAACTCAGGGGTAAAAAGCTCTAGGGTTTAGTTCGGAAACGCCTTGGCTGTACTTTCCAACTTGTTTCTCCGTGACAACTTATGACTTTAGATCGGTAACACCGATATTGCGTTAGGTCACAAATTCGCCGCCGGAACATTAATCCATAACATTATCGAGATATAAGTTTTTTCCAATATTAAATAAATCCTGACAAATTTAAGAGTAGTACACGCAACGCAGCTAAAGAAAGCTGTTAAGGATAAATAAAATGCCAACTAAAGTAACTAAAAAGAAAGGCAGCGCAAGCACTGATGAAAAAAAGAATGGTGCTGCTGCCGATGAAGTAAAAGAAAAAATAGAAGACACTCCGCTTGAAGAAGTCGAAGAGCTTGAAGAGCCTGAAGAGGTCGGAGAGATCGATGCCGGCGAAGACGAAGCAGAAGCTGAACCTGAAGAAGAAACGGTAAGATCTGTTCCGCCCTCGGGCAACGGTGCCAATTTCGATCTCGCGGTCCTCAAGGAAATGTCTATTTCCGACCTCACGCATGTCGCCAAGGATTACAATATCCTGGGCGCCTCGGGCATGAGAAAGCAGGAGTTGATCTTCAAGGTCCTCGCCGCGCAAACGGAAAAAAGCGGATTGATCTTTTCCGAAGGCGTTCTGGAAACCCTGCCCGACGGCTTTGGTTTTCTGCGCGCGCCGGAGTACTAACTATCTGCCGGGCCCGGACGACATCTATGTCAGCCCTTCGCAGATCCGCAAGTTTGACCTGCGCACCGGCGACACCATCTGCGGCCAGATCCGCCCGCCCAAGGAAGGCGAGCGCTATTTCGCGCTGATCAAGGTCGAGGCGATCAACTTTGAATCTCCGGAATCTTCGCGTGAAAAAGTATTTTTCGACAACCTGACGCCGCTCTACCCGGACGAACGGCTGACGATGGAGATCGGCCCGGACAATATCTCGGCCCGCGTCATCGATCTGGTCACGCCGATCGGCAAAGGCCAGCGTGCCCTTATCGTAGCGCCGCCGCGCACCGGTAAAACGATGCTGCTGCAGACCATCGCCAATTCAGTTACGACGAATCATCCGGAAGTAACACTGATCGTGCTGCTCATCGACGAGCGCCCCGAAGAAGTTACCGATATGCAGCGCAGCGTCAACGGCGAGGTTATCAGCTCGACCTTTGACGAGCCGCCGACCCGCCACGTGCAGGTTGCGGACATGGTCATCGAAAAAGCAAAACGCCTGGTCGAACACAAACGCGACGTCGTTATCCTGCTCGATTCGATCACCCGTCTGGCGCGCGCGCATAACGCGGTCGTGCCTCCGTCGGGCAAGATCCTTTCCGGCGGTATCGATTCAAACGCGCTCCAGCGCCCGAAACGCTTTTTCGGCGCCGCGCGCAACATCGAAGAAGGCGGTTCGCTGACGATCATCGCCACCGCGCTGATCGACACCGGTTCGCGTATGGACGATGTTATTTTCGAAGAGTTCAAGGGAACGGGTAACTCGGAAATCCATCTCGACCGCCGCTTGAGCGACAAACGTCTCTTCCCGGCGATCGACATCCAGCGCTCCGGCACCCGTAAGGAAGAACTGCTGATCGAGAAGGAAGACCTAAACCGCATCTGGGTGATGCGCCGCGTCCTCAATCCCCTCTCGCCGGTCGAGCAAATGGAAGTCGTGCTGGAAAGACTCTCGAAGTCAAAAGCCAACGCGGAATTCCTGGCCAGTATGCAGAGCTAACCGGGAGCGCGCACTTTAGTGTGCAGCGAACGTCCCCGCGTTCAACGCGGCCCGTCGGTAAAATTGTAGGGCAGGCTTTGTGCCTGTCCTATTTTATTTAGACCGGTGATATATATGTTTATCTTACTTAAGATACAAAAGCTCTGGAATGCGATATTTTAATTAGGAGGATTTCCCATGGCTAATCACACTTCTAATCCTTACCAAGAAGCACTGAATAGGATTCGCACCTGTAAAAAGCTAGGAAGAAAAAACCTCAATCTTAGCGATCTGGAAATAACTAAAGTACCCGGAGAAATCCAAAGCATAGAGTCTTTAAAAATTCTTAATCTAAGTCGTACCGCTATAACAAATATTCCTGGGCATGTTTTTCGCTGTCGAGAATTAAGAGATCTTGTATTAACTAATACTCGAATTGAAAGGTTGCCCCCTGAAATTATTAAATTGAGAGAATTGAAGCGACTAAACATCGACAATACTCCCATCGTTGAATTGCCAACAGAGCTTCATCAATTACCAAAGCTCCAAACATTGCATGTCCAGTCCTGTCCGCATTTAAAATTACCCCCGGAAATCGCAAGTAAAACTGATTCTGCATTAATTCTTCAGTATTATTTTGAAAACGTAGTTGGCTCAAAGCGGCCTTTAAATGAAATAAAAATGATCTTATTAGGTGAAGGGGGAGTCGGAAAAACTGCCATAGTAAATAAACTGGTTAATAATAAGTTCGAAGATACTGAAAAAACGGAAGGGATCGATATCCATAGATGGAATGTAGAAATTGATAAAGAAAAACGGATTCAAATAAACATCTGGGACTTTGCCGGCCAGGAGATTACGCATGCTACTCATCAGTTTTTCTTGACGCATAGAAGCCTTTATTTGCTTATATTGAATTCACGAGGAGATGAGAAAAGTAATCGCTTGGAAGAATGGCTGAAGCTTATTAAAAATTTGAGCGGTGAGTCCCCTGTCATTATTGTTTGCAACAAAACAGACCAACATAAAATGACCTTAGACAATCGTGCTCTACTGGATAAGTATCGAAATATTTGTCAAATAATTGACGTTTCTTGTAAAGAAGATACCAACATTGAAAATTTAAGACAGTCAATATTTGATCAAATAAAGAGTATGCCTCATGTCTTCGATCCTTTTTCAGAAAAATGGTTTGAAGTGAAAACTAGTCTAGAAAATTTAGAAGAGAATTATATTCCTTTTGAAGACTATGAAAAATTATGTGATAAGGCGGGAATTTCCAACCATTTAGATCGCGATACACTAATAAGATTCTTACACGATTTAGGAGTCGTACTTAATTTCTCCGACGACAGGCGCTTGAATGATACAAATGTTTTAAAACCTGAGTGGATAACAGTAGGGGTATATAAAATACTAAATTCCAATCTTCTGGAGCATAATCCGGGCATTTTGAATTTATATGATTTAGACAAAATCCTAGACAAACATATTTACCCGAAACATAAACATCGTTTTATTCTACAAATGCTGGAAAAATTTGAGCGATGTTTGCCCCTAGACCCCGAGACATTTCTGGTTCCGGACCGCCTGCCAAAACAAGAGCCGGATTTTGAAGATTGGCATCCCAAAAACGCTGGATTGGGTTTCCATTATCATTATGAGATCGAGCCGAACAGTTTTATTACTAGATTTATCGTTAACATGCGCCCATACATTCATGAAAATAAATATTGGAGAAAGGGAGTTGTTTTAAGTAACTCTGACGAAAATCTGGCAATAGTAAAGGTGGATTCTGAAGACAAAAAGATTTTTGTGTGGATTGATGGAAAAAAGTCGATGCGCAGGGGATTTCTTTCCATGATTCGGCGCCAGTTCGAAAAGATTCATAAAACAATTCCTAATTTAAAAGTCGAAGAATTTGTGCAACATGAAAAGGGGTTAATCGCCTATACATCTTTACTGAAACTTGAGGCTAGAGGCATAACCAAACATTATCTTCCTGAAATTGACTCTGAAATAGATGTTGGGGATCTTTTAAGTGGCATCGAAACTAAAGGATATAGCGTAAATCGCCGAGCACATAGAGATGGGATATTTCAAAATGATATAGAAAATGACATATTCAATTTATACGATGTTGCTTTTACATTCGCAGGGGAGGATAGAGAGTTTGTGCGCCAAGTGTATGATTATTTGGACGGGCAAAATTTTTCCGTGTTCTATGATTTAGACGAGGAAGTCGCTGTTGATCTATGGGGAAAGGATTTAATCGAAGAGCTGGATGACATATACAGAAATCGTTCGAAGTGTGTAGTAATGTTTGTATCCCAATCCTACTATGAAAAGGTATGGACTAAACTTGAACGACGAAGTGCTCTTGCCAAAGCTTTGAATGAAAATAGGGAGTATGTATTACCCGCTCGATTTGACGAAACCGATCTCCCGGGTTTATTACCCACGGTAGCTTTTGTAGATTTAAGAAATGAAACACCTCAATCCTTTGCTCAAAAAGTTATTAGAAAGCTAGAGAAATCGCGATAATCTATTTCTCAACAAAACTGCTCTATAAAGTCAGATCGGTATTTGAAGCTTTGCTTAAATCTGTAATTTGCGGCTCGCCCTTTTATCCTAGGAAGCAGTTTCGCACGCCAAGCCAGCCAAATCCGGAGAACATTCGACGCGAAGCATTGGTTGCGGTGATAATGCATTCTTTAACCTGTAGATTATGCTTTATTCCAGCGGTGCCCGCCGAACATTCGGACGGCGCGATAGGCGACGTCGCGTTTCCACTTTGCTATCTGCCTTTTTTCCATCAGCTCGTAAAAAAGGTTGTCGGCGTCTTTGCGAAGAAACGTATGTTTCGGCTCTTCCAGAGGTTCCATCTGTCCGGCCGGCAGATCGCCGCCGCAGCGATATAGCAAATCGTGAAACAGAGGGGCTTCGATAGACAGTTCGAATGAGGAAACCATCGGCCAGAGAAAACGCGGAACGCTGGCCAGGTCAGTAAAAGAATCTTTTGGCGCAGTCAAGGTCCATTTCCCAAACTTATAGGAACAATCTTCCACCACCATCCATTCCCTTCTGGAAACTACATAAGTTATCTTGGCGGTCGGGACATCGTCTCCTGCCGCTGCGGCCTGAGAAACTAAAGTGGCGGCATTTACTATCTCGATGATCTCTTCATCGGAAATACCATCAAGCCTGCTCACGTCTATATCAAAAACATTTTTAGGAGCGTCCGGCCCCGGCGTCAAAGCTTCTTCTTCACGGACTTCCCTGAGCATTGGCGAGCCGGCCTTCGCCTTAAATGCTGTGGGAAGTTCTTCGCCCCGGTACATATTGATATGAACGTCTTCGCCGGAAAGAACTTTTTCATCTATTTCCGCGACGCTTGATCTCAATTGCTCTACTACCGAATTCATGGGTTCTCCTTTTTTTAGCAAGATGTATGGAAGAAAGAAAGTGCCTGAAAAATATGGGAAATTACAATAAATGTCAAAAAAGGCAGCGTCTTAATTGCCTGCAAAGTTTCTCAGGGATGCGGTGTGCCAAACTGCGCCAGTGTGCGCCAGTGCCCCACCTGCTCCAAAAATGCTCCAGAAATCTTAAAAATGAAATGCCATTAGATAAATCTCCCAAAACTGTAATTGAAAACTCCTTTTCAAGGTATTGACAGCGTCTTTTTACCGGAGTCTTCAAGATCGGTCACTGCCATTCTACATTCGCGAGAGAGAAGGGTCCCACTAGCGCTTATGATGTTGATTCCAGTTTGTAAATGATTAGGTTTTTTGCGCACTTTTAGCAATTCACAATTTAACGTATCCTCTCTGCGGCACGCACCGGAGCCGCATCCCGAGACGTGCACAATGTCCGAATCTAAACTAAGACATTACTCAAAAGGGATTTTTAGGACGATCCGCTCATCAAGTTCATTTTTGGGATACAAAATAACATGGCAATTCCTTGTCCATCGGCAACAGATCTCTTTTTGCGTCTTCAACCCACGTAATATTTGGCATATGTCTGACTTGCCCCGTTTCATCCGTAAGATCGAAAATCGATAGCCTGCGGAGGGTCTCATCACAATCTATCTGTCTGTCTAACTTAAAATTCAAATCTTTATTTTCTACCAAATTAGGAGGCGTGTAATTCTTTTTATAGCCATAGAATTTCACAATGATATAATCAGACCGCAACTTGTTATTTTTAACTCCTTTTTTAACCTGTACCACCAATATACTGGTGGGTATTCCTATGAATGAGGGCGGAAAACTAAAAATAACCTTTGGTTCCCATTCATAGGCAAGGTTGTAACCTAAAACTGCTCCTTTGACCTTAAGATCATATTTGCCCGATGCCGTATGGCAACTGAAGGTTAGAAGCGCAATGAAACAAAATGGGGCCAAAATACCGCGATAGCTCATACAAGTACCACCTTTTTGAAAAACAGGTTCATTTTCATCAATGACAGATTATTGAGAGTCTGATTTGTGCAAAAAACCACACATAAACTATCATAAATCACGCCTTTAACGTGTAATTGTTTCATAAATGAGAGTCGCTCTTCTATCTTCGGAAGCAGTACCCTACGCCAAGACCGGCGGGCTGGCGGACGTTGCCGGCGCGCTGCCTAAGGCGCTGCGGCGCGAGGGTGTGTCGGCGACGCTGATCACGCCGCTCTATCGCCAGACAAAGCGCGAACTGCTGGCCGGGCCGGTGATCGACGATCTTTATGTGGATTGGCGCGGCGGCAAAAAACTGGTCAAGGTCTTTTACAGCCAGGCTGGCGACGCGCCCACTTACCTGATCGATGCGCCCGAATTTTTCGACCGCGATTCAATTTACGGCTTTAGCGAAGACCACCTGCGCTTTGCGTTTTTCTGCCGCGCCGCCATCGATCTGATGCACCGTTTGGGCGAGCCTTTTAATATCGTCCATCTCAACGATTGGCACACCGGCTTTGCCGCGGTCGAGATCGCCACGCGCCGCTACTGGGACAGATTTTTTTATAACACGCACACCGTTTTTTCCATTCACAACATGGCTTACCAGGGCGTCTTTTCGCCGAGTGAGCTTTGGGAGCTTGGCTTTGGCGATACCTTTTCGACCAATTCGTTTCTTTTTAACGGCAACGCCTCGGCGCTCAAAGCGGGCCTGGCGGTCAGCGACATGCTTTCGACCGTTTCCAGCCGCTATAGTTTTGAAATTCGCGACCGCGAGCACGGTTACGGTCTCGACTGGCTTTTGCGCGAGCGTGCCAACCGCCTGCTCGGCATCACCAACGGGGTTGATTACGAAGTGTGGAACCCCGCGACCGACAGCGAGCTTCCGGCGCATTTTCACGCCGGCGATCTGACCGGAAAGCGAATGTGCAAACAGGCGCTGCTGGAAAAATTCAGCCTGCCGGTCGAGCTGGACAAGCCGATCTTTGGCGTCGTTACCCGCCTCACTTCGCAAAAAGGTTTTGAACTTATCCAGCAGGCGGCGGGCGAGATACTTTCCACCGGCGCGTATTTCATCGCGCTCGGCTCCGGCGAAAAATCGTACGAAAACTTCCTGCAAAAGATGCGCGATTACGCTCCCGGTCAGGTCGGGGTTTATAAAGGCTACAGCGAACCCTTAGCGCACCTGATCGAAGCCGGCGCGGACATCTTCCTGATGCCTTCGAAATTCGAGCCGTGCGGTTTAAATCAGATGTATTCCCTGCGTTATGGAACTGTGCCGGTGGTCCGCGCGGTCGGCGGGCTAGACGATACGGTGGAAAACTTTAATCTCATTCGCCGCACCGGCAACGGATTTAAATTCGACCAGTACAACGCCAATAGCCTGATCGAAAAAGTCTACGAAGCTCTCTTTGCCTACGCCGATACTGATCTGTGGCGGAAAATTCAATCCAACGGCATGCGGGTCGATAACTCCTGGGAAAATGCCGCGCGCAAATATATCCAGATGTACCAGACGACTCTCAACTAAATTTGATGCCGGAATTTAAGATCAACGACAACCTGGAATTGAAAACTCTACAGGAAGAGGATGTTCTTGTCCTGGCCTCGCTGGTGAAAGAAAACCTGCCGCATCTGCAGCCGTGGATGCTCTGGGCTGTGGATGATTATGACGTTCAGCACGCCGGTGATTTCATCCGGCAAAATCTCGCCAATACTTCCAAATACAAAGCGCCCAGCTACGGGATCTTTTATGAGCGTGAACTTATCGGCTGTATCGGCTTTGTAAAGCTGGACCGCGAAAGCAGGCAGGCGGAGATCGGATATTGGATCAGCGCCGAACACCAGGGCAAAGGTTTGATAACCCAGTGTTCCCGCACGCTGATCGACTATTGCTTTGACGATCTAAACATCGCCCGCATCGAGATCCGCGCCGCGGCCTCAAATCAGCGCAGCCGCGCTATTCCTGAAAGATTCGGTTTTAAACTTACCGGCCAATTCAAGGATGAACATCCGCTGCCTGATAGAACCGACGACCTGGTAATTTACGAAATAACCGCCCGGGATTGGCGGTCTCTTTCCAGCAAACAGTTCCACGTAAAATCGGGGGAAATGCTGATCCGCCTTTTCCGGCGCGAAACATCTTCCAAGGAATTTATCCCGGTCATTGACGGCCTCCGCTTTCTGGCGATCGCGATGGTTTTGGTATTTCATCTCGACGGCTACATTAAGGAAAAATCCGCGGCGCTTTCTTTTGCGCCTGTGGGTGACAGCCTCGCCAAAGTTCCGGACATTTTTATTTTTGGCTTTCAGGGAGTCCAGCTTTTTTTCGTGATCAGCGGATTTATCCTGGCGGTACCTTTTATGCGGTACGGACTGGGCCTGACCGATAAAAAACCCCGCTTGCGGGCATATTACCTGCGCCGCCTGACACGGCTCGAACCGCCGTATGTCATTTCGACGATCGTCATCTTTCTCCTGCTGGTATTTGTTATCGGCAGCAAATATCCGTTAGGCACACTGACGATATCGCTGTTCTCATCGCTTTTTTACGCGCATTTTCTGGTCTTTCCCGGCGAGCCGCCTTATATAAATCAGATCACCTGGTCGCTGGAAATGGAGGTGCAGTTTTACCTGCTGGCGCCATTCCTGGTGGGCGCGTTGTGCCTTCTAAAAAATAAATCCCCCCGGCGGATAGTGAACTTGTTATTGATCTTATCGTTTGCCGGTTTGAGCTGGCTGCAGGAACTTTACTGGCACGTCGGGATAATGAATATCTCAATGTACCTGCATTATTTTTTGGCGGGCATTTTACTCTGCGATGTCTTTCTGCTCGACAGCGACAAATTGGGACGGCTAAGCAATATCTGGATATTTATTTTAGGGCTGCTTTTATTAGTGCCGATAACCTGTGTCAATCATTCGTACGCGCCTAACATCGCGCTCAGGATGGCGTCGCCGATAATGATCCTGGCGTTTTACCTGATCGTCTTCGGCAACAAGTGGTGGAACAAAATATTCAGCCTCAACGGGCTGACGCTTATCGGCGGGATGTGTTATTCAATATATCTGCTCCATTACGTAACGATCTCGGCGGTCGGGCGCTTTACCGCGAGCCGGTTATATCTCAGCAATTTCGCCGCGTATTACTGGCTACAGATCTTTGTTTTGCTGGCGGTGGTGATGTTTCTCTCTGCGATCTACTTTTTGTTGATCGAAAAACCCTGTATGAAACGCGATTGGCACATCAGGCTTATACAAACGGTTCAAGAGCAGTCACGAGGTCAGCACCTTAGAACGCAGTGACCGGGTTTGCGGCTCTGCCGCCGTGCTGTGCGGAAAGGCTCTGCCTTTCCGGGAATCGCTACTAATAGGCATACGGAGGCTGAGCCTCCGCTAAATAAAATCAAGCCTTCCGGTAAGCCATAGGCTTACCGCACATCACGGCGGCAAAGCCGCGAACAAAATACACCAAATATCGTGAATAAAACCAAAGTCTTAACGACTAAATTTCCCGGCTGAGCTATGCTTTCAGGTGGCCTGAGATCGGGAAAAGAGCGACAGGCACCTTCAATTTCCCGATCTCAACGTTCTTTTTTAATTTAATCAGCGGATTTGTGATTTTTACGAGATTTCTGGAACATTTTTGGAACAGGGTGTTCACTTGGGCTCACTGGAACAGGTGAACACTCGCGAAATGGCTGCGGATCTTAGATCCTGAACCATTACCGGCTAAAGCTGACGGCAATTTATGACTTTAGAGGTAAAGCCGTTATTAATCACTGCTCGCTCATCGCTAAAGAAGGTCACCGTGTCCGATACCGACCTGCTTACTTTACAGGGGTGTAAGAAAATAAACGTCTCCTTTCTGTTAAACACTCAAACCTGCTAAAATCTAGCGGTAAATTCGAAAATAAAATCTATGATAATCGTAATTATCGGCGCACAGTGGGGCGACGAAGGAAAAGGCAAAGTTGTGGACCTGCTGGCGGACAGGTTTGATGTAGTGGCGCGTTACCAGGGCGGGCACAATGCCGGGCATTCGGTTTATGTCGGCGATAAAGCCTTTGTTTTAAGACTTTTGCCTTCCGGTATCATTCACGAAGATAAAACCTGCGTGCTGGGAAACGGAATGGTCATCGACCCGAAGGCGTTTTTCGAAGAGGTCGATCAGATGGCCGCCCAGGGCATTTCCATCACCCCAGAGCGCCTCAAGGTCAGCAGCCGGGCGCACCTGATACTTCCCTACCACCGGGTTTTGGACCATACGACCGAAGAACGGCTGGGCAACGAAAAAGTCGGCACGACGCTGCGCGGGATCGGTCCGGCGTATGAGGACAAGGCTGGCCGGCGCGGTATTCGCGTGGCGGATGCCCTGGTGCCCGAAGTTTTACGTAATCGTGTCGAGCGCAACCTGGTCGAAGCCAACCGCGTGATCGAAGCTTACGGGCAGCAGCCGCTCGAAGCGGAGCCGATCATAAAGGAAACGACCGAGCTGGCCGAACGGCTGCGCCCTTTCGTTACCGAAACCACCCATTTTATGGCCCAGGCGATAAAGGACGGCAAGCGTATCTTGTGCGAAGGCGCGCAGGCCACACTGCTCGATGTCGATCACGGCACTTATCCTTACGTCACTTCATCAAACCCGACGGCGGGCGGCGCGGCAGTGGGGCTGGGAATTCCTCCTCATAAAATTTCCGGCGTGCTGGGCATTGTCCGGACCTACGCGACGCGCGTCGGCGAAGGGCCGTTTCCGACGGAGATGCTCGACGCGGAAGAGCCGATCGCGCATCTTATCCGTGAACGCGGCAACGAATACGGCTCGGTCACCAAGCGGCCGCGGCGCTGCGGCTGGTTTGACGCGGTAGCCACCCGTTATGCGGCGGAGCTCAACGGTTTTAACTCGATCGCTTTGACAAAACTGGATGTGCTGGATGAATTGGACGAGATCAAGATCTGTACCGGTTACCAGATCAATGGCAAGGCGGTCGACCATTTCCCGGCTGTTTCACACGAATTGAAGAGTATCATTCCGACCTACGAAACGCTGGAAGGCTGGAAATCCTCCACCGTGGGCATTACCAGGATCGAAGACCTGCCGCCAAAAGCCCGTACTTATGTGGCTTTTTTGGCCGAATCGGTGGGAACGGAGATCGGCCTGATATCGACCGGGCCGGAGCGCGACCAGACCATAATCCTGCGCGATTCGGTGATGTCGGATTGGTTCAAGACTTCGAGCTAAATCCACGGAGAGCGGGCATCCCTGCCCGCAATGAGCGCCGACGGCGCGAACTTTAGGCCTTTTTTGGATCATCAGTGACGGCCGCAAGCGGCCGATGCGGGCAGGGATGCCCGCGCTCCATAACCTCGACTCTAAACAGAAGTTTTTTGTTATACTTAATAAACTAATTGCGCATTTTGTGCATCTTAAATTTATTCTAGAGCAATTCTCTATAGCGTATACGGTCCATGAGAGTTTTTCGGAGGCGTAAATTAATGAATAACAGGGTTTATAGTAAAGTTTGTGCGTCTTTTCTGCTGCTTGCGATGTGGCTGGGAACGTTTGGTACTTTGAGCGCATTCGCTCAGACCACTACGAAGACCCCGCCCGCCAAGGCCAAAGAGGATAAAAAATCAAAAGATCAGAAGCAGGAAGCGACCCCAGCGCAGACTGCCCAGCAAAATAATCCGAATCGCCCGTTGGAGCCTAATGAGAATCCGGCGATGATCGGCAAGCGCAATATCAACAAGGGTTTTGTCGGCTGGTTGGGCGGCTCTCAGGAAAAAGAGATCTCGCTCGGGCGCCAGTTGGCCATGCAGATCGAACAGGAAGCCAAGTTCGTCGACGATCCGATCATTACTGAATACATCAACCGCGTCGGCCAGAACCTGGTGCTCCACTCTGACGCCAAAGTTCCTTTTACTATCAAGGTAATCGACTCTGACGAGATCAACGCTTTTGCGCTTCCCGGCGGATTTTTCTTTGTCAACAAAGGCCTGATCCTGGCCGCGGACAACGAAGCCGAGGTCGCGGGTGTGATGGCGCACGAAATTGCGCACGTTGCCGCCCGTCATGCGGTAGAAAACGCCGGCAAAAATCAGCTGCTCGGCTACGGCATGTTGGCCGGTATGATCTTTGGCGGACCGATCGCCAGCACCATTCTGCAAAACGGCGGCGGTATCCTGCAGGGCTTGGCGTTCCTGAAATTCAGCCGCGGTTCCGAAGGTGAAGCTGACCGCCTGGGCGTACAATATATGTATGCCGCCGGTTACGATCCGACCGCGATGGCCACGATGTTTGAAAAGCTGGCCGCCCAGAATAAAAAGAAACCCAGCGCCCTGTTAAAACTTTTCGCAACTCACCCGCAGCCGGTCGATCGCCGCGAAAATACTCTGGGACTGATCTCAAGATTTCCGGAACGGGACGAATATGTCATCAGCAGTTCTGAATTTCAACGGGTAAAAGCCCGCTTGCTGAGACTTTCCAACGCCCGCGCTTCTGCGACCGTCGATCTGGATGAGAACGGAAATACGCGTCCGACCTTAAAACGCCGCTCACCCGACCCGGAGGAAGGCGACGCTCCGAAAGACGCTCCTCCGACATTAAAGAGAGGCTCGGAAGATAAACCCGCCGGTGACCAGCCGGCCCCGGAAAAGAAACCGTAATTTAAGAGCCAATCTCGCTCATTTATCGAGCGGGAAATGTAAAGACATTTCCTGCTTTTGTTTTTACACGGCTTTGCCTATAAAGTCCGTTTTCCACCCGGCTCTTTATTCGCCACGAATTGCACAAATAACACGAATGAAAATTCTCTATTCGTGTTATTTGTGTAATTCGTGGCCGTATCCGTGACTTTATTGGTAAAAAATAAGCCAAAATCGTCAAAATTAACTTCAAAACCCGGGCTAATTCAAAATCTCCCGCCTTTTCAATTTTTCTACAAATACCCGTTTTACATCCCATCAGCGGATGTGATAGCTTCGATATTAGTTTGTTAATCATTTTTTAATACGTAAAACGGTAGTTTTCTTTTTTATGCTTTTGAGGAAACCCTGCGGATATTCCCATATTTCATATATTTTTCATTCGGCATAATCCTCAGTGCCTGACGGGGCGCTGGTTTATGGACTGGCGGAAAAACCGCATATTCTCGAAAGTAAAGAAAGGAAGTATGAAGTGAAACGAACAATTCTTTTGTCTCTCTTAATTTTAGTGGCAGCCATCGGAGGCACCGTCGCCTTCCTCCGTTCGGCCGACAGCAGCACCAGTGTTGCCGCCGCTGAAACTGAAATCAATTCCCCAACTGGCAGAGATACTCTTCACAAAATGTTCATCAGGTCGGAAGAACAGCCTGTGTATGAAGCTCTGCGTGGCCGAAACGCTGTTATCGACGAGGTCGATTACGGCAGCTTTAAAATGATAATCGCCGATGAAACAAACGCCGGCGGACGCGATGCCCTGCTTAGCTCCGGCATCACCTTCCAGGACGAGCTCGATCAGATCCCTCTTAACGGCTATACGCTCAACACCGGTAATAAAACGGGCGAGCTTGACCGCATTCCCGCCGACCTGCGCCAGACCAAAATGGCCGAGGCGCTGGCCGGAAACGGAGCTGCGGGCCCGGGGCTTTATATCGTGCAATTTATCGGTCCTATTAAAGATGAATGGCTCGATAACCTGCGCGGTACCGGCAGCGAGATCGTTACCTATGTTCCCAACAATGCGTACGTCGTGCGCAGCAGCGATAAAGCGGCCGCCCGCTTAGCAGAATTAAAAAATGACCGCGTCGTACAATACGTGGGTGATTACGAACCGGCTTTCCGCCTCTCTCCGGAAATTCAGGACGCGCGCGAGGCAAGACCGGGCGAATCCGTCAACGTCACGGTACAGGTCATAGGCGGCCGTTCGGCCGGCAAAACCGTTTCGGTTTTGAAGTCGCTCGCCGAGGAATTTGTCAGCGACAATGAGGTCTTGAATTACCGCAATGTGGCGATCAGAGTACCGGTCGCACAGTTAAGCAATATCGCTTCGATGGAGGATGTTTTCAATATCGAAGAAAGAACCGTACGGGTAAAACTGGACGAAGCGCAGGGCCAGATCGTGGCCGGCAATTTGACCGGAAATGTTCCCAGCGGCCCGGGCTACCTGGCGTTTTTGGCCAGCAAAGGTTTCGACAGCTCGCAGTTCGGCTCTTTCGCCGTCAACGTGGCTGATGATGCTTATGTCCTGACCGGCGCTTCACAGCATCCGGACCTTCCGGCCGCTCGTGTGGCTTTCCAGAACAATGCGACCGGACAATCCGGCACCCAGGAAGGACACGGATTTTTGAACTCGCACATCGTCGGCGGATTCAATAGCGGAAGCGGTTCGACGGTTGAAGATGTCAACGGTTACAACTACGGTTTGGGTATCGCGCCCTTTGCCAGAGTTGGTATCACTGCTATCTTCGGCGCCGGAAGTTCGACCTCGACGGCCTGGGAAAGTACGTCTTACAGTAATACCGGACGTATTTCCAGCAACTCATGGGGTTATACCGGGGCCGCGGCCAAGAAATATAACGCGCAGGCCCAGGAATACGATCGTATCGTCCGTGATGCGCAAACCGGTACCGCGGGCAATCAGCAGATGATCGTGGTATTTGCCGCGGGTAATGACGGCTCGGGATCCAACACCGTCAGTTCACCCGCGACCGCCAAGAACGTGATCACGGCCGCGGCAGGCGAAAACGTTCGCATGACCGGAACCGATGGCTGCGCCGTTGCCAACAGTGGCGCGGACAGCGCGAACGATATTATCAACTTTTCGTCGCGCGGCCCGGTTAATTCCGCCGGCGGTGACGGGCGCGTCAAACCCGATCTGACGGCTCCCGGCACACACATCGAAGCCGGCGTTCCGCAGGCGAGTTACAACGGCGCAAGCGTTTGTAACCAATACTGGCCGGCAGGGCAAACACTCTACGGCTGGTCGAGCGGAACTTCGCATTCCTGCCCGGCGATCGCGGGCGGCATGGCGCTGGTATTCCAGGACTTCATCAACAAGTCTATCGGAACACCCAGCCCGGCCATGGCGAAGGCCGTCTTGATGAACTCGGCTTCTTATATGAACGGAACGGGCGCGGGCGGCAATCTGCCTTCCAACAGCCAGGGCATGGGCCTGATGAGTTTGGGGCGCGCGTTTGACGGCAGCAGCCGCATTCTCGTAGACCAGACGCAGGTACTGGGAGCGACCGGAAACACGCATGTTGTAAACGGTACCGTTTCAGATACCGGCAAGCCTCTCCGCATCACACTGGCGTGGTCGGATGCTCCGGGCCCGACGACAGGCGCTCCGTTCGTCAATAACCTCGATCTCGAAGTTACTGTCGGCGCGACCACCTATCGCGGCAATGTTTTCAGCGGCGCAAATTCCGCCAGCGGCGGAAGCGCGGATACTAAAAACAATGTCGAGTCGGTATTCCTTCCGGCCGGAACCAGCGGCAGCTTTACGGTGACCGTGCGCGCGACCAACATCGCGGGCGACGGCGTACCGGGAAATGCCGATGCGACCGACCAGGATTTCGCGCTGGTCGTTTATAACGCCACTAGCGGAGGTTCGCCTTCACCGACGATCGGTGTCAGCCCGTCGAGTATGAGCTTTTCGGCCACGGCCGGCGGCGCAAATCCGGCGAGCCAGGCCTTAAACATCAGTAACACCGGCGGCGGCACGCTTAACTGGACAGCCAGCAGCAACCAGCCGTGGCTGAGCATCGCTCCGACAAGCGGCACTGCTCCGTCTTCGCCGAGTGTGTCGGTGAATATTGCGGGACTTGTGGCCGGAACTTATAACGGGGCAATTTCCGTCAGCGCTGCGGGAGCGACCAATACTCCTGTATCGGTGCCGGTAACGCTGACCGTTAATCCGGTGGGCGGCGGCTGCGGCACGCAGCTTATCACCAATGGCGGATTCGAAGGCAGTTCGGCTCCGTGGGTATTGAGCGGCGCGACCTGGAGCACGGGTGCTTACCCGCATTCGGGAATCGGCTACTCGATCCTGGGCGGTGTGAATAACGCCAACCACTCCGAGTACCAGACGATCACCATTCCGGCGGGATGCACCGGCAAGAATTTAACATTCTGGCTTAACGTCACTTCGGATGAAACGACAACTACTATCCAATACGACCAGATGTTCGCCGAAGTGCGCAGCACCTCGGGAGCGCTGCTTGGCACGCTTGCCACGTTCAGCAATTTGAACAAGCAAACGGCGGGTGTGTACCTCCAGCGCGGGCCCTACAGCCTGGCGAGTTGGGCAGGCCAAACCGTTCGGATACATTTCCGCGGCACGACGGACATCTCTCTGATCTCTTCGTTCCGTGTGGATGATGTGTCGGTACAATAACGCGATCTATTTCGCATAGAAAAAGAGCAGGGAAAAAATTTCCTGCTCTTTTTATTTTTGGATCGCGTAGCGATCGTGTTGATTATAGCCGTGGGTTTCAACCCACGGTAACGCAATATTTTTATGCCCATCGTGTCAGTGACGACTGATAAATATCAGTCGTCACTGACACGAAAATTTTGTCTCATTTCCAATTGCCGTGGATTAAAATCCACGGCTACTTTCAAACCGCCGCTGACGCGGCTAGATCGTCCATTTACTTTACCACTTCCCTATTACGAAGCCGGATCATCTCATCCAGCGATGCGTTCGTATATCCTTGCGCCCGGGCGCGGCGGATAAAATCGCGATCGACATCGTGATTTTTCAAACGGATGGCCATGTCCGGAGAAACATCCGGGTAACCTTCGGCCCTGATCTCGCTGACAAAAGCGGGAGAGATATCATGGTTCTTTAAGCGGATGAGATTTTCGATCGTAAGGTTTTCAAACCCCGCCGATTTCATTTCGCTGATAAACGTCGGGCTGATCTCATGGTTGCGCATCCTGATCACCGCTTCCAGCGTCTGGCGCTCAAAACCCATCGCTTTTACTTCTTTCAGATAGTTGGTATCGATATCGTGATTGCGCGCGCGGACGAGTTCTTCGATGGTCAGATTTTCGTAACCGGCCGATCTCAGCTCACGAATATACTGGGGCGTCAGGTCGTGGATGGCGGCGCGGCGAAGCTGTTCAAAAGTGAGCCCGCCATATCCCGCGCTTTTCAGATCGTCTGAAAATTTGGCGGTGATGTTATTCATCGCGGCGCTGAGCAGATTTTGTTCGGTCAAATTGTCGTAGCCCCGCTCGCGCATGGCCGAGATAAATTTCGGATTCGGCGTAAGCGTCCAGAAACCGACACCTTTCCCTTCGTTAAAAACGCCTTCGCATTGAAAGGTTCCCGCTTCGCGGGCGATGCTGAAATTAACGCTGGTCTTCGGCGCGCCCGTAATAGCCGCAACATCCGCCGGCAGGCCCTGAAATTCACTAAGCGGCATATCCCGGCTGGACATCATATTGTAATGTTCACCGTTTTTGTCGCTGCGGCGCTGGAACGAAAAATACATCTTGCCCGGCTTTCTGGTGCTGACCTCGGCAAACCACTGGCCGTCGATCACACTGCCCGCCCAGGGCTGGTCCTTTGAGGTTTGCGCATTCACCAGGTAACCGTCGCCGGATATCAAGATCGCCAGGAATAGAACCGGCAGGGCCAAAAGCAATGACATTGCCTGCCTTGCGCTGTATCTTCCCCACATTTGAAGGCTTTTCATTAAAATAATTCTCCTTTTTAGAGGTGTTTATAAGAGAACACCGTGGGTGCGTTTTTTATGACAGTTTTTACCTGGGAGCGCGGGCATCTTGCCTGCATGAACGCGCAGCGTTCAAAGAATTGTTCAAAAGAGGCAGCCGCGGATTTTACGGATAAACACAGATCAGATGCCTCCGATCAGCGAAAATCCGCGTTAATCCGCGGCTAATTATTTAGGCTGCAAGCAGCCTTTTGCAGGCAAGATGCCTGCGCTCCCAGGTTGAAATTCTAATCCCTCTCCAGCAATGTGCCGTAGATATCGAGCGGCAGGCTAAAAACATCTTCCGACGTAGCGACGATCATATCGCCGGCAGCGCTAAAACAAAGCCCGACAACATTCATCCCGGCGACAAAAAGTTCCGCACTGCCGCCATCCGCTGAGATTCGCACGATGCCTCTTCGTCCTCTCAGGCAGGCGGCGACATAAAGATTGCCGTCCGTATCAAAAGCCAACCCTTGCGGCCGTCCCAGCCCGCGGAAAAAACTGCTCACCTCGCCCAGCGGGTTTATCCGCCAGATGCCATCGTAGCTGGAAAGCCCCGGCGCGGTAACGTACAGATCGCCATCCGGAGAAAACGCGATGTGATAAGCGGAAACGGAAGGTTCGAGCCGCGCAAAAACTTCGGTGCTGTCGATACTTTTTATCCGGTAGATTATTCCCGACCGGTCGCCCACATACATTACGCTGTGTTTATCAAAAGCGATCCCGGTGGCAATTCCTAAACCTGAAGCGAACGGAATGATCTCGCCCGTCCGGCTGACCCGGCAGGCCAACCCGTCGGCGCGGTTAGTGACAAAAAGCTGGCCGCTGTTAGCAAACGCAACGCCGGTCGGGTTCATAAAGTCGATCGGGATCTCTTCGAGGTAACCGTCCGGTTCGAGCCGAAAAAGCGTGACCGGAAGATGCTGGCCGCGCGAGCCGGAGCGCGTCAGGATAAGCGATCCATCGGTCGGGTCAAAAGCGGGATTTGCGACGATATGCATATCGCTCGCCAGCCTTTTGCCGACGGTCAGCTTTAACGGCGCGCTTCCCTGTACCGTAACCTCGAGGCTGCCGTCCGGGCCTTCCTCGGGAACGATCGCCAAAATACGGCGCGAAGACGCACCCGTAGTATGCGCCGGCTGGCCTTCAAACAGGCAGGCGGGGTCCGCCGAACCGGGTTCGAAACCCTCGCCGTCCAGCACTACTTCTCCTCCCGGTAGCGCGTACGCGGGATGAACTCTTTTTAATCTGGCGCCTTCACTCACAATGTTATTCTAAGTCCTTAATCTTACGCCGTTTAACGATCTGCTTCAACTATATAATGACTTTGTCTATAAAGTCGTATATACGGCCACGAATGTCACTAATAACACGAATAAAGAATTTTTTTAATTCGTGTTATTAGTGACATTCGTGGCTAATAAAGAACCGCGCGGTTCACATTCAATGAAAAATCGGCCTAATTCTTATGATATAATTTTAACATCGTCAGTATTTTGGGCCAGAGTTTTTTTGGAGGCTTATTATTAGTATCGTTCACGGATATACCCAAGGATTAAAACACAATCAGCTTCGCCGCATCGAAAAACTCGCTTCACGCCGCGTCTCGCCGCACCAGATAATTTCACCCGAACTCGCGCGCCAGATGACCGAAATTTCACACGAAACCGGCCGGCAGATCGGTGTGCTTATCAACCGCAAGGGGCAGGTGGAATATGTAATGGTGGGCGATGCCAGGCAGATCTTTATGCCCGATTTTAAACGCGTCCGTGTCGGCAGCGACCGCTTCCGCGGATTGCGCTGCATTCACACGCATCTTTCCGGCGAAAAACTTACCCGCGACGATCTGACCGACCTTGCACTGCTGCGGCTTGACCTGATGGCGGCGATCGATGTCGATTCCAACACAGGCTTGCCCAACTTGGTGCATTCGGCGCACCTGCTGCCGGCGACGGGCGAAAAACTCGGGGCCGATTCCGCCTCTCAGCCTTACGAATTTTTGACTCCGCAAATTCCGGCGCACCTCGATGTGGATTTTCCCGCGCTGATAGATTCGCTGGAAAATGAAATGGCGCGCAACCGCGGCACCGCCCGTAATCGCCAGGCGGCGCGTGAACGCGTTATTCTCGTCGGCGTTTCGCTTAGCGCCATTTCCGAGGCCGAAGAGTCGATGTCCGAACTTGAAGAACTGGCGACCTCGGCCGACGTCATCGTGCTCGATAAAATTATCCAGCGCCGGCAAAGCCTTGATCCGAAAACCGTGATCGGCCGCGGTAAACTTTCCGACCTTCTGGTGCGCGCGATGCAAGTGGGCGCCGACCTGATAGTTTTTGACTGCGAGCTGACCCCGGCACAGATCCGGGAGATATCCGAAGCTACCGATCTAAAAGTGATCGACCGTCCGCAATTGATCCTCGACATTTTTGCCCAGCGCGCGCAGAGCCGCGAAGGTAAAATTCAGGTCGAACTCGCGCAGTTAAAATATATGCTGCCGCGGCTGATTGCCGGGCACGATTCGGCTTTCTCGCGCCTCGCGGGTGGTATCGGCGGGCGCGGCCCCGGTGAAACAAAACTCGAAACCGACCGCCGCCGCGTGCGTGACAAGATCGCGCGGCTGGAAGAACAGATCGAACACCTGCGCCGCCAGCGCGGCAATCGCCGCAAAGAGCGCGAGCGCCGCAATGTGCCGATCGTTTCCCTCGTCGGTTACACCAACGCCGGAAAATCGACGCTGCTCAATACGCTGACGCAAAGCCACGTGCACGCCGAAAAACGGATGTTCGCCACGCTCGATCCGACCTCGAGGAGATTGCGCCTGCCCTATGAACAGGAAGTGGTGATCAACGACACGGTCGGATTTATACGCGACCTGCCGCCGACGCTGGTAGCTGCCTTTCGTGCCACGCTCGAAGAAATCAGCGACAGCGATCTGCTTTTGCATATCGCGGACGCATCGAATCCGCGCTGCATGGCACAGATCGCTTCGGTGGAAAAGATCCTGGCCGATCTCGAATTTGACAAGATCCCACGCCTGACCGTACTTAATAAGATCGACCTGCTCTCACCCGCCGACGCTGAAGGCCTGACGCACCGCGTCGAGGTCGAAACCGGCACCGAATGCATCGTTATTTCGGCGCTAAAACGTGAAAGTTTGGCGATTTTGGTGGAAAAAACGGGTAATATGCTTTTAAGAAACCTGAGCGAGAGGTTGCAGTTTACCGACGCTGTGGCATATTAAAGGACAGCTTATTTCTATCCCTGACTAAATGAGCAGCAAAAAATTGCCCAATTTAACGTCGCCGATGACCCGGCTGCGCACCCAGGCAGCGCGATATATTTCGCGTCCTTTCAAGGTCTTATCTGAAAAACAAAGATTCTGGCTCGGCTTTTCGGTTTTGCTGTTTCTGGTGACTCTGCTGGTGGCAAACCCGTTCTTTCGTTCCGGCGGTGAGGTCTATCACGAAAAAGATGTGATCCGCGAAACCATCGTTTCGCCGGCGGATATAACGGAGGCGGACCTGCTGACAACGGAGCGCGAAAGACAGGCCGCCCGCAACACCCAGGCGCCGATCTTTACATTCGAAGGCAGCCGCGCCGAACAGGCCGTAAGTAATTTTCGCTCCGCCTGGTCCGGCATGGTGCAAAAAGTAGCGCCGTCAAATTCCAACGCGAAGTCTGCCAACGGCAAAGCTGAAAATAACGGAAGTACCAAAGTAGAAGTCTGGAAGAACGAAGACGGCGAGGCCGTTACCAAAGTATTTCTCGCGCGGCAGTTCACCTCTAATGAACTGGAAGCGATCACCCGCGCGCTGCGCGAAGCGGCCGAAGGCTCGATCTACGACGATAAAGACGCGCCGAATTTTCAGGATGACATTCTCTTGGTTGATAGAAAAAATCCCAACCAGCAATCAAGCGTCCGGATGCCCGAGAACAGCATGACCTCGCTTTCGCAGGCGCGCGAAAAGTTACGCCAAAAGCTGGCGCAGGTACCGAGCCTCTCTGGAAAAGAGATCGATGCTTTTCATTCAGCCCTGTCGTCCTTTATCCAACCGAGCGTTGCTTACGACAGCGCCGCCACGGAAAACGCGCGCGATAAAAATGCGCAGGCCATCATGCCTACGATCATTTCATTAAAGCGCGGCGACATTATCGCGCGGCAGGGCGACGAAGTTACCCCGGAAACTTTGTCAAAGCTAAACGCCGTTCGCAGCTATACCACCAACACCCGCCAGTGGAATCGTTTCTTCGGTTTGCTGGCCTTGATCGGTGCGTTGTTTTGGGGCGCGTGGAAATTTATCGAGCATCGCGGAATGACCACGCGGCTGGTGCAGGCGCCGGAAAAAACTTTTGCACTTTTTGGTTTTATCGTACTGGCACAAACGATCGTTATGTCTTTGTGCGTTCAACTGGCCAATTTCACCGCGGCGCAAAATGCCCGCCCGCCCTTTAACGATCCGACACTTTGGTCGCTCGCAATTCCTTTTGCGCTGGCTAGCCTGACCATGACGCTATTGGCTGACCGTCAGATTGCGCTTTTTTCCGGCCTCTTTGTCGCGTTTCTCGCGGGATTGATGGCGCCCAAGGGTTTGGAGTTTGCCATTTTTGCCGCCATTACATCGATCACCGCCGTCTATGGCATCGGCCGCTATCGCACGCGCCAGGCGATCACGATCGCGGGGCTGATGGTCGGCGTCGCGGGCGCGCTCTGCTCGGTCGCGCTGATCGGTTACATGCAGCTTCCGTTCATTTTAAACACCGTCTTGCTGGCGATGGCGTGTGGCATTATCGGCGGGCTGATCACGGCAGCGGTCACGGCGGTAATAATGCCGCTCTGCGAATCTCTCTTCGGTGTTTTAACGGATGTTAAATTGCTGGAGCTTTCCAACGCCGACCTACCCGTGCTGGGACAGCTGGCGCTGCGCGCGCCGGGAACCAATCAGCACTCGCATGCCGTCGGGCAATTGGCGCACGAAGCCTGCCGCGCCATCGGAGCAAATCCGCTGCTGGCAAAGATCGGCGCGCTTTATCATGACATCGGCAAGGTTGCTTCGCCCGAACACTACGTGGAAAATCAGCTCGGCAAAAATCCGCACGACCGGCTCAAACCGGTACAGAGCGCCAAGATCATAATCAGCCATGTAACTTACGGCGTTAAGCTGGCGAAAGAGATCGGCCTGCCGCAGCGCGTGATAGATTTTATTCCGCAGCATCATGGCACCCGTACGCTGCATTATTTTTTGCGCAAGGCCCAAACCGAAGCGGACGAAGGTGTGGAGGTAGAAGAAAGCGATTTTCGCTACCCGGGCCCGAAACCGCAATTTAAAGAGGCCGCGGTGATGATGATCGCCGATTCGTGCGAAGCCGCCGCGCGCAGCCTGGCCCAGCCGACACCGGAAAATATT
Organism: uncultured Acidobacteriota bacterium; assembly: GCA_963766895.1. Lineage (GTDB taxonomy): Bacteria > Acidobacteriota > Blastocatellia > Pyrinomonadales > Pyrinomonadaceae > DASYKT01. Next base: position 24,603 of record CAVYCB010000011.1, read on the forward strand.
CGTTTTATCATCACCAAGATCATCGATGCTATTTTGAGCGACGACCAGTTGGACGAGTGCGATCTGACATTGCGCGAATTGACCATTATCCGTGAATCGATGATCAAATCGCTGGTCGCGATCTATCATTCCCGCATAGATTACCCCGGCTATGTTCCGCCCAGCCAGTCACTGGCAAATATTATTATCCCTGCCCCTATTGACGCTGCCGAGGACGCCGAAGAACGCGGTATCAAGTACCAGAACCCGGCCGATATTCCGGTCAGTAAGGGCGGTGAAATTGAAGACGAGGCCATCGACCGTTCGCATGAACCCTCGCAGCCAAAAGCTGAGGCCAAAACAGTGAAATAATTCCTATGCTCAGACGCTCCTACTTTCTGATCGCTTTATTTACTCTCATGATCTCTACCGCCGCCTGGCCGCAAAAGATCGAAGGCCCGGTTTCGTCGATCCCCGCAAAAGAAATGGCGGTAATAAAACCTGACTCCGGCAAGGTACCGGCGGGATTTATCGGCCACAATATCAGCACGCTTTTTAATAACCTGCAGGCCGCACAAAAAGATAAAAATATCAGAACTGTTTACGGGCCGCTGACGACGGACGATCTGTTCGCCTTTAGCGATTATGCGGTCGCGCCGGCGGATTTTGTCATCGGTCTTAAAACAGACGCTCCCAGGTTTTATTTCCGGGGCGGCCTCTGGCGCTTACGGCCATCCGACGAATTCCCCGAACCCCGTATCGAATATGTTAATCCGTGCTACGGCGTCGGCAGCGATGAACTCAAAACAGTCGCGTCACGCGAAAAACTTGTCACTCCCCTTGTAACTCCCCTTGTAACTGCCGCTGCCGCTGATCCTAATAAGCCCGTTTGGAAAGAGGCTTTTTTTCCGATCAGGACCGTCCTGCCCGACACCGACCGTAAACATTTTAAAGGCCAGAATGTCGGGGTCAGATGCCGCGATATATTCATTCCATCTCCGCAGCTCCATTACGGATTATCCTTTGTCAAAGAACAGCCTTTTCGCCTGATAAAAATTACCGGTGACGATACATTCTCTCTCGATACTTATGGTTCGATTGATATTGAAGGCGTGGGCTTTGCCGTCTGGAGCGGCGACAACGTTGTCCCGCCGCTTCCCGGCTCCGCCCGCCGGCACATTTCCATTCTCTTTGTGGTAAAGCTGGTGCCGCTCTATACGGGAACTAAAACTTTTACCAAGGCGGATCCGGTGGAAAAGAAAGATCACACGGCTATTCAGAATAAGGTTTATGTAGATCTGGTAGGCGTCTGGCTTTACGACCTCGCTACCGGCGAAATACTTTCAAAGACGGCTATCGACCCGCAGCCGTGATCACTTAAAGAATCCATTTCCGCCGCTCGGGCGAATATTGTTCGGGAGATATCTGACTATGTTTCTGATCTATATTCTGGTTTCGCTGGCGGCGATAGTTATCGGATGGCTGCTTTTCTGGTGGCTGGTAAATTTTGTCGCTGAACACAACGGTTACCAGAAAAAATTCTCCGCCGGAAGCACACCGCAAACGCCTCCGAATGGATTTTACCGCGGCACGGCGCATGTGCTTTTTGACGCTGACGTTCCCTGGATGGGCAAGTCTTTCGAAAGCGCGGAAAACCTGGGCTTTAATATTTTTACCCCGGCAGGCGCTTCGATACTAAAGATCCTCGCCCCGTCCTATCAACGCTACACCGTGAACGAGGACGGCAACACCCGCGCCTACTATTTCCAGACGCGCACCGAACCCGGCCTCAAAGACCCGCAAATTAAATGTGGTAAAGCTGGACTATAGCTCACGGGAAAACCCTTTTCGCATCCGCATCATTCTGGACGAGATCGTCGAGGTCGCGCCGGAACAATACCTCGGCAAGATTCACGTAAAAGTTTTCCCGGGATATTACAGTACGATCGGATACTTTGGGTTGAGAAAATAGTGTTGAATTTTAAGTTTGAGTTATGAGTTAAACCTGGCCGTAAGAGCGGGCGCAAGCGGCCCTTCCCCACTGCAAATTTATTTAGATCTTATATTTTACCTTCAAGGCCGATACACCTCTCAGGTCCGGAAGGGTTGCCTGCACCCGCTCTTAAAATCATATTGACCGGACTTTAGAAGGACGCCATTCAAAATTCAAAATTTACCGCGTAGTTTTTGGTATGTCGTGCGCAGGTCTTCGGGAATGGTCCTTGTCTCGCCTACCGAGGTCATAAAGTTCACATCGCCAAACCAGCGCGGCAAAATGTGCATATGCAAATGGTTCGCGACGCCGGCGCCGCCGCTTTGCCCAGGTTCATCCCCAGGTTAAACCCGTCGGGAGTATAAGCCTCGCCGAGAGCCTGCTGGCCGCGCTTGGTCAGGTCCATTAATTCATCGGAGATATCTTTTGGAGTGGCAGAAAGCTCGGACAGGTGCCGGTAAGGAATTATCATCAAATGCCCGCTGACGTACGGGTAAATGTTGAGCACAATGAAATTATGCTCGCCGCGGTGAAGGATAAAATTCTCCTCGTCGCGCGCGGGGTCTTTTTGTATCTCGCAGAAAACACAATCCGGTGAATTCGGCTTTTCGCCGCTTCCACCGGAACTGATGTAATCGTAGCGCCACGGACTCCACAAAACATCCACAGGCGTTAATCCTTTTTAGCTAATTTTTAGGGGCGACTAACCGTGAGATTCTGTCCCTCCGGCTGCTTCAGTTGTTGTTTCTTTGTTGATCAGGTCTTTAAGCTCTTTACCTGGCTTAAAATAGGCGACGCGTTTTGCGGGAACGCTGACCGGCGCGCCGGTCTTCGGATTTCTTCCCCGGCGTGAACCGCGCTGGCGTACACGAAAACTGCCAAAACCGCGCAATTCGATCTTGTCGCCTTTTTTCAGACTCTCGATGATACTGTCAAAAACTATCTCGACCAGTTTCTCGGAATCTTTCTTGGTCATATCAGTTGCCTTGGCAACCTCTTCTACTAGATCAGCTTTAGTCATTTATCTACCCTCAAGACCTAAATTGTAAACCAAAACGTCACCTACTTCTTGTCATCTTCATCCGAATTACCGAACTGCAAATTAGCGAGTTCAGCCAGGGAGGCCATACCGCCCTTGGCTTCGGTCGAATAAGACTTCGCATCAAACTCGGGTTCATCTTCTTTGCCCACGGCGCGGGCTGATAATCCTATTTTGCCAGCCTCCGAGTCAATGCGCAAAATTTTGAAGTCCATTTCCTGTCCGATCTGCACCACTTCTTCCGGTTTGTCCACTTTTTCGTCAGACAATTCCGAGATGTGACAGAGGCCTTCCAGATCTTCGCCCAGTTCGACGAATACGCCGAAGCTGGCAAAACGCGAGATCTTGCCCTTCACGACGTCGCCTGGTTTATGCTGCTGCACAAAAGTATCCCAGGTGCTCGGCGTCAGGTCTTTGATCGAAAGCGACAGGCGCTGGCCGGCGGTGTCGATATTCGTCACCACGGCTTCTACTTCCTGTCCTTTTTTGAGCGCATCTTTCGGATGCTTGATGCGTTTGGACCACGAGATATCCGAGACATGGACCAAACCGTCAACACCGTCTTCGATCTCAACAAACGCGCCGAAATCCGTCAGGTTGCGCACCTTGCCGGTAACCTTGGTACCGACCTGGTATCTTTCGCGTAAGGAATCCCACGGGTTGGTCATCAGCTGTTTCAGGCTTAAGCTGATGCGGCGGTCGGTCGGGTTGATATCCAGAATGCGGACCTCGACTTCTTCGCCCATGTTAAGGATCTTGTTAGGATGCTTCGAGCGTTTCGACCAGCTCATTTCCGAAATATGGATCAGGCCTTCGACACCGGGTTCCAATTCAATAAAGGCGCCGTAGTCCGCCAGGCTGGAAACTTTTCCTTTGACATTCGTTCCGACCGGGTAGCGTTCTTCCACGCTCGTCCACGGATCGGCCGTCAGTTGTTTTAATCCAAGAGAGATCTTTTCATGTTCACGATCGAGCTTGAGAACTTTTACCTGGACCTGCTCGCCTACTTTTAGCAGATCGGCCGGCTTCTGAACTTTGCCCCATGACATATCCGTCACGTGCAGCAATCCATCCAGCCCGCCCAGATCGACAAAAGCGCCGTAGTCGGTAAGGCTCTTGACCTTGCCTTCGACGATATAGCCTTCTTCGAGCTGGCCAAGTGTCTCTTTTTTCTGCGCGCCGAGCACTTCGTCAACGATCACTTTACGTGACAAAACGACGTTGCCCTTGCGGCGGCTGAATTTGATGATCTTGGTTTCGATGTCCTGGCCGATGTATTCATCAAGATTGCCGACCGGACGCGAATCAATCTGCGAGGCAGGCAAAAATGCTTCAACACCGTTTAAGTCGACTTTTACGCCGCCCTTGATACGGTCGAGAACGCGGCCTTTGACCGTTTCCTCTTTGTTGAAAGCTTCTTCGAGTACATCCCACGATTTGCGCCGTTGAGCATCGGCATAAGAAAGAACCGGCGAGCCGTCGCCGCCATTCATATTCTTAATTACGACTTCGACTTCGTCATCGCGTTTGACTGTGACCTCACCGTCAGGATTGGTAAATTCAGCGATATTCGCCACGCCTTCGGATTTGTATCCGAAGTCAATGACAACACCGGTGTCGGAAACACCGATCACTTTTCCCTGAACTACTTGCCCCGGGCTGTATTGAGCGCTTTCCTGCTCAAATTGTTCCAAGATCGCACCGAAATCCATCTCAACGGCAGATTGTTCATCTTCCAAATGAGCCGTGGTTTCCGGCTGTTCCGCTGCCGGAGCGGTTCCGGCAGTATTTGTTGCTTCAGAGCCCGAAACCGGAGTTCCTTGCACTTCAGTCTCAGGCTGTTTAATTTCTTCGCTCGACATGAAAAATCCCTATTACTTTCCCTTCGAATTATCTATATGGTTAAACATTTAGTTTAACCCATCTATTTGAACTTAACAAACTGTTTATCAAAAAATACGGACTCCGCCCTCGGGGACGGAAATGCATCAGTTCAGGCATTGTCGGAGAAAAGATTCTCTAAGAGGCTGCCGGGGAGGCCGCAAGGTTTTCGCCCTCGCTCGACAGATCCCAACGTTTGGCCGGACTATATTTGAAATTACACGTCCAAATGCTTATCTGTCAAGATTATACCGCCGGATCGAGCTTGACTGGAAGTTAATTTTTATTCCAAAATTGCGGTTTGATTATCGGTTTTTATTTTGTTTATGCTGTAGGATATCAAATTTATGAGTTTGTACCGTTTTTTCCAACTCGATGTCTTCACCGACAAACCATTTGCAGGCAATCCTTTAGCTGTATTTCCCGAAGGCGAAGGTTTAACTGATGAACAGATGCAGGATATTGCCCGCGAGATGAATCTTTCGGAGACCGTTTTCGTGCTGCCTTCCAGTGAAGAAAAAGCGCTCCGTAAGCTTCGCATCTTTACCCCGACCCGTGAGTTGCCCATGGCCGGCCACCCGGTGGTCGGGACCTGGAATTTGCTCGCCCGGTTGGGCGTGGTGGGAGAGATCAATGAAGATTTCACCGGACGGATCGAAATTTACCAGGAGCTGGGCATCGGCGTGCTGCCCGTTGAGGTCGAAGCGGAATGGGGTACGCCAACCAAAGTGACGATGACCCAGGGAAAATTTATCGCCGGAGAGATCATTTCCGATGGCACTTTCCTCGCGCAATTGATGGAGAGCCTGGGTTTGAATACGGACAACCGAAATACCGAGCTGCCGGTGCAGGTGATGAATACGGGGATCGGTTCGCTGGCCGTTCCGGTCAAGTCCCTCGATGCGCTCAGCCGTATTAAAATGAATGGAAATTTACTCAGCGATATTTATTTGAAATTCGGCGCGGTCGGGGCTTATGTTTTTACGCTGGAAACAAAAGACGGCGCACCCTCCGCGGCGCACGCCCGATTTTTTGCGCCCAGCGATAACATCCCGGAAGATGCCGCTACCGGCAGCGCCTGCGGCGCGCTTTCTTCGTACCTGGTCCATCACGGTGTGATCATTGAAAAAGATGATGACGGTTTTCATCGCTTCACCGTCGAACAGGGCGATTTCATGAAACGCCCGAGCCGCCTTCATGCGGAGATCAAAGGTGAAAAAGGAAACGTGGAATTGGCCAGGATCGGCGGGGCCTCGGTGGTAATTCTTCAAGGAGAAATAATTCTCGATTAAAAGAGATCGCTTTAGATCTTTGAGACTTTAGTAAAGCTAAACATGGGCACATTATTTCAGGACGACACTTCGACAACGCTGCAATGTCCCGGCTGCGGCAAATATATTTCCGCAGATGCCGAGACGTGCCGGTTTTGTGCGGCCGAGATCAGCCAGGAAATAAGACAGGCGGGTGTTGCCAAAGAGACGGCGGAGATCAGAAAGTCTCAAGCCGGTTTTTATAAAAGCATGCTGATAGTCGGCTTGTGTTTATTTGGCGGCGGCGGCCTTTTCGCGGGAATGGACATAATGGTGGCGATCGCAAAGAAACAAGAAACATTTCCTTTGTGGCCGGTGCTGATAGCCATCGTTGGCTTCGGCCAGATAATCTACGGGCTGTATGGAATGTACAAAGAAAAACGTAGGAAATGACATTATTGTTTAAGACCCTATTGTTAACAAATGCATGATCTGATCATTATCGGCGCCGGACCGGCGGGATTGTCCGCCGCTTACGAAGCAAAAAAAGCGGGCCTGAATTACCTGGTGCTGGAAAAAGGCCTGATCGCCAATACTGTCTATCAGTATCCGATCGGGCTGGCGGTATTTTCCACGCCGGGCGAGCTGGAATTTGAAAATGTTTCTATAGAATCGGCACGCGAAAAACCGACGCGCGAAGAACTCCTCTCTTACTACGTCCACTTTGCGCTGGAAAACGAGCTGAATATCCAAACCGAGGAAGAAGTGATCGAAGCGGCCAAAAACAAAAAAGCTTTTACGGTTAAAACAAACAAGAATTCTTACGAAACTAAAACCATTCTCTTTGCCATCGGCGCGATGGACCACCCGCGGCATTTAAAAGGCGTGCCGGGCGAAGGCCTCTCAAAAGTGCATCATCTTTTCCGCGAAACTTACCCGTACGTAAAAAAACACGCGCTGGTGCTTGGTGGTGGAAACTCCGCCGGCGAAGCCGCGCTGTTTCTCGCCCGCGAAGGCGCCGATTCCACCCTTGCCATCTTTCGCGAAGACTGGGAAAACACCGACCCGAAACAGGGCTGTATAAAATATTGGGTCAAACAGCCGCTGGAAGAACAGGTGGAAAAAGATTGCCTGAAGGTTTTTTTCTTAAAGCGTGTGGTCGAGATAAAAGAAAGCGAAATTTTGCTCGAAGACGAGGACGGCGACATCGTCACGCTGCCGAATGATGTGGTTTTTGTGCTGATCGGTTCCGATGCCGACCTGACGATGCTGACGAATCTGGGCGTCAAAACGCGCGATTCAAAATACGGGACCATTCCCGTCTATGACGAAGAAACTTTTGAAACCAACGTGCCGGGAATTTTTGTCGCCGGGCATTTTACCCACGCCCGCCATATCAAGGAAGCCATCGCTATTCCGCAAAAGATCGTTCCTTATATAGCTTCGAAGGTAATAGGTAATTAGTTATTGGTTATTGGTTATTGGTTATTGGTTATTGGTGACTTGTATTGAGTAGGGGTAGTTTGAAGATCTATATCCTTAAAGTCCCCAACGGGTACAAAAGAAAATAGCCCAAGGTAAGTGAGCAAAGCGAGCGCTACAGTGATCTGCAAAAATAAAAAAGAGGCGGTATAGCAAGAATCGCCGCCTCTTTTCTTTTCTAACCAGTTACTACTACCAACTACTGCTCTTTCGCTTTGCGGATGAACACCTTGGTTTCGCCATTGCTTTTAAATTTCTCGGCAATGCCCGCCGGATTTATTTCATACCCCGTCACATCGATCACTTCGTCCGGCTGGCCGCCCATCGTCTGCGTCCATTTATAAGGCAGCTGCACGCCATTTACGTTGCGATAGTCGGAAAACTTCACCTGAAATTCAGCCATTTCGGGCGCCGCGGCCTGACGAGTGAAAACTTTTACCTGCTTGTCGCCGCCTGCTGCTGCCGCTTCGACCGCCCCGGCGTTATCGTGAGTTCTAAATGCAAAGACCATCGGTTTCGCGTCCTGGTAAGACATCATCACCGGCAGGTTCGAATCCCTACCGATGAAAAGCCTGATGCTCGCGGCCCCGATCTGCGCATTGATGACATGACACGCCGTGCCGTCAACATTTTCTTCGCCGCCATAGAGATAGGAAACGTCCATTCCCTGCGGCGCGGTCAAGAGCAGCGAAATAGTGGTGCGTGCCAGCTGCCAGGGAAATTCTCCGGGCGCTCCTTCAGCTCCCTGGGCGGTACGGTGAAAGACCATTTGCCTGCCATTACCTGTGCTCATTTCAGTCTGCGGACCACCGGCCACTCTCTCAGCCGTGAAGGTAACGTCTTTACCGGGCTGGATCTCTTCGATCGTGCCGTCATCTTTTTTGATGATGATCTTTTTGCCTTCACCGGGCTTTGGCGCGTCGCCGTCCATCGTCTTCCATTTGGTGTTTCCTTCACCGTCTTTGACGATAACGATATCCATCTGGTGATCGATGGTTTTCTCGCCGGTACCGCTGCCATCGTTATGCACCATCTTGACGCTTTTCATCATCTTGTCGGGAAACTGCAGAGCCAATTCCATATCGCCCTGGATGGTTTTTTCCGGGACCTGGCCCCCGAATCTCAAGGTGCGGGTTGACTTACCCGTCACGACCAGGCTGTTGACCGCCGCCAGGCTGCTGTCGCCGCCGATGGCCTGGCGCGCTTTCTGTAATATCGCCAGCGCTTTTTCATCGGATTTTAATTTAGCCGCGGTCTCACCTATCATGCTGCCCAGACCGGTAAAAAATACTGAAACTACAAGGATCATCAGGAAAAATCTTTTCATAAATATGCCTCCAAAATTTGGGTTTATCTTTCGCCAAAGCCTTATCTGGAAAATGCTCGCTCACTCATCGCTTAACAAACTTGGCCTTGTTTTACGTTACCCAGTTTCGCAGTGTTTTCCGGCCAGATGGTTAAGATAAAGAAAAGAAATTGTTAAGAATGTTAAATCTTTCGGAGTACGATTTACAAAGGCCAAAAGAGTGGTAGGATAATTTTTGGCGGGGGCGCCCGCAAATGGATATGAAACGTTCGTGGTTTTCAATTTTGCTCGTCCTGGTATTGTTTGGTCTGCTTGGCCTGCTCGCGACGCTGCAATACCGCTGGGTGGGACAGATCAGCAGCGCCGAACGCGACCGGCTGCAAAAACGCCTGCAGACCGACACCGAACGTTTTGCCGACGACTTTAACAACGAGATCCGTAAGGTATATTTCAACTTTCAGATCGACGCCGATGCCTGGCGGGAAAAAGGCGGACCGGAATTTAATCAGCGGCTTGCCTACTGGAAAGAAAGATCGGCTTACCCGGCCCTGCCTTCGAATTTTTATTTCATCGGGCTAAACGGAGAACGTCTGGCATATGACCCGAAGACTGAGGCCTTTGCCACGGCCGATCTCCCTGAAGAAGTTTTGAAACTGGCGGGCTCTATTGGCGACCAGACGATCGAGCCCGTAGTAGAAAATATTCCGGCCCTAATACTGCCGGTATATGAAAATCCGGAACGAACGGCTTCTGCCGCACCCGACAAATCCGTCAGTCACGACAAGCCGGTCAGGCCGGTCAGAATTGCCATCGACCAGCCGCGAAAAAGATACGGCATCCTGGTCGTCAAACTGGATAAAAACGTGATCGAACAGGAAATCTTCCCTGCCCTCACGCGGGAATATTTTTCCGCCGACAACGATGGCGACGGCGCGAACTACCGGCTGTCGATAGCGGATAAAAATGATAGTTCAGAGATCATATTCAAAAATCATCCCGACGAAGCTTCGACCGCAAGTGATTCGTCCGCCCAGCTTTTTCAGCTCTCCGCGGATAAGATGACCTTTTTCTTCGGCCCGACATGATGGGTGCTTTAAGAAGATCGCCTGCCCCGGGTGGCGAGTCCAGAGTTGAAGCCGGTGTCGAGAAAGAAAAAGTACGAACCGGTAATTTTATTTTTAGCCAGCGGTATGAAACCAGGACCGAATCTTCTTCAAATAAGCCGGGGGATAAACCGGGGCCGGAATTGGAAAAAACAAAAACTCTTGACCTGAAAGTTCCTGACAACGCAAAAGCCCACATCACAATGATGGAAAGTAAAACTCCCGGTGAAGAAGGCGCCTGGGTGCTTAACGTCCAGCATCGCGATGGCTCGCTGGACCAGTTCGTCGCCAATGCGCGCAACCGGAACCTGGCGGTGAGTTTTGGAATTCTGGCATTGTTGGGAATAAGCGTCGGGCTGGTTTTTCTGTCGGCCCAGCGCGCAAAAACACTCGCGCAGCGCCAGCTGGATTTCGTGTCGTCCGTTTCGCACGAATTCCGCACGCCGCTGGCCGTGCTCTATACTGCGGGTGAAAATCTGACGGACGGCGTGGTCGATTCGCGGCAGCAGGTGTCCGAATACGGCACGCTGATAAAACACGAAGGCAAAAAACTTTCCGGCATGGTAGAGCAGATCCTGGAATTTGCCGGGGCGCGCTCGGGAAAACGAAAATACGATCTTCGCAAAACAAATGTCGCCGACGTCTTGTCTGACGCGCTGGCGGAGTGCCGGCCGCTGATAAATGAAACCGGGTTCACTGTGGAAAAAAATATCCCGGCGGGCCTGCCGGAGATCGCGGCCGAGGCCGCGGCGTTAAGCCACGCGTTTCAAAATCTTATCAATAACGCGATCAAGTACAGCCGCGATGAAAAGCATTTGAAAATAACTGCCGAAAACGGCGGCGGCGCGATCAGACTTTCCTTCGAAGACCGGGGCCGCGGGATCGCCGCGCGCGAGCGCTCTCAGATCTTCGAACCGTTCTATCGCGGTAAGGAAGTAGTCGAAGCGCAAATTCACGGCAACGGATTGGGCTTAAGCCTGGTCAAGCAGATCGTCGAAGCTCACAATGGCCGGGTAGAGGTCGAAAGCCGTCCCGGCGAAGGCAGCAAATTCACTATTAAACTTCCCGTGCAGCAATGAATCACCGAATACTTTTAGTAGAAGACGAACCCGGGCTGATCCTGACCCTCAGCGATCGCTTAAAAAGCGAGGGCTATCAGCTCCAGGTCGCATCCGACGGCGAGGAAGGTTTCACGCGAGGCTCTTCCGGCGATCACGATCTGATAATTCTCGATGTGATGCTGCCGAAAAAGAACGGCTTCGATGTCTGCCGCGACCTGCGAAAAAAGAACGTGTCAACGCCGATCCTGATGCTCACCGCCAAGGGCGAAACGATCGATAAAGTAGTGGGGTTAAAGCTAGGCGCCGACGATTATCTGACCAAACCTTTTGAAGTGATAGAGCTGCTTGCCCGGATCGAAGCCTTGCTCCGCCGCGCTCCCGCCGGAACCGGCGGCGCGATCGACACTTTCCGGTTCGGAGATGTGTCCATCGATTTCAAACGCGCCGAAGTCGCCAAAAATGCCGAACCGGTGGAACTCTCCGCGATGGAATTCAAGCTGCTGCAGTTTTTGATCGAAAACCACGGCACCGTTCATTCGCGCGATCAGCTTTTGGATAATGTCTGGGGTTACGATGCGATGCCATCGACGCGCACGGTCGATGTTCACATCGCCTGGCTGCGGCAAAAGCTGGAAAATAATCCCAAGCACCCGCAGCATATCCAGACCGTTCACGGGTTGGGATATAAGTTTACTGTCTGAAGGTTTTATCTGCCGCTAATTACACAAATAACACGAATGAAAAATTCTTATTCGTGCTATTTGTGACATTCGTGGCCGTATCAGCGACTTAAAAAACGTACGCGGCCGATGTTTCCATAACGCTTTCCTCGGGCGTCAGCGTCAGGTCTTCCCAGTGCAAAGTTTCATTGGAATACTGCCGTAAAAAGACATCCATATCTTCTTTCGTCAGCGGTTTTGCAAAATGATATCCCTGTCCCATTTCACACCCCATTGTCTGCAGGCTGGACATTTGCGCGGAGGTTTCTATTCCCTCGGCGATCGTCGTAAGGTGCAAAGTGCTGCTCATGGTAAGGATGGCCCTGGTAACGGCGGAGGCTTCATTACCCAGCTCGATCTTATCGATAAAAGTTTTATCTATCTTAAGGATATCGATCGGGAAACGCTGGAGGTAACTAAGCGAAGAATACCCGGTGCCGAAATCATCGATCGCCAGCCTGACACCCATTTCCTTCAGTTCGTTGAGCTTCCTCAAGGTCGTGTCGGTGTTTGCCAGCATCGTTCCTTCGGTGATCTCCAGGATCAAACTGTGGGCGGACAAACCCGATCTGGAAAGAGCGTCCTCAACCGCCAGGTACAGGCTGTCGTCCTGAAACTGCCGGCTGGAGATGTTGACCGTGATCGCCAGGTCTTCATCGCTGTCGCACTGTAACTGCCATCGCCTCGCCTGCCGGCACGCTTCCTCAAGCACCCAGCGCCCGAGCGGCAGAATAAGATTGGTCTCTTCCGCCACGGGAATAAAATCCGCCGGCGAGATCACCCCGCGATCCGGATGATTCCACCTGGTGAGCGCTTCCATCCCGATCAATTTATTTGAATTAAGATCGACGATCGGCTGGTAATAGATCTCAAAATCGTGGTCTTCCAAAGCCTTGCGCAGATCGTCTTCCAGCTGAACGCGTTTGAGCACCGCTTCGTGCATTTCGGGCTCAAAAAGCGCATACCGGTCTTTTCCGCGGCTCTTCGCCATATACATCGCCACGTCCGCGTTTCTGAGCAATTCCGCCGGGTCTTCGTCGCCATTTAGAGCGGTCGCTATCCCGATGCTCGTGCGGATAAAAACGTCGTTGCCGTTGATCCGGAACGGGGTTCGCAAAATATCCCTGATCCGCTCGGCGACGATCGTGCCGCCTTCTATCTTGTTCGTATCTTCGAGCAGAACGGCAAACTCATCCCCGCCCAACCTGGCCGCGGTGTCATTCGGGCGCAGGCAGGCCTGTAAGCGCTGAGCGACCGAAAGCAGCAGATCGTCACCTGCCGCGTGCCCCAGCGAGTCATTGATGGTTTTGAAATTGTCCAGATCAAGGAACAGGACGCTAACCAGCGTGTGGTTGCGGGAAACTTTTTCCAGCGCGTGCTCGACCCTGTCGCGGAATAAAAGGCGGTTTGCCAGATTGGTGAGCGGATCGTGCAGCGCCTGTTGAGTGAGCTGGTCTTCCAGGGATTTGCGCTCTGTGACGTCGCGAATAACGCCGCCATAAAAAGTGCCGTCAGCCGTTTCCCAGGTAGATAAAGATATTTCCAGCGGAAATTCGGTGTTGTCTTTTCTCAGCCCGCTTAATTCGGTGGCCTTGCGGCCGATCCGCATCAGGCTTGAATTTAGCAGGTGCGTACTTTTGCTGTCGATAAGCTGCTGCGAGTAGACCGCCGGGAAAAGCACGGAGATCGACTGTCCGATGATCTCTTCGCCGCTGTACCCGAAGATCTGATTGGCACTGTCGTTCCAGGAAAGGATATAGCCGTTATTATCCGTGGAAATTATCGCGTCGTTAGCCGATTCCACCACCGAACGAAAACGGTTTTCCGATAAGCGAAGGGCTTCTTCCGTGTGCCTGCGTTCGCTAACCTCTTTCTCTAACTCTTTGTTGCTTGTTTCCAGTTGAAGAGTACGCTCGAGAACGCGGGTCTCTAATCCCAGGTTCAGGTTGCGGATCTTGGCGGTCGTCTTCGCCGTGTTCCACATCTCTTTGACGCTGCGATTGACCGCGATAAAAAGAAAGATGTCTTCGAAGATGACCCAGCCTGCATGCTCCAGCCACCGCCAGTTGTCGGCTGCCAAAACTCCATAGATGGATTCCGGCCAAAAAGCTCCCCGAAAAACATGGTCGGCGGCGACGATCAGCGTAGCCGGCAAAAGCACGCGCCAGTCGCGATAAAAGGAAAGAAAAGCGAGGGACCCGAAGATATGAAAATGGGTCTCGATACGGCCGCCGGTAAGATGGATAAGCAGCGATGACATCAGCATTTGAGCTATCGCAATGACATAACGCGTTGAGGGCGCGCCCGGACGCGTCAGCGCCAGAAAGATCGGGAAAAAACTGATCAACCCGCCCAGAAGTATCGCCGCCCAGATATGAATATGTGTCTGGCTGTAAGGCCCGGCCCAGGTAGCGGGTGAGAGAAAGAACGCGGCCGCGATACCGCCCAGCCATTGGATAAACATCAGGACCGCGAATACGCGGTCGGTATGCTTGTAGATACTCTGCCGGTGTTCGGCAAAAAGCTCTTCAGCCCGTTCAAAGGTCGGGCCGGTAATTGTGAGTTCTATATCGGTCTGTTTCATTGTGCGGACTCCATCTTTTGATTTTCTTTGTCGGGAGCAAAGACAGGGCAGCCGTAAACCGGCGTTTCGTTTTGGGCCGGTTGTTCTCCGTTAAGGATCGAAATAATTGTGTCGCGGCCGGCGTTATCCCCTTCGTGGCCGCGGGAAAAGGTGATGCCGCCGCTAAAAAGCAGCTTTCCTTCCGGGCTATAGAGCAGATTCTGGCCGGAAGTGGCAGCCTGAAACGTTTCAGCTTCCTCACCCTTATCGTCGACCAGGACCGTTACTCCCGGGATCGCCGCGGCTGCTGCCCAGAGATCGGTTTTTTCCCAATCAACCGGTGAGCCTTCCGGCCTGATAAAAAGCACGTAGGCTTTTAAACGGCCTCGCGCTTGCGCCATCAGCCGGGAAAGTTCGCCTATCGTGGCCCGGGTACAGGGGCAGCGCGGATGGGCGATCAGGATCAGGGTCATACCGCCGGTCGTCCGCTGGACCTTGCTATTCACGGGCCAGTCGTTCGGAGCCGCGGCCGCTCTGCCGGGAGTGTTGCTGTAATTCCCCAGTGCGGAGATCCCGGCGGCAACTATCGAAACCCATAAAACAGTTATCAGGATGAAGGGAGCTCTTTTTTTCATAGAGAGAGAATGGAAGTTTCTATGAACTTACCCATAGCCGTCTTAGCAACAGGTATGCCAATGGGCCTCGGGCAGGATAACCTCTGAAAATAATCTGAGTTTACTTAAAGTGTCTGAAGGTTCAGGTTTATCTATCCGGCTAATATTGAAGGGTGGAAGTTTGATCGCCGGGGCAAAAAAGGGACAATCGTTGCTTGCCTAATAAGTCATTGATAATTGCCACCGAATGTCACAAATAGCACGATTAAGAAATCTTTAATTCGTGTTATTTGTGTAATTCGTGGCTAATAGGAGCTTTCTTTACTATTTCCTGGAACCGCACAGCGTCTTCGATCATTTCACGGTTGTTAAAGAAAACGTAGGCGGTTTTGTTTTCCGGCAGCATGGAGGCAAGTTCTTCCAGCTCGCCGTCCTCGTATTTGTAGCGCCAGCCGCCGATACCGTGCAGCCGGAAATAGATCTTCGTCGGCGTAACGGTTTTCGCTTTGAACGGATCGACCACGTGCCAGAGTTTATTTTCTCCGCAGATCTTTTTCACCACCTCGTCGTCCCACGGGCTGCGCGGCTCCCAGCAAAAATTTAATTTGCCGCGTTTGATACTCGCGAAGAAATTATTTAGATTTTCGATGTTCTCATCGGTCTGCGTAAAACTCGCCGGGCATTGAAAAAGGACCGTTTTTGCTTTCAGCGCATTGGCGCACGCAAGCGTCGTTTCCCAGGCTTCTTTGACGATCGCGGTCGGGCGAAAATACCCGGCTTCTTCGCGCTCGCTTTCCGTGATCTTTTTCTTGAGGCGTTTGTAAGTAGGGCTCTTCTGATCGTGGGTGATAAGCTGCCAGGCCTTGAGTGTGAATTCAAACTCCGGCGGGCATCATCTCACGCCATTTTTCTAAAGTTTTAACCTGCGGCGGCTGGTAAAAAGTATGCTGGATCTCAACACAGGAAAAGCAGCCCGGAATATTCTTCTTTGGTCATCCCAAAACCACACGTACCGATATGAAGTTTCCCCGCCTTGTTCATCTCTCAAGTGTATCTTATTTTGATCACACTCACGGTAGTAAACGAGTCAGTAGCGTTGCCGTCAGGCGATGCGCAATGGGCGACGATCCGGCGAGACTAAGCCTTTCAAAGAATCCGATCACTCGAGCGTTTTTCTTGCTTTTTCGTGTTGTTTCGTGTGTTTAGTGGTTATTTTTTTAAATCAGTCTTTAGCAACATTTTAAGTAAATAAAAATCTCATCTGACTATGATTTCTTGCTTTTTTCGTGTTGTTTCGTGTAATTTCGTGGTTATATTTTTTCTCCCATGTCAGACGTACTCTTAAAAAAAGAAGAAGTGTATGCCGTTGTGGGTGCCGCAATGGAAGTGTATTACACAATGGGATTGGCTTTCTCAACCAGTCTATCATGAAGCGTTAAAGATAGAGATGAACCGTAGAAATATTCCTTTCACATCTCAAACGCCACTTTCGCTCTACTATAAAGACGTTGAACTTCCCAAACTTTATATTCCGGATTTAGTTTGTTACGGACAAATAATTGTGAGAGGGAGCTGACAATGTTAAAACTCCGAGCCACTCGTAGTTTTTTCGCGTCTGGCAACGTGCGTAGCATAGGCGGCTTCTTCGACTTTGCCGCGACGGCTTCGCCGACGCGTTTATCGAAGACCGAAGGCACGATGTATTCGGGATGCAGCTCGTTTTCGGTGATAATGCCGGCGATGGCATGCGCGGCGGCGAGCTTCATCTCTTCGTTGATGCGCGAGGCGCGGCAGTTGAGCGCGCCGCGAAAGATGCCGGGAAAGCAGAGCACGTTATTGATCTGGTTGGGATAGTCGGAGCGACCCGTGGCCATCACAGCCACGTAGGCCGGCGGCATCCTCCGGCATAATTTCCGGCGCCGGGTTCGCCATCGCAAAGACGATCGGTCTGGGGGCCATCTTCTGAGGTCGTTCACGGTCGATAACGCCCGGCGCGGAGAGGCCGAAGAACACGTCCGCGCCCTTGATCACGTCGTGGACCGCTGCCCTGCTCGTTGTCCGGGTTGGTGTTCTGCGCGTACCAATCCTTGACCCAATTCATGTTTCTCGCGCGGCCCTCGTAGAGCGCGCCGGTCTGTGTCGCAGCCGACGATATTTTTGACGCCCGCCGCCATAAAATCTTCGAGCAGGCCACGCCCGCCGCGCCGATCGCCGTTGACGACCACCTTAATCTCGTCCATCTGCTTGCCGACGATCTTCAGCGCGTTGATCAAGGCGGCGAGAACGACGACGGCCGTGCCGTGCTGGTCGTCGTGAAAGACCGGAATGTCGAGCTCTTCCTTCAGGCGGTCTTCGATCTCAAAGCAGCGCGGCGCGGAGATGTCTTCTAGATTAATGCCGCCAAAAGCCATCGCGATATTCTTGATCGTCTGGACAATCTCGTGCGGGTCTTTGGTCTAAAGGCAGATTGGAAAGGCATCAACGCCGCCGAATTCCTTGAAGAGCTGGCACTTGCCTTCCATCACCGGCATCGCCGCCGCCGGGCCGATGTCGCCGAGGCCCAGCACAGCCGTGCCGTCCGTGACAACCGCGACGGTGTTTTTCTTGATCGTCAGGTTAAAGACTTTTTCCGGGTCTTTATGGATCGCCTCGCAGACGCGCGCCACGCCCGGCGTGTAGGCCATCGAAAGGTCGGAGCGCGTCTTAAGCGGCAGCTTGGAAACGACCTCGATTTTGCCGCCGAGGTGCATCAGAAACGTGCGGTCCGAAATATTGACGACTTCAACGCCGTCGATATGATTCGCGCGACCTGTTAATATCTCTTCGTCGTGTTTTTCCGAAGCAGCGTTGACCGTGATATCGCGGATAAGAAAATCCTTGCCGACGCTGACAATATCGATCGCTCCGATATCGCCGCCGGCCTGGCCGATGGCGGTCGTCAACTCGCCCAATTTTCCCGGGTGATTTTGGATCTTTACGCGCAGGGTGACGCTAAAACTCGCATTAGGTGTTGAAGGCTCGTTTGACACCAAAATAACTTAACAGATAGCTATCTTTTGTGCCAAACGAAGTATTTCCGGAAGCGCGGTAAATGCGGATTTGAAACGAGGTTAGTATCGCAGAACGCAGATGCTGACCTCATACATTTAATGGCCTCCGTTTGTTTAATATCATTAAAAATCAAAAAAACTTGTTGACTCTAATCTTCGGTAAAGCTAGAATTTAACTAGCGTTAACGGTCAGTATGCCGTTTCAACGACCCGATTCCCCACTCCAAGTAAAGAAATAGCTGGTCCTTAGCTGTTTTGGAGAAAGGCTTCCCTTCAAAATATGTCAGCCAAAATTGACGATCTTTTACGTATGGCGATGAGCTTTGGCGCATCGGACCTGCATTTGCGAGCGGGGTCTTTTCCCGTGATTCGGGTCAACGGCGAGCTGCGGCCCGTCTCCGGCGGTCAGACCGGCTGACCAGGACGAAACCCTGGAAATGGCGTTTTCGATGATGTCGAATCGGCAGAAGCAGCATTTTAAGGAAGTCTTATGAGGTCGATATCGGTTACGGCGTCGCCGGTCTGGGGCGTTTTCGCGTGAATATTTTTCAGCAGCGCAATTCCGATCGGTATCGTCGCGCGTGTCATTTCGGACCGTATTCGCACTTTTACCGAACTCGGCCTGCCGCCGGTCCTGAGCAAGATCGCCGACGAGAATCGCGGGCTGATCCTGGTCACGGGAACCACCGGTTCGGGTAAATCGACCACGCTGGCGGCGATCATCGATCACATCAACAACACCCGCAACAGCCACATCGTCACCATCGAAGACCCGATCGAATTTTTGCACAAGGACAAACAATCGTTTATCACCCAGCGCGAGGTCGACGTCGATACGCGTTCATTCGCCGAAGCGCTGCGAGGTTCGCTGCGTCAGGATCCGGACGTGATCCTGGTCGGTGAAATGCGCGATCTGGAAACGATCGAGACCGCGCTCGTCGCGGCAGAAACCGGACACCTTGTGCTTTCGACCTTGCACACCCTCGATGCCGCGGAAACTATTGACGCGCATCATCTCGGCCTTTCCGCCCTTCCAGCAGAAATCGATCCGCATTCAATTAGCGGGCCTGTTAAAAGCGGTCGTTTCGCAGCGCCTGATCCGCGCCGCGAAAAACCGCAGCCGTGTTCCCGCCGTCGAAGTTTTGATTTCCACGCCGCTGATCCGCGATTATATTCTAAACGAAGACAAGACTTCGCAGATCCGCGATGCGATCGCCGCCGGTACTTCGCAATACGGCATGCAGACCTTTGACCAGTCGCTGTTCTACCTGTATCAATCAGGTCTGGTCACGCTCGAAGAAGCCCTGCGCGGCTCGACCAACCCGGACGAATTCCGCCTGCGCCTGGCCGGTATCTCAAACACCTCTTCGCAAGCTAAGGTCGAAATGGAATCCTTGAGCGATGTCTCCAAAATGGCCGACCGCATTATGCCGGAGATCGAAAAGGTCAAGTACTAATTAAGTAACGGTCGCTAAAACATCCCGAACAAACCTGTCTCCCGCTCAGGTACTCTTTTCCTTCATCTGCCTTTCGGAGACTTTCCAATGAGATTTTTTTACCGCTCTAACACCGTCCGGGTACTTTTGGTAATTTTCGCACTCTACTCGATCGTCTTTACACAGGCCTCGTGTAGCTCGATTTTGCGCGCCATTAGGAGTCAGAGACCAGCGATTGCCGAAAAACCGGCTGACGAGCAATGGGCCGGGCTGGTAGCAATTGACGACGCGAGTCAGCTTGCCGTCGACATGAGAGACGCTCTGCGCAACGGGAACTATCGAGCTATCGAAGCTGAGATGAAAAAAGCCCGTGAGAGTAAGGATCGGTTTCCCGGTGGCGGATGGAAAATAAAAGTCATCTACGAAGGCCTGGAGGATCCGAAAGAGGCTAATCTTGCTACTGATAAAGATTGGGCATCGCATCTGGATAGCCTTAAAAAATGGAAACAACAATACCCCGATTCGATCACGGCTTCGACCGCCCTCGCTCAAGCTCATATAGGTTATGCCTGGCAGGCGCGCGGTTCAGGTTATTCCAACTCCGTGTCCAAAGAAAACTGGAAACTTTTTGATGAGCGCATAGATCAGGCCGACCAGCTATTGACGGCGGCGAAAGACCTGCCGGAAAAATGCCCTGAATGGCACCGGCAAAGACTGATCGTGGCACTGGCAAAAGATGCCGGGTACGATGAATACAACGATCTCTTTGAAGAAGCAGTAAAACTCGAGCCGCTATACTTTTATAATTACCGCGAAAAAGCGCGTTATCTTTTACCGCAATGGTCGGGGAAACCAGGAGAATCGATGAAATTTGCCGCCAAAACCGCCGATAAGATCGGGGGCCAGGAAGGTTCGGCAATGTATTACTTCATCGCATCTGAGATCTTAAAATATTCCCAATCCGGCAGATTCGAAAAAACTTCGGATATTTGGCAGCGCCTGAAAAAAGGTTATGAAGATCAGCAAGCTCTGTATGGTGAAAGTAATTATCGCGATAATGAATTCGCCTCGTTTGCGATGCACGCCTTTGACCTCGATTCCGCCTGTCCGGTCATGACAAAGATCGGCGACAGAATGGCCGAGAGTATCTGGAAAAAAGACGCCTTCGACGGCTTTAAAAAGTTTTGCGAGATGAAGATACAGTCAGATGCGAAAAACGCTCAAATAGCAAAAGAAAAGATGCCGCCCGAAAACGAGCAGCATCCCTAAAGTTCAATAGTAGAATTAATATTTACGCTGTGAACGAGGTGCCGCAGCCGCAGCCGCCGGTCGCGTTCGGATTTTCAAACGTAAATCCGGAACCCATCATGTTCGACGTGTGATCGATCCTGATGCCGTTCAAATACTGCGTGCTGAACATATCGACAAAAATACGGATGCCGTCCTTGTCGATGACATTGTCACCCTGGCGCGAATCTTCCTCGATGTTCAGGCTGTATTGAAAGCCCGAGCATCCGCCCGGAACAACACGTACGCGAAGCCCGGCCGTCTCCGGCAGATCGTCTTCACTGGATATAAATTTCTTGATCTCTTCGGTCGCGGCCGAAGTAACTTCTAATTCAAATACTGGCGCTGCAACAGCAGACATTAGGTTGATCTCCTTCAAAACGTATAATAGCCGATCCGGACATGTCCGAATCTTTACTTTATTATAAAGTTTATTTAATTTTTGTCAATCAGAATAAAAGAACAGTATTAGGTCAGTTTTCGTGTGTTTTCCTGGTTTCAGTCTTTCTCTTTTCTCGACCAGGCTCTACAGCGGCCATTTGCCGGTCGTATAAAAATATACCAAAACGAGCAAGACAGCGTTGACCGCGGCAGCGCCGCTGGAAACGAGCCAGATGCGATAAGCCTTTAAAGAATCCGCCTGGTACCGGTAACTTTGCATCACACCCGGATCGCTCGGTTCGCTATTTTCCAGGTCCGGAAACCAAAGTCGAAAGACCGCATAAACGCCCAGCAAGGTTGCGGCAAAAGCGGGCAGAACCAGGAGCAAACCGCCCCTGGAAAAAAGCAAATTCATTCCCGAAACAATACGTGACAGGAATTCAGGCATCAGCAATACGAATAACCATGAGACGGCGTTCACGACCCCGGCAGCGATAATTATCCGGCGGCGAAAATACCAGTGCCGCATTTCATCAACCACCGAAGCCAGCTCGCCATAAATTTCCTCTTCGTGGGTTTCTTCATCAAGATAAGCCGCCGCCGCTTTACCGATCACGGTCTTTCCGTACCTGGAAGACTCGATGCCCTGGGAAAGTTTTTTTCCGATGATCTTATTCACGTTTGCGGACTTCGAAAAACTGTTACTTGGCTTTCGTCAAAATAACGAGTTCCGGTTTCATTGCCTCGATGGAAATTTGCCGCGCGACTTCTTCGGCGACTTTATGAAAAGCTTTGGCTTGCGGAGAGTCGGGCTGCGAAATGACGACGGGCACGCCGGCGTCGCCGCTTTCGCGGACTTCCATCCCGAGCGGTACTTCGCCGAGGAAATTGAGCGCATATTCGTCACAAAAAGCCGCGCCGCCCCCTTCGCCGAAAATGTTGTAGCGGTTGCCCGTATCGGGCGCGATAAAATACGACATATTTTCGATCACACCAAGCACGGGAACATTTACCTGCTCAAACATCTTGTAAGCGCGGCGCACATCGGCGATCGAAACATTTTGCGGCGTGGTCACCAGCACCGCTCCCTGCACCGGCACCAGCTGCGCCAGCGAAAGCTGTACGTCGCCTGTTCCCGGCGGCATGTCGACGATCAGGTAATCAAGCTCGCCCCAGTCCACATCGGTCAAAAACTGCCGCACGATCCCGTGCAGCATCGGCCCGCGCAAAACCATCGGTTTATCAGCCGGGGCCAGCACCGCCATCGAAATTATTCTGATGCCGTGCGCTTCGAGCGGGATCAATTTATTCTGGAAAACTTCGGGCTGCTTGTGAGCGATACCCAGCATCAGCGGAACATTCGGCCCGTACACGTCCGCGTCCATCAGCCCCACGCTGGCGCCGTCTTTGGCCAGTGCAACTGCCAGGTTCACCGCGACGGTCGATTTCCCCACGCCGCCTTTGCCTGATGAAACCGCGATGATATTTTTAACGCCCGGCACGGTGACATTATTAGCTACGCCGCGGCCTTGCGGCACTTCCGCATCCATTGTGACGTTGACGGAGCTGACGCCTTCCAGAGCCGCCGACAATATTGCGCGCATCCGCTTCCATCTCTTCCTTCACAGGACAAGCCGGAGTGGTCAAAACAATACGGAACGAAACATCGCCGCCTTCGATCTTTACATCTTTAACAAATCCAAGCGTAACGATGTCTTTGCGCAGATCGGGGTCGATGATCTGCTTTAATGAATTTAATACAATTTCTTCGGTAATCTGACTCATAACTTAAGCAGCTAGTCTGCTCTTTACTCTTTCTATTTCCGCTTCCGCGTTCGGAAGTTCTTCACCGTGTCGCCTAGCGGTTTCCAACCACAGTTGTTCTACAGTTTGCAGTTCACTTAATGCCTCTTCCAAGGTTTCACCTTGCGCCAGACAGCCTTTTAATGCCGGAATCTCAGCGACATACCCACCTTCTTCAGCAGGATAAATAACAAATGGACACGCAAATCGAGTATTTATGCCGCTATTATTTGACGACTCGGTTGAGGGATTTCATCGCCAAATTCCTTTGCAGTTTCGATCCAAAGCTCAACTGCATCTTCGAGATTTTTAACGGCTTCAGCTTGTGTCTGACCGTGTGCCATACACCCCGCCAATTCCGGGGCTGCCGCAACGAAAATCTTATCTTGCTCACTCCACGAAATTACTATTTGATACTTGTGCATTCGTTATCCCTACAGCTCATACTTTCTCAGAATATGCCTGACTTGTCTAACCTGATATCCTTTTGCTTTTGTTCCATCCCGCTGAATGTTAGGCTTTTCTCCAATGCCTTCTTTGCGAAAAATGTGATGACTCCCTTTAATTCTCTCCTCGAAGCCCAAAGATGAAAGAAAGCTTCTCAAATCGTCGAAAGAAATATTAGCATCAGATCTCCCCGATAAAATAGCTTCACGTAATTTATCGAACTTGCTCATCCGCAAAATTTAACATAACTTTTTGACGTGGATTCAGATAAGTATAAAAATTTTAGCAAATTAGTTAGCGAAGCCCAATGCTGTCAGATCTGCCCCAATCTGCGCGAGCGTACGGCCGTTTTGAGTGAACTAAACGGTTCGCTAAAACCGAAAGTGATGTTCATCGCCGAAGCGCCCGGCCGCCAAGGCGCCGACCGCACACGAATTCCCTTTTCGGGCGATAAGTCCGGCGCAAATTTTGGTGTCTTGCTGGGATCGATCGGTTTGGAACGAAAGGATATTTTTATCACCAACGCCGTGATGTGCAGCCCGCGCTCTGTTACCGGCGCCAACCGCAAGCCCGCGAAAAGCGAAATAAAAAATTGCTCTTCATTTCTTAAACGGCAGATCGAATTGCTCGCACCAAAAGTCATGGTCACTATCGGAACTGTCGCGCTTGAGGCTTTGAAAGCTATCGAATACCATGAATTTGTACTGAAAAATGATGTCGGTAAAATTTTGAATTGGAATGGGCGCAACCTGGTGCCGCTTTATCATCCGAGCCCGCAGGTCGTGATCTCGGTTCGCCGGATGCCGCAGCAGTTAGAAGATTTTCAGATTTTGAAAAAGGCGTTGGAGATGTAGTCAGTACCGGGAACGTAGTGACCGGCTTGAATTCCATTCGCTTCGGAGCCGGTCACTACGTTCCCGATACTGACCCGTTGTATCATAGACTCGTAAAATGAACGAAGACTACCAAAAAATTCGCGAAGAAAACACTCCCGCATTTTATAAACAAAAACGCGGCCTGATCTCTGTCTGGGGAAAAGAAGCCGTGCAGCTTTTAAACGGCCTCATCACCAACGACGTTGCCAAACTGGAGGACGGCGTGCAGATGACGGCGGCGTTTCCAAATGTCCAGGGACGTTTGGTTGCTTTAGTAAGGGTTTTGAAACAAGGCGAAAAATTTCTTTTTGAAACCGACGAAACCACGCACGAAAAAGTTTTCCAGAATCTACATCGTTTTACTTTTGCCGGTGATTTCTTTGTCGAAGACCTGTCAGAACAATACTCGTATTTTGAGGTCCTTAACTCTGACATAGGCTTTCCCAAATCTGAGATCATCAGTTTCAATGGAAAAATGTCGCAGGATTTTTTTGTTCCCGCCGATTTTGCCGCGTCGTTCGAAAACGATCTGAAAGAAGAAGGCGCGGTCGAAATATCCGATGAGCTTTACGAAACTCTCCGCATCGAAAATGGCGTGCCGCGTTATGGCGTCGATATGGATGAGACGACCGTAGTACTGGAAACCGGCCTTGACGAAGCGGTCAGTTTTACCAAGGGCTGCTACATCGGCCAGGAGATCATCGCCCGCATACATTTTCGCGGCCACGTCGCCAAGCGGCTGTCGGGGTTGATATTTGATGAAGGGGCTGAGGTTAAGCCAAATGACGAACTGATATCTTCGGAAGGCAAACCCGCCGGCCGCCTTACATCCGTCACCTTTTCACCCAAACTGCAAAAGACCATCGCCCTGGCCTATGTCCGCTATGAATTTCTCGCCGAAGAAACCTTGTTAAAAATCGGTGATATTACCGCAAAAGTCACAAAATTCCCCGTCGTTTAAATTGTGCAACAAACACAGCTTTTAATCGTGAAATTATTATTTGAAAATACAATTTATAAAGATACGGCGATGAAATTATCCAAACTGGTCTTAACTGCATTACTAACTGCCATTTTTGCAATACTTACGAGCGCCCAGGAAGCTCAGGACGGATCGCAGGAATATACCCCGGAAGATTATAACCGGATCGAAAACACGACCCGGGTCAGCGAATTTGGACCTGTCGGCGATATCGAACGGCGAAAACTGCTGGATAATTTCCTGATCGAGCTCAAAAATAACCCGGGAACCACCGGTTATATCGTTTTTTACCAGGGCAAAGACGCTCTGCCGTCACAGTACGGGTTCAAAGGCGAAGACCTCTATCTTCCCCATATCCGGTTCAAAAATTACGAAGAAAGCAGCATTGTGTTCATTAACGCATTTCGCGAACGCCAGGCTACCGAATTCTGGATCGTGCCAAATGGAGGCAAACTGCCCGCGCTCACCGCAGTTATAGCGCCGTTCGAAGCGCCTAAAATCGATACGTTCCTCTTTCATCGCAGCCATTTCGATATTACCGCCGACGAATTTTTGCTGCCGAGCGCTATCGAAGCGCGCGAGCTCAGCCGGGAAGAATACCTGCGCGACAACGGTGATTTTGTCAGCGCCGAGGAAGAAACAATTCCCGCCGTGAACGAAAAAACCCCGGGCGAAACCAACGCCGAAGCTTTTTCCCGCGCCGGTTACGAATTCGCGCAAAAGTTCAAAGCTGATCCCGAGGGCCACGGTGTCCTCATCGTCTATGCCGACGACAAAATGTTCGACGTGAAAAAAATCGCCGCCGATATGCGCAGCCGCGCCGCCGGCATGGCCGCCGAGATGGGGATCGCGCCCAATAAATTAGAAGTCGTTTTCGGCGGTTACCGCCGCGGTATCGAAATTGAAATGTGGGTGGTGCCTACTAAAGCCGCCAAAGCCCCTCTCGTTAAACCGGCCCAGCCGCAGGCAAACGTAGCCGACTAGTCGGTGGGATAAGTGCATATAAAGGGTATCTCAGGAGGCGATCCTGAGATACCTTTTTTTCTTTCTAGTCTTCATAAATAAAATGCGGGTAAACCTGGGAGCGCAGGCGTCCGGCCTGCAAAAGATCGCGCAGCGATCTAAAACATTCTTTTATTTAATAATTTATTTAGCGTGAAAGATCGCGCTTGCAGGCGGAAGCCTGCGCTCCCAGCTTAACGCTGCTCTCTACTTGAACGGTTTCCGGCACAATCTTTGTCTTAATGTTTCGTGAAGTAACTAATTCATCTGCCGGGTGATAATTATGACGCGAAAAACATTTTTGTTCGTCCTGCTAAGTCTAAGTATAATAGCGCTTTCACACCTTCCAGCCACTGCCCAGGAAGAAGCGGCGGCGGCCGACGCGGATAATCCAGCTAAGCCAAGTATATCCAGAAAAACAGATGAATTCGGACGTGTTGGCGAATGCCAGCGCTCAGCCCGCATGGATAATTTTTTGGTCGAGCTAATGCAAGAGCCCGAATCGCGCGGCTACATAATTTTTTATTTGGGAAAAGACGCTCTTCCTCTGGAGCGTGAGGTTCGGGGAAGCCGGCTTTATCTTGCTTATCTTAAAATGCGGCAATTCGATGAAAGCAGGATCACTTTGGTGACCGCTTACCGGGAAGTAGAAACCACCGAGCTATGGATCGTTCCCCCCGGCGGCGAAATTCCGCACCCCTCCGATGCGCTCGAAGCCCCGACGCTTCCGGCAAATGAAACTTATTTATTTGATAGAAAGTACCTGGGACCGTCTGAAGAGTGGGGCGGCATGGACACATTCGAGCTGCAAAGTGTGATCGATGAACGCGAGCGCGAGATCCAGCAATCCAATAGCGAGCAGGAGGATCTCGCGACGGAAAACGACGAACCGGTGATCGAGCCTGTCGAACCGCCGGCCCCCGAACCAGCAGAAGAAGAAATACCCGCGCCGGAAGAGACATTCTATTGGCTCAGTTCTTCTTTTATCGATAAGGTCAAAGCTGACCAGGACAATAAGGGGATAATTATTTTCTATCTTGATGAGGAAACTTACGATCTGCAAAAAGTTCGTGCTCATATTGAAAAGGCCATCGAGAAAACCTCGCTGGAACAAAAAATAGAGGCCGGCCGCTTCGAGATAATTTTCGGCGGTTACCGGCAATGGGTGATCGCCGAAATGTGGATCGTCCCCAAAAGCGGCCGCGTACCGGAGCTCGCGCCGGAGGAGCGTACGGCAAAAGAACCTGCTACAATCGACCAGTAGATATGAACGTTACTCAACTGGAAATGCCCGATTCGCGCGACATAGATCTGGCCAATGCGAAGCTTGCCTATACCATTATCGATTCCCTGCTGCAGCATAATGAAACGCTCGGCGACCTGATCGCCGCCATGGCGCAGGCGCTTGACGAAGATACGCAGCAGGCCCTGACCGCGACCAACCAGTGGGAAAACTACCTGGAAAGCCGCCGCGGGCTGGAAACAACCAAGCTCCAGATCGAAAAATTCGTCGAAGAGTTAAAAAAACTCGAAGAATCTTCGGAAACCGCCGCAGATTAAGCATTTAGATTCATATAGGAACAGCGGAAGGTCAGCGCGCAAGCGGAAGAGTTGGACGGGGTCTTAGACCTCGACTGCCGAAAGGCAGTCGAGGTGTTTTTATTTTTAAGTTGTGTTTCATAGTTTCAGGATGACTATCGTGATGAGGTCAGAACCACGAATCACACTGAACGACACCAACAAATCCCGTATTCATTGGTCGCTCTAACTTCTTAAAAATTCAACCATTTACACTTCTTATGAAAACCATCGTAGTTATTTATACTTTTCCGCGCTTGCAATTCTCGTCCAAATAAGTAAAATTTATTACAGGATAAATTTCTTAATCCAATAATCAAGATAATCAGTCAGTTGTTGAGGACCCTTAAAACGGGAAACTTTCTGGAACGTTGGTGTTTTTAAGAGTTTATTACTATTGGATCAGGTCTGATCCGTCTCACGGCATCCTCAGCCGCCAAAATAAGACTTAGGAGTTAAACTTAGTGAATTTTAATAGACTGTTCCGCCTGCCCGTCTTCTTGTGTGTTTTACTGCTCTGTGGCGTTGTTACAGGGCTTGCTCAAGCTGAAAGGCCGCGATTAGTTAAAAAATCATCATCATCCCAGCCGCTCAATGCGCCGCCTCAGGCTGTTTATGGCGCTCCTAATCAAAACTCCAATTATCGTCCGCCGCTGGTAACCAAGATCGTCATGAAACCGGGCAATGAGCCGGTAGCGGTGTCGAAAGCCAAAACCATTATGTCGGAGCCCATGTCGGCGCCGATGTCATCCGCCATGATCGCGGTCAATTCCAAATTGATGAACGGGATCCAATCCCGCCTGGGAATTCCCTACAATTACGGCAGCACCGGCCCGAATTATTACGATTGCTCGGGATTTGTCTGGAGCGTTTTTCAGGGTGCGGGTTTTAGTTTTGAAAGAAGCAGCGCCCACACTTACTGGAACACTTTTGAGCCGGTCTATGGTGACGACAGGTACAAATTCGGTACGCTGGTTTTCTTAAATGGCCTGGGCCATATGGGAATCGTCGCCGATGAAAAAGGTTTTTATCACGCCTCGAGCAGCAAAGGCATCACCTATTCCCCGTTTGCGGGATACTGGGAAAAACGGGTCGTGGGATTCCGCCGCGTGCCGCTGAAAACCAACTAAAAAATCTTAAAGTAGTTAATAAGAAAGCGGCTTGATTTGTATCAGGCCGCTTTTCTTTTATTCGTGTACTTCGTGGCTAATTCTCAAGCTCCCCTCCTTACAAAGGAGCAATGACGGGGTGGTTCTTTCTGGTTAATTTTTCTTTATAAATTGCCATTAGCTTCAGCTAGTGGTTTATGGAGCGTTAGCTGTTATCGGGCTTTAGCCCAATTACTGACCTTTGGGCTAAAGCCCGTTATGTAATTTATTTCTTATACCCACTAGCTAAAGCTAGTGGCAATTTATAGCGTACCCAATCCCGGTCAAAAAGACTCACAGGTCGCTGCTGCTTCCCGGCTCTGACAAGGCGCTATCTTGAATTGATTGGTCAATTTGACCGCTCAGCCCTGCGAAATAAATCCGGCACGGCCTTCATGTTCGGTTAATTCCCAGACGACCGCGATCTTATCGAGCGCCACATACGCGGCTTTTCCGTCTTTATCCTGAAGATGCAGAATGCCGTCCTTTATCAAAACCGCTTCCCCCCGGATCACACTATTGGTGCCGCAGGTCAGCGCGATCTTTTTTCCCATTAAATGGGTCAATAATTCTTCCATTTAGTTCCCCTCTATAAAAATTACGTAATATTTAATAAAAGTGCCGCAAGGCCGCAAAATATTGCCACCAAATGCGCTTTCAGTTCGTGTAACCAGCGGATAGGTTTTTTCGCCTGGCCCCAAAGTCATTTTCAGCAGGCAAAACTTCTATCAAATATAACCTGATTCCCAAACCATTTGCATTTGGGAAACGTCTAAAAAATTAGCAGCTCGATTCTTCTAAAAACTTTTTGCAAAAAAGCTCTTGCAATTTTGCAAACATTTTTAGTAGCATTTAAACAATGGTTAACATCGTCCGAGTCGATCAGTAATCATTTTCCACGATCATCACGGAAAGGGCTCGCAAGAGTTCCTTAATAAATCAGTTTTAGAAAGTCGAAGGAGGGTAAAGGTATGAACCCCAGATTGTCGCTTGATCCGTTTCGGGTTTGGTACAAGGTTTTAAGCGTCGTCCTGCTGAGTTTTATGCTTACGGCAACCGTTCTGGCCGATGTTGAAGAGGACTTCAACTCACCCACGCCTATTTTGCTGAGCGAAAGAGGCTCAACGCGTGCACTGGCCATAAAAGCAGACGATTGGAATGGCACGATACCGCGCAGCGGTGACCCGCAAGCTTTCACCCCGGGTGAAAAATCACGGGTAATGTTTTTCGTGACGAATCTTTCGCTGATGGATGGTGAGGGCGCAAACGCTTTTCGCCTCTATCTCGAAGATCCTTCGGGGCGTTCTTTTCGTTTTGACATTCAGGATATTCAACCGGTGACCAGGGACAATGCGGTCTACGCCGTTATTGTATCGCTCTATGACCCGACCGAATATTACGGCCAGCCGCAGCCGGTCGGCGACCATCTCGTCCGCCTGACCTGGCGGGGATTGGCCAGCAACCGGGTCCGTGTCGGAATCGGCAAATTGGGCGGTGACATCCAGGATGACAAAGGCGCCGTTCCGACCTCTTACCCCCTGAGCAAAAAAGCGCGCGAGCAAGCTGAAGCTTCGGTGGCGCCGGAATATGTCGGCCTTAAGTTTAAAGGCGACCGCACGCGTTTTATGGAACAGGCCGCTTTCGGCCCGAGCCCCGCGTTAAATGAGCGGCTTCGCCGTATCGGTATCAAAACGTGGCTCGCCGAGCAGCTCGACGCGGCCGCGCCTTCGACACCCTACCCTTTTCTGCCCCTGATGCCTTCCGATTCCGGAACGGGGTGCAGCGGCAGTACCAATCCGAATTGCAATCGCGACAATTACCAGATGTACCCGATGCAGGTCTGGTTCTATACCGAAGCTCTTTATGGTGAGAACCAACTTTTGCACCGCACGTCGTGGGCGCTGAACCAGATCTGGGTGACGGCGAATCCCGAGGTCCAACAGCCCAGCCATATGCTGCAGTATCAAAAGCTTTTGGATAAGCATGCCTTCGGCAACTATCGCAATCTGATGCAGGATATGACGCTCAACCCGGCCATGGGAATATATCTGGATATGCTCGGCAGCACCAGAAATAATCCCAATGAAAATTATGCCCGAGAGATCCTGCAGCTTTTCACCATCGGACTAGTCATGTTGAATCAGGACGGCACTCCGCAGCTTGACGGCAACAGTGTGCCGGTCCCGACCTATTCGCAAGATTCTGTCAATAATTTCACCGAGATCTTTACCGGTTGGCAACTCTGCCAGCAGAACCCGCCGACCTGTCCTAGTTTCAATGGAAACCCGAATTATACCGATTCGATGCTGCTCAACCAGAACCTGCACAATGTCACGACCAAGACATTGCTCGCTTACCCCGGAGCGCAGAATGTGGATATTCCGGCGAATCAGAATGGAGCGGTCGATCTTAACGCAGCGCTCAACAACATCTTTAACCACCCGAACGTCGGCCCCTTCGTCAGCAAAAAGATGATCCAGCACCTGGTAACGAGCGATCCGACACCGGCTTATGTTTCGCGCGTGGCGGCGGTGTTTAATAACGACGGTTTCGGCAATCGCGGCAACATGAAGGCCGTGGTCAAAGCGATCCTGCTCGATCCCGAAGCCCGCGGCGACGTCAAGACCGATCCTAATTACGGCAAGCTGCGTGAACCCGTTCAGGCGATCACCAACGTGCTGCGTAATTTCGGCGTTCGCAACGCGGCCGCTACCGGCCCGAGCGATTGTAATATCAATCCGCGCTCCGCAACTCTGGGACAGGACGTTTATCGCGCGCCGTCGGTGTTCAATTATTTCCCGGCGGATTACATCGTTCCGGGAACGACCGTGGTCGGCCCCGAGTTCGGTATCTTAAATACCGGTTCATCGATCGCACGGGCGAATTTGATGAACACGCTGGTATTCAATACGATCCCGGTCTCTAACCCCGATACGCCGGCCGGCACGTCGATCGATCTGACAGGCCTGCAGGCGCTCTCGGCGGCTGACTCTACCGGCAACCTTTTGTTGGATGAATTAAACAACAAGATGATGCACGGTACGATGTCATCGCAGATGAGAAGTTCTATTCTCACCGCCACCACCGTCGTTGCGTCTACCGATACTCTGACGAGATCTCGGCAGGCACTTTATCTAGTCGCGACTTCGTCGCAATTCCAGGTGCAGAGGTAAAAGTTTATGAAACAATCAAGAAGAGACTTTTTATTAAGATCAGGCTGCGCTCTGGGTATGGCTTCGCTGGCGACACAGGCGCGACACTTCGGCTTAATGAGCACGTTGGCCAAAACTGTTGAAACAGACAACAGTTTTGCTCCGACTGATTACAAAGCGCTGGTATGTATCTTTATGGACGGCGGAAATGACGGCAATAACACGGTCATCCCCAATCATAGCGATGCCACTATCAGCAATTACAGCGTTTATTCCACGGAGCGCCTGGCATCGTCGCTGGCCATTCCGCAGGCAAACCTGCTGCCTATCGCGGTCCCCCGCATGGGCGGGCTGACCTATGGCCTGCACCCGAGTTTTGGCACCGGGGCCACAAACGCCGGTATCCATCCTTTGTGGGCGACGGGCAAGCTCGCGGTCGTTACTAACTGCGGTACGCTGGTGGCGCCGATGACGCGCACGCAATACTTGAACGGTTCTGTGCAAAAGCCTTACCAGCTTTATTCGCACTCCGACCAGGTCGCGCAATACCAAACCGCCCGTTCCAACATCGCGGATTTCACCGGATGGGGCGGCAAACTGGCCGACCGCATGAACGCGTGTTCCAACCCGACCGGGCTGATCCCGATGATCACCTCGATCGCGGGAACGAACCTGTTCACCAACGGGCAGCAGACGCTTCCGCTGGCGATCAATAACGCCAACACGGCGCTTAATAATGTGCTGACGCTTTCCGGTTATAACGGCAACGCTACTTCGAACGCGCGGCTGGCTTCGTTCAACAACCTGCGTGGTTTCGATCTGGAATCCAATGTGGTCAAAGCGGCCAGCAACGTCACAAGCCAGGCCATCCAGGCACAACAGGCGCTGTCCACTTTCCAGGAAGTCACCGCGACCTTCCCCAACACCAGCATCGGGCTGCAGTTAAAACAGATCGCGCGCCTGATCAAAAAACGCAACGAACTGACCATCAACCGCCAGATATTCTTTGCGCGGATCGGCGGTTTTGATACTCACAACAATCAGAACAATGCGGCCAACGGCCAGGTTGCGCTGCTGCAGCAGCTGAGCCAGGCCATGCGCGCGTTCTATGATGAAATGGGAGTTCAGGGCGCGCAGGACAACGTGATCCAGTTCACCGTGTCTGATTTTTCACGCACCTTTACACCGGTTAGCTCCGGCGCCGCGGCCGGCAGCGACCACGCCTGGGCGAATCATATGTTCGTGCTTGGCGGTTCGGTTCTGGGCGGCGATTTCTACGGAATGAACGGTTCTAACGGAACGCCTTACCCGCAACTAGTCAAAGGCGCGGGTGACGACGCCGACAACGGCGCCGGCGCGAAAGGGCGTTGGATCCCGACCACCTCGGTGGAGCAATATGCGGCGACGCTGGCGCGATGGTACGGGCTCGATCCGGCGCAGTTCTCGCAAGTGTTCCCGAATATCAATAACTTCAGCACTTCGAACCTCGGCTTCGTGCCGGCGGCCAGCCCGGCTTGTTAATAAATGGAGCGCCGAATTTATTCGGCATGAACGCGATAGTTAATTAAAGTGAGCGGCGTAAAAACCGCTCGCTTTTTTGTATAAGGAAGGCTCTGCCTATAAAGTCACACGGCCACGAATTGCACAAATAACACGAATAAAGAAATTTTAATTCGTGTTATTTGTGCAATTCGTGGCGAATAAAAGAGCCGTGTGCAAGCAGCCCTTCTGCGCCTGAGAGGCCGCCGA
Organism: uncultured Acidobacteriota bacterium; assembly: GCA_963766895.1. Lineage (GTDB taxonomy): Bacteria > Acidobacteriota > Blastocatellia > Pyrinomonadales > Pyrinomonadaceae > DASYKT01. Next base: position 58,483 of record CAVYCB010000011.1, read on the forward strand.
CTTACCTTTTTCTATTGCTTTTTTCCCCTGATAACAATTAATATAGTGCAACAATTGATCACCGCGTAAAGGGGCTCACAAGAGCTTCCTTAAAAAAACAGTTTTAAAAGTCGAAGGAGGGTAAGGGTATGAACCCCAGATTATCGCTTTATCCGTTACGGGTTTGGTGTGTCGTTCTGCTGAGTTTTATGCTTGCGGCAGCCGTTCTGGCCGATGTTGACGAAGACTTCAACTCGCCCACGCCTATTTTGCTAAGCGAAAGAGGCTCAACGCGTGCGCTGGCCATAAAAGCGGAAGATTGGAACGGCCAGATCCCGAAAACGGGTGACCCGCAGGCGTTTACTCCCGGCGCAAAATCGCGAGTGATGTTCTTTGTCACCAACCTGGCTTTGCTCGACGGCGAAGGCGCAAATGCTTTTCGCATCTACCTGGAAGACTCGTCGGGCCGCCTGTTCCGCTTCAACGTGGAAGATCTGCAGCCGGTGACCAGGGACAATGCGGTGTACGCCGTTATCGTTTCGCTCTACGATCAAACCGAGTATCACGGCCAGCCGCAGCCGGTGGGCGACCATCTCGTGCGCCTGACGTGGCGCGGGCTTACCAGTAACCGCGTTCGTCTCGGCATCGGTAAACTCGGCGGCGATATCAAGGACGATGCGCGCAGCGTACCCACCTCCTACCCACTGAGTAAAAAAACCCGCCAGCAGGTGGAAGAAGGTATCATGACCGAGTATGTGATCGGGCTTAAATACCAGGGTGACAGGACCCGCTTTATGGAGCAGGCAACGTTCGGCCCGACCCCTGCGCTCAACGAGCGCGTCCGCCGTCTCGGCATTCGCACCTGGCTGACCATGCAGCTCGAAGCTGCCGGTCCGTCGACGGCTTATCCGAACCTGCCGCTGATGAATATCACCTCTTCAGCATCCACTACTCAGGGCGGGTGCAGCGGCGCCCCGGGCACCTGTGTCCGCGACAATTATTCAATGTACCTGCTGCAGAATTGGTTTTTTCTGGATGCATTTTATGGTGAGAACCAGCTCCAGCACCGCACCTCCTGGGCGCTGAGCCAGATCTGGGTGACGGCGTATCCCGAAGTGAGCCAGTCCAGCCATATGCTGCAGTATCAAAAGATCCTGGACCAGCACTCCCTCGGCAATTATCGCAAGTTGATGCAGGACATGACGCTCAATCCGGCCATGGGACGCTACCTCGATATGCTGGGCAGCACCCGGAACAATCCGAACGAAAACTACGCCCGCGAATTGATGCAGCTGTTTACGACCGGTTTATTTATGCTCAACCAGGACGGCACCGTGCAGACGGACGGCCAGGGCAATCCGCTCCCGACCTATACCCAGGACACGGTAAATAATTTTACCGAGATCTTTACCGGCTGGCAGCTTTGCCAGCAGCCCGCGCCGACCTGTCCGAACCCGACCGGCAACAGCGCCATTCCGAATTACACCGACCCGATGCTGTTGGTGCAGTCGCTGCACAACACCACGACCAAAACTCTGTTGAGCTACCCGGGCGCGCAGAACGTCAACATTCCAGCCGATCAAAACGGGATAACCGATCTGAACCAGGCGCTGGATAATATTTTCAATCACCCGAACGTCGGCCCCTTCGTCAGCAAGCTGCTCATCCAGCATCTTGTTACCAGCGATCCGACACCGGCTTATGTTTCACGTGTTACCGCCGTCTTTAATAATGACGGCCTCGGCATGCGCGGCAACATGAAAGCCGTGGTCAAAGCCATCCTGCTCGACCCGGAAGCCCGCGGCGACGTCAAGACCGATCCGACCTACGGAAAGCTTCGTGAGCCGGTGCAGTTAATGACCAACGTGATGCGGCAGTTCGGCGTGCGCTCGGCGCCCGGCGTGGACCTTAGCGACGGCGTGGTAAATCCGCAGGCCAACGCGATGGCGCAAAGCGTCTATCAATCGCCGTCGGTGTTCAATTATTATCCGGCGGATTATATCGTGCCGGGAACCACGCTTCACGGGCCGGAGTTCGGCATTTTGAATACCGGCACTTCGATCGTGCGCGCCAACTTTATGAACACGATCGTATTCAACACGATCCCGATCAGCGGCACCGCGCCCATGGGAACTTCGATCGATCTTAGCGGCCTGCAGGCATTGGCCGCCGCCGATCCGACGTGCAATCTCTTGCTGGATGAACTCAACAACAAGATGCTGCACGGCACTATTTCGGCGCAGACGCGAAGCACTGTCCTTACCGCCACGACAGCCGTGTCGTCGGCTAACACATTGGCGCGCGCCAGGCAGGCGCTCTTTCTGGTCGCGGCTTCGTCGCAATATCAGGTGCAGAGGTAAAAGCTTATGAAACAATCAAGAAGAGACTTTTTATTAAGATCAGGCTGCGCTCTCGGTATGGCTTCGCTGGCGACACAGGCGCGGCACTTTGGTTTAATGAGCGCGATGGCCGGCACGGTGCAAAATAATTCCTTTGCGCCGGGCGATTATAAAGCGCTGGTGTGCATCTTTATGAGCGGCGGCAATGACGGAAACAATACCGTTATTCCCAATCATAGCGATGCCACGCTAAGCAATTACAACACCTATTTTACCGAGCGCAATCCGTCAACGCTGGCGATCCCGCAAGCCAGTCTTTTGCCGATCACCGTTCCGCGGATGGGCGGGCTGGCCTACGGGCTGCATCCCAGCCTCGGCGCGGGTGGGACCAATAACGGCATTCACGAACTCTGGGGATTAGGCAAACTGGCCATGGTCACCAATGTCGGAACGCTGGTGGCGCCGATGACCCGCACGCAATTCCAAAACGGTTCGGTGCAAAAACCCTACCAGCTCTATTCGCATTCGGACCAGATAGCGCAGTATCAATCCGCGCGCTCCAATACGCCTGAATTCACCGGCTGGGGCGGCAAGCTGGCCGACCGCATGAATGGCTGCTCGAACCCGGGCGGGCTGATCCCGATGGTCACTTCGATATCGGGCGTCAACCTGTTCACCAACGGACAGGTCACCGTGCCGATGGCGATCGCCGCGGCGCCCACGGGTTTGAACCAGGTGCTGGCGCTCAGCGGATTCAACGGTACTTCCGATTCGAACGCCCGCCTGGCGGCGTTTAATCAGTTAAGAACTTTTGACCTGGAATCCGAGGTAGTAAAAGCGGCGAGCAACATCACCAATCAGGCAGTACAGGCAAACCAGGCGCTGTCTTCTTTCCAGGAGGTGACCGTTACCTTCCCGAATACTACCATCGGCAACCAGCTCAAGCAGGTCGCGCGGCTGATCAAAAAACGCGGTGAGCTGACGGTCAACCGCCAGATATTTTTCTGCCAGCTGGGCGGGTTTGACACGCACACCAGCCAGCCCGCGGGGCAGGTAAATTTGCTTTCGCAGCTGGGACAAGCGATGCGCGCTTTTTACGATGAGATGGGCGTGCAGAGCGCGCAGAATAACGTCACCGCATTCACGGTTTCGGATTTCTCGCGCACGTTCACTCCGGTGGGCGCGGGCGCCGGGGCGGGGACCGACCACGCCTGGGCGAATCATATGTTCGTGATGGGCGGCGCGGTGCTGGGCGGCGATTTCTATGGAATGAATACTTCCAACGGAACGCCTTACCCGCAGCTCGTCAAAAACGGGCCGGACGATGCCGACAACGGCGGGACCGCCAAAGGACGCTGGATCCCCACGACCTCCGTCGAGCAATATGCGGCAACGCTGGCGCGCTGGTACGGCCTCGACCCGGCCCAGCTGTCACAGGTGTTCCCGAATATCAACAACTTCGCCAGCTCGAACCTCGGCTTCATGCCGGCGTCAGCCGCGGCCTGCGCATAGTTGGAGCGCCGAATTACTTCGGCACGAACGCACCTGCGTTCGGAAGAACGCGTCAATTACATAAACGTGCGGATGGTTAAAACCATCCGCTTTTTTTGAGGTCGGTAGCGGCGGTATCAGCGGCTGCGTATCAGTTAAAATGTTTAGAGTTCAAACTTTAGTTTGTCTTTTGTTTGGAAATGAAGACAAGCTGAAGCTTGAACTCTAAACCGTTTTGCCGAGTGCGTTATCTTCACACCAAGTAACGTGTAACTTGTTGCCATCCTCATCCGAATGTGCTGCAATAATTACAGATGAAAATATTTTTTGCGGTTATATTTATGTTAATTCTTACCACTATCTCTACCGCCCAACCGGCGGGAAAATATGCCAACGTGAACGGCCTGAAAATGTATTACGAGATACACGGCAAAGGCTTCCCGCTGGTGCTGATACACGGCGGCGGTTCGACCATCGGCACTACGTTTGGCCGTGTTTTGCCGGCGCTGGCTAAAACGCACCAGGTGATAGCGGTCGAGATGCAGGCGCACGGGCACACCGCCGACATCGATCGCCCCTTGAGTTTTCAGCAGGACGCCGACGACATTGCAGAGCTGCTAAAACAGTTAAAGATCGGCAAAGCGGACATCTTCGGTTTCAGCAACGGCGCCAGCACTACGCTCGAGGTTGCTATTCGCCATCCCGAACTGGTCAACAAGATCGTCGTCGCATCTACCTTTTATAAAAAGGACGGTGCCTTTTCCGGTTTCTGGGAGATGATGGCCGGCGCGACATTCGAAGGAATGCCGCAGCCTTACAAAGACGCTTTTCTAAAAATAAATCCCGATAAGAACGCGCTCTACGCGATGTATAAAAGAGACATTACCCGGATGCAAAACTTTCCGGAGATCAAGGAAGCGGATATAAAAAATATTAAAGCGCCCGCGCTTATCATTGCCGGAAATAAAGATGCCGTGCGGCCGGAACACGCCGTCGAAATGTACCGCCGGATACCGAATGCGACGCTGGCGATATTTCCCGGCGGGCACGGAGATTATATCGGCGAGCTGACAACTCTAAAGCCCGGGCAGACAGAATTTCCCGCGCTGCCGGTGATAGAAGAATTTCTAAGTAATTAACGGATCTTGTTTAGTATATTTAGTGTGCTTCGTGGATTAATTCTCAAAACTCCCCTCCTTACGAAGGAGGGGGTGGCGCTGTTCAGCGCCGGGATGGTTCTCTCTTGTCAGTATTTCTTTAAAACAAAAAAGCCGCTTCAAAAAAAGCAGCTTTTCTTCTTAAAATGGTCGGGGTGAGAGGATTCGAACCTCCGACCTCACGGTCCCGAACCGTGCGCTCTACCAGGCTGAGCCACACCCCGAAGTCAATCTATGAGTTTAAGTTACTGGACGGTTCAAGTCAAATTTCAGCCTTCTCTATCTCTTCCGTAACTTCCTGCGGGGCTTTTTTACGCGCCGAACGGTGTTTCATATATTCGATCAGCGGCGGCAGCAGCGACAGCAAAACGACGACGATCACGACCTTTTCAATATGGTCTTCCAGCTTGATCCCAAAGCCTGTTTCGATCAGCCCGCCGACAAAATATCCCAGCAGCGTCATGCTGAAAATCCACAGGAAACTGCCCAGTAAACTAAACGAAATAAAGGTCTTATATGGCAACTCCGCGGCCCCGATGACGATCGGCGCAAAGGTGCGGACGATCGGCACAAAGCGCGCCAGGATGATCGTTTTCGGCCCGTGCTTTTCAAAGAATTTTTTCGCTTTTTCCACCCGGCTGGGCTTAAAAACCCAGGAATTTTCCCGGCTAAAAAGCCTCTTGCCCATGAACTTGCCGGTGAAATATCCGGTGCTGTCGCCGATCACCGAAGCGGCAAAAAGACTCATCAGCAGGATCGCGATGTTCAGCTTTCCCGCCGCGGCAAACAGCCCCGCCACCACCAGCAGCGAATCACCGGGAAAGAAAAACCCGACCGCCAGGCCCGTTTCGGCAAAGATGATAAAAAACAATCCGACATAGACGAACGGTCCGAGCTTGTCGAGCAGCATCTCAATGATAAATTTCGGATTGAGATAATCTTTTATTTGATAAAGAAATTCGAGCAAAGATTGCATATATAAAATGCCTGGCGGTAATTCATCAAGCCGCTCTATGGTATCAAAATCCGCGAAACTTGTCAGAGCGAGCTTCTAAACTCCCCTCCTTACGAAGGAGGGGTGGCGAGTCTGCGAGCCGGGGTGGTTCTTTCTTAAATTCTAGTTAATTATATTTCCCCGAAGAGAACCACCCCGCCCTTCGGGCACCCCTCCTTCGTAAGGAGGGGAGTTTTTTTCTTGTGTTTCCGTGGTCTCAGTTTTTATCTGGCCACTGCCACCGAACGCTGCCCACTGCTACTTATCCCACCCGTGCGCGCCGATCAGCGGCACAAAGCTGCATGCGCCGAAATCTTCGGCGATAAATTCTTTCTCGGTCCTGGTGTAGCGCACCAGCCTTTGCGACTCGGCATTTTTCCCGATGGGTATCACCAGCTTCCCGCCGGTCTTTAGCTGGTTCAGGAGCGGTTGGGGCGCTTCCGGTCCGCCGGCCGCGACCAGCACCGCGTCATAAGGCGAGTAAAGTTCCCATCCCAAAGTGCCGTCGCCGATCTTGATCGAAACATTACTTGCACCCAATTGCCGCAGCCGCGATTCGGCCTCCGCGCCGAGTTCCGGAACTCTTTCGACCGCATAGACCACGCGGGCCAATCGCGAAAGGATCGCCGTTTGATAACCCGAACCGGCGCCGATCTCCAAAATCTTATCGCCGGGTTTTAGTTCTAATAGCTCGGTCATCTTGGCGACGATATAAGGCTGTGAAATTGTCTGGCTGGCGGAAATAGGCAGCGCATGATCGCCGTAGGCTTTGGCCTGCAGCGCGGTGGGCACAAAAAAATGGCGCGGAACGGAAAACATCGCGCCTAAAACTTTTTCATCGCGAATATGATAGTGATCGCGCAGGCGCGCAATCATCTGCTCGCGCTGAAATGCATACCCGTCTGTCATCTGCGCACCATTCATAAGACTACGTCGTTCCAGTTTTTCAGATCGTCAATGGCCTGGTGGTTTGTCATATCCGCCCTGATCGGCGTAACGGAAACATATCCGTGGCCTATCGCCTCAAAATCCGAATTCTCGCCCGAGTGAAACCCGAGGCGTTCTTCGCCGATCCAATAATACGGAATGCCGCGCGGGTCGACGTGCTCCGAGATGACGGGCTTCGCGTTTTTGAGTCCCTGCCTGGTTATCTTGATGCCGTTGAGTTCGCGCTTGGGAATGTTGACGTTGAGCAGCGTGGAGTCAGGCAATCCTTCTTCCAACACTTTTTTTATCAGCAGCGTGGCTACCGCCGCGGCTCGCGGAAAATCGTCATTCTCTCTTCCCAGTAAAACTAAAAGCCAGCGCGGGCACGCCCAGGATCGTCGCTTCCAGAGCGCCGGCGACCGTGCCGGAATAGGTGACGTCCTCGCCCAGGTTCGGGCCGTGATTAATGCCCGAGGCGCAAATGTGCGGTCGCTCCTCTTCAGGAATAATTTTATTCAGCGCCAGCGTGACGCAATCCGTCGGGGTGCCGTCAACGGTCCAGTGCCGTTCGTCTATTTGTCTGATCCTTAGTGGCCGGGATAGTGTAAGGCTGTGTGAAGCGCCGCTCATTTCGGAAGCCGGGGCGACAACATATACGTCGCCGACTTCTCTCAAAGCATTTTCCAGTGTGACGAGTCCTTCTGCGTGAATACCGTCGTCATTAGTCAATAAAATTCGAACTTTATCAGAAGTCATAAACAAAACTCCCCTCCTTACAAAAGAGGGGTGACTGCCTTTTAGCACCCTCCTTTTCAAGAGGGGTGGCATCGCCGCAGGCGATGACGGGGTGGTTACTCAAAAATCAAAAAAGGCGAAAGAAAGTCGAACCCACACCGGCCGGCCTTTATCCTTTCGCCTTTAAAATTTATCTTTAGCGTCCGCCCTGGTTTCCGCCGCCGCCGCTATTGTAGCCGCCGCCACCGCCGCCCGGTCCCGAAGGACGTCCGGGGCCGCTGTTGTTGCCGCCCATCATACGCGGACGATTGCGTTTCTTGTTGCGCTTGCGGGCCATCGCCGATTTCAGCTTGGCTTTCTGTCCCGGCGGAATAAAATGCGCGTGTTTCTTGAGGTCTTTAATAATCTCTTCGGTCATCACCTTGCGCTTGAAACGGCGCAAAGCGTTCTCGATCGATTCTCCCGAATGCAAATTAACTAATGCCATCTAATCTCTTCCTGTCCTTATATATAAGCTTTCGACCGTTTGGCGAAACTAATATTAAACACTTTTTTGCCCCGAATGGCAAGTTTTGAGGGCAAAAGGCGCCAAATTCATTCGGCTTTTTGGACGGAGCGCCGGATTTATCCGGCATTTTAGAGATTTGTAAAGAGGGCGGCCCTGTGCAGCCGCCCTTTTCGTACGTTCCTCTCCCAGTTTAATTGTGTTCGCCGGCAGATGTTAAAAAGACAGTATTAAACCACATACCGCTGCCAAATACCGGCTTGTCGAATGCGGCATTTTCATAAACCTTGACCTGTATCCAATCCCCCTTGATCGCGTCCACCAAAAAGAATACAAATTGCGGGCTCTGGCTCGAAGTCACCATATATTTATGGCCGACCTGAAAGGGACTGGAGTTTTGCACCGGGGGCGCTGCAACTAAAACCGGAGCCGTTCTGGAAGTGATTACCCGGTCAGCAGCCGCGGCGGGCGCAGCTGCTTTGACCGCGCTTTCCTTCTCTGTTTGCGCACCGGCGCCGGTGACCAACATCATCAACGCAAAGACGAACATTAAGCCGATAGTTTTGTAGTGTTTCATTATTAGATCTTTCTCCTTAATTTTTTATAAAATGTGGAAGTTGGAGAACAGGGAGTTTCCTGACTTCTTAAGCTGGATCTGACGCAGGGAGATTTCGCTATACACTTGTAGACGGGCCAAGGGCATTTATTTGCGCAGGCCAACAGGCTTCCCTCCTTTTGTTTTGTTTCGTTTCACCAGGGGGTGAAACAAATGAAACACTTGAAACAAAATGAAACACAAATCTTTCTAAAGTAACGGCAGTTTTAAAAATTACACGATCTCCTCTTGCAGTCGGAGAAGATCTTCCTCTTGCAGAATATTTTCATCGTTCGGCGCCGTGGCCTTCAGATAGCGATTGACGGTAGAAGGAGAAACGTCGAGGACCATGGCCACGCGGCGCTGGCTCGCGCCCGTTGCGTAAAGTTTCTTGGCGGCGATTATCTTATTGCCGCGCTCGCCGTCAACGGATTCACGATGCCACATTAGGTGATCACGCTCGTTTCCATGCCCGGCAAACTCGAAATGCAGAAACCCTCCTGTTTTTTCTATCCGGTAAAGAACGACATTAGACACGCCATAACGGATATCGGCGCTGCGCGGTTTTAAATGCTTTAAATAGCGCATGTCCTTAGCTTGGTTGCTGGCGCCAAGGACAAATACATTGTCGGCAAAATTGCCGAGCATCTTCGAACCTTGCAGGTCATTAAGCGAGATGGGCGACGTAAAGGGAAGCTTGAGCGTGTGAGCCAGCACCAGTATCGAGAGCGCGTAATATTCCTTCAGGTGTTTAAGCACTTTCATCAGCTGCGCTGCCGCCGAGGCATTCTCGTTCGCGCCCTTAAAAAAAGTAATATTGTCGACGATCACGACCCGCGCGCCCGTCTCCCTTACCAGCTCGATGAACGAATGCTGGACAAACTCCGCCATAGTTTCAAAACCCGGCGGAAGATCGCTGTGCGGAGCCATCTGCGCGCGCAGCAAATTGTCGGAAAAACAGTAATGGCTGCGTGTACCGTATTCATCCGCCTCGGAATAGCGCATTTCAAACTGTTTTCCACTCAGTTCGAAATCGAAGTAGAGCACCTTTTGCGCAGGGGGCGCGGCTTCGAATGGCGCGAGCAGATTTCCGCGCGCGATGGCTTCGGCGATCTGCATCGCTAAAGTACTTTTGCCGCGATTAGTGTCGGAGAAAAGGATCGAAAGCTCGCCTTCCAGCCAAAAGTCACCAAAGAGCGCTTTAGGCTCGGGCCGCTTTTTCGAGTCTTCCATCCACTCATTCGCGGATCTGATGTTGAAAAGATTGTCCCAGCTTTGTATTTCGTGCTCGGGAAATTCGTTGAGTTGGTCTTCGGGAGAAGAAATAGTTTTGTCCACATTAATTTATTAACGTAATTGACGCGGAAATAGAAGAAGCGATTTTAAGGAATAGAGCGATTTTGGCAATGAGGTCAGTACCGGGAACGCAGTGACCGGCTCCGAGCGTAGCGAGTTGCGTCTTTCAAACAACGGAGCGTGATAGTGATGAGGTCAGAACCGGGAGCGTTAGCGACCGGGTTTCTTTTACTTTGCTAAAGAGAGAAACCACCCCGTCATCGCCTCCGGCGACGCCACCCCTCCTTGGTAAGGAGGGGAGCTTACAAGAAAAAAGCCTTGCAGGTTTCCCCACAAGGCTTTTATCAAACCACTCAGAGAGTGGTGTCGACCAGACGTCGTTAAAGAGCAATTAAGCTTCGGCGGTTTCTTTCTTCTCGCGTTTGATGCCGCCGATCTGGACCAGGGCTTTCGCCCTTGATGCTGGTCTTTCTCCATGACCATTTCCTGGTAGAGTTTGCGCATCATCTGCATTTCTTCGGCAGCGGTCTTGGGGCCTTCCATCTCCGGTTTGTTCGGACGCGACAGGTCGACTTCGTTCAGGATGAGGTTGTGCGATTGTGTCGCCGAGCTCGCACTTCTTTACCGCTTGGCGAAGACTTCGTGACGGCCGTGGTCTTTGTACCACTGGGCGACGGTCGCGTTCTGGTGCATGTGCTCGATGATGTTGCGCCAGCCGATGCCGGTGTTGTACGCACAGAACGAGATCTCGCCTTCCTGCGTGCCGTACGGGATGATGCACATCTCGGTGCGGCGGAAATCGTAGTTGAAAAGGTCCTGGAACCACATTCCGGCGATAAAGAGGAAGTTCCACGGGTCCTGACGGCGCTTCTCGATATCCTCGATCGTGCGGTCGCGGCCGACCTTTCCGTAATCCTTGCCCGACAGGCCGAACGACTTGTCGAACTTCTTCAGGATGCCGCCGAGCGTCAGGCTGTGCGGTGCGCCGTACGGGTTGTAATTCTTGAGCAGCGCGAGGCCCATCATGATGTTCGAGAACCATTTGCCGCGGTTCGTATCGGTGATGTGCTGCATGTCCGTGACCAGGCCCTGGATGTTCAGGAACTGCGGCACCGGCGCCATTTCTTTCGTTTCCTTGTTGACCATCACCGCCGTGCCGACACCGCAGTTCGGGTGGCAGCCGCAGCTGACCTGTCCCCAATCGGTTTCCGGCCCGTGGACCACGTCCGCGAAATCGGCGAAAGCTCCCATCAAGCGAAAGCGGGAACCAGTCGCGCGTCGGCTCGGTGATACCGACCTGCTCCTGCACGTCGTGCGCGAGGTGCGCCAGCGTGTAACGCTGCTGCAGGCGGCGCTGCTCGGTGATCAGCTCGTCGCGGCCGGTGAACGAAACCGGCTGGAACGCGATGAACGAGATCTTCTTCGGATTCTCGAGCGCAAAGCGGATGATCGTTCCGACCTGGTCGTTGTTGATGCCGTTGACCAGCGTGGTAACGAGAATGATGTCAACGCCGGCTTCGTGCAGGTTGTTGATCGCGCGCAGCTTTACGTCGAACAGGTTGCCGATCTGGCGGTGCGAGTTGGCATCGTTGCCGATACCGTCGAACTGCAGATATACAAAGCGAAGCCCGGCTTCGGCGGCCTCGCGGCAAAATTCTTTTGATCTTGGCGAACTCGATACCGTTGGTCGCGGCCTGCACCGAGTTGTAACCAACCTTGCGTGCATAGCGAACCGCATCCAAGGAAGTAAGGCGACAGCGTCGGCTCACCACCCGAATACTGCACCGACATCTGGCGACGCGGCTTGATCTGGATAGCGTTGTCGAGGATCTCGCTGACGTCTTCCATCGAAAGCTCGTGGACGAAACCGACCTGGTTGGCGTCCATAAAGCACGGGTCGCACATCATGTTGCAGCGGTTCGTCAGATCGACCGTCAGAACCGCTCCGCGGCCGTACTTGATCGTCGACGTACCGTGGTTGTGCAGCTTCTCGTCGTTGTGCGCTTCGATGTCGCGTCCCGGGAAAAGGGATTCGATGTGCTGCAGGAACTTCGAATCGATCGCCATCATGTCTTCGAAATGGCCGTGCTCGGACAATCCTTGATCATCCAGACCTGGCCGTCGCGCTCGATGATCTGTGCCTTGATCTCGCCGACCTTCTCGTTGATCAAGCGTCGAAACTTCGCGCTCGCCGCTGAGGATCTGCTCGCGGGCCTCGATCACACAGTTCGGGCAAAGCGAATCTGTCTGACGCGGGAAGCCAAGCGTCGGCTTCGACTTCTGCCACGATTTCAGGATCGGCTTGTCAGACCACTTCGGCGTAAACGAAGGATTCGGCTTGAATTGATTGACTGAACTTGAACGGCGTTAAAAACGCCGCCGGCAATGTAGCGTCAGTCCTTTTTCGAAATGTTTGATTGGTCTGGTCATATTTCTCCTCAATTTTCAAGAGATACGGGTATTCTCACAAACTCATACTCCTTAGTTATCCGCACTCAAAAATAAAATTTTGTTTATGATAGCTGATATCGGCGGCCAAACTACGGCAAATGAGTCTTTACCTTATATATACATATAGCAAACGGCGTGCCCAGACTGAAAAATAAGTTAAACCCTTTATGCGTAGTGTTTATGTGTCTGAGCATACATTTCAGAGAAGTGTCAAAAAGGGTCACACCAGGGTTTAAGTTGTGCCTTGAGACATTTTGACCCATCTTTCGCACACTATAATTTTCCTTAAACACGGGTTTAAATAATTAAAATTCGGCTTGCCGGGCAAAAATCCTCTTGATACAATCTCTCTCAACACCAGTAAGCCCAAAGTGATTTTTTGATAATTTTATCGAGAATTTTTACCTTAAGCACTAAAAAAAGTGTCAATTCAAGTGTTTTTTTAGATTTTTAGTGTTAATTATTGCAAATGAGGCAATTTTCTCTTGATTTACTCTTTACAGATGTGCTTAAGGTGTGATAAATTCTCCTCACTTTTCAAAAGCAGTTCCCATGAAAAGTGCTGGCAATTAGATTAAAAGTTTAGTTTTCAGTTTTTGCTACCCCGCTTTGATATGGCAATTCGCTTCGGCACTTCCGGTTGGAGAGCGGTAATCGCTAACGAATTCACATTCTCCAATGTCGAATTAGTAACAAATGCGATCTGCCGGCATTTAGTAATAGAACACGGTGGTTCGGATCAGGCTCCTGATCATAGGAAATGATACGAGATTTATGGGCGAGCAATTTGCCCGGGTAAGCGCAGAAATTGCTTCGAAGTGCGGTTTTACCGTTTTGCTCTGTGACAATCCGACGCCGACACCCGCTATGTCTTTTGCTATCGCCAAGGAAAAAGCGGCGGGCGCGCTGAATTTTACGGCTTCGCACAATCCGCCGGAGTACCAGGGAATAAAATTCTCTACCGCGGACGGCGCACCGGCGCTGCCGGAAGTCACCAAAAAGATCGAGCAGTTGATAATTGAAAAAACAGTAGGCGAAGAAAAGCCCGGCGGCAGCATAAACAGCTACGATCCAAAGCCGGCTTATCTGGAAGATCTGAAAAGCAAAGTGCGATTCGATCTGATCGCCGGAACAAAAGCGAAATTTGCCTACGACCCCTTATGGGGAACAGGCCGCGGATATTTGAACACGATCTTGCAGGAATTCGGTTTAGATGTTGAGACCGTTCACGATTGGCGCGATGTCACATTCGGAGGACGCTCACCTGAACCGGGTGAAGATCATCTGGACGAGCTGCGTGCGGCAATGGCCCGCAACGGCTGCCTGCTCGGGCTGGCGACGGACGGCGATGCCGACAGGTTCGGAGTTATCGACCAGGGAGGTGAATTCATCACCCCGAATCAACTGGTCGCGCTGCTTTCGGATTACCTGGCTGAATCGCGTGGTTGGACGCAGGGGCTGGCACGCTCGGTAGCCACTTCGCATTTGATCGACAGGGTTGCCAAAGAGCGCGGATTGCAGCTGCACGAAACGCCGGTCGGTTTTAAGTTCATCGGCGAATTGATAAACAGAGACGAGATCATTCTGGGCGGAGAAGAATCCGCCGGCCTTTCGATAAAAGGCCACTACCCTGAGAAAGACGGCATCATCGCCTGTCTTTTGGCCGCCGAAGCGGTGGCAGTGCGGGGAAAAAGTTTGACAATGCAACTTAACGAACTCTACCAGCGTGTAGGTAAGCTGGAGTCGGGCCGCATCGGAGTTAAGTTGACGCCGGAAATACAAAAAATATTACCGGATAAGTTAGCGCAGGAGCCGGACACGATCGGCGAACGCAAAATTGAAAACATAAATCGAATGGACGGGGTGAAATTTATTTTCACCGATGGAAGCTGGCTGCTGATGCGGCCCTCGGGAACAGAACCGATGGTACGCATTTACGCCGAAGCCGATACTAAAACCGATTTGGAGGTGCTGCTTGAGCAAGGTCGTAAATACTTACTGGGATAACGGGCGAACGGTGTCAGGATCCGGTTCGCAGAGACAAGCGCGTTCGGCGCGCCGGCCCGGAAGATTAATGCCGCGGTGGTTTGTCGTGGGCATTTCGATCATGCTCAGTTCACTGATCGTTATCACGCTCAATTTTCGCGCGTGGACAAACGCCCAGCATGAGTACCAGTTGAATCAGCAGCTAAACACCGAGATCGAGCAATTGACAACTCAAAACAGTTCTATGCAGGAGGAAATAAAACGCCTGCAGACGGACCCGAAAACCATCGAGCGTGAAGCGCGCAAGCTGGGAATGGGCCGTCCTAATGACCAAGTTTTTGTGCCGACGCAGTAAAACCAGCGGAGGGCTTTATTGTGCCGGCACTTAAGTAGTACCTGCCTACTTAGATCCGCCAAAAATCATCGCTCCGCTTAACCTTCCGGCTTCCTTCCGAACTTTCGCGGCTCAGCTAACAAGCTGGGCCGTTTCCTCTTTAAAGGACGCCGCCTATTGACGGCATTGTTCCACGGATTCGATCCCCGGGCTGATGAAATTACGAAATACCTGGAATGCCTCCCTGTTTTGCGTGTCCGCTTTTTGTCCGCCTTCGCTCACGCGGACCGGCCTGCAGGCCGAGTCCCAAACCGTGTTTATATTTTGTTTTTGTGCCGGGGTCAGGTGCCAGCTCAGAGGCGCCAACTCGTTCTCGGTTTCCGGAAGATATTGAAAGACCGTTTTTTCTATTTGGTATTCTTTGTGCCTCCAGTAACGCAGAAAAAGTTTTATTTCAGATTCATTTCGCGCCAGCTGAACGGAGCTTCTTATGTTCCACAAGGTGCGGGCAGGCGCCATCGCCTGCGCGAACCATCCGCTGCCGATATCGCAATTTCTTTTGTCGCGCCGGCATTTGTCTTCGTCAAAAACATTATCCGCCACGATCTGAACGATCAGTATTTTCGGTGGTATCTCTTCTTTTGGACTCGTGCACAGCGCTTCATCGAGCCAATCCAGTAAACTCGAGACACCGTAATTTTCATTGTAACCGCCGTCGACAAAATGCGAGCTTTCAAGAGTTTCAGGCGCCGGATCTTTCATATTTGCCGCCGGGCTGACGTATCCGAACGAAGCGGACAACCGCACGGCCGAAGTTATCTTGATGTCTTTATTTTCAAAAACGTTATAAAAGCTGTTCCAGCCCTTGAACAGGATCACGTGTCCGTTGTCATCGCTGCAGGGAGAAATTTTTTCAGGCCGTTCGGTATCCGAGGTTGGAAAAATAAATTTGTCGCCGGTTTCCGCCACGGTCGAATTAAATATCACCGCCGGACGCTTTCCGTTTCTGGCATCTTCCCGCCAGGAAGAAAGATATCCGTTCAAGCTCTCGGCGGCCGCGGCGTCGCCGCCGCCTTTTTTGAGGTTATCCAGCCACGATCTTTCCAGGGCATTTCCCCTGTCCTGAAGATCTAAAAAATTAAAGATCCTGAAATTACGCGCGAAATCGGCGTACACCAGCCCGCCCACGATATAATCGAGGCTCGAGTCCTCGGCCAGTTTTACGATCTCTTCGTTCTTTAACTTTTCGCTGTCCAAACGGCCGTCGCTGTAGCTGTTCACAAAGAACATCGTTCCCACACTTCCACCGGAAACGGAACTTATCAGGGTTATTGCTTTTTCGCATCCTTTGTCGCTGCTATCCAGTTTCTTGCACTCCCTGACAAGCTCGCTTAGCACTTTGGCGGTCCATGCAGCTGCCTGAATACCGCCCCCGTTGGTAGCCACAACAATAATGTAAGGATGGTCTTTTTTGCTTTTGATCAGTTCGGCCGGCGGCAATTTGTTGTTTTGGGCAATCGGGCGGGCGTCGTAGTGGTGGCGGGGGCTGGCAAAAGCAAGTATCACCGCTACCGCTATCAATGTCGGGATACGATAGCGGTCGAAGAAAAAAGCAAATCCCGAAAAAATAGCGCACAACAAGGTCAGCAGCATTAACACGTAACTGATGGACGTTACTTGCATATCTGCTTGAAAAAGCAGAGATTTATTAGGCATGTAGCTGTAGTACCAAAGCAGGAAGCCGCCGATGTAAATAACCAGGAATACCGCCAGCATTACGGTGGAAAAAATATGTCCCGGGAGAATTTTTACGGTGTTCCCTTTTCTGATGAGATACCCTTCGCCGAAAGTTTCGGGAAGTTTTGCCAGCCGCCTTTCCAGCCATTTGATAAATCTGATATCGCGCGCGTGAGGATTTCTTTCGCGCCGGGCCATATGCCTATAGAGCCGGTTGGAAAAAGGAATGAGCATATTTTCAGTGCTAAGCTCTTCCCCTTCCGGAAAAATATTCAGCCATAGTTGAACCACGTCTACTAGCACCAGCATCGCAAAAGCAAAGACCGCTCCCGATACCGCGCCCAGTACCCGCAGCCACATGTTGCTGCCTTCCAACCAAAAAATACCCGCGAATAATATTAAAGGAGCCAGGCAGCCCGCGAAAAAAATGGCCTGGTTAAAAATTTTGCTTTCTGTAAAGCTCAGGTTGATGCGGCGCCCCAGTTGAAATCTCATACCGCCGTACATCAGTGTCATCCTCAGGAGCGTGACCGCGGTCCACGCCAGTGTGTAAGAGAAGAAAGAGCACCAAAACACATTGCAAAATGTCGGAAGATCGAATAATCCTTCAAGCAGGGTTCTGCCTATTCCGCAGACAAAAACCAACACGCTGAAAAGGCTCACGAATAAAAGAGCCAGTAATTGGAATCTGATCAGATATATCAGATTCAAAACATTCAGTGTCACATAGGAAGCATTCAACAAAAACCGGAACAGCATGCGAAACATATATACCTCCGTGCGATCCTACAAGTTGAAAAGCGTTGTATATGTAATATGAGAATTTGTCCTAAAACCTTACAGTAAAGTTAAATTAGAAATAAGATAACACCCTGTGTTAAATTATATTCGCAAATATAAGGCAATTTTATATACTTATAAGACTCAATACTATGGTTTCACGTATCGAACAATTAGAATCGGCCGCGCAGGAAGAAAAAGCCCGCTGGGAAGAAAAAACGCTTCAGCCGGTATTGGACAAAAAGCCTGAGAGAAAACAAAAGTTCGAAGGCGTTTCGCTCGAGCCGGTCGAACGCCTGTACACCAGCGCCGACACCGAAGGCATCACCGCCAGGGAAGACATCGGTTTTCCCGGTGAATTTCCCTACACGCGCGGCATTCACCCGACCGGCTATCGCGGCAAACTCTGGACGATGCGCCAGTTCGCCGGGTTCTCTTCGCCTGAGGAAACCAATCGCCGTTTTAAATATTTAATGGCACAGGGACAAACCGGCCTCTCGGTTGCTTACGACCTGCCGGCCCTGATGGGCCTCGATGCCGATTCACCGATGTCCGAAGGCGAGGTCGGCAAATGCGGTGTGGCGGTCTCTTCCCTGGCCGATTTTGAAGTGCTCTTTGACGGCATCTCGCTCGAAGACGTGACGGTTTCGCAAACCATCAACGCCCCGGCCTGGATCCTGCTGGCGATGTACCTGGTGGTGGCGGAAAAACAAGGCGCGGACTTTAAGAAAATTTCCGGCACGCTGCAAAACGATATCTTAAAAGAATATATCGCGCAGAAAGAATGGATCTATCCGATCAAACCGGCGATGAAACTGGTCATCGACACCTTTGAGTATTGTGCGAAACACGTGCCGAAATACAATCCTATTTCCGTCAGCGGCTATCACATTCGCGAAGCGGGTTCGACGGCCCTGCAGGAGATGGCATTCACGCTGCGCGATGGTGTCGAATACGTTCAGTACGGCGTTGACCGCGGAATGAACGTGGATGAATTTGTGCCGCGCATTTCTTTTTTCTTTAATGCGCACAACGACTTTTTTGAAGAGATCGCCAAGTACCGGGCCGCCCGCATCGTCTGGGCAAAAACCATGCGCGACCGCTTTGGCGCAAAAGACCCGCGCACGATGCAGATGCGTTTTCATACACAGACGGCCGGAGTTTCCCTGACCGTGCAGCAGCCGCTCAATAACATCGCCCGGGTGGCGATCCAGGCGCTGGCCGGCGTACTGGGCGGTACGCAATCGCTGCATACTGATTCCTATGACGAAGCGCTCGCGCTGCCGACCGACCAGGCCGCGCTGATAGCGCTGCGCACACAGCAGATCATCGCCGAGGAAACCGGCGTGATAAACACCGTCGACCCGCTCGGCGGAAGCTGGTATTTGGAATCGCTGACCGAAAAGATGGAAGAAGGCTGTTTTGATTATTTCGACAAGATCGACAGCTTCGGCGGCATGGTCGAAGCTATCGAAGCCGGATTTCCGCAGCGCGAAATACAGGAGTCTGCCTACCAATATCAAAAGGCCCTCGAGCGTAAAGAGCAAACCATTGTCGGCGTCAACAAATACGCGATGGAAAATGAATTCTCCCGGGTGGAAACGCTCGTCATTGACGAAGGCGTGCGCGATCACCAGGTCGAAAGGTTGGAACGAGTCAAATCGACACGTGACAGAGGCGCCGTAGCGAACGCTCTGGAAGCTCTCAAGCAAGCTTCAGTAAGAAATGAAAACCTAATGCCTGCAACGATTAATGCCGTCAGCGCTTATGCAACTATTGAAGAAATAAGCACCGCCTTGAGAGACGTGTACGGCATCTATGAAGAGCCGGCCTTTTGATGTTTATTATCCTCCGATGATAACTTCCACCTTAGCTTGATCAAACCCGGTCAAAGTCACAATTAGATGGATGGAAATGTTCATTGCAATAAAAAACCCAACGGTCTTTATACGACAAGTTAAGATGTATTTTCGGTTCCTCCGACATGCTATAATCCGCAGAGATTTTTTATAAAATTATCATGATGAAGTAAAAGAAAAGCTAGCAGCTATTAGCTTATAGCTGACAGCGCTTTCTTACTCCTATATTACTTTATGCAAGATTTTAGAAACTTAAAAGTCTGGCAAAAGGCCCACGAGCTGGCTTTGTTGATTTACCGGACGACCGCGGATTTTCCTCGAGACGAGCTTTTCGGCTTGCGAAATTCGTTAAGAAAAACAAGCGTTGAAATTCCCGCTTACATTTCCGAAGGCTGTGGTAAACCTTCCGATGCGGAATTCAAGAAAAGCCTTTCCGCAGCGTTGGCTTTCGCCAATAGGCTTGAATATTATTCACTGATAGCTTTTGATCTAAAGATATTGAGCGAATCTAATCACGGCCAAGTAGCATCTGAGATAGTTGAAGTAAAAAAAGATGCTCAGTGTTTTCACTCAGAAACTACATTGAGATATGGTCATATTGTCTTTTAGGAGTAAAATAATAGCTATAAGCTAATGGCTTTTAATAATTATTCTTAACAGACAAATGGAACTTTTGTTCAAGCCACAAGATATTGCCATTCCTATTTTCGCTTTAACGATAGCGATCGAGGCCTGGTATGACTGGCGGAAAAAGTCTGAAAAATATTCCCGGCGTGATATGTGGACAAACATCGCCCTGGGATTTGTCAGTGCGGGATTCGGCGCTTTGTTCGGTATCATCCTGACTTTCTTTTACACCCTGTTTTACGATCTGGCGCCATATAAAATGCCGCTGACCACTTGGTGGCCCTGGCTTATCCTGATTCTGGGCGACGATTTTGCCTATTACTGGTTTCATCGTATGAGCCACGAATCGCGCCTGCTATGGAACCTGCACGTCGTTCATCACTCGAGCGAGCATTTCAATCTGAGCGTGGCCGTGCGGCAGAGCTGGTTCGGTAATCTGTTGAATTGGGTGTTTTATATTCCGCTCGGGTTTTTAGGTTTTCCGCTGTGGGCTTTTGTAACGGTCCATGGTTTTAATCTGATCTACCAGTATTGGATACACACGCCGTTCGTCAAAACACTCGGCCCGCTGGAATATGTATTGAACACGCCTTCGCATCACCGGGTGCACCACGCGGTAAATCCGATCTATCTGGATAAGAACTATGCGGGAGTATTTATCATCTGGGACAGAGTGTTCGGCTCGTTCCAAAAGGAAACCGAAGAACCGCGCTACGGCATCATCAAACCGATCAAGAGTTTTAACTGGGTGTGGATAAATACACATGCGTGGGTTGAGATGTGGGAAGCGATGAAAGAACGAAAAACCTTGTTCGGCAAATTGCGCTGTATCTTTGCCTCGCCTAATATGGATTTCGTTGAGAAATAACGAAATATACATTATGAGAAAAAGTTTACGTTTGGCTGCCTTGTTCCTTCCGGCTTTGTTTCTGATCACAACCGCAATTTCGGCCCAAACGATCACGGTCACCCCGGTAAGATCGAACTACCGGCGGCCGAAACCTATCACGCCTTATAAAAAGACGTTTACGGTTATCCGTCCAAAGGTTAAGGGCGTCGCGGCGGCGCTGGCAAAAAAGATCGAAACCACGATCGGCTACGAAAAGAATTTCGACTTCAGTGTGCAGGAAGAGATCAAAGAGATCCAGTGGCTGGAAGAAGCAAGCTTTGATGTTGACTATAACAAACGCGGAATTCTCGGCGTCAGCCTCACGGTCGAAGGCAGCGGCGCTTATCCCGACGGATCAACCAAACCGGTCGTGGTAAATATCAAAACCGGAAACCGCGTTTTGCCGCAGGACGTTTTCACCAATCTGAGCGGGCTGGCCGCCAAAGCAAAAGTAAAACAACAGGCGGAAATCAAGCAGGGCCTGGCCGATATCAAAAAAGAAGAACCCGATGCCGAGAGCCCGGAAAATCTGTTTGAGAGTGCCGATTTTACCGCCGAGGGCCTGAAAGAGTTCTCCGTCAGCGACAAAGGCGTGACTTTTTGGTACGACTACGGCTTTCCTCACGTGATCCAGGCGATGGAACCAGAAGGGCGGTATTCTTTCACCTGGGCGGAGCTAAAACCATATATCAAACAGGACGGCTTGTTTGCGCAGTTCATTCGCTAATATAATTAATAGTTTATGACCGAGAGAAAGATTCGAGTATTGGTAGCCAAACCCGGGCTGGACGGACACGACCGCGGCGCGAAAGTGATCGCCCGCGCTTTGCGCGACGCCGGTATGGAAGTTATTTACACCGGCCTGCGGCAGACGCCGGAAATGATCGCCGCTGCCGCGCTGCAGGAGGACGTGGATGCGGTAGGCATTTCGATCTTAAGCGGCGCGCACAACACTCTTTGCCCGCGGATCGTGGAACTGCTGCGCAGCAACGGCATGGACGACACGCTGGTGCTGGTCGGCGGCATCGTACCGCAGGAAGATATTCCGATCTTAAAACAGAACGGCATATCCGAAGTCTTTCTTCCCGGCACGTCCACCGAAGATATCGTCACTTTCCTGCGCGAGAATGTGAAAGATAAAAACTAGCCCGGAAGATCGCCGCCCCTTTGCTAAGAGATAAAAACAACAAACTGTTGGTTACCCTGGTATTCAGGGAAGGCGAAGGCCTGTACGTCAACTTTGTCCAGCCTGAGATACGCAACCCTCTTTCCGTCTCCGTATTGCAATTTCTGCACGGTGTGATGGACAACGCCATGCCCCGGCAAATGGACAACATCATTTTTACCGGAAAGAACGACGTCTTTGCTTCGGGCGCTAATTTGAACGAGATCGCCGGGGTGACCGCGGAACTGGCCTCGGCGTTCGCCTTTATGGGACAGTCGCTGATGAAGAAGATCGCGCAGGCGCGGCAAACAACTGTCGCCGCCATTAATGGGTATTGTTTTGGCGGCGCCCTTGATCTCGCGTTGGCCTGTGACAAGAGGATCGCTTCACCGACTGCCGTGTTCTGCCATCCGGGCGTAAACCTGGGGATCATTACCGGATGGGGCGGAACGCAGCGGCTTCCCCGGTTGATCGGTGAAGCAAAGGCGCTGGAAATGTTTTTGACCGCGCGGCAGGTTATCGCGGACGAAGCGCTGCAAATGGGGCCTCATCGATAAGATCTCGGAAAACTTTCGCAAGGAAATTGCCGAACTCGCCGAAAATTAATAAACTCATTTAGCCTTTATGAAATTTCGTGATGAGCTGAAATGGATCATTCCAATAGCAGCGATTTGCCTGCTGGCTTTTGCCAATTCACTCGGCGGTGAATTTGTTTATGACGACCTGCGGCAGATCGTCCGCAACCCGTTGATCCAGGATGATTCTCTGATCTGGAAAGCGCTGACCTCAGATGTCTGGGCATTTAAGGCCTACGGGACCGCCGCGGCAAGCAATTATTGGCGGCCGACCTTCACGCTCTGGCATATCCTGAATTTCAGGCTCTTCGGCGCGGAACCCTACGGCTGGCATGTGATGAATCTGCTGCTTCACACCGGTGTCTGTGTGCTTTCGTATTTTCTCATGCGCCGCTGGGCGATAACGCCGATGATCGCCTGCGCAGTCGCTTTGATCTTTGCGGTCCATCCCGTTCACGTCGAATCAGTGGCCTGGGTTTCTGGTTCACCGGACCTGCTTTTTGCTTTGGCGTTTTTAGGTTCGCTTTGGTTCGCGCAAAACTACGCGGATAAAAATAAAACGAAAGATCTGATCATTTCCCTGCTGCTTTATGCCGCCGCGCTGGGAGCAAAAGAGATCGGGATACTATGCCTGCCGATCTACTTTGTAATTTTTTATCGCGGAGAAAAGAAAAAGAACGCCTCATTTTTTGACGCCCGCATTTTCTTTTGTCGCCCCTTTTATCGCTGTCGCAGCCGTTTATTTTTTCAGCCGGCTTTTTGTTCTCGGCATGTTTTCCAGTCCCCCCGACGGCGCCGCCGGTTTTGGCGAGGCTATTTTAAGCGTGCCTGAGATATTCGCGTTTTACCTGCGCCAGATATTTTTTCCGTACTGGCAAAGCGTCAACTACCCGCTGCAAACGGTTTCGCAGATCGGCGTGATGAATTTTGTCTTGCCGCTGATCATCTCGCTGGCTGTGTTGGGCGGAGTCTGTTATCTTGCCCGGCGTTCAAGGGTTACGCTGATCGCTGCAATGTTGTTTATCCTGCCGCTCGTTCCGGTGATGAACGCGAGATTCTTTCCGCCGGGCCAACTCGTTCATGACCGTTATTTATATTTGCCGCTGCTGGGAATTTTGATGCTGATGGCGCTTCACGCGGCCACGTTCATAAAAGAAAAATATATTTTAACGGCGGGCGCTATTATAAGCTTACTTCTGTGTTTTCAGACATTTACGTATAACACGGCGTGGACGAATGAGCTTGCGCTGTGGTCCTGGAGCGCGCGTATCGACCGCGGGCGCCGATACCCTCTCTCAGTACGGCAGCGAGTTATCGGAAAGAGGGAAAATAGATGAAGCGATCCAGGTTTACAGCGAATCGCTTAACGACCGGCCGCTGGCGCGCAGTTACCTGGGACGCGGGCGGAACCTGGTGCTGAAAAAGAAATATGCCGAGGCTGAAAAAGATCTTGGAGCGATCTTGCAGCTCCCGCCGGAAAAGCTTGAGCTTTACGTTTTGTATCAAACTTACGAAGCGTTGGCGATTAGCTACAGCGACCAGAAAAAATATGTCGAGGCTGTTGAAATGCTCAGAGAGGCGCGGAAACAATTGCCGATGTTTGGCGCTTCGCTAACCGCCAACCTGGCGATCGTTTTATATCAGAGCGGCCAAAAAGAAGAGGCTTTGCGAGAGCTGGAAAATGTTCGCGCGCAAGCCCGCACGGAATTGCTTCCCGAAGCGAAATCGATCTTTTTAAGGTTGGGGATGCTTTATGCCGAGCTTGGCAGGAAAGATGACGCGCGCAGTGCCGTTCGCGAGTATTTGAATTTGACCGCATCTTTCAAAGACAAAACGACGCTGGAAGACCGCACCGCCGCGGCCAATTTATTGAAAAGTTTGAACTGAGGTTATTTCTTCAGAAATTTCGCGATGCCTTTTTTGCAGTCTTCTGTCTGGCGGGCGATGGTATTTATCTCAGCGCCGAATTGCATCGAGGCCGTAAAATCTTTTCCGTCAATGCTGTACATCAATCTTTTCGAAAGCATCACCGCCGACCTGCTTACTTTTGAATAAACGGAAACGTATTCTTTGACGTCATTTTCAAAATTCTCATCCGCGAAAACGCGATTTATCAATCCCATTTCGAGCGCTTCGCCAGCGCTAAATTCAAATCCCTGGGTGATCAATTCAAAAGTTCTTTTCTCCGAAAGATTACGGCGCAAAATGGCGGCTACCATTGCCGGCACGAAGCCGATCTTCACTTCCGGATAACCAAAGCGGGCTGACTTCGCCGCCAACACCAGATCGCAGGCCGTCGCCAAACCGCATCCCCCGGCCAGAGCGCGCCCGTGGACGGCGGCGATCACCGGCACCTGTACTTTTCGCATCAACAAAAAAAGCTCCATCAGATTTTCCGCATCCGCCAGATTCTCCATCGTCGAGCTTTCAGATATCTTTTGCAGCGCAGACAGATCCGCCCCGGAGCAAAAATCCGAACCCGCGCCGCGAATTACGATCGCCCGCAGATCATCTGCGGCATCCGCTTCCCGCAGCGCCGCCTTCAATTCCCCGATAAGCTCATCGTTAAGAGCATTGCGCTTTTCCGGGCGATTCAATGTAATGAACCGGATCGAATCTTCAGTTGTGACAATGACGTTAGACATTTTGTTTTGCTGTTTTGACGATCGACGTCAGTATTTTTATCAACTCCACGCAATCTGCATTGATCGATTCATACTCTTTATCGCCGAGAAATTCCCCTTCATGCAAGATCATTAACCAAAACTCTGTTTCTAAGGCCCTCTTCATTGCAACATGCATCTCGGCACCAAAGAACTGCCGAGACTCCGCATTTACCGCTTCTTTGGCATGCTTGGCGACGTAAGTTCCTGAGAGAAGAAGCTGCTTACTCAGCACGTACTCTTTCTTTTCTTCAGATAAATACTTGTAAAGTTTAACTGTCCGTAAGGCAAACTTTATTGCCTTTTCCAGAACTATGCTTTTGCTCATATCTGTGGAAGTTAGTTAATAGTTCACAGTTAATAGTGAACAGTTTCGACTATTACTATTAACTATCAACTATTAACTGTTTTTCAAAAGTTATACTTAATACATCTTTGCCGCTTTATCAATTTCCGCGGCAAAATTTTCGATGATTCGCGACACTATCGAAATTTGCTCTGCCGCTTCTTTCCAATCGCGCTGTTCGATGGCTTCGCGCACGGCCGGCAGAGTTTTCACGCCGTAGCCGGTATAAAATCCGGGCGCGTAGATTTGATGCTTGAACCAATCGCGGCGCGGCAAACCTTCGTTCCGTCAAAGTCGCGTTCGGCCTTAAAAAGCATTTCGTCCAGACTCTTTTGCGCCGACGGCAGAAATCTGTTTGCGTTTGCCGTCTTTGATAATTTCGCGCGCTTTCGTTTAGTTTTGCCAAGGCATTTTGCAGCGGCGCAAAATTCAGAAAGGGAACGTTTTCTTTCTGTTTCGGCATGACGAAGTTTTCGTCGGGTCTTGCGCGGCCTGCAGCATTCCGTTCGAAATCATTTGATTCATCGATCTTGGTTTCTTCGCGCATAGTGTCGGTCAAGCCTGGTCATTTCTCTCACGTATTGATTTAACGGTGTCGGCGAAATTCGTAAATTCAAACGGCAGAACATCGGCGTTTGCCAATCGCAAAGTCGCGTGGCCGCAAACTTTGGCCAGCGCGATGCCGTAAGCGAAATTCGGGTCGCCGAATCGCGTGTAATGGTCGAACGAATCGTAAATCGAATGATACGAGCCGCCGCCGTCTTCGCCGCCAAAACCGATATTGAGCGAGGCGATGCCGAGATGCTGCAGAAACGGCGTGTAATCCGAACCCGAACCGAGCGCGTCGATCCGCAGATCGCTGCGTTCCATCGCTTCTCTCTTTTCGGCCGGCGAACCGTTGACCGCTTGCTGCGCCCGGGCGCGCTCCCAGACGGTCATTTTCGTCTGCGGGTCGGAAATATCGCGCCCTACTTCATTGATGAATTTTTCGAGCGTGTGCGAACCGCCGATGCCTAAGAAACCGCGCCCGTTCGAATCGGTATTGATATAAACGGCGGCTTTTTGTTGCAGCTCGTCGGCGTGCAGTTTCAACCCATTCGGTCGAGCCGAGCAGTCCCGGTTCTTCGCCGTCCCAGGCAGCGATAAACAATCGTGCGTTTCGGTTTCCAGCCGGTTTTCGCCAGCTCGCCGATCGACTCGCGCTTCTTCCATCAGCGCGACCATGTCCGCTGATCGGGTCGTCCGCGCCGTTGACCCACGCGTCGTGATGATTGCCGCGAATGATCCATTGGTCGGGCAGCTCGCTGCCCTGCATTTTGGCGATGACGTCATAGAGCGGGTTTGATGTCCCAGTTAAAATCGAGTTTGAAATGAACGGTCGGCGTCGTTGCCGCCGAAGTGATAAGTCATCGGCAACGCGCCGCGCCAGTCCTTCCGGCACAACCGCGCCGTCGAGATTTCTCAAAAGCGGCAGCGCATCGGCATAAGAAATCGGCAGCACGGGAATTTTCGTCAGAGTCGGCGCGTCTTTGATCGCTCAAGCCGTTTCGCGTCTTTTGTCGAGCCGACATCCGGCGTCAAAGGATCGCCGGGAAACAGCGGCATATCCGCGACCGAGCCGCGCTGCACGCCGTTCTCGTTGCGCCACGCGCCTTTCGGATAAACGTCGCCCTGATAATAACCGTCGTTGCGCGGATCGGAATAAATCAGACAGCCGACCGCGCCGTGTTCGGCCGCGACTTTCGGCTTGATGCCGCGCCACGAACCGCCATAACGCGCGATGACGATTTTGCCTTTCACGTCGATGCCGCGTTTTTCCAGTTCTTCATAGTCCGCCGGAATCGCCGTAATTTACATAAACCAGCGGCGCGGTCACATCGCCGTCAATCGAATAGGCGTTATAAGTCGGCAAGTTGCTCGCTTTGCTGAGTCGGTGGTCGCGTCTTCTTTCAATTCCGGCTCGCCGAGTTTGGCGGTGAATTTTTCCGGCGCGGTCATTTCTACAAGGCGCGTTTTCGGCGTCGGAAACAAAACGTCGAACTGCTCGATCTGCGTGTCAAAACCCCACGATTTGAACTGCGCGGCGATAAATTCGGCGTTCTCTTTGCCGTAAGGCGAGCCGACGTGATGCGGGCGCGCCGAAAGCCGCTTCATCCAATTGCGCAGGTTTTCCGCTTTTAGCGCCGCATCGAATTTATTTTCAAGGCCTCGCTGCTTTTGAACATTTTCGGCAGCAAAGCCGAGGATAGGTTCAGCGCTCTTCACGATGGATTGTGAAAAAACCGTACCCGCCAATAAGAACGTGAGAAAAAATTTCAAGATAGAATTACGCATAAGATACCTTATTCAAAATTTGAAAAACCACCTGGTTCCGCTTACCGATATTTCTTAATCCGGATCGTATTTGTTAGCTTCCGGAAACAGCTTGCCTGCCTCTTCCCCGCTGATATTTCCACCGAGAGATTGCACGGCTTTTGCCAGGAGCGGATCTTTCTTCTCCGCTAAGTCTTTTGCGGTCATAAGCATCAAGAGATCGGGCTGTACGCCTACTTTTTCCAAACTTTTCCCGTCCGTCATGATCAAGTCCGCGATCGTGATGCTCGAACCGAAATAAACGATCCGGTCCGCGCCCACGTGGTGGCCAAAGTACCGCGATTCCATCACCGCTCCCATCGATTTATCGCCGATGACCGTGCCGCGCTTTTGCAATTGAACGATTTTTGCAAAAACTTCCGCGGCAGAAGCCGAAGCGCTGTCGATCAATACGACCAGTTTTCCTTTAAACGCTTCTTTGCCCCGTCCCTCGCCGATCACCTCTTCGGTTTCTTTACGTTTCTTTTCATCGCCGATCTTTACGTCTTCGACAAAGAAACTACCGGCCAGGCGCTTGAGCATATCAACCCTGCCGCCGCCGTTACCGCGCAGGTCCAGAACAAGGGCGTCGTATTTCTTTACGCGGTTCATTATGTCATCTACTTTAACCGGGTCCAGCGCAAAAGATGGCATTTTCCAAATAAATACCCCGGGTATCTTGTCGTAATAATATTGCTTTTGGCTTTTTCGATATGCGTCTTCGGATTTTCTCCGGGCCTCGTGCATTTCCTGGCCGCCGGGCAGGCTAAAATCCACCAATGATGTTCCCTTTTTTATTTTTGCGGCGAATTCGTAAGCCACTTCTTTGCCATCGGGCTTGATAACATTCAGCTTCAAACCGGCCCGCGGGCGCAGGGTATAAAACGCATATCTAAGTTTCCAGAGATTTTCCCGCGACGGTGCAAAGCCTTCAAAGGTCACTATCTGATCACCGATCTGCAGCCCCTTCTTGCTGGCATCGCTTTCTTCATCAAGCTGGTGGATCAGGCATTTATCGCCCGACATAAAAAATTCGAAACCGTAGATGACCTCGTTAACTTTACCGGGCGGGCTGAAAAAAAGATGTGAGTCGTCAAAATCAAGCAGAAATTGCGCGATGATTCCACTCATCTGGCCGATCGTTTCCGCTTTGTTTATTTTCTCGACCGCCGTTTTATACTTTGCTTCAATATCGATCCCCTTCAAATTCGGGTCATAATAATTATTTTTGACATCATTTTGAATGGAACCGAGCATCTCCCGATGCCTCTCACGCTCGTATTTAACATCCTGGGCAAGACCCGTTGAAAACAGGCCGACGATAACGGTCAGACATAATGAAATACTCAATCTCATAGATACATCCTTATGCATTATTTATAGCGACGAAAGTCTGAAAAAACTTTAACGGGGCAGTAATTCCGCTTCGGATTCCGAAAGTTCGATCTCCATTCGCAGCAGCCCGGTCGAAAACGTTTTGCCTTGCGCGTCGGTCATCAGGCTCAGGGTACCGCCGCCGCCAAGCGAGCCGTGAAGAAGAAAGTTAAGCGCTTTTAGATTGGGAAGCTCAAAGCGCTCGACATCGCCTTTTACCATTTCGCCAAAATGTTTTTTGACGCTTTCGGCCGTTACTTCGCGCAGCAAAAGCGGGTAATATTCGTCTTTCAAAGCAATCAGGCCGACATTGGCGGTATCACCTTTGTCACCCGAACGCGCGTGAGCGAGTTTTAATAATCCTATCTTCATATTAATTCACAGTTCGAAAATGATTGATGAATTTAGCCAACCAAAAAATAACCGCCAAAATAAAAATTACAACTACCGACCATATTCCCACGGCATCCAAATTTTCCTGCCGCAGATTCGCGCGAAACACCAACTGGTTGACGACGATAAAAAGCGCGAACAGCAGCACCGCGAACCATTCGAAGTAATGCCGAAACACGGTAAAAGTTTCCGCGCGTCTTCCCGGCGCCAGCCAATACTTTTTGTTCGGCAGGTTCATCATCGAGCCCGGCATTTTTTCTATCCAGCGCGGAACAAGCGTGAATTCGGACACCAGTATCAACAAGATCCCTACATCGAATACAAAAAACCACGCCTTTGGCCACCAGCTGTCAGGTTTGCCGGCGCCGTTAAAATGCGCCGCCACCATGTCGGGCAAAATAAAATAGTAGATCGCCGACTGCGCAATAAAGGTGCAGATCAAAAGAAACAATATCACGCGTGATAAACGCATCTATTTACTCATCTGCCGGTACAAAGAAAATCTGTGAAAGGCCGCCAGCACCAGCGAATGCGTGATCATTCCCTCACTTATCAGCGGCGCTATCTCTGCCAGCGGCACCAATCCCGTGGAGATACTTTCATTAGAATCGAATTTGACCGCGCCCTTAAATTCGCAATCAAGGGCCAGAAAATGATAGACCCAATTGTTCTGGATCGCCGGATTCGGCCTTGATCTGCCCAGCAGCAATACTTTTCCCGGCACGTAGCCCGTTTCTTCCGCAAGCTCACGGACCGCCGCCGCTTCGGGGGTTTCTCCCTCGTCGATCAAACCGCCCGGAATTTCCAATACGACTTCATTGATGCCGTGACGGTATTGTTCGATCAACACAACCTCTTCATTCACGGTGAGCGGAATAATGTTGACCCACTCGGGCGATTCGATCACATAGAAAGGATGCTCCCGCTGGTTTTCGGTGCAAACGGAAAGGTCTTCGCGAACTTTAAAGACCTTGCAGTCCGCTAATTGCCGTGAATTTTTTATTTTCCAGGTGGCAATTTTTTCTGTCATTATGCCGTTATCACTTTCACTTTTGTTTCGATCAGAGTTTTCGGGATCAGGGCCGGAAAATAGGCCATGATCTCTTCGACCTTGGGACGGCCGCCGGCGAAGCCGGTAACGGCCGGGGGGCCGGTCAGGATCAGCGGGGCCAATTCTTTGGTAAACCGTTCGACATCCGCTTTGTCTGGCCCGCGAACACCAAAGCGCAGCTGGACTTCCGGAATGTCCTTTGAAGGCTCGCCGGCCAGGTGGCCGTGGGTAGCGCTGACGCCGACAAACTCGGTAAGGATCAGGTCGAATTTCAGTCCGAGTTTTTCGAGCCGCGCGCGGAGGATCTTATCCGCCGCCTGCGCTTTTTCATAAGCATCCGGGCAAGCATAGACGAGCGTGCCGACCGCCTTCCACCCGCCGAATAAGCGATCGAAACCTTGTAAAAATCCGTATTGGGATGGCCGCCGATGCCGAAAACCTTCACGCGGTCGTCGCCGTCATCGGCTCGAGATTGAATGGTCGTGAAATCCGCGATCACATCCGGCGTGATATAGCCGTGCGGGTCGCCCATTTCGTAGAGAAGCTGTTCTTTGATCGACTGAATATTTACGCGTCCGCCGGTGCCGGCATGCTTGGTAACGACAAACTCACCGTCTGGGCGAAGCCTCGACGATCGGGAAACCGACGTTCGCCAGGTCCGGAATATTCTGCCAATCGTACTGGCAATTTCCGCCCGAGCCTGCGCGCCGCATTCGATAATATGCCCGGCGATGGTTCCCGCCGCGATCCGGTCCCAATCGTCGAAACGCCCAGCCGAATTCATGCATCAGCGGCGCGAGCGTCAGCCCGGTATCGGTCAAGCCGGCCGCCGACCACGATCTGCGCGCCGCTGGTCCAAAGCTTCGACCAGCGGCGCCGCGCCCAGGTAAACATTGGCGCACTGCACTTTATCGCGGATCGCCGAGAGAGGTTCGCCGGTCTCCATGTTGTTTATCTCGACGCCTCTGTCCAAAAATTCATCCAGCCGCGGGAAGAATATCGTCGCCGGTAACGACGCCGATCTTAACCTTGCCGCCCAGACCCAGTTCTCTCGCCACGTTTCGGATAGCCTCGGCAGCGCCGGTGACATTCACTCCGCCGGCATTTGAAAGCACCTTGATGTTTTTCTCGACACAATCGGGCAGGATCTCGCGCATCAGCGTGACAAAATCGCGCGCATAACCCGCTTCCGGCGTCGCGCGCCCGCTGCTTTTGCATGATGCGACATCGTGACCTCCGCCAGGTAATCGAGCATCAGATAATCGATCTGGCCGCCACGAACCTGATCGACCGGCGCTGTCAGCAGATCGCCCCAAAATCCCTGGCCGCCTGCGACTCTGACTTTTTGCTTCATGGCATAAGTCTATATTTCAAATACTTTACAATCAACTGCCGCCCCACGGGAATTGCCGCTTTTATCATCATATTTTTTGCCTGCCTGAGCATAAAGACCGATGTCTTTTCGGCGCTTTTGAGCACTACCGGCGCGGCGGCCCTGGCTGCCTGGCCCGTTAGTTTGGCGGACTGGCCGACGACAAAATATGTAATATCTTTTGTGATATCAAGCGCTTTGGCCGGGACTTTTTTGATCTGGGCGTTGGCCGAAAGCGAAACAATGAACACAAATATGGCAGACAGAGTTAGTTTGATGAGAATGTTTTTCATTTTAGGTAAGGTGGAAAAGAGGATGTGGTGGAGCGACACCAGAGAGGTGTCAAAATTATTATATCAATTAGTAAGGCGTTAAAGCGAGACTTTTTTAGTAGCGGATCAGTTGTATTTTTATAACCGGAAATCAGAAATGCGGCGGTAAACCTGGGAGCGCAGGCATCTTGCCTGCAAGCACGGCTTGCCGTGCTACGGAGTATGAATAAAAAGGGATTTAGATCGCTACGCGATCTTGCAGGCAGGATGCCTGCGCTCCCAGGAAGAGCGGGCCGATTTCGATACCTGTGCCAGAATCTAGACCCTCAGCGAGCCGCGGAATCCCCTGGCAGCGTAATACGAGTCGGCACCATTGTGATACGTGAAGACCTGGTCGTAGCGGAAATCGCAAAAGATAGCGCCGCCGAGTTTCCTGATGTCCGAGGGTGTGGCGATCCAGCTCGAAGTTTTCGCATCGAAATTTCCCAGTTTCTGCAGCGCCCGGTATTCGTCTTCCGTTAAAAGTTGGATACCCATGGCAGCGGCCATATCGATAGCGGTATTTTCCGGTTTATGCTCTTTTCTTTTTCCAGCGCTTCGCGGTCGTAGCAGAGACTTCTGCGGCCTTTGGGGCTTTCCGCCGAACAATCATAAAAAATGTATTCGCCACTCTTTTTATCATAGCCGACAACATCCGGTTCACCGCCGGTTCTTTCCATTTCACCCAGCGACCATAGTTTTTCAGCACCGGCTTCCAGCTTTGCTTGTACCTTGTCCCATTCAAGGCCTTTATGGCGGTTCATGTTTTTCTCAAACCGGTTCCTTAATGCTCCCAGTAGTTCCACACATTGTACCGTTGATAGTTTTCTACTATTAAGGTTTTTCATTTCTCTAATTAAAACGGATCATTATCGCTATGAGGTCAAAACAGGGAATGCAGTTAACCGGGTTCTTTTGCCTTGCAATTCCGATTAAGAACCCGGTCACTGCGTTCCGGTTCTGACCCTTAGTAAAAACGTGAAAGGCAGTGAGCCTATTAGTTAAACCGCGCCCTTCGCTAAATAATAGCACCTTGTTTAACAGGCGAATTGGTTATAACATTTTGGTTCTGCCAAATTCTTCTGGGTGCCTCTCTTGGTTTTGTGTTCCAATGTTTTGTTTTAACTTTGGTCTTGTGGCTCAGATGCTTGGTCGTCGCTTAAGTTTTATGGGATGAGTGTTTCGTGATCCTTTTCCCTTGTAATAACCCTTTTTGCTTTTGTATTTCCCTTGACGATAGGTGTTCTGCGTTGCGTGCTTGGTTTTGCTGGCGCCGCATGGTGACCTCTTTGGTCCTATCGACCGGGAAACCTGGACCCCTACGGCCGAAGAAACCAAAAACACCAATGTTAATCCGAAAATTCGGCAAGAAGTTTAATAGTCATTAATCCCCCTTAAAGTTCTGTACTTAAATTGTTTCACAATCGGGGGGGGCAACACAACCGGTTTAAGAAACTTCAAAGTACGCTCCCCCCGCTTCTTAGCTAGATG
>CAVYCB010000012.1:0-222895 GCA_963766895.1 uncultured Acidobacteriota bacterium
GGGTTTCCCCTGTCAGCCAAGTGACGAAACGACCGTTCCCAAGGGCTTTCCCAAGCGGATTTCTCAAGAGGGCTTCCATGGACATCGCCCTCGACAAGGTCTGCGAACTGATCTCCGGGTCCGGGCCATCGACGTGAAGAAGGCATGACCGATCCGGCTTCGGGCTCCAACCCCACCGACGACGGCAGCATCGACAGCCCTCGCCGCCGGATCCGACGACGCGACCGAGGAGGAGGTGCGCGAGGTGATCGCCGGCCTCAACGACGACGAGCGAGCCGACCTGATCGCCCTGGTCTATATCGGCCGCGGCGACATGGAGCCCGAGGAATGGGGCGCGGCGGTGCGCCTGGCCCGCGAGCGCGAGGAGGCGAGCGCGCCTCGACGGCCGATTGGCTCATCGGCATCCCGAACCTCGCCGATCTCCTCGACGAGGGCCTCAACGCCATGGGCCGCAGCTGCGCCTGATGCAGGCAAGGCGCGCCGGACGATGCCGGTGCGCGCCGCTCTCGAGCCTACATGGCCTTCGGCATCGCGGCGATGTCGCGCACGGTGCCCGTCGACGCCCGAGACTTCGCGGCCTGCGACGGCCTTGCCGGTCGTCAGGTCGACCTTGTAGCAGCGACTCGCCGCTCATCAGCCAGGCCTCGTTCGTGCCATCGGCGGACACGATGTCGAAGGCGACGGCGCTCGGCTTGCATGCCCGATCATGCCGACCGAGTTGAGGACGCCGTCATTGGGCGGCGCCTGCTTGACGAGCACGCCGCGTCGCGTCGATGTCGTAGAGCGCCGTCTCCTTGGCGCCCTTCATCGAGTTGGTGTAGGCGCCGGCCACGACCTTCGGCGTCTTGCCCTTGTGCATGTCGGCTTCCGCGAATTTCAGCTGCCGTCCTTCGTGACCTTGCCGTCATCGACATTGGCGCGCAGGTTCATGCCGTCCGAGCCGATGATCCGCAGGCGGTCCGCGACCGGGTTGAAGTCGACGGTCGCCATGGCGCCGGCGCGGCAGCATGGTGTCGAGCTTGGACTTCATGGTGGCCTTGCCGGATGCCGGGTCGATCGTCGCCACCGTGCCGTCGGCGGCGAGGCCGTAGAGCATGCCGTCGGCCGGGCGCACGTCGATGCCGAGGAGCCGCCGGTGAGGCCCGAGACCTTCATCGTCTTGTCGACCTTCTTGCGCCGCGACGTCGACGATGGCGATCGTGTCGTCGCCCACAAGGGCGGCCACGGTCTGCGCCTGGGCGGCGCCTGCCAGCAGGTCATCGACCCGACGAGAGCCGCGGCCAAGGATGTGAGCTTCATGGCAGTTCTCTCCGGCTGATGAGCGCCGGCCGTGAGCGACCGGATGTTGCGGATACCCGCGCAGAGTCCCCTATGGATGCAGGGGCCGTGAATCTTTTCGCAGCCGTGATGCATCCAGCCGGCGATGGATCCGGGTGTATGGTGTCACGCACAATGGAAACGGAGGTCTCGCGTGAAGGCAGCGCTGCGGGAGACGCCTCCGCCGGCCTCGGACCTGAACGACGCCCTCGGCCGCTGCTGCGCCGGGGCGATCGCGCGGCCTTGCGCGCCATCTATGACTGCGAGGCGCCACGGATGCTCGGCGTCGCCATGCGGCTCCTGCGCCGCCGGGCGCTGGCCGAGGAAGCCGTGCACGACACCTTCATGCAGGTCTGGCAGCAAGGCGGACAGCTTCGATCCGCCGCAAGGGCGACGCCCGCTCCTGGCTCTACGCGGTCCTGCGCAACCGCGCGCTCAACATCCTGCGCGGCGAGAACCGGACGGATCTCGTCGAGGATTTCGAGCCCATGGGGCTCGCGAGCGAGGAGGAGGACGCCGAGACCGTGATGCTGCGCCTGTCCGATGCCGGCGCCCTGAAGCGCTGCCTCGAGAGCCTGGAGCCCGCGCGGCGCCAGGCCGTCATCGCTCGCCTACATGCACGGCCTCAGCCACGGCGAGCTCGCCGGGCGGCTCGGCGTGCCGCTCGGCACCATCAAGTCCTGGATCCGCCGCTCCCTGATCGGCCCTGCGGGAGTGCATGGCATGACGCGGGACGAGCAGGAGCGGCTGGCCGCCGAGCACGTCCTGGGGCTGCTCGAAGGCGAGGAGCGTGGAGGGGCCGAGCGCCTGCTCGCTTCCGATGCGACTTTCCAGGCCCTGGTCGAAGAGTGGCGCAGCCGCTTCTCCGAATGGGACAGCACAGCTGCCGCCCTGCCGCCGGGCGATGCTCTCTGGCAGCGCATCGAAGCGGGCCTCGCGGCCGAGCCGGCACGGACAATGCTGCGCCCGCTCGCGCCGGCCGCGCTTTCGTCTCCCTCGAGGCCATTCCGGGGCCTGTGGGACAGTCTCGCCTTCTGGCGCGCGTTCGGCCTTGCCGGAGCGCTCGCGGCCCTCCTCCTCGCCCTGGGCCTGGGCTTCTTCGCCCTCAAAGCCTCGCGCCAGCCGATGCTCGTGGCCGTGCTGATGAACGACGCCAATCAGCCCGGCGCCGTGCTGCGCACCTTCGCCGATGGCCGGGTCGAGCTGACCCCGCTCGGCGACATGCAGATCCCGCACAACCATTCCATTCAAGTATGGACGTTCCCCGACCCGGCCGCGGCACCGGTCTCGGTCGGAATCGTTCATGCGGCGAGAACGGTTTTCCTCGACCTGCGCAACCTTCCGCGGCCGCACACCGATCAACTGTTCGCGATATCCGTCGAGCCCCTCTCCGGATCGCCGACGGGCCTGCCCACTGGTCCCGTCATCATGAAGGGAACTGCAACGACGGCCCTGTGACGGTGCCCTATTTGTGACATGGATCAGGCCAATACTTCGGCCTAATCCCGAAGGAGGATGTCATGGCTCCGCGCCAGCCGCCGGAGAATCCCGATGACGACAGGCAGAGTGATTTGCTGCGAGCCGTTCATCGGGCGCTCAACGACGCCGTGCCGGTCAATGATCCCTGTGGAAGAACAGCCCCTCACCGAAATGCAGCAGGACGTGCCGAGAACCCGAAGTCGCGGACGAGACGCAAGTCGAGATCGACCGCATCGAGGCCTACATGAAGGGGCCGACCGCCTTTACGGCCTGACTTATATTTTTGCGTGACCCTGCATCCAATCGCGTCGATGCAGGGTACCCGCCCTGAAGGTTGACCCTTCGGTTTCCGGCAACCAGGCCGGAGACCCATGCAACCCATTCAGGGATCCAATTCCATGAACATTCGCATCGCCTGCATGACCGCCGCTTTCGCCTTTGCGGCTCCCGCCCTCGTGATGTCATTGCCCGTGACCGCCCAGGAGCAGACCAAGACGGTGGGCGGCGCGCCGATGTATCCCGTCGAAGACCATCGTCGAGAACGCCGTCAATTCGAAGGACCACACGACGCTGGTGGCCGCCGTGAAGGCCGCCGGCCTCGTCGAGACCCTGCAGGGCAAGGGCCCGTTCACGGTCTTCGCGCCCACCAACGCAGCCTTCGCCAAGCTGCCCGCCGGCACGGTCGACACCCTGCTGAAGCCCGAGAACAAGGCCCAGCTGACCGGCGTGCTCACCTACCATGTCGTGCCCGGCAAGATGACCGCGCAGGACCTCGCCATGAAGGTGAAGGACGGCGGCGGCAAGGCCATGCTGAAGACAGTCCAGGGCGAGATGCTGACGGTCACGCCCCTCCGGCAACACGCTCACCATCACCGACAAGAAGGGCGGCAAGTCCACCGTCACGCATCGCCGACGTCATGCAATCGAACGGCGTCATCCACGTGGTCGACACGGTTCTGCTGCCGGGTTGATCCCCGATCCCGACAGGGGCGGAGCGAAAGCTCCGCCCGGTTTTCTCGGTGAGCACACCTTTCGGCAGCCCTTTGGGGCTGCTTTTTTGTTCGCCTGCAGTTTGTTCACCTTCCCATACGATATTGAATCTAAGAGCTAATTGCCCTCGGGGGCTATTCCCACTCCGGTTGTGAAACGATATTAACAATCACAATCGTATGTTGCCCTGCCAACTCACTCCTCTCCGATCCTGATCTCGAAACCTTCATCGAACCGGTGGACTGCCCGTGAGGGCGGCGCGGAGCGGGCCAACTACCAGATGTTCCTGTCGGAACTCTGCGACGTCATCGGCGTGCCGCGCCCTGAGCCGGCCGGCGCAGGAGCGCGAGCTGAACGACTACGTGTTCGAGCGCGCCGTGCGCCCGCGCGACAGCGATGCGACGACAGCGCCCAAGCGCATCGACCTCTACAAGAAGAACGCCTTCATCCTGGAGGCCAAGCAGTCGCGCCTGCCGGGCAAGGAAGAAGGCCATTCCCGGCACAGCTCCCGCTGCTTGCCGAGGAGCCCGCCGACTCTCGGCCGCCGCAGCATCGCGCGCGGCTGGGACGTGATGATGAAGAACGCGCGCCAGCAGGCGGAAGCTTACGTCTTCCTGCTCGATGCGGATCATCCGGCGCCGCCCTTCATCATCGTCTGCGACGTCGGCCATTGCCTGGAGCTCTATGCGGACTTCACCGGCACCGGGCGCGCCTACAGCCACTTCCCGGACCGCAACGGCTTCCGCATCTACCTGGAGGATCTGCGCAAGGACGAGAGTCCGCGACGCGTCTGAAGCGCATCTGGCAGGAGCCGCATTCGCTCGACCCGTCGAAGGAGGCCGCCCGCGTCACCCGCGACATCGCCAAGCGCCTCGCGCAGGTGAGCAAGGCGCTGGAGGAGCGCGGATGCAACGCGGAGGACGTGGCGCATTTCCTCATGCGCTGCCTCTTCACGATGTTCGCCGAGGATGTGGAGCTTCTGCCGCCAGGACAGCTTCACGGCGCTGCTGGAGAAGAGCGTCGACGACCCGGCGCATTTCCCGCACCGCGCTGAAAGCCCTCTGGCAGCAGATGGACGACGGCGCGACGAGTTCAGCCACGTGGTCGAGACCCGCGTGCGCCACTTCAACGGCGGCCTGTTCAAGGACACCACGCGTGTTCCCGCTCGGCCGCGAGGAGATCGGCGAGCTGCTGGCGGCCGCGAACTATCCTGGACCGAGGTCGATCCGGCGATCTTCGGCACGCTGCTGGAACAGGCCCTCGACAAGACCGAGCGCAAGAAGCTCGGCGCGCATTACACGCCGCGCGCCTATGTGCAGCGCCTCGTGGAGGCGACCGTCATGGAGCCCCTGCGCGAGGATTGGCAGAACGCCTTGCGCAAGGCCGAGCACGCGAAGGAGACCGGCGACGAGAACGGCGGCGATCGCCATCGTGCGCGCGCTTCCACCGCCAGCTCTGCGCCACGCGGGTGCTCGATCCCGCCTGCGGCACCGGCAACTTTCTCTACGTGTCGCTGGAGCTGATGAAGAAGCTGGAGGGCGAGGTGCTGGAGACGCTGGCGCAGCTCGGCGAGCCGGAGAGCATGGGCCTCGACCGCGAGACCGTCGATCCGCACCAGTTCCTCGGCCTCGAGCTCAACCCGCGCGCCGCCGCCATCGCCGAGCTCGTGGTGTGGATCGGCTATCTGCAGCAGCACTACCGCAACCGCACCGGCCATCCCGTCCGAGCCGATCCTGCGCGCCTTCGAGAACATCAATTTCGGGCGGCGCCAGGGCTACGACGCCGTGCTGACCTGGGACGGCTATCCCGTGCCGCAGGTGGTGGAGAAGGACGGCAAGCGCGTCGAGACCTATCCGAACGCGCGCCGGCCGGAATGGCCCGAAGCGGAGTTCATCGTGGGCAATCCGCCGTTCATCGGCGGCAAGGACCTGCGCGCCCGCCTCGGCGATGCCTACACGCGAGGCGCTTTGGGCGGCGCACCCGCACATGAACGACAGCGCCGATTTCGTCATGTACTGGTGGGACCGCGCGGCGGAGTTCCTGACGGCAAAGGACTCGCTCCTGCGCCGCTTCGGCTTCGTCACCACCAACTCGATCACGCAGGAATTCTCGCGCCGCGTGATGAAGAAGCGCATGGAGGCGAAGACGCCCGTGTCGCTGGTGATGGCGATCCCGGATCATCCATGGACGAAGGCAGCGGCGGATGCGGCGGCGGTGCGCATCGCGATGACGGTTGCGGCGAAAGGCGAGCAGGATGGCGTGCTGCGCGAGGTGGTCGCGAGAGCGCGGATTGGATACGGATGAGCCCGTTGTTGAACTCGCAGAGCGTGTTGGGCGGATCAATCCGGATCTGACGGTGGGTGTGGATGTAACCTCTGCCAAGCCCCTGCTTGCTCAAACGAAGGTCTCTGCTCGCCGGGCGTGAAGCTGCATGGCGCAGGCTTTATCGTGACGCCGGAAGAGGCAGAACATCTCGGGCTCGGCAGACGCGAGGGACTAGAGCAATACATCTGGCCCTTACCGCAATGGCAGAGATCTAGCAGTCGTCCCCGAGGTGTGATGGTGATTGATCTCTATCCGGCTCCAACAGTGATGAAGTACGCCGACGCTTTCCAGAGGTCTATCAGCATGTCTTACAACGGTGAAGCCAGAGCGAGATCAGAACAATATGAGCACTTCAGAAGGCAATATGGTGGTGGTTTGGCGCAACACACGAAGATGTATCGCTCGCTTTACTACAGACTTATCTCGCTACATCGCGACTGCCGAAACAGCAAAGCATCGATGGTTCCACTTTCCTCGATGCATCAATCTGCGCAGATAACATGCTTATCAACGTTGCGTCTGACGATGCCTTCCATCTTGGCGTGCTCTCATCGCGCATCCACGTAGCTTGGTCCTTCGAGCAGGAGGTTGGCTAGGAGTCGGAAATGACCCCGTATACATCAAATCCAGATGCTTCGATCCCTTCCCGTTCCCCGATCCACCCGAGTCCCTCAAAGCCGAAATCCGCGCCGTCGCGGAGGAACTCGATGCGTTCCGCAAAGCGCGTCAGGCCGAGCATCCGAAGCTCACGCTGACGCAGATGTACAACGTGCTGGAGAAGCTGAAGGCGATGGCGGCGGCACAACGAGCCGCCAGTGTCATTCCCGGCCGGAGCGCAGCGGAGGGGAAAGGAATCCATAGCGCTGAGCATGATCGTCAATCCCCTTCCCTCGCCTCCGGCTCGCCGGGGATGACACGGAGCGAGACGGTCGCCCTCACCCCCGACGAGGAGCGCATCAAGGACGAGGGCCTGATCCTCATCCTGAAGGAGCTGCACGAGCGGCTCGACGCGGCTCGTGTTCCAGGCCTATGGCTGGCCCGACGACTCTCACCGACGAGGAGATCCTCGAACGGCTGGTGGCGCTCAATGCCGAGCGGGCGAAGGAGGAGGCGGCGGGCTTCGTGCGCTGGCTCCGGCCCGATTACCAGATCCCGCGCTTCGCCAAGGGCGCGGCCGCCGCTAAAACCGGAGAACTCGATCTCGGCGACAAACGTGGTCGCCATCGACCGTTCCCTGCCGGATTTCCCGAAGGACCGGCACGAGGATTCGCTCGCCGTCGAGCGCGCCCTCCTCGCCGCCGGCCGGCCCATGGATGCGGCGGCGCTGGCGCGCGGGTTCAGGCGTGGCGGCAAGCGCATCGAGCCGCGGATCGCGCAGGCGCTCACCACCCTCGTCCGCTACGGCCGCATCGGCATGACCCCGATGGCCGCTATCTCGCCCGCAGGGCGGCGTGAGGCGGAAACGGCGGAGGAGAGTGGCATCCCGCCTTCCCTCGCCCTTGCGGGGAGGGATCGAGGGTGGGAGTCGAAAAGTCTAAGCGCTGCCCGTCGTAACTCTCTCGACGTCATCACCGGCCTCGTGCCGGTGATCCCGATTGTGTGCAACGCCGTGCCTTGCGGGTCGGGATGGCCGGCACGAGGCCGGCCATGACGCGGCGGGTGCGACGGGACAGTCTCACCCAGCCGGACCACCCCGACCCCTCCCCCCGCAAGTGGGAGGGCAAAGGAGCCTCATCCCGCTCGCCATCCTGGATCGGCTTCGCCCTTCGGGACGACGCGCAATCCTGCACCCAATCCGGTCTCAAGACGTTGTCGAAGCTGGAGCAGCCGTGTAACTGATTCCGACAGTCATGGTTTGGATTTCGACAGGAGCCCCATGAGCATCGGCCTGATCGCACTGCTGGACGACATCGCGGGCCTCGCCAAGGTCGCGGCCGCCTCCCTCGACGATGTGGCGGCGCAGGCGGCGCAAGGCGGGCGCGAAGGCGGCCGGCGTGGTGATCGACGATGCGGCCGTGACGCCGCGCTACGTGGTGGGCTTCGCCGCCAGCCGGGAACTGCCCGATCGTCGGCAAGATCGCCCTCGGGTCGCTCAAGAACAAGCTCCTCTACCTGCTGCCGGCGGCGCTGATCCTCAGCTTCTTCGCGCCCTGGGCGATCACGCCGCTGCTGATGATCGGCGGCGCCTATCTCTGCTACGAGGGCTCCGAGAAGGTGTTCGAGGCGCTGTGGCCCCATGGGGCGCACGAGCACGAGGCCGCCGTCGGCGCCGCCGACGCAGACGCGCAGAGCCTCGAGGACGAGAAGGTGCAGCGGCGCCATCAAGACCGATTTCATCCTCTCGGCCGAGATCATGGCGATCACGCTGGCGAGCGTGCCGACCGGCTCGTTCTGGATCCAGGCCGTCGTGCTCGCCGTGGTCGGCATCGGCATCACGGCCCTGGTCTATGGCGCGCGTGGCGCTGATCGTGAAGGCGGACGATGCCGGCGTGGCGCTGGCCCGCAACGACCGGCCGGTCTCCACGCCTGGCGGGCCTGCGACGCTGCCGCCGGGCGGCGCCCACCGGCGGCCGACCGGGCCCTGGCGCCCCTCACCCAGGGCTCGGACGCGGGCCTGGTGCTCGGCATGCCGATCTTGCTGAAGACTCTCGTCGATCGTCGGCACCGCCGCCATGATCTGGGTCGGCGGCGGCATCATCGTCCACGGGCTCGAGGGCTACGGGTTCGCCGGGCTCGGCCACGCCATCCATGACTGGCCGCCGCGGCGGCCCACGCGGTCCCGGCCTCGGCGGCTCGTGGAATGGCTGGTCTCCGCGGCGGCATCGGGCCTGTTCGGCCTCGTCCTGGGCGCACTGCTGATCCCGCTCATCCACTACATCGCCGTGCCGCTGATCGAAGGCCCTGCGGGGCGGGAGCCGGAAGGCCGAGAAGCATACCGCCTGAAGCAGATCAGGGGCAGCCTCAGCTGGCCTTTCGACGATGGCGCCAGCGTGTATCGGCCTTCTCGGCCCTGCTTTGCCAAACCTTGGCGAGTTCCTCGTTGCGGGCGATTCCGAGCCCCTCGCGATGGATCCTCGCCAATGACAGCATCGCATCGACATTGCCCTTCTCCGCAGCGCGCTCGAACCAGCGTTGCGCGAGCGCGTAATTGACCGGTCCGGCTCTCATCCGCCAGCAGGAGCGATCACCAGAAAGACCATGGCGTCCTCATCTCCCTTGCCGGCAGCCAGAGAATACCAGTGCCGCGCATCGAAACCAGCGACACGTCCGCCATCCTTCAGAGCCATCTCGGCGAGCCTCATGGCTGATTGCACGTCACCGACTTGTGCGGCCTTTGCGAGCCATTCGAGAGCGAGGCTCGGGTTCAACGGCGTGCCCCAGCCCTGCTCATAGGCGGCAGCGAGAGCAGCCATGGACAGGGCATGCCCCTGCGCAGCGCCCCTGCGCCACCAGTCAAGCGCCACATCGTCGTTGCGCGCAGCGCCTTGGCCATGATGCGCCATCCATCCGAGGGCGTTCATGGCCGAAGCATAGCCTCGCTCAGCAGCCAAAGTGAAATAGCGATGTGCCTTGGCATGGTCTCGATAGAGCCCCGTAGGCGTTCAAGTAGAGGTAGCCAAGATTGTGAGCCGATGCGGGATTGCCAGCATCGATACCCTTCCGGTACCAGGCAACGGCCGCTGCATCGTCACGGGGGCCGCCCAAGCCCTCCCTGTTGAAGAAGCCGATCGCGTTCATAGAAGTAGTCGTCGCCGGCTTGCGCCGCCTTCTCGTACCACTGGCGAGCGAGGCCCAGATCGGCAGGGACACCATCGGCGTGCTCGTAAATTTGCGCGAGGTGACGCATTCCTCGGGCATTACCCGCTTTCGCTGATCGCTCGAACCAAGTCTTGGCCTGCTGCAGGTCCTTCGGGCCTCCTTCACCGTCACGCATCATCAGCCCTGCCGAATACATTCCGACTGGATCCCCGTCCTTCGCGGCCTGCGCATAGAGATCCCTAGCCCGCTTCAGGTCCCTCAGCCCACCTGATACGCCATAGTAGGAGCTCGCGAGCGCGAGCCTGCCTTGCGCCGAGCCGGCATCGGCGGCCCTGCGATACCATTGTTGCGCCGCCGCGCCATCCTTCGGCACGCCGTTCCCATTGCCGTAGATGTCTCCCAGCGCAACCATGGCGCCCGTAATACCCTTTGCTGCAGCGATCTCGTAGTTCCTGCGCGCCTGCGTCGGGTCCTTGGGCACTCCAAGGCCTCTCTCGTGGAGCAGGCCCAGGCGGAATACGGCGTATATGTCGCCCTTCGCAGATGCCTGGCGGTAGGCATCTGCAACTTTGGCGTAATCGGGCTTGCCATCCTCGCTTCCCCTCTCGTTGACGAAGCCGATGTAGAAAAGGGCGCGTGCGCTCCTCGGCTCCGGAATACGCCCGAGCCATTCGAGCGCCGCACTCGGCTTGCGTGGCGTGCCATGACCGTCGGCCATCGCGATGGCGAGTTCCTCCATGGCAGTGGCGTCGCCCTGCTTGTGCCGCCCGTTCGAACCAACCCACGGCACGGGCCGCATCGGCTTTCGCGCCGATTCCATTTTGCAGGGCCAAGGCATAATTCCGTGCTGCAAGGGCGCTGCTCTTCGCGCCTTGTGCGTAGAGCAGCGCTGCACGCTTCTCATTCTTAGGACCTCCGGTTCCTCGCTCCAGCATCGCGGCCAATTCCGCGGCAGCGGGTTCGTTGCCCTTCAAGGCAGCCTTCTCCAGCCACAGGCGGGCTTTGGCAGCGCTCTTTGCAACGCCCCTCCCAGTCATATGGGCCTGAGC
Source organism: uncultured Acidobacteriota bacterium (assembly GCA_963766895.1). Taxonomy (GTDB): domain Bacteria; phylum Acidobacteriota; class Blastocatellia; order Pyrinomonadales; family Pyrinomonadaceae; genus DASYKT01. Next base: position 10,920 of record CAVYCB010000012.1, read on the forward strand.
GAGATTGTACATGGCCCAGGTACTCCGATCCGGCCTCCACAGGCTATCTTGAGCCAGTGCACGGCTATGCGATCATTGACGGCGACGCCTTTTCCCTCGTGGTAATGCCATGCCACTTCGTTGGCAGCCGTCAGATAGCCGAGAGCAGCGGCATCCCGGAAAAGGGTCAGAGCCTTGCCATGATCCTGATCGACACCCCAGCCACTCCGATACAGCCATCCAAGCTCAAGCAGCGCCTGCGGGTTCCTTCCGGCTGCAGCCAGTTCCAGCCACGCGCGATACAGCCATGGATCGCCATTTTCGTTTTCTGGTTTCCATGCCCTCGCGATCTCGAGCATGGCTCCCGTCGAGCCTGCCTTGGCCCCTTCGAGCTGCAGTGCATAATGAGCCTGCCTGCCTGCGAGGCTCGTTACCGCTTTCGATACGGAATTGCGGACCTTCTCCTGAAAATTGGTGCTGGCAGCAGGAGTCTCCTGGTTGGTCAGATCAAGCAGCAGCAGAACGGCATCTGCCCCACTCGTACCCGGCCTGCGAGGCTCGAGAGATGATAAACCCGGGCCTGTACCCGGTTATCGGTCTTTCTCAGATCCTGCTGCAGCAGCAGCTCTGCAAATGCCGTCATGCCATCCGGAAGACTGTCGCGAGCCGCCTGCGCAAGAACTTTCTAAGAACCTTTACTCGATCCGGGGGGCCGCCGATCCCATTCTTGAGCATCTGCCCAAGGAAGACCCCGGCTCTCTTATCGCCTGCTGCAATCGCCTTCTCATAAAGTTTGAGGGCTGCCGTCGTGTCGCGTGGGCCGCCTCGTCCAGCCTGCAGCATGTTTCCTGCCAACCGCATCGCGGCAGCGTCCCCGACCGGCTGCCTTCAGGAACCACTCCGGGCGGCATAATAATACTACAGGTCCCCCTCGGCCACTCGCCTGCATCGAGGCCAGATTGCGCATGGCTGAACGATGGCCTTCCAACGCGGCACGTTCATAGAACGAACGTGCACGCGACTCGTCCTTCAGGCCCACCGCTTCCTTCCTCCAGCTTGAGCACAGATTGTTGGCGCGGTGGCGTGCCCTTGCTCGGCCGGCCTGCTCGTAGAACCTTCTGGCAGCAGCGTGGTCACCGTCGACCCGAGTTGCGACGAAGCCGAGACCGAACAATCCATCGGCGGAACCCGTTGCGGCGGCTGCTCGTACCAGATAAGGGCCTCGTAGGGATCCTGCACTGTCCTACTTGAACTCAACACGTCACCGAGGCGAACCATGGCGGGGACATGGCCGCGTCTTCCTGCAGTTCGGATATGAGATCGAGCGCCTCTTCAGGTCCTGCGGGAGTGTGCGCGCTGTGCAAGCGATGATGTGGTAGAGCGCCTCACTGTCGAGGAGCGCAGCTGCGCGCTCGAAATACTACTGGGCTTGCTCGAACAGATTGGGGCCTTCCTCCGCACGCATCGCTGCGATGCCGAGTCGCGCATGCGCGGAAATCCTAAGTTCGCGGCCTGCTGGAATACGTCGCCTTTTCGACGTCGGGCTGAACACCTTGCTCGTTCAAGTCTAGGAATAAGAGTTTGACTATAGCGGCAGGGCTGCAGTGTCGCGCAGCGTCTCATAGAGTTCGTGAGCGTAGCGAAAATCTCTTCGGCGTGCCCACCGTTCGCCTGCTGGTCGCCCAGGCAGACGAGCGCGTAGGCGGGCAGGATCTTGAAGGCCGAATGCACAAGCGCCGCGCCTCCTCGTGTTCAGGGGTGCCTCCAACGCCGAGGCTCAGCATCTCCGCTAGATTCAACATGCAGACGGGATCGCCGAGCGTCGGTGGCACGCTCGTCGAGGGCCTTGGCTGCTTCACGGCTGTGAGCGAAGCCAAGCAGTTCGAGTGCAGCTAGCGCAGCATGGTTAGACTGAAGGTATGACCCTCATCGGCCGCTGTCTGGAACTCCTTGGCGGCTCGAGCACATGGTCGCCAAGCAGCAGATGGATGCGTGCTACGGAATGGCGCACTCTCGGGAGATCAGGATACGCTTCGATTGCGGCTTCACAGACAATCCTGGCTGTCTCTATGTCGGAGAACGCTGTGATGCAGACGGGCTTTACCCGTGCAGGAACAGTTACGTCGCTAGGGGAAGCTGCAAGCCTGTCGCAGGCCGGGATAAGGGGCAGGAGCACGATAGGTTGGGCCGCAACGGAGGCTCCTGCCGCAAGTCGAAAAGCGCTGCCAACAAGGCCACGAACACAGCAAGCATTTCTTCATCTTTACAGCTGTCTGTTTATAGCTTGATAATATAAAAATATGGCATGAAAAGATATATGAAGTATGTTTCGCGATTTGCGGCTTAAAGGTAGCGCCCTTCCATTCCCTGCCCGTTCGTACCATATTCGTTCTATGGCCAAATCACCCAAGAAGCCCAAGCTTTCCACCGGGAAGGCCTCCAAGCCTGAGCTGAAGCCCCTGGACCCCTATCTGGCCGAACTCCTCAATCCCGCGGTCAACCGGGAGCGGGAGGCGGCGGAGGGCTTTGCCGAGCGGGCGCAGGAAACCTTCATCCACGGCGACATCACCGATGTGGACCCGGCGCTGGCCAAGAAGCTCGGCCTGAAGGGACCCGACGACGGGCCGGACGTGGCCGACGGAGCTGGGCGAGACTGCTCCCTCGACGTCACGGCGTCTCGGCCACGGTCGATGCGCTGACGCGGCTCCTGACCGAGGGCGATCCGCGCTTCAAGAACGGCAAGCTCTGGGTGCCGCACCGCCCGCCCCGGCCGGAGAAGTCGGAAGGCGGCATTCCGTTCAGGATCAAGTCCGACTTCACAGCCCGCCGGCGACCAGCCGACCGCCATCGCGCGAGCTGGTCGACGGCGTGCGCCGGCACGAGCGCGACCAGGTGCTGCTCGGCGTCACCGGCTCGGGCAAGACCTTCACCATGGCCAAGGTGATCGAGGAGACGCAGCGCCCGGCCCTCATCCTCGCGCCCAACAAGACGCTGGCGGCGCAGCTCTACGGCGAGTTCAAGTCGTTCTTCCCCGACAACGCGGTCGAGTATTTCGTCTCCTATTACGACTACTACCAGCCCGAAGCCTACGTGCCGCGCTCGGACACCTTCATCGAGAAGGAAAGCTCGATCAACGAGCAGATCGACCGCATGCGCCACTCGGCGACGCGCGCGCTGCTGGAGCGCGACGACGTGATCATCGTCGCCTCCGTGTCGTGCATCTACGGCATCGGCTCGGTCGAGACCTATACGGCCATGACCTTCTCCGTGAAGGTCGGCGAGAAGATCGAGCAGCGCCAGCTCATCGCCGATCTCGTGGCCCTGCAGTACAAGCGCATCCAGAACGATTTCGCCCGCGGCACCTTTCGCGTGCGCGGCGACGTCGATCGAGCTGTTTCCGGCCCACTTGGAGGACCGCGCCTGGCGCATCGGCCTGTTCGGCGACGAGATCGAGAGCATCGTCGAGTTCGATCCGCTCACCGGCAAGAAGACCAACGACCTGCAATTCGTGAAGGTCTACGCCAACTCGCACTACGTGACGCCGCGCCCGACCCTGCAGCAGGCCGTCAAGGGCATCAAGGACGAGCTGCAGCACCGCCTGCAGGAGCTCACCCGCATGGGCCGCCTGCTCGAGGCGCAGCGGCTCGAGCAGCGCACGCAGTTCGACCTCGAGATGATCGAGGCGACCGGCGCCTGCAACGGCATCGAGAACTATTCGCGCTATCTCACCGGCCGCAAGCCCGGCGAGCCGCCGCCGACCCTGTTCGAGTACCTGCCCGACAACGCCCTCGTCTTCACCGACGAGAGCCACGTCACCGTGCCGCAGATCGGCGGCATGTATCGCGGCGACTTCCGCCGCAAGGCGACGCTCGCCGAATACGGCTTCCGCCTGCCCTCCTGCCTCGACAACCGCCCGCTGCGCTTCGAGGAATGGGACGCCATGCGGCCGCAATCGGTGCACGTCTCGGCGACGCCCGCCAAGTGGGAGATGGAGCAGACCGGCGGCGTCTTCGTCGAGCAGGTCATCCGCCCCACCGGCCTCGTCGATCCCGTCGTCGAGATCCGCCCGGCGCGCAGCCAGGTCGACGACCTCCTGCGGCGAGGTGAAGGAGCTGGCGGCGCAACGGCTACCGCACGCTCGTGACCACGCTCACCAAGCGCATGGCCGAGGACCTCACCGAATACCTGCACGAGAACGGCGTGCGCGTGCGCTACATGCACTCCGACATCGACACGCTGGAGCGCATCGAGATCATCCGCGACCTGCGGCTCGGCGCCTTCGACGTGCTGATCGGCATCAACCTGCTGCGCGAGGGCCTCGACATTCCCGAATGCGCGCTCGTCGCCATCCTCGACGCCGACAAGGAGGGCTTCCTGCGCTCCGAGACCTCGCTGGTGCAGACCATCGGCCGCGCCGCGCGCAACGTCGACGGCAAGCGCGATCCTCTACGCCGACAAGATCACCGGCTCGATGGAGCGCGCCATCGCGGAGACCAACCGCCGCCGCGAGAAGCAGCTCGCCTACAACGCCGAGCACGGCATCACGCCGCAGAGCGTGAAGAAGAACATCGCCGACATCCTCGAGAGCGTCTACGAGCGCGACCACGTCACCGTCGACACGGGCCTCGCCGACGCGAGACCGTCGGCCACAACCTCAAGGCCGTCATCGCCGACATCGAAAAGCGCATGCGCGAGGCCGCCGCCAACCTCGAATTCGAGGAGGCCGCGCGCCTGCGCGACGAGCTCAAGCGCCTGCAGGCGACCGAGCTCGCGATCAGCGACGATCCGATGGCGCGCCAGAGCGACGTCGAGCGCGAGGCCGGCCGCTACGGCGGCTCGCGCAAATACGGCCGCAGCGCCAACCTGCCGCCGAACGGCCTGCCGCCTCGGCGACGGCGCGACGGCCGGCGACGAGGATTCCGACGCCTACGGCCCGACCGGCAAGGGCCGCTCGGACGAGGGCACCCGCATCCGCAAGCCCGGCCTCGACGAGATGGGCCCCGGCACCGACCGCGAGGTCCCGCTGAACTTCCGCGAGCGCCCGCCGGCGCGCTCCACGCAGGGGCTCGCGCGGGCAGAAGCCGAAATACAAGGGGCGGAAGGGGCGCTAGTAAGACGCTGCCCTCACGGGTTGGGTTCGAGAAATAGCAGGGCGTATATGATTGGCGTCCCTAGGCCCACGAGCATGGCGGCGAGATACCACATCGTGCGTCCCCACAATCCCGCCCGTTTCGCGTAAAAATAGAAGTTGACCAAGAACTTCCATTGCCAACGCGGCGTCAATGCCAGGTAGATCAAGGACGGCCGCCGGCCGAGCCCCTCCCTTTCGAATACATCGTAGGCGACAGCCGCCTGGGTGCGGATCAGGCCGATGATGCCAACGAACGTCAGCAGCATGAATCCTAAGAGCAGGGCGTCGGCTAGCGGCGAGTCGGGGAAGGTAAATTCCATCTTGGCGAAGCGATATTCGAACTGCATGGCGCGCCCCTTAAATCTCTTATAATATATCGTTTCATTAGGAGTGCCTTCAAGTGCGCCAATGCACGAGCGTGTAGGATGTGGTGCCGAAACCTCGACACTGTCATCCCCGCGAAGGCGGGGATCCATAACCACGACATCTCAGAGAAAGGCGAATAGCGTCGCGCTTCTTTCTGCACCGTCAGCGGTTATGGATCCCGGGCTCCGCTTAAGCGGAGCCCGGGATGACAGTGCTGGATCGGATTTGCGATCCCGGATCTTCGCTACGCTCCGTCCGGGATGACACGTACTTTCGTGCCCTCACCGCCAGCTCACCGCAAACGCCTCGACCGGCTGCGCGAAACCTTTCAGGCTGCGCGTGCCGAGATCCGTGAGGCGAGATGCGGCTGGCACGAGGTCCGGAGACCGCCTCGGAGACGACGATGGTGTCGGGCTCGGCGCTCTGGCACAGGCGGGCCGCCATCTGCACGGTGGCGCCGAACAGGTCGTTGCTGTCGGCGACCGGCTCGCCGGCATCGATGCCGATGCGCACCTGCAGCTTCTCCCGGCTGGCCAGGTTGAAGGCCTCGAACGCCTGCTGGATGGCGCGGGCGCAGTCCACCGCCGGCAGCGGCGTCGTCGAAGGAGGCCATGATGCCGTCGCCGGTGTGCTTGACCTCGCGGCCGCCGCTGTCGTTCAGGGCGCGGCGGACCATGGCGTCGTGCGCGCGCACCATCTCGACCGCGCGCACGTCGCCGAGGCGCGCGGTCATGGCGGTGGAGTCGACGATGTCGGTGAACATGATGGCGCGCAGGGCCGGATCGACGCGCCCGTCGCAGCAATGCCCCGCCGGCTGCCGGATCGGAGATGCGGCCCAGAAAGGCCTCGACGGCGGAGAGATCGACCTCGATCACGTCCTTGGCGACGTCGCCATGCGCCTCGTCATGCACCCGCATGGCGGTCTCGATGTCGGGCGCATCGATGAGGCAGAAGCCGGTGCCGCGGGTGTCGTCGAACCAATAGGTCAGGAACCGCACGCCGTAGCGCTCCTGCACCTCCAGGTCCTTGCGGTGCGCCTCGGCGATATCGGCGGCGGTCAGGCCCTTCAGGTCGTGCCGGTCGAGGAAGATAGGCATCGGCGCCTCCCGCGCCCCCGGCACAATCTAACATGGTTTGGCCCCGTCGCGGAATGGCGCCCGGCCTCCCCGGCATGGCCCACATGGCCATCCCTCTCGTGGGAAACACCCGACTTGTGACAGGGAGGGATTGAGGGCGGGGGCGCAAAGTCGGAGCGCTGAGCTTTATCCAGCAAGCACGAAGGCTGGGACAGCATCCCCTCTCCCGTGCGGGAGAGGGGCAGGGGTGAGGGAACGCGGTCTCAGAACAGAGCGCTGAGTTTGACGCCTGTGCAGCGTGAACCCTCAGCACTCTCATCCGGCAGCGGCCTGCCCTCACCCCAACCCTCTCCCGCACGGGAGAGGGAGACCCGCGCCTGACTTGAACTACCGCTCACCCGGTCGCACCACCCCACCCCCACCCCTCCCCGTCACAAGCCGGGTGTTCCCGACTTGTGCAAGAGCAAGCCCATCTTCGCCAGGCCCGAGATGGGTGGGAAGGGAAACCCTCCCCACATATTCATGAGCCAGCCTCCCAGGATGAAGGCTGCATGGGTTGAAACGTCGATCCCGGCAGAGGGCCGGAGACGGCGCGGCAGGAGGGCCGTGGCTTACGTTCCCACGACCCGCGACAGGGTGAAGGCGGCGAGGAAGCCGGCCACGGTGATGAGGCCGGCAAATTCGTGGGCGGTCTCGAAGGCTTCGGGGATCATGGTGTCGGCCAGCATGGCGAGGATCGCGCCCGGCGGCCACCGCCATCACGAACGCGATGGTGCCGGGGCCGGCCTCGGCGAAGACCGCGTAGCCGATGAGCGCCGCCACGCCGGAGGACGCCGCGATGCCGCCCCAGATCGCCGAAGATGTAGCCTGGGAGCGCCCGGCCCGGCGCATGCCGGCCGCGCTGGAGAGCCCCTCCGGCAGGTTGGAGAGAAACACCGCCGCCACGGCGACCAGGCTCACCCCCTCGCCCGCCAGGAGGCTCACGCCGATCACGATGGATTCCGGAATGCCGTCGAGCAGCGCGCCGAGCGCGATGGCCAATCCGCTCCCCTCCTCGTCGCGATGGGGCTGGCGCGCATCGTCCGCGTAGCCGGAGCGCTTGCGGTGCTTTGCGCCCCGGCGCGACACGAGGACGTTCGCCCCCGTATAGACCGCGGCGCCCGCGAGGAACCCGAGCGAGGTGAGAGGATGCCGCCCGTGCGGTAGGCCTCGTCCATGAGGTCGAAGGACAGCGCCGAGATCAGGACGCCCGCCCCGAACGCCATCACGGCCGCAATGACCCGGTGCGGCAGCTTGACGAAATATCCGATCGCGCCCCCAGCACGAGGGCCGACCCGCTGAGCAGGCCCCACAGGCCGGCTTGGATGGACAAGGGCATGAAGTGGTCTCCGCGCGGTGGGGGGAACGTGGTGGGTGGCGGTGGGGTTTCGAGGATGGGAAGAGTAGCTAAGTAAACTACACTACATCCAGAGTTTGCTCGAAAACCTAAGGCTCAGGGCGTAGCGATATTTTAGCTTCTCTTTGCAGTATAGCGTGCTGCCTTTTGTCCATCCTCAAAATAGATTGTGGATGGGACTTCAACACATCGAGTTCAATCAATCTGTCTAAGCTGAGCGCTGGTTCGCAATATCCGAGCATGATGAAGTCAAGAGCCTTGACCACTCCCCTTTTAAGCAAAGCTTCTTGCTCCGTTATTGAATACACTGACCGTTTTGCGGTCACAGCAACTAGCTCTGAAATATTTTTGATTTCTCTAAACTATCCACCACACCAACACATGTAATGCTTTGTGAGGCAGAGAAATCTTCATCTTGGGTCATATAAAAATATATGAACGCTCCCCGCTCTATTTCTTTTGTTGGGGAGGAACAAAGGTACACCTTCCTGATCGAATTCGAGGGTGGAGTGCGTGGGTCACTATCGTTTTCGCTAAATAGTTCTAGCTGTGATGAAATATTCTCGGTTCCTTCGGGGAATAAGCGCTGATGGTAAGAGCAATACGCTACTAGTCGCTGGCCAAGGGGGTTTATTGCTCTACACCCCATCTGGGGGTCAAATCGAATGCGACAATATTAAGTACCAACTTTGAAGAATTTCTGATGCAGAGTACCATTTTTTCATCCGTCTTAAACGTGAACGCGCCCTCTTCATTCTTCCCCGTTTTTGAGGACCGGTAAACCGGCAATCTCTGTTCGGTGGTTCCACGGACCTCAACGCTAATTTGGTCGCTCAAATGAGACGAAAGAGGGGTGGAAATCGATTTAACATTTCGATATTTTACAAGATGGACTAATCGCTGAACGATTCGCTCAGGAGACTGTTTATCTTTGATGCTTATGGGAGAAAGGTTGGGCAGCCTGGTTCCCCCGGCGTCGAGGATTTCATAGAATCCGTTTGAGTCCACGGTAAGTTGAAAATCGGAAGAGCTATCTTTACCTAAAACACGAATCCATGTGTTATCAATCCTGCTCAGAAGTTTTTCAACTTTTTCCAGGGTAGTATTTTCGGAACTGGTCTTTTCCCAAAATTCTTTGCGGACCAGGCGTACTCCTCCCTTAAGGTCATCGACGCCAGTGCTTATCATCTCTGCCAGTGCTCCCTCTTCCAGCTTATCCAGGTGATATAGGTCGACAATCCTTGCCCAGGATTCGGCTGCTCCAGGTTCTTCCAGTTCTACAATGGCCATACGCTCAGAAACTCGTTGTGTAAAATCCGAAATTTCTGCTGGGTAAAGGGCAAATCGTACTCCCTTTCGCATATTTTGAGCGGATCCCACACCCAGTTTGATGCGATCGTTTTCCAGATCAACCGCCAAAACGTTCACTGCCCACGGCTTCGTGAGATTTTCGCGGCCCAAAATCGCCCAATCTCCCTCTCCTTCCAGCTGAGAATTTTGCTGCTTAAACATGCCGTGAACTTTCGCGGAAATGCGGTTGTGGAGCGTCCTATAGGTCGCACCGGCATCTGCATCCTGGAGCGAATCCAAAAGCCAGTAAGTCAAGGCCCCGCTAATAGCGCCGTTATCAAAAGGATATTCAATAGCAAGCTCGTGAGCTCTGCATGCAGCCAGAAGTACATATCCGGTCGGATTTGGCAGCCATCCCGCACCTGATTTAAGGTCACGTTTAACCGGCGGCGAAATCCTGCGCCAATACGAAACCAATTCTTCTCGCGATCCTGCCGAACTTTCCCTGGTTCGGACTGTCCTGTCAATTGTTGTGATGCCCCTCACCGATAGTGTGGCTGGCCCCCCCGAGCGTGTTGCACCTCCCGAATGACAGCTATCCAGCACCAACGTAACAAAGAGCCCTCTTTCTACCAACTCTTTCAAGAGGTATGCGATCTCCACATCACGCAGGTAATCAGACGCCGGATCGCCGATATCCATAGGGACAAGCGACTCGTCAAGACCATTTTTATTTTCTATTTCGGAATACTTGGTTTTTACGCGAGCACCGTGACCGGAGTAGTGAATATAGACGCGGTCACCGGATTTAGCGAGGCTGGTGATTTTCTTAAAAGCACCGACCATATTCTCGTAAGTAGGCAAATCTTCTCTTTGGGGCTCGCCGGAGGGACTCGCAGTGAGCAAGCGGTCTTCGCTCGAAGTCAATTTGATTAAGTATTCGTCGATTAGGCCCGCGCGATTCCGAAGATAATTCTCGACATTATTTATGTCCCTGACGCAGCCTTTTAAATTTCGATAAAAACTACCGTCCGATATGACATTGGGCAAGTAATGATCGATTCCGATTAGCAAGGCAAGAAGATTGCTTTTTATTCTGGACATACTCTCTTGAAGGTTTAACCATCTATGGCAGATTCTTTGACTTGCTTACTACGATCACATGACAAGGCAGACCTCCCTCAAAGGAGTCTCTGGGATCGCCATAAAAGTCGCCGCGTTGGATCTCGTCGCCCGTTTTTTCCGAAACCTTGGCTACTACGCATTGTTCGTCAGCTTTATTGGCATCTTCCACAATGTTGTATACCATTTCGAGATCGCTTATTTTCCGGTGCTCGCCTTCTTGGCAGTCATTATCGAAAATAATGGTAGAGTCATTGTCGAAAACTTTTGGAAAATCATCGTGTCCGTCGACATTTACGATTACCTTGTCGGCCTCGATCATGATTTTGCTACTGTAGGCAATTTTCTGGGGCGATAAAGTTATCCGGTTACTTCTCGCCATCAAATGTTTGTCGTTAGTGTATTCATAAGCGGAATATTCGGCATTCTTAATTGTCATCAATACGGCCTTTTCATTCCAGTTGTCTTTTATTTTTATACCGCTTGAATGGGAGTATTCGGCCGTTAAGTCGAGGAAGCTGTCATAATCCGTTCCCGTCCTGAATCTCGATTTTGCACCTTCGGTCGTGATTCGAATGCGGCGACCTTCTTCCGCGAGCTCTATCCCAGGATCGTCTTCACCCGTCTTGAACTTGACCAAGTGACATTCTCCAAAAGGAAACAGGATTCGCCAAATACCGTCATCTTTGTGATACGCCACGGCGATTCCTTTGACAATAATGTTAACTGAAGCCATATAACTTACTCCTTCGATTAAATTGTGAATGTACTCAATAGCGTTGAGAAGAGAGCCGGGAATTATCCCTTCTCTATACTCCTATATGGACCCAATCGAGAAAAGTTACATTATAATGGTGAGAATTATTAGAAAATTTGTACAAATGCGGCTAGAACTCAGCATATCCGCCAAATACGGCGAAAGCGCCCCAGAAATAAGCCGACCGAAAGGGGCCATTTTCGTTTTTTAGTTGTTCCAACTGCGCCTGCCTGAGCGCACGGCTAGTCGAAAGCATCTTTTGGCGCCGGAAATAGTGAAAACTCTTCATCAGCTCGGCTGCCGCAACCGAATCGATCTTCCATTGGCTCGCCACAACTACCGGGACACCTAAGGATAAGAACGTGCGCGACAGTCCAAACAATCCTTCTCCGTCCGAATATTTTTCTATTCCCGTCTGGCAGGCCGACAAGACAATTAATTTCGTTTTCGGCAATTTCCGGCTGATCAGTTCAGCATTAGTCAGAAAACTGTCCCGTTCGTTTTCGGGATCGCTCGCCATGATTAGTTTCGACATCAAGGGTCGGTCGGGCTGCGCAGAATAGTGTCCTGCAAAATGTATGACTTCAAAATCCTGGTAGTATTGTTGAAAGGCGTGTTTTGTTGCCTCTTCGCGGATCAACACTTTCGGGTCTCTATAATTTTTGCTGATCTCCAAGGCCTCGGCTTCGGCCTCGGGAAGATTCCGAAGTTGGGGAAACTGTTCAGGATTAAATGTTGGATTACCTATACTCAAAACCCGTTCGTCTTTATAGGTCGTTCTTTCTTTGGCCTTTTCGCTTAATCTTAAAAAAATATTTGCGCTCGGCGAATAAAACAAGCTCATGTCTTCGAGCAGATACTTTCCTTCCGGGGAAATAAGCGTGGAGAAGGGAAGATGAAACAGGATCTTATCCGGAATTATGCAGATCTCCTTTGTCGCGTCCAAGTACGGAAGAGCGGGTGAAATTAGTTTTTCGTAAAGCCTCCGGGAAATATCGGAGGAAGGTTCCTTTGTGTTAATCGACGCAAGATATTCTTCGATCTCGCTTTTCAATTCTCCGGACCTTTTTTCAGCGGAAACGACCATAAAACTCTCTTTTGTGATAACCCAGATCAAAACCTTTTCACCAAGGACCGTATAATGGAGGATCTGAACATCTTCGGGCATTCTTTCCCTGATTTTTCTTATTTTCAGTGGGTTACTCGATTGCTTGAGGACAATTTTTACTTCCTGGTTTTGGAAGGAAACGTCTGCTCCCCTGTTGAGCAGATCAAGCAGTGATCGGGAATTTGAAAGTTCTGCGTAGTCATACGCGGCTTCGCTCCGGTTGAGCCGCATTTCATGTTCGACAGCTACATCATATATGTCTTGTTCATTATCGAAGAAGCTGTTCCGTTCCTGTTCGTCGAGTATTTGTTTACGATAGTTTTCCGCCAATTTCAAGGTCGAATAAATATCTTTTTCGACCTCCGCATTATCGCCGAGTTCCTGGTAAACGATTAGTCGGGATTTTTTTGTTTCGTAGAGAAAAACGGGGGTATTTAGCCTCTTAAGAATACGCAACGATCGATCGTAAAATTCAGCCGCTTTTAAAAGGTCGCCCCGGGTTTTTTCCAATCGGGCCATTTGCGAAAAGATCTTGGCGATGGTTATTTCCTTGCTTTCCTTTGGAAGATGCTCTGCTTTTCTCATCGCGACGGTTAGCCACTCTTGCGCAACGTCAAAACTCCCGGCCTGCATATGAACAATGCCCGCATTTATTTCCGACCCGATCGCAAACAGCGGATCCGACATTGGTTCGGTGAAAGCAATACTCTCCAGCGAAACTTCCTTTGAAAAGTCTTGAAAACGGCTCAGGGCGAATATCGGTATTGCCTTATCAAAACATCTCAGTTTTTGACGCTCGCTGATATTAGGCTCTTTCGAAAACAGAAAAAGCTTATGTAAATAATCGAAAACATGTTTTTCTTGCCGAATAAACTGATTTTTCCGGATAAGGGCAAGCATCAGTTTTTGAATAGTATAATTGTCCTTAATTCTTTCGGCATCGGCCAGACCATTTTGGTAATCCTTTTCGATCTCGTTGAATGATTTATATCCCAATAACTCTTCGGCCCCCAGAAGCCAGTCAAGATTCATCAGCAGAAACCATTTATAACTCTTGAGTTTGCAAAAATCATTTACCTTAAATAGTAATTCGTAGGCCATTTTTTGACGATCGGTATTGTAATAGCAATATGCAATAAAATGATCGCATATCGTCTCGGCTTCAATATTGTCCCCTGCTTCGACAAACAACTTACGTGCAATCTCAAATTTCTGACGGGCCAAGTTAAAATTATTTTTAAGACAGAGATCAAAGCCCGCCTTCACATTCTCCTGTGCTTCGCTCAGTAGAAGAAGTTGGCTTTCGTTAACGGTCGAGTAATAATCGGCTAGGTCTGAAGAGTAAGAATCATGGATAAATCTCTTTTCGAGATCGCCCAAATATCTTAAGAGTTCCAGCTTTTCGGATCTTTCCGTTTTTTTTTTACGAAATCGGCTGCGAGTTTTTGAGGAAGATAGTTTTCGTGGATCAATTCGCGATTCTGGCTCACAATGTCCATCGCCCTTTCGTAATCTCCTTTCCGGTACGCGGCGGCAAAGGCTGATTCGAGTTCGTCCGGTGTGGAGTAGATTTTTGCTCCACTCTTACTGAGGGCGTTCAGATGCGTTTTGGCTTCTACGGCCCATCCCGACTCTGGATCGCGTTGAAGATAATCCTGCCACAATTCTTTCGCCCGGTTTGGTAAATAGATTTCCGTAGCAATAGCCTTGTTGAACCGTGCCGGTAAGAGTCCGGGATCGACGGCTAGGGCCCGATCAAAATAGTCTACCGCGTCCGCCACAAATGTAAGCTTGTCACTATCTTCCTTTGCGGACCTGCTCTTTTCAAGATATAGAAACCCTGTATCACTGAGGATCTTGGCGTTTTGAGGGTCCGCTTCGTGTGCCTCTTTGAGCAATTGAAGTGCTTTGTCGAATTCGCCGATTGACAAATATACCCGTGCCAACAAGTGACGACTTTCGGAGGTAGGATTTCGGGCTACCTCGGTAACCGCAATACTTCGGGCTTTTTCGATCTCTATCGATAAAACCGGGTTTTCCGTGCTATCTCGGAGCTTTATAAACGGCGCATAATCAAGATCTGAAATACGCGACTCGAAGGGCCGTTCCTTTTTGTATGCATTATTTAGTGAACTAAGTGCCTGTTGCTCCGCAGAATCGCTACTTGAATATTTCTCTACCAAGTAATAAATCGAGAAACCCAAAATTACCAGTAAACCTGCGGCTATCGATCTTGAGGGCCATGATTTGATACCGGGATTCCACCATTTCCCTTTTCCGACATCCTGAGATATTTGAGCTGCCGGGGCCTGTTCGAGAACATACGTTCTTAGCAAATCGGTAAGATCCGTCTGTTCCAACCGTTCTTTAGATGTGAGAAAATTCTTTTCGAAAGCTTCGCGCTCTTCCGGAAGCAATTGGTTATCGATGTAGTCTTCGATCAACCCTTCTTCTTCTGTCAGGAGCCCTGCAAAATACTCGCGGTCAAGGAAAAGTTTTTTCTCAATGTCCTCAATCTTGCCTGATGGGACCAATCCAAGAAGGTATGCTCTGAGTTCAGATCGTTCGCTTTTTCCCATTGACATTTCGGCTTAATAATACAATCTAATTGATAATGACAAAATCTTCAGAAAGTTTCGTCAGCTTTTTTTCGAGACAATCCCGGATGCAAGTCTGCAGGCCCGACCGAATACGGAGAATACGTATTCGCATAAGCTCAGGTGCAATTCCCAGTTTGCGGCTGAGTTCTTTTCTGCGACTGACCTTATCCCGCGTCGTTCCGCTGTAGTTATAATATTCAAGCAGAAATTCTCTTGGCGAAGGATTCAGCTTGGCCAGACATTCTTTCAGGCATTCATGTTTTGCTTCGCGCTCCAAAGCCACCGCCTCGATTGGGGTAGCCTCAAGTATGGGAGGCAGCTCCACGGTCTTAGGCCTTCGCGTTGATTCGAGAAACACTTTCTGCGCTACACCATAAAAGTAAAGCGCGGGGTCGCCAACATATTCATCGACAAATTTACCGCATTTTTCTATTACTCTATCGATAGTTTCATCTGCCAGTTCGTCAGGCATGTAACATTTACGGGCGCAAAACAGTTTGACCAATTTGAGGCGTATTTCCTCATATTTTTGGCCGGCAGTTTCTCGGTCGGGATCTAACCAAGCGAGAAACGTTTCAAATCTGTCAGTACTGTTTGATTCGTCGCCCATCAAAATAACCTTTTGGATACGATTGAATGGAAATCCAACCCTTTTCTGTACAACGGAAATTGGTTGCGTCTCCACCCTCAGGGGCGCAAAAATCAGGTTTCGCGGATGCATTATGTCCGTCGTTGTGTTGCAGATTAATTTAGCCCCTTCGGAATGCCTGTTAGGCTTTGCCGGTGGAAAACAGTGCCCTCAGTTTAATATGGAAATCTGTTGCTGTAATAGTAAGCAAATCCGGGTAAATTGGCAAGACAATCCGATTACGGTTCTATCACCATATGTTTGAACAGAACACGAAATTTTCTCAATCCCACTAAAAATATTTTTCATTTCGATTTGTAACAAATCCTCGGTGCGCGCATATAGAAGCAGCGAAACAAATCGACTGTGGGCTTTGATTACGAAAATCGCGGCCTTACGGGCCGGCACCTCTTTTCGTGAAGTTGTAAACGTCTGGATGTGAGTATCAGGACACGTTTTTTCATCATTCATGGGAATAAAGAAGGCCGTAGATTAGCCGAATTTTTTAAAGGAGCAGTAACGGTTAAATATTGTGGAAATATGAGCGAAAAAATCAAAATTTTGTATCTTTCATCTTCGTCCTTTCAAGCGAAACTGGACGTCGATAAAGAATTCAGGCTGATTTACGAAAAATTCTGCCAGGATCAGGCAACACTCGACAATCATTTGCGAAACGACGGAGAATTCGGAGCAATTTACAAAAACGCCGATAAAAATTATTTTAGCGCGGTTTCAGTGTCGAATTTGCGGGCTTCCGAGATACAAACTGTAATTTTGAAAGCCGCTCCCGAAATCATTCATTTTGCCGGACATTCTTCAGCCGATGAAATCTTCCTCGAAGATGCGGGAGGAGAAAGTGTAGCAGTTTCAAAAAATGCGATAGTAAATTTTCTCAGCAATTTGAGCAAGAAGCCGATGATCGTCTTTTTCAATTCGTGTCAATCCGCCGGAAAACTAAAAAGACTGAGCCGGACGATCGATTTTGTTGTCGGAACTCAAAAAGAAGTCGATGACGATGTTGCTGTAATTTTCGCCGCTAAGTTTTACGAATTCTTAGCGCTCGGAGAGACCGTCAAAGCCGCTTTTTATTTTGCCAAAAATTATTTTGAGATCGAAGGCCGGAAAGATGACGCCAAAATGTATAAGTTGCTTGTCAGGAACGAGGACCGAAGCTTGCCCATTCCTAAAACAATTGAGGAAGAAGAAAAAATCGATCCTGCCGGAACAGAGGCCACAACCATTATTAAAACGCATACAGCACAAGGAATAGTAGTTGGGAATGTGAATAAGCTGCGGCAGTATTTTCAACCGAAGGAAAAAAAAACTGTCAATTTAGCAATGTTTTGGAAGCAATGTTATGACGCCTGAAGTTCTCGAAAATGATATCGATCTGATGGAATCCGGCAATGGCTCGGAGCCCTCCGAATCTACTCCCACGCCGGAGATTGATGCTGATTCGCAAGATGAGTCCCAAGCTGCTCAAGAGCCCCAATTCGACGATCCGAACGGCGCCGATGAGGAAAACGATTCCGAACTGGAAAGCCGGAATGAAAGGCCCTCAGCCGCGAGTACGATCAATGCCAGTAACGCACCGGGTGCAGTTACAGCAACCAAAATAAAGGCCCTCTTTCAGTTTTTTGAGTCTGAGAAAAATTCAAATACTAACAATGATAAAAGTAGGCAGGTATTTTCACTATTTGACATCAGCGAGACTACGCCGCTCGAAGATGCCGGCGATCTGGACTTTAAATTATTTGAGAGATTCAAGCAGGAGAGAATTCTTCTTTTAGGCGGTTCGGGGGATGATAACAGCCTACTTGTTTCCCACCAGGTAGCCCGCTTACTCAAGATAAAAAAAGAACAGAATATACGGCGATTGGATCTAGCTTGTTACCCCACGAATCCTCTGACAATCCTGACCATTTCTCCTGAAAGAAAAACTCTTGACAATGAGGTTATCCAGGATGCCGTAGTTTTTGTCGATGCCGAAAATGAAAGCGGGTACGACTTTACTGGCTCTTTGTTAAAGTCTAATGCCTGGTTTATCCGCGACTATTCTTTAAAACTGACGAACAACAGGCTTTATATGATATGCCTCGTTAATGCTGCCTCCATTAATGATTGGATAAAAAGTGGAAAACCGGTACGACCTCCTTATTGGCCTATCGAAAATGAAAAAGACGAAACACTGCCTTCTGAAAATGAACCCGCCATTAGTCGCGAAATCGAACAATTATTAAGTTCAGGCAGCGAAACTGACGGCTTGATCATACGAATTATTTTGTTTATCGTCTCATTTTTTCCCGATTTAACGACAGGTGAATTTAATGATTTGGTCGGGAAATGGTTAAAGAATGATTCTGAAGCAACGATCGAAGGTCCCACCGGGAACGATCCTGAAAATACGATCTTGACGAAAACATCTCTTCTAGATATTTGGAAGAAAAAGTCAGGTTTTTTTACCAAACAGTGTTTCTTAAAACTGAGAGACGAGCAAGGCAAAAAGTTTGTCAGTTTTTATAATAGATCGTACGCAGAGATTATAAAAAAACAGCTCGAAGATCATTACTGGGCTTTTTCGCATGAAAAGGTTTCCGAGATCCTTCGCATGCGGTTGATCTTTCACCCCTCCGATAGCGTGGCCACCCGGAGCGCCGAGATCATCGCCGAATACCTGCCGGGAAATGAAGAAAATTTTATTTATTGGCTGTTGTGGGCATTTAACATTCTCAATGATGAAGAAAACCGCGCAGAAAATATAAGACAAATTCTCGGGATTCGCGATTCGGACGGCGACGTCGAAGAAACCGGAAAGAAGTATTTTTATTACAACCGGTTGGCTAAATTATTCCGGGCGGTCCTTCGCTATCCCTCTCTAAAAACAATGGTCTCAAATGTCATGGAACGATTGATTCAGGACCACTGTCATCAATCCGCCTTCATACTCGTAAAGCGCCTGCAATATGATCCGAATTTTGACGAATCGCATTGGCTGAAACAACTGCTCCAACGTGGCGACGCCAAAACCAGGGAGGAGATTAAAAAATATCTTTTTAACGGTCTGATAAATACAGATGTAAATGACGTCACCAACAAGCTAAGCGAATGGCTGCCGCAGGAAAATTCGCCTTCGGGAAAGTATTCCCAGATGAACAAGACGGCTTTGGAGCTTTTAGTGAAATATTACTCCCACCAAATAAAGATTTTCGACAGGGAGTTCTACGGGCTGGAGCCGACCCTATTTCCCTTGTTTATTTTTGAAAACAAGTCAGTCGCCGGTGCGCAATTGGAGGTATTGGCAAAGCATCTCTTGCATCCTCTAAATCTAAAATTGAGATTGGAAGGAATGCCATACATTTATTACGCCGCGCTTCTTCTTGAAAGATGGAGCAGGATTCTTTGCGAAAACAATTTAGCAGCGAGCACAGATACAAATCACGGCGAAGGGCCGAGCAACAGGGAGATCTTACATTTCCTCCTGGCAAAAGTTGTTTTGGCATGCAGCACAGAAGAGCAAGAAGAAATAAAAAGCTTTTGGAGAGAGCTTAAGAATTTTCATGACACCGTCTACAAAGAAACGTCGGACTGGAAAATTCAAGAACAAGTTATACGGGAGCGGGAATTTCTGACAAATCTTATTGAGCTTTTTAATACCAAACAATGGGCTTTGAAGTAAACCGGTAATAATCTTAGTTCGCTTAAGTTTGAGTCAATAGGTTAAGTATGAAGAAATTTGAAATAACATCCGTTGATCATCAGCGTAGTTCAGCGCGTAAGTTCGAGGTGACCAGCTTCGATACGAAGCCGCTGGAATCGATAATAGAACGCCTTAGCGAAGAGGACGCGCAAAATAGAAGGTATGACCCAGACCTGCAGCAAATTGTTAAAATAGCCGATCGAACAGGAGAGGTCTTTACGGGATTTTTTTCCTGGGGAACGACCATTAGCTATTATCTGGTTTCTAATTCAAATCTGGTCAGAAAAGCGCTGCATAAGTCGCCGAAATTTATCATCCAGGATCGCACTGGCCGTAAAATAGCCCTGCATGTCGAATGCGAAGTTAGCTGCCTGCCGGGAAATGAAACCATCGTGGCTCAAGCTTTTCATTCGGCCGAAACGCCCGCGGCTAAATTTAATAAATTTATCGACCAATGTATCGATAAATTCCGCACTGACGACGAGCATTTTATAGACAACTTTCTCGCGTTGAATCTGCCGGACCAGATCGAAAATGTTATTGCCGGACGAAATCACCCCTCCATCGGAATAAGCCCGACATACATCATGGGCCTCGAATGTCATGCGGTGAGATGTGTTTGGGAAGATGAGATCAAATCGAAACCGATCTCCGTCGACACCGGAACTTTTGACGTCCCTTTCAAGGGTCTCGTAGAACGGCATCAAATCATTTTCAAATGCACTTTGACAGTCGATGATGGAAACAAGATCAACGCCCTCTTAAGAGATCTGGCAAAAGCCAATCCTGAAGGAATCGTTAGAGACGCGATTCAGGATATTTATGGAAAATTTATTTCCGAAGACGACATTTTCGATGATTTTGAAGCCGTTAAAAATATTCTTAGAGATCGTCTTAGTGAACACTTGCACAAATACGGACGAAGAGTCGCCGGGCTCGAATTGCGTGACCTAGTTCTGGAAAGATGCCTCTTTTTGCAGAACATCGATATTGATCTCAAAGATATGAAATTCTTTGCCGCCGACCGAAAATATGTCGCAATACAAGGACTTTTGTTGACAGCGAAACTCGCGAACCCCAAAACGGCAAGACCTCATAAGGACAATCCCGAAGGATTGAAGAAGAGGTTAAAAGAGGCCGTTGAAACCGGTATAAGCGAATTTGTCAGCGCAATTGATTCAGGCGAATTCTACCGCAAGATCGAAAAACCGAATTCAGAGTTTAGAGAACAGCTTATCGAGTCGCTCAACACTAAGATCCGTCAAATGATCGATGCCCATATCACCCTCAGAAAAATCGATAACGGCGAGGCGTTAGGCAGCGGTCCGAATTGGACCAAGTTTGAGGCGCATGTAGCCTCTCAGATTGACGGCAAATGTTTCGTTAGAGGCTCTTTTATCGTAACCGGTGACAACCCGTACTACCGCGCAATGCGAGAAGTGCAGGAATTCGAAACTGAAGATATAAAAAACAAAATTGTAGAAACGCTCGAAGCCTGGCTGGTCAGATATTCGGTGGCGATGATCGTCTCTGCCAATCTTTACGCGTCTGAAGATTTCGAGAAAGCCGTACTAAAGAAGTTGTTGGATAAAATCGTCGAAGCGCACGGCGTGATAATCAATATTCAAAATATTACGACGGAAATTATATTTTCTTCAACTACCTTAACAAATATCGGTGTAGCCAAAGCGGAATTGGAAAATGACTTAATAATGGCATTGAAAGAGGGAAATTCTGAAAAAGCGGGCAAGGTGAGAGAAAGACTAGAAAGCGTTGAAGATCATGAAAGAAAATATAAAGAAAAACTTGGACAAGCACTTAGCTCGTCAGATTATTCCGCCACACATGGTTCAGAAGAAAATAATCCGTTATTAAAAGATGTAAATCGTTTATTGCTCGAAGGAAATACGTCTGAAGACGTACCAACATAAGGTCTATGTAATCGGATGGGCACATAGATGAATGCTTTTCTGCAGCGGATTATAAACGCGATATCGAGGTGGTTCGAGCGGACAAAGACGCCGAAAGTCGTCCGCAAGAGAACATTCATTATTCGGGAGATTTTAAGGAATGATCCCGAGCCACGATTAAATAAAAAGCGCTTTCGGGTTGAAAACATTGAATTCGACCGGACACCGGAAAGCGCCGGTAACGGCTCAGGCAAATTCACGGTAGCTGGAAAAACTAGACCGAAACAATGCCCATATTGCCGCACGCGAAACGATCTCGAGCAGCAAGCCGATCGCAAATGGCGCTGCCGTGCTTGTGATCATAAGTGGTGATAATTTTATGAAGACATTTGTTATTAGCCAAACAACTCATATCGAGGAAAGCCCTTTCGACAGGCAGGAGCGTATTTCCTGGTGGAGCCAGGAAAAGATTAACAATGCCAAAGTTATGGTTGTCGGAGCCGGGGCAATTGGTAACGAGACCCTGAAAAATCTTGCGCTGCTGGGTTTCAAAAATATCTTCATCGCCGATTTCGATACCGTTGCGGTCTCGAACCTCAGCCGGACCATTTTGTTCCGTAAAGAAGACATCGATCAGAAGAAATCCGAAGTCGCGGCAAAACGCACAAAGGAGCTTTGCTTGGTTGATGCCCCTCAGATCAGCTGGTTTCACGGGGATGTCGTCTGGGAATTGGGAACGGGTATCTTTCGCGAGATGGATGTCGTTTTGGGCTGTCTCGATAATGTCGAAACGCGGTTCGCCATTAACCGGCAATGCCGGCTGGCGCAAACTCCGTGGATCGATGCGGGAATCAGCGAATTGCGCGGGGCGGTCAGCGTATACCTGCCGGCTGATTCGCCATGTTACCAATGTAACGCCGGCAAAGAACAGATCTTAGCGACTAGACAGCGATATTCCTGTGATGATTTCAAGAAGTTGCTAATTAGCGAAAGCAAGGTTCCGACGGTGCAGATTGCTTCTGCCATCGCGTCCGCGATCCAGGTTCAGGAAGCCGTTAAGCTCATCTGCGGGCAAGAGACGGCTGCCGGAAAGAAAATTTACTTTAATGGCAAAATCAATGATTTTGACGTGATCAGTTATTTGATAAATCCAACTTGCGCTGCTCATGCAACTTATTCGGATGTAACTTGCTTACCATTATCGAGCGAGATTTCTTTACGAGATTTTTTGGAGTTTGTGAGCCAGGCGGAATATTCCGGCGATGGCGCGATATTGGATTTCAGAGCAGACAGAAATTTTGTGGCAGCCGTTTCCTGTCGTGTTTGTAGAGAGTCGATCGAGTTTTTCAAACCTTCGTTTCGCATCTTTGATCACGAAGCGGTTTGTTCCAATTGCAAGCTAAAAGGCACAACCGAAGATGAGTTCACCGTAACGCTGGCAACGAAAAAACAAACGGTTGACGACTTTTCACTGGAAAACAGCGACGAGAAAATTCTGAAAATGAATTTACAAGATCTAGGTGTGCCGTGTTTTCATATAGTCGCTGTTTCGGACAAAACTGGGAATTACAAATATTACGAACTAACCGGCGACCGGGATAAATTGCTAAAAACCACCGATGCCTGAGATCGAATTTAAGGAATGATGTTTTAGTGGTTTCACTAAGCAAGGATATTTACCAAATTTTCTATTTTGAAGGAGTAATTTTTATGCCCGAAATTAGCGTGAATTTTATACACCCGTCGGACAACGGGGTAATGACCGTTACGATCGACGACGCGATTACCGCGGACGAAATAATCAGCGAGTTACTCGCCAATAATTTTGTCGTGCCCGATCCTAGCGGCTATCAGTTAGCTATTGTCGACACCGAAAGAAAGGAAATTCTGCCAAACCAAACGCTTGCCGAGGTCGGCGCGAGAAACGGCTCGAAGATCCGGGTGATTCCGAGTGCGCCGGCTGGCTTAAGATAGGAGCTTTTTTATGTCAACACCACAAGAGATCAGAAATGCCCGCCTGAAGCATGACCACGAAGAGATGTGTAATATTCGCGGTCTGATCGTGCAGTGGCGGGCCGTTAAAGGCACTCCGCCTTACGTCGAATCATACGAACTTACGGTCAACATCCGGAGCCTCATCAGCCCGAAACCGGATTACCGGGATCAGCATGTGATCACGATCGAAATACCGAGCGATTACCCGGAATCCAAGCCACTTACGACAATGGTCAGCAGCCCGGTTGTCTTTCATCCCAATTGGTTCAGCAGCAAAACATGGTGTCCCGGCCCATGGGATTTTAAAGAAGGATTAGGAGATCACGTCATTCGCATGCTGCAGACGCTCCAATACGATCCGGATGTCACAAACCCGGACAGCTCGGCGAATTCCGCGGCGGGTGATTGGTATAGGGCAAACCGTGATCGCAACCTTTTCCCTTGCGACAGGCAAACGTTGCCGGATCCGTTGAAATCCAAAACATTCAAGATTCAAACCGCAAAAAAGACGTTTGATATTCAACAATGGAAAAAAATATGAGAACGATTCCACGCCAGAAAAAATTCGAGGTGACAAGTTATACGCCGCCTTACGAGCCGGTCCGGCGCAACAAGCCGACTTTTAAGGTAATACAAGACCATGATTCATACATTGAGTATGCTCACAGCAAGAGTCACACGTTCTTCATTACTGACGAGGCGATGGCGCAGCTTTTCGATCATATAGGATGGGGAAGAAGAACCGAACGTAACCGGGTCGAACAAGGGGGAATTCTGTTGGGCCAGGTATTTCGTGATGATAATAAGAAATTGACTTATGGAATTGCGGAGGCAGCGATAGCCGGCAGTCTGGCCAAAGGCTCAAGCGCTTACCTGGACATGACCCATGAAACGTGGAAACAAATGCTCGATTCCGTGGATGAGATATTAAATGAGAAACCAAGGGAAAATTTACAGGTGATCGGCTGGTACCATACGCACCCGAACGAGCTGTCGGTTTTTATGTCCGGCACAGACCAATCGACGCAGCGCCGGCTTTTTTCTCATGACTGGCAGTTTGCCCTTGTACTGAATCCGCATAAACGGATCTGGAAAGCTTTTTATGGAATAAATGCGGAGGAATGCAGAGGTTTTGTGATCGACGAAATATACGATTCTGATCTAAATTATTTTGCCGAGGCGCTGCCCGCTGGAGATTTTAAACCATTAGATGACGACTCTATTCGGGTTCATAGCAAAAAAACAAGGAGCGGTTCGACGCGATTGAAAAAAATTTCCCGGACGGTTTGGGGATGGGTCAAAGCGCCTTTTACAAGAAGACGGGAAAATAAAGCGTTCCCGAATAACAAAAAAAATCGACGGCGCCGCTAAGCGAAGTGAAGATCAAATTTTACTTTTTTTCGGGGTATCTCGCTCCTTATTTTTGCCGATGCAGGTAGCACATACTAGCGTACTGCTTTCCCGGCAGGGCATGACGCTTCAAATTTTGCGTTGCACCTCGGAGACCTCGTGTTCCGCAAAGACCGCAGATCGCTAATATGAGTTATCACGTTCATCAAATCGACGACTCTACACATCGGGAGTTTTTAGCCGAACAGCGTATGGATCCGGTTATGAAGAAGCAGTTTCGCGCGGGCGACAAGGTAGTTTTTTGTGCTGGTGGCTGCGGATTTGCCTTTCTTGAAGATAGTTGGGTCGTCTTCCTCAAAAAGGAGCATTGCGAGCAATCCAACACATTGAATGCGATTCCGCCTCCGCGGTCCAAGCAAGGCTTTTTAGGCAAGATACGCGGTGGTTTCCGCAAAAACAATACCTCAACAAAAGCGCAATCTGCTGGAGCGTCTGCCGCCTTAAATGCTGGAACGCGTAACTCCAAACCCCTCGCAACGCCAATCTTTACGCCCGTAAATTCAGAACATTCTCCCATCCGCGCGTTCTCGACTAATACTTTCAGTATTCGTCCCGGACAATCGATCACCCTCGATTGGGATGTTGAAGCGAATTATGACGTATCGATAAACAGGGGAATCGGTAACGTTATAAACACCGGTGTTCAAACGGTCACACCCTGTGTCTGGTTCTGGGGTTGGCCTTTCTTACTTAACAGGAGGCGAACCTCTTACGTACTTACCGCTAGAGGGTCAGACGGGATTTTTAAACAGAAACTTAAAATTGAACTGGCGCTTCCCGCATTACCGGTTGCAATAGATCGGATAGTTAAATTGGCGTCGCACAGCGTGGCGCTTTCCGGGTTGTTGCCCCTGCGCCGGCAGAACGTGCGCCTTAGGCAGGTAAGCGGGCTTTTGGATCATAATCGCTTGCGAGCATTCTTAAAACTTAAACGAAATCAAATCAAATTGGATGATTATATGGCGTTGATTAGGCCACCAGAGATTATTCGTAATTTATCTAAAATGCCGTTTTATCAGCGCATTCCAATCGCCTTTTTTCGCCGCGTTAAACGATGGGCGAATGCGGCTTGAATTAATTAGGAGGATAGTCGTGACAGTACAAACTTTGTGGAAAGCAATTTCTTTAAAATATTTTTTTCAATACTTATCCAAGACGGATCAAGACGCAGTTTCTTCTCCGGCCTGTTCATCCTCCGCGCGGATGACGCAGACGATGCTCGGTGTGATGGTTTTCATCACCGGTGTTTTTGCTTTTCTATCCGCCGCGTTTGCTATTAACACGGCGTTTGACAGCGTATCTTTGGCGGTTTTAGTAGGTGTTCTCTGGGGCCTGATGATCATTTGGTTTGACAGGGCGATTGTTGCGTCGACAAATAAATCAGCGATCATGATTCGTCTTCCGATTGCCTTGATCATCGGTTTCTCGGTATCTATCCCTCTTGAGTTAAAAATCCTTGAAGGCCGTTTGGAGAAGTTTCTTACCGATAAAGCGAAAATTGAAAACAAGGATGTTCTCGATCGGCGAAATACACAAATCATCTTGTTTCAAAACCAAAAGAAAGCTCTCGAGGAAGCAGAGGCCAAGTATGGAGACAATGTCGCGAAGTGGTCCGACGCCATGGAAGCCGAAGCGCGCGGCCATGAACGAGAAGGAGAACTTCGACCGGCTGGGCGCGGCCCGGTCTGGAATGAAGCGAAAATGAACAAGGAAACGAACGAGAAACTACTAAAAGACACAACGGATCGGTTAAACGCGCTCAAGGAAAAAGAGGCTGGCGAATTACAAAGGATTGACGATGAGCTAAAAAACCCGATGGTAGGATTTACGAAGCAGGACTATACGTTTCTTTCAAAGTTTGAAGCGTTGGAGGGTCTGAAGCAAGAATCTGCACCTGCCAGAGAGTTGTCGTGGCTATTGCGACTGCTTTTCGTGTTTATAGAAATGTTTCCTGCGCTGCTGAAATTATTCTTACCGTATTCGTCGTATGATGCCTTGCTGGAAAGCCATCGACGAGAAGCCGTTCAGCTTGTCCATTCAATCGCAAATGAGCGAATGACACGAATGGCCAGCCAGCCATCCGCAGTCCACGGATCACTTCTAAATGCGGTGAGTACAGCCACTGCCGGAGTCCAATCGAGTCAACAAACCGCGGTTTCGTCAAGCTCCTCGGTTCCATGAGGCTATTCGCGAATAAAATTGAGTGTAGGCGAGGCAGCCCGAAATTTCAGTACGTCTTTGAAGCCCGCCGGGTTCTTGCTTACTGAAATCAATGGATTGGAGCGGGGACTCGGTTGAGGGACGCAAGATTATTCAAGCAATAAGGATTATTCTGCCGCGCCGGTGACAATGTGTTGGTCGCGAGCCCCAGCTGAAGGTGTTTCTGCATCCTTGCATACTTTTAAAAGTTCCAAAAGAGAGTTTGCGCATCTCCACCTCATTAGAAATAGAAAGATTTGTCGCCCCCTTCTCCAGCAAGGGGCTGATTACGCCCATTATGCTGGCACCTGATAATTGTATTGAGTTGATGGATTCGTTGTCGATAGTAGGGGCGCACCTTATCTCTTTTTGACGCGA
This sequence comes from uncultured Acidobacteriota bacterium, assembly GCA_963766895.1. Taxonomy (GTDB): domain Bacteria; phylum Acidobacteriota; class Blastocatellia; order Pyrinomonadales; family Pyrinomonadaceae; genus DASYKT01. The sequence goes on from CAVYCB010000012.1 coordinate 37,962, forward strand.
GTGGCATTGTCGCCCGAGGTTAAAATGCAAATTGCGCCGTTAGCTTTTCCGCGCTTTTGTTGTGATGAAAAGACTGCGGAGATCGCGCCGATTGTTGAGTATTACTAAGGAATTATCTGCAATCGCATCTTCGGGCAGTAAGAAGGATGAAGAGGCTCTTCGGGGTTTTATCGTAACCCGGAAAAAGATTCTTCTTCGTAAGAAGCAAATGCCAGAACGTCTTTTATACCTATGACTAAATCTAACCCATAACTATTTCGAGCTCATCTTAACAAAAATAATAATATGTAAGAATTGCCCTTTAATTAACATACGAATATATGAGCTTTTCAAGCTTATCGGTCGCATCTTTTTGCATGCTGGGTAAAACGTGACTGTAAGTATCCAAAGTCATTTTGACGCTTGTATGCCCCAATCTTTCGGCAATAACTTTTGGATTTATTTCCGCGATAAGGAGAAGGGTGGCACTATGCCGTAATGAGTATAAAACTAATCCCTCATTGTCCAGACCGGCCTCTTTCAATATCTTTTCGTAATATCTTTGAGTAAGATTTCGATAATGAATCGGTCCGCCGATTTCAGATGCGAACACTAGATCGTGATTCTCATACCCGGCTCCCAAAGACAATCGATACTCCGATTGATTCACTTTGTGCTTTCTCAGCATTGCAACCAACGAACCGGTCAACATGACAGTTCGCCGGGACTGTCTCGTCTTAGTTTCAAGAAACTTAAATCCACCTCCTTTTGGATTCCAAACAAGCGCTCTACGAATAGTTGCTGAAAATCTCTCGAAATCAATGTCGCTCCACTTTAATGCTAAATACTCTTCCGGACGCATGCCGCTCATTAAAGCAAATTCAAAAATTATTCCATGCTTTGTTTTACGAGCTACTTCAAGAAACCGATTCGCTTGCTCAGGTGAGAGGGCTTTCGTTTCTCTTCGCTGCTGTTTTGGCAGGTCAGCATATTCACAAGGATTTCTCGCGATTATTCCCCATTTGACGGCCTGCTTGAACGCCATTGAAGCTATCGCGTGAGCGTAGCGGACCGTTCTCGCGGCCAGTCCGCTATCCATCAATTCTCCATAGATCTTTTGCATGTCCAGAAGCTTGATTTGACCGATCTTCTTTGCACCAATACGCGGGCCGGATGTGAGTCCTCAACGTCGATTCGTAGCTAACAAAGGTTGCTTCGCTCACTCTTTGTTTAGCAGACGTTGCTAACCATTTATCAAAAAATTCATTGATAGTTTGATTTGAAGGCTCAATAAATATTCCTAAATCTTTTTCTCGCGAAAAAGCGGTTAGCGCTTTCTTAGCATCACCAATTTTCCCTTTGACGGTCTTGCTGCTGTATCGACGCCTTCCACCTGCATCTTCACCTAGATAAATTCTCACTAACCACTTGTTGACACCTTTGGAAGTTATTTGTCCAGTCGATCGAGTTTTTGCCATACTACGTTCTCCTTTTTCAATCCATCGTTCACACAAACTATACGTGAACGCGAATGATTTGTCAAAATTTTAATTATACGCTGTGCGGAATAGTTTTTATGTATAATGGTCGAATGAAAGGGTTTATAACTGCAAAAGAAGCTGCCGATCGCCTGGGTATTTCTAAACGCAGGGTGCTTGCTTTGATTACGGCCAAATCTTTACCAGCGGAATTATTTGGAAAGTCCTATGCAATTAAGGAATCTGACCTTAAATTCTTAGAAAATCGGAAACCCGGAAGACCACCTAAAATGAAAAAGTAAGATTTGTTTCGCTGTTAACCGAAGGGTTGTAAGTTCGAGTCTTGCCTGCGGAGCCAATATAATCAACAAGTTACGGGCATTTGTAAAGTGCCCGTTTTATTTTTTCTCTTTAATTTTCCCTTAAGAGCAAGCCTAAGTGCTTTTTAAATTTCACAAAACCGCGTTTCTTTAATATAAGACTAATTTTTTTCCGGTTTTTTTCGTGATACATTTATTTTAATGGCCGACGTTCACGATAAAAAAACGCGTAGTTTCAATATGAGTCAAATCAAGTGTAAGGACTCCAAACCTGAAATGCTGGTGCGTAAGTTTTTGTTTTCACAAGGATTCAGATATAAAATACATGACCAAAAATTACCAGGGAAACCCGATTTAGTGTTACCGAAGTATAGAACCGTTATCTTCGTTCACGGTTGTTTTTGGCACGGTCATGAGGATTGCAGATATTTCGTTGTTCCCAAGACCAGGACAGAATGGTGGATGGCTAAAATCGCGGACACCAAGATTCGAGATTTGAGAAATCAATTCGAGTTAACAACACAGGGGTTTACAGTTATTTTGATTTATGAATGCGAACTTAAACCCGATCAAAGAGCCGAAACACTTAGTTCATTAAGCCGAAAGTTGAGCAACGCTTGAAAGCTCACACATTAGAAAAGTTAAATTACATTGACCTCTTCGCCGGAGCGGGCGGATTGTCCGAAGGGTTCGCCCGTGAAGGGTTTCGTGGAGTTGCATATGTAGAAGCGGACATTCACGCATGCCATACTCTCAATACTAGGCTTGCGTATCGCATTCATTCGAAGCGAAAGAGTTTGAATCAATACTATGCTTATCTAAAACAAGAACTTTCCAAAGAAGATTTGTGGGCCAGCATCCCATCTGAGGTGTTGAATTCAGTCATAAACGAAGAGATTTCAGAAAATTCACTAAAGCATATTTATTCGAAGATCGATTATCTACTGGGTTCGGAAAAGCTTAATCTGCTCATTGGCGGACCGCCTTGCCAAGCATATTCCATCGTAGGTCGAAGTCGCGATCCTAATAGAATGGTTGGTGATACAAGAAACTTCTTGTTTCGCTTTTATGCACAATTTCTTGGGAGATATAAGCCGCAATTTTTCGTTTTTGAGAATGTACTAGGCTTGCTGACCGCGGGAAATGAAAAATACTTAAATGAAATGCGCAAGTTATTTCGCAAGATTGGTTATGAAACAGATTTCTCCGTGTTGAATGCTGAGGAATTTGGAGTTCTGCAAAAAAGAAGAAGAGTGGTCATTATAGGCCGCAGAGGAACCGGAGAATTTCATTTTCCTATACTTGAAACCGTCAAGAACGATTGGCAGATAAAGAAGGATCTTTTTGACGATTTGCCCTCACTCCGCTCAGGCGAAGAAATGCACATTGCGAAATATTCGAAACCGGCCAATGAATATCTTAAAAAAACGTTGACTCGAAACGGTCAACATTTTACGACTCAGCATGTGACTCGCAAGCATAATGATAGAGATTTGGAGATTTATTCTATCGCGATTGATAAATGGATAAACGAAAGGTCGCGACTAAAATATAACGAACTGCCGTCCTATCTCAGAACTCATAAAAATATGGGCGGATTTTTAGACCGTTTTAAAGTTGTAGATCCTATCGGTCATTCCCATACTATGATGGCGCACATCGCAAAGGATGGCCACTATTATATTTATCCTGATCTCGAACAAGTTCGGTCCCTTTCGGTACGCGAAGCCGCTCGTATCCAATCTTTCCCGGACGATTACTTTTTCGAGGGAGGCAGAACCGCTGCCTTCAAACAGATTGGAAATGCTGTTCCGCCGTTAATGGCGGCATCGATCGCAAAAGCAATTAAGTCAATGACGTTGACATGCTTATAACTCCACCAAATCCAGCTATTGTTCGATCTTTTCTAGATGATCCCTCCGTTAACGCAATGGCGGGTTTAGTTGAATTCTCAAAGAGGTTCTCATTGAACCCTTCGGATATTGCCGAATTGGCTGTTGGATTGGCAAAATCTGGAACGATGCTGAAAATAGAAAGCGCACAAGAAGTTTACGATGTTGCGTCAACGGGCGGTCCCGGTTCTCTTTCAACATTGCTGGTTCCGCTCGTTTTTTGTTGCCTCAATAAAATGGTTTTGAAGTTGACGGTCCCTGGTCGACCCGCTGGGGCTATTGATTGTCTCGCTCAAATTGAAAAATACGAGGTCGAACCAACGTCCGAAATACTTAATAGATGGCTTGCCTCAGGTGCCTATATTCATATCTTAGCGAACAATCGCTTTACTCCGTTGGACATTATTTTTTTCAATTATAGAAAAGACACAAACAACTTGAATATTCCGAGCCTTGTCATTGCGTCAATTCTATCGAAAAAGTTGGCGTTGGGTGTTACTCACGTGGGGCTCGATATAAGGGTTTCGGAGTTTGGGAATTTCGGTGTGGATTGGGATCAAGCGCGATTACATGCTTCATTGTTTAACAGCGTCGCGAAAACCCTGAACCTGAAGTCAAAATGTTTTATTTCAAACGGATTCTATCCTCAACAACCATTTTGGGGCCGAGGTGAGTCGTTGTTAGCTTTAAGGAAAATATTTTTAAATCATGGGGTACCTCCCCAATTGAAGAATCATGCACACAAATGCTACTCAATGGCACTCTCTTTAGCAGGTGAGTACCGCGACATTTCAATTACTGCGGAGAAATTGGAGGCAGCATTTAAGGCCAATTTGGAACTACAGAATTCCGAATATTCGTATTTTTTGCAATTAGTAGACAGAATCGAGACGGACCATAAATATGAGCTACACGCGCGGACTTCTGGCTTCTTAAAAGTGCGCTTGAGGAGAATGAGAGATCTAATTGTGGAGACCCAGCGGAAATTCGGTGGTTCGATGTTTCCTGATCCTTGTGGAGTTATACTTTGCACGAACTCATTCGATTACTTAAACAACGGAGATTTAATTTGCACTTATAGATGTCCCCAACAGTTTCGTGCGGAATTTCATAAAAGCCTTTTGCAGTGTTTTGAGATGGAAGCCACGATACACTGGCCATATGAATTGGAGGAAATCGGATGAAAGAGAAGTTTAGCTGTTTTAATTGTCCACAACAGGACTATTCACTAAAAGAGCTTACTGATTTATGCCCAACTTGCAACGATCCATTCGGTTTTGTGTTGGAATATTTCCCAAAAAAGATCAGGGACATAGAAGTCCTTGAGCCGATTGCAAGGGGATTTTATGGAGCTGCTTATGTGGGTGAAATCGCGCCTTTTGGTGGAATGAAGATAAAGAGGGTTGTCAAAATTGTACCTGTAGAATTATATAAATTACATAATAAGGATTTTAGGACGGAGTGTGATCGGCATTTGGAACTTTCTGAAAACTCTAACCATATAGTAAAGATTGACACCAATATTTTCTTCACTGCCCCCGTAACGTTCAGCAATGGACGTGTAGTAGAGTGCCATGTTGTCGGATTGGAATACGTAAAAGGCCGGACTCTCAAGAATTACTTAGAAGAGTCGGGCAATTTATCGGGCAGATCCATCGCACAAATTTCCATCGATTTAATTACGATTCTGAAGGAATTGAGGCAGAACGAAAAGTATCACAACGACTTGCATCCCGGTAACTTGTTGGTGGAGGAATTGGCTCCAAACAAGCGTCGGGCGGGCGAAGTCGATGAAAATGTTCGGGTGGTAGCTATCGATTTAGGCTCTGTGGATCAAGTGACAAAAAGCAATGATGAGTCTCAGAGAATCGGCGATTTACATTTGGTGGCGCAGTGCTTGCATACCCTCGGCAGAAAAATTACGGACAATTCGGAGCATTACGATGAAAAAGACTGGCGGCTCGCCTTTCTATTAGAGGAAAAGGCAGACTACCTAAAGCCAGCGATAATCGCTCAGAAACAACTTTCATACAGCGATCTAATCAATCAGATTAAAGAAACGTTTTACCAACATTCAAATCCATGGCAAGAAGAATTGAAATTAAAAAGTTTCGACGACTCAGTAAATGCTCAATCCTTAAGACCGTGGTATGTCCCTAATCTCTTTGTCGATCAAAATAACACGTGGGTCAATAGCATTAGCACAAAAGGGCCGCAAGTTATCACCGGGATGCGCGGCTGCGGTAAAACGATGTTATTAAGATCATTGGAACTTCATGCACGCATGGTTCCACAAAACGAAATCGAGCGCACTAGAAAAGACGACATTATTAAGCGAATCGTAGAAGACGAAGGCTTCCTCGGTTTATATGTTTCTTGTGTGAAACTTCTGGATTTTAATGCCGCAAACTTCCAAGACCGGGTGGATGTATTTGAGCCATACTCCAAGCTCTTTTTGGGTTACGCAATTCAGGCAATCCAATCCATCCGCCATCTTAAGGACTTAGATAACACAAAAGTTCGTAGCGATTACTTTGTTGAACTTGCGAGAGTCCTCACATCCGTAATTAACAACTCCGACGAACTTGAGGAAGTGTCCAGCGACTACGATTTAGAGAAGAAACTCAAGAGGTATTTGAATTCATTAAGTGATGGCAATTCGAAATACCTTGTAAAGATACATCCGAAAATAGCTTTCCCTCAAATGGCGGATGCTATCAAACGGGCCTCCGACGTTTTTTCCAATTCCTATATCTTTTTCCTTTTGGATGACGTATCCACCAGATACCTAACAGATAGTAATATTTTGAAATTAGTTTCTGAACTTCTGTTCCAAGACGAAACATGCGCATTTAAGTTTACCACCGAAGCTCAAACCCTTGAGATGGTTATCAAGGCGCCTGGAAATACGTCACCGGCCAAAATCGGTCGAGATTATACCGATTTTGATTTGGGCGCTGAAGTTAACAGGATCATTCATGAAAAACCTCATGAGGGAAAGGCTTTTATTGAAGAGATATTATCGAAAAGAGCACAGTACTTCCCTGATCATCCTAAAAACACATCTATTTCAAAAATCCTGGGCGACCGAACGCTCATTTCAATTGCAGAAAACATTGTCAGAGAAGAAAAAGCTTCGGGAAAAAAAGGGATTTATTACGGGTTGTCAGCATTGACAGCCGTATGTGTGGGTGATTTAGGTGATGTAATTACACTTTATGATCTCATTCTGAAAAGATCCGATAAAAGAGCATTTCCCATACCTCCAAGTGTGCAGAATGCCTGTTATTTGGAATTGTGTAATTCGCGTCTATTCGACTTAAATCGAAAGGACACGCGATATTTAGATTTTGTTAGTTCTTTCTCCGATGCTTCTCATCATTTGTTGGTTCAGTCAGCTGTCAAAAAAGCGAAAGGGGATACCCAAAAATTAAGACAATACACGTCTATATTTATCAATATAACTTTCGGCGACCGACCGAAACAATATAAACAGATCAGGGATCTTATCGACGCCGGAATTTTTAACCTGCATGGAGGACCGGAAGCATCGCGAACCAATAGACAAGGACTAAACCCCCAGCAACAATTTAAGCTCGTGTTTAGAAAGCTGTATGGTTTAACCAAACATATTGGCCTAAGTAATTCTGACCGTTTCGAAGTTTCCGGCAAGGATCTCGCAAATTGGCTTGAAAATCCAAAGGAAGGGAAGAAAATCTTAGTAAATCCGTTAAATTCATTTAGTGATGAGACACTAAGCTCAGAATTGGATGAAACCGAAATAAAACCACAAGAAGCGGACTTTGAGCCAGATCTTCAGCAAGAACTATTTCAAGAAGACACCGGCTCTAATAATAGCCTTATTAAATCAGTTCCCGATTTTGACTTTATCAATAATAAATTGCCCGTGGTTGAATTTCTTTCCTTCGGAGAACTCGAAAAAGTTCCGATTAACAACCTAATTGTCGGCCTTGGATTTGAAGATGCCGCTTTCCAGTCTGCAAGAGCCCTCGCCAAATTAAAAAAGTGCAACCTAATACTGGTAGCACTGGACGAGATTGGCAACCGCAAGGAGATTATAGGGGAGTTCAATAACATGGGATTCGATACAACACAAGTTATTCCTTATGAAGAACTATCTGACGCAGTGGACACATTGTCTGGGAACAGTCTGATTGACATTACAGGCCTCCCCAAGTCTCTTATTTTTGATTCAGTGAGAAGGATTCTTGTATCGCGTAAGTCAGTCTATGTTTCGATTACTGACCCGAAAATTGAATATCCTTTAGATGAAGAAATACAAAATGTTTTGGATAAGAATAGTGAAGAAGATTCGTCGGTGCTAATCACAGAAATATCAAACTTCATCAAGGGGGAGCAGGGGCCATATTCATTGATCAACTTACTTCCACATTATTCTAATATTTCTGAACCGAGAGTCTTATTTTCCTTCGCTCCCATCAAACATGAGCGGCTATATACCTTACTCGATGAGCGAGAATATGAACAGGTGAACATAATCGTCCCTCAAGGTGATTCGCCGAAGGAACAATTGGCAAAGATCTCGGCTGAATTCTCACTTCGAAAATTCCATTCGGCTCAAATCCATTTTGTATCCAAAACCGACATTACGCAGATGCTGAAATCACTTGCTAAAGACTACTATACCTACTTTATTCTTAATAATTTTCCGTTTGAGATTGCGTTAACGGGTTCGAAGTTACAGACGCTTTCGGCGGCAATTTTCGCTTCAGCGTTTAAGATATCTCAATGTTGGTACATGAAACCCAAGATTTGGGATAAATCCAGATTTTCCGAAGGGCATTTAGGGACATCTTTCTTACATATTAGCGACTACACAGAAGATGAACAGATTCCAGATGCAACATCATAAAAATCTATTGCGAAAATCCCTCGCTTTCGAGCCGGGCCTTAATCTGAAGAATGGCCGAACTCTGACGATCCGAAGGGATTTTGAGAGGATTTGTCGCAACTCTTAATATACTGTCTTCCTTTGGGCTAATTGCGGCCCGCTCGTTTGCCCAGATACGAAGCCTTTCCCAATTCTCGAAGCCGTATTCCATTACCGCAACTGTCTCATCCAAAGCATTTACGATTTTCATCCCTTCACGTCCTTCCCTAAGGCGTGATTGTTCGTCAGCTTTGTCCGCTAGTTCGGCTGCAAAAGAACTGAGCAACGGCACTTCTACGGCAGTGGCCCGTTGCCACGCCAACTCCTTTTTCGCCCATTCGCCTACATTCTGAATTCCCGCTTCGGGAGAGATGATAACGTCATACATCGCCTCCGCGATCAGCAAAAGTTGCGCCTCCAATGCCTCCGAAATAACCTGTTGGCGCCATATGCCCGGAATGTTCAACGCCTGACCTGGTGCTTCCTTATCGATAAGATTTGCTAGCTTCGCTACGGTGTAAGCGACTATCTGGGCACGATAGCCACCGTCATACCATTCTTGCCGGGGTATCAATTTTTCCAGTCTTTGGAAGATCATTCTATGAACAACAACGGCCTTAAAATGTTCATCACTGAATTGCTCCTGATTTCGTTCCCACTCAACCGTCACGTATTCGGCAAAGTTAAGAAAATTCTTCTGACTACCCCGACTTACAAAATGCGGAAGTTGCCGCCACGAGTTTTCCGCTTTTGCAAGGTCGGTCTTTGTTATGACCTGTTCCTTAGAATGATCGGTTTGAAATCTTCGCTGTTGCGGGGCCGCCATTCGTCCCAGTTCCGCAGAATATTGACCACGTGTTCTTTCATAAAACCAAAAGGATTCTATTTGTGATCCTTTTCGGGCTGGTGCACGCAATCTTCTTGAAATACTCTCAATTCGTCGATGATATTCATGGTTTGAGAAGAAGTCCGCTTCGGATACTTTATTCTGTGAATTCGCGTAACGTGATATTAGCGGAATTATCGATCCGGATTGATCGTCATTTACGACCGAGATTTTCATCTGGACGAAAATGCCGTTAAGGTTAACGCTGTCTCTGCGCCTACTGTTTGAAAGCGAGGCGGTGGTTTGTCCCCCGTTAACAATTTGAAAATCCTTTGCCTCAAGAAGTTTTAGACTTCCTCCTGAATCATCGACTTTAATCTCGGAGGCAGTAGCAGCGATCCCATTGTTATAGGCAAAAAACATTGATGGCTCCTTAAGAATGGTAGTTCGAAGCCCTTTGTTTACTTTGACACCGGTACTGAGAAAGGACCTCACATTTCCCTCGAGAAGCCGGCTGCCATAGGTATCGTAAATATCCGCAAGTACTTCGCCGGGGATTATACATAGGTAAGCGCTATAACTATCTGCGTCGACACTTGCCGGGATACAAGTCAGACCTCCGAGGGATATATCCGCAAAGTTGACGATAAGTTCATCCCGACCGGATTTAGATTCAAATGCCCGATGAAATCGCGACATGTCCCAAATATGGAATTCAATTGGAACACCTCGTAACTCACCCTCTGGCCAGTCTTTCACGCGTTCGCTGAGAATCCAATCGGTTACCAAATAAAATCGAAACCGAGCAAGGGTCCTGACACGGGCTTCCAGTTCACAACCCAAACCGTACTCCGGAGTGCTTTCATCTACGGTGTCCTTCAATCGGCCTTCCAACGCGTCTTCAACAAAGGCCTGAACACGACTAAACAATTGACGAGCTTGGGTTTGAGTAAGCGTCTGCGGTATTACTTCACCAGAATATTCTGCAATGACAATTCTGACGGATCCGTCCGCATCGTCAAAGGCGTATCCGTCCACACCCAAGTTGCGGTTGCGATAACCGCTTCCACGGTAGTAACTGGGAGCAAAGTCATACAATTCTTCTGATTCCTCCAGCAGTTCCCCGCACCTCTCGGCAAATGCAGAATGCATAAGATTCTTGTCGGCATTCGCACGAGTAGTGACTTCTGCAAGAAAGTTGTCCCTGAATTCTAAAAGCTCCATCTCTTACCTCATACGGGAGTCGTTCGGAAAGGCTCGCAATCAGCCAGAAATAGATCGTACTTAGCCTCGGCTATCGCGTGGGGCAACCTGCTTCGTGCCAGTCGCGGAAAACCCTCGGCCACTGAGTAATACCGTTGGTCATCCAACCGATATATCATATTCCTGTATTCATCCCTATCCTGGTATCCCGCGACGAGTAGTTTCAATTCGAATTCCTCAATTATTCCGACATCCGTTTCAATCATAGAACGCAATTCATTAACTAGTTGCGGTAAGGAGAGATCGCCCGTAGAATCACCCCTGTCAGCGTTCGAAAGTTGGTAGACGACTAATGTCAATCCCACGCCCGCAGAGTCGAGTTGATCCAGCGAACCTATGCGGACCGAAATCGCTCCCGGCCGAATAGTTTTTACCTCAAACGAAGCGTCCGCGAAGTCGAAGTCACGAGGAGAGTCATATGGCCCGTTCCAGGCAGTTACGGCGGATCGCACTCCGACTTTCGGAATTTCGCACTTCAAAAACAGGAGTTCTCCTATTAAACCACGAACATCCGTCTCCGAAAGGAGTTCATCGGGGCCTATATTTAACATTTTTCGCCAGCGTGACAATCGCTCCAATACAAACTTGCAGGATTCCGATATAGGCTCAAAAGAAATGCCGGCTTGAATTATGTCCTCGCACAGATATTGGAACAATACCCTGAAATCGGCCCGAGCCAATATTAATCTCAATGCCCAACGTCCGTCAGTTCGCTGTCTAATCTCGATGTCTACGGACTTATACTTAGGAGCAACCGGCGGCTTCTCTGATGCAATTACCAACAGTCCGATCCGTCCATCGGCTGAGATCTCCCCATACAAGTCCATCGGATGCCCGGCACTTACTCTAAGGTGCGCCGGATAATTTGCTTGGGCTGAAAGTTCTTTCCAAGTGGCTTCAATCGTTTCCGGCATCGTCCTCTCCTATGTCATCATCCATTTCTGCATCAAACTTATTTTGCCACTCTATGAGATTAACTCTGTATAGGACCTTTTTCGCTATCGCCGAATCGTCAAACCTTGGAAAACTTAAACCTACTGCAACCAACGGCTGTCCATCGGCCACGATCGTCGAGGAAACGTCTTGATCTTCTATATAAGGCGTTACAACGTGTAGGAGAAGAAGTGGCCTCTTTCGAATGGCCCGGTAAACCTTATCTGGAACCCCTTTCTTGTCTGGGTTTGCCTTCATGAACTCATCTCTTGCCGCGTCAGCGATTTCCTTTGACAGGCCCTCTCTTTCAATGCCCCGCGAACCAACCCGGGCCTTTGTTCCGGAGACCATAATCGTATTGCCGCCGTCTTTTTTAACTATTGAACGCTTTGACGGTCTGATTTCAATATCAGTTCCAAATAACTTAATCGACTCTTCTTGACCGTTTGGAATGACGATGTCCCAGCTTTGCAGTAATGGCTCGGCACTATTCTGAATGAATCTGGCCAATCCATGGGTGCGTCGTTCCTCTTCCGGAGTATAAAAACTAAAGTTATGCGGATGGCTTTCAAAGCGGTTAAGGAAATCCGCGACAACTGTTTTTGGAACATTTTTCCAAAAGACGTTTCCCCACGGAGAGGCACTACTTTCTATCGCAAGCGAGTCCAATTCATGGATGAGATCACGAGTGGCTAAAGCATTCGCTGAAATGGTAGATCGGTCTCCTTTCAACCTGGTTGTCTCAAGTCCTTCGCCGCTAAAAGAAATGTATTGCTCAATCGTATTTGCAAGACGCATCTTATTTCTAGCCGTGACAATCAGCGAGTCGGGATGTGAACGTACCTTAAGGCCAAATTCCTTTGGGGTAAGTGACAAGCGTTTCATTCGCTGAACTTCATCGCGTAATTCTTCCGAAGAAAGAGTTATGTGCGAATACCATTGCTGCGCTTCCTCGGACAGCCATAGCCTGCAAATGTCGGCGTATCCATCTCTATAACCAAACCAGCGACCCATTTGTAGTAACGTGTCGTACATTTGCGAGTTTCGAAAGAAATAACTGACGCAGAGTCCCTCCAGGGTTAACCCTCTGGACAGACTCAGACCACCAACCGCGATGACGCGAAGCCCCGTGGCTGTATGCTTATCATAATCGAGGCTAGCGGCCCCCGTTCTGCGGTTTACCGCTTGAACATCTATCGGGAGAGCTCCTGCGTGCAAACCTTTTTGGACAGCATTCCATCCGAATTCTATATTGCGAAAATCTTGGTCAAACGTGGATTTTAGGTTTGCAAGACTGGGATTCAAAAAAGCCTCTGACGGATCTTTCTGACTGTAGCTCCGGATATCTTGCTGCATTTCTCTAACTAGCCCTATAAGAAGTTCCACCAACTTGTCCTGTACGTCGGTGAAACGACTGACATTAACAAGCATTGAACGATGAGTGTTTTCATGCCCTCTTAAATCACGGATAGTATTCGCTAAGAAAAACTGGCGAACGGCTCTTTTCAAGCTTTCAGGGATATACGGTATTTGGTAATACGATTTATGATTTGTAGGAAATGCCTCCTCCGAATCCGATATATGACAAATAAATCGGTCGTCTTCATTATCATCGCTAAAGATGCGCGTTGCTCCGATGTAATTTGTTGGCGGTTGAAGAGCATAAATAAAGTCACGCGGAAAAAGATCATGTCCAAGCATTTCACTTTCATTAGTTGGATCAATAAAGATGTTTGCAAAAGGTGTCGCAGTAAAACCTATGTAGCTCGCTCGCTGAAAGAGTGATAAAAGAGCCCTAATCCTTTCATTTATGGAGGTGGGATCCGCGCCCACAGCGGCAGTATTTACTGAAGCATTATCCGCTTCGTCATCAATGAGCAGCATGGGCTCGTCAATCAACCCACTGCGGGGGTCAGCATTATAAGCACGTAGCCAATTCTCCAGATTTGCAAGAATGCTCTTATTCTTTTTGATTACTACAAGAATAGGTTCGCTAAAGGTTTTTAAGGTAAATCCGAGTGAGCTGAGTAAATTCTTATTGAAATCCTTCGTTCTTGACGTAAATACACCAGCAAATCGCGTCCGATTAAGCTCACCTGCACCCACTACTTTCTTAACTGGAATAGTTTCTCGGGTTAGAATATCCGAACTGTCAAGCCCAACAAATCCCTCGTCCAAACGTTTCTGAGTCTGGCGTCGCAACTTTTCAAGTGTACCGGTTAGAAGAATAACGACCCGATATCCAGCGTCCGCAGCTTTGCAGCAAAGCCCGGTGTAAGTTGCAGTCTTCCCAGACTGAACGTCGCCAATTACTAGTCCACGCCTATTCCATTTTCCGGCTTCCATGGGGTTCCCAAGCAAATCCAGTATTTCATCAGTTACAGCATTCAGGCTCCCAAGAACACTCGGTGACCAGTCGCTCTGTAACAAGTAATCGGAAAAGCGCTCCCAATAAAAAGGTGTTATATCCGGTCTTCGCGCGGCAAGCCAAGGTACGTGATCATGCTCAACAAGTGCGGTTCCCGTGTCCATCGTGACCGCGAGCCGAGCATGAATCGTCTTAATCAATTCTTCGAACTCATCATTCGGAATTGGACAACCACTTGCCGCGAACGCAATTCTAATATTCGTTGCCAATAACTGGACCTCTGACTCAGATTGCGGACTATCGCCAGTCAGAGCTAATCCCACAGCCGACACAATTTGGCGAGATGTTTCAGAGAGTGTCATATGAGTTTTTTTATTATTCGTGCTGTCAGATCCCTTTGTTTAGCAAAGGGGTCAAGGATATGAAGTCTCGATAGCAATTGTTTCGCCTCTTTTGAATCTCTCCCGAGAGCATCTAACATTAATTGCGCCATTTCGGTTAGATTCCTTTCCATTTCCTCGTCGTTTTCGTCGTCAATTATTCGCCTCTCCGCTGCCATATCTGCATATAGAGCATCGAATGGAAAAAGTTGTTCAATTGACACGAGGAATCGTTCAAGCAGCCTGCCGTTCGTCTCCGGGAGCACGGTACGAAGGGAGCTGACCAGATCGTGTTCCCGGTTGATTTTGTAGCCTATTCGTCCATCGCGATATTCGACCCGTTCCCAAGCGTGGATGGTGTCCGGACTGGTAGACTTTCGTCCTCGAAAGGTATAGACCTTCTTACTTCGATCGGCGATCCGTTCAACAATCCTACCCAAGCCTTGCCTAACCTCTTCAGGAGGATATGCTGTGGACTTTTTCAGGTCTAATTTCCATAGGTGATCTAGTGAGTTCGGAATGTCGACGATAACGCGGGCCAACTTTGACATTTCTTCCTGTCTTGCTAAACGAAACCATGTGCCCCAAATAATCAAGCGGAAGTTTCGATATACGTAGAATCCTTGATTCTTCCGCACCCTTCATCTCCACCGGCTTTTTTAACATCTGCCGCAGTCAGCTTTGAAATGTGCGGCAGAATATATGCTTGGACACCTACGTTATGTCCATTTATGGTTAGCGGTTCGGGAGGCAAAGTTTGCACCCCTTTTCGTTTTCGCAGGAAGGGATCGATGGGGTCAACTAATAGATTGTTGAGCCGAATCTTAATGGACTAACCTCACCCTCCAAAAAACGATGATAAATAAGTGCTACATGGTTACGAGTATCATCTATTTTGTTTTGCAGTGCGCGATCTTTTTGGGATTCGCCTTCAAACACCCGATCAAGCTGCTGCCACACGACCAAAGTACCATGTCGAAGGTTTCGCAGGCTCTCGATCATGGGGATTTCGTCGAAATCGATCTCCTCAAGTTCGAGTAAAGCCCATTCGTTAACTTCTTCAATTTTGTCGAGATCCCACCGAGCTCCTGAGAGTTTTCCTTTCTTTACTGTCGCGACGGTAAGGCGGCGACACTGCGAAAGAAGATCCGGTTTTGAGTCCCAAACCAAACCTACCGAGATCGGTGGATGTCCTTTCCAACAGAGCACTCCGACTGCCATGACGCATTGCTACTCTTAGTTCGTCAGCATTCATACCGGCTCCGTTATCCAAGAATGCGACGAATGGATTACCGTAGGCGGAAAATGAAACATCGATTAAAGAAGCACCTGCGGTAATGCAGTTATCCATTATGTCGCAGCCGCCTTTTCAAACGAATATCCAACTGCTCTCATCGATTCGAGCAGGTTAGTAGCGTCCGGTGGAAGGTTAACCACGTGCATAATTGACCAACGCGATCAGTTAAACGTTAATAACTCGTTGTTTCTGACGGTAGAGGTATGGCCTAATTATTTATTAGGCTGATTTGTCGTGTCAAGGTAGTTTTCGTTATAAATTGGCGTTTGAACATAGACACTTTGAAACTTCGCCGTACATACCAATATTACTGGTACCTAAGCCTAACTGCATCAATTTTCTTAAGAAACTTGACTTGATTAGAATAAAGAGAATTTAGCTAACCGATAAGTAAACCTTTATTCATTCGATAGATTTACTTGTTGCCCACCATCAGTTGCAATATTCACTTGGTTCGGATTGTTGATTGTCACCGGCGCATATCGACGGAGATCTCTTAGTTGTCGTAAGGTTCGCATGAAAATCCGATTCCAACGATCCGCCATCTGAACGGCATGTTCGATAGCTTGCTGCTCATCAACGTATGGACGGAGCCAGTAACCGTCGCTCCAGCCACAACCTTATTAACTCCGCGCCGGTGGTTTTTCCATTCAGTATATTCCGGGTCTTCTTCTCTTTCTCGCGTTTGCGAGCGCCTTACGGTTTGCTCCAGCCAAAACTGCCACTGAAAGTATGCCTGAGTAAGCACATCAATTAGACTGATCTCGATTCCCCCAGTCGGCTGCCATTCCTTTATGAAGGATTCCCGAACTCCAAGGTAACGAGCTATATTCCATACATCTTTCATGTAACCCTCGGGAAAATTGATATTGGCGGCTAAGTGACCGGATTCGAATTCGAATCGTCCTTCGTGTTAGATCCTCTCCCAGAATTTTTCGGCAACTCGGGCGCGATGGCGTGAAGCTCAAGCAAATCTATAAAACTAAGAGATTCTAACGGCTGACCAAGCATTACATTGAGTTCTTTTTTGCCTTCCTCAATGTTTTTGCAAGGCTGGTAGGCCATCTCCCGCGCTTCTTTAGAGGAAAGTGAACCACCGGCCCGGCGAGCGATGATAGGCTACCCGACGGACGTATGCTTGATGTAACTGGCGGAAAAGTGAGCTGTAACCAATTCTAGATTCCAAAGAATCTACAGGAATAGTGACCTGGAGGTCTTCAACGGGAAGTTCGGAATCCCATTGATCAAATAAACTCGAAGTCGCTTGGCTAACTTTACTGCGCATTTTCTCGTATTCGTCTGTAAGGTTGTCATCGGAGATCGGACCGGTAGATTGCTCATCTCCTGTTCCTCCTTGTCGGGGATCGTCTACGAGTGCAGCCTTCTTATTTTTCGCTAATACCTTTTGCTTTTTACTCATAGCCATTCTCTTTCAAAGCAGATTGAACGTTTGCACACTCTCTCAATTTCGCGCTCAGTTTTTTGGATATTTCCTTTGAGATTTTTTGGGCAAAGACCAATTGGTTGCGGTTGTTCCGGTTTTGAGTTAGAAACCCTTTGATCTTTTCCACCTGATCCTTTCGAACATATTGCTTACGGAGTTTTCCATTTACGCGACTGAAGAAATAATAAGCCTTGTGTTTTGCTCCTTTTGCACACCTGCAGTTATTTTTCCCGCAGCGAACTTGTTGTATGTATATGCCGCCATTCGGTATTCCCGGGGCCATCTTAGGTAACATTTTTTCGTTTTTTGTTTTCATACCACTTTCCCGTGTACTCTTCGCGCTGAATTACTCCCTAAACAGATCCGATACTGATCGTCAAAAATCGCCTTTTTTAACGTCACTAACGTCACCAACATCATCGAAAGTTAAATATTCCCTTTATAATTAAGACGATACTCTCGTGACGTTATTTTCAATATTGAATAAAGAAACATCACCTGAAATTACGGTAACGTCACCTACTTTCGAGTCGTAATCATCTGCTAACTCTATATTTTTCTTCAGCGTAGTGAAGATTGGTGATGTTTGTGACGTTTGCGTTCGTATATAGGCAAGGGAGAGAGAAGCACCTTTCCTGGCATTTGAGCCCTTTCGACCTTTAAACGTAATATAAATGCCGATCTCTCTTAAATTAGGATTGATTCTTTCAATCGCGTTTCTCAGGCCTTTTGCGCTTTTGGGGAATCGACGATCGGCACATCTCTTCTCTCCTGCAACATCTACCAGATTTGATAAGAAATCTTTAAAAGAATATCCCTAGCCTCATATTTATCATCGACTGCATTTCTCTCACAAAGTTCTTCTACTACCTTCAGCCAGCAAAGAATCCTCCAGTACAATTGAATGAGCATTCAGACGGTTTTCGTTATAAACATTGCGAAACGCATTTTTTTCTAAGCCTAAAGCTGGTTCGCAGGCAGTGACCCATTGTGTAAAATCGGCCATCCTGGGCATTGGACCTGAATTGATTTTGTCAAGTCTTCTTAGTCCAATGCTTATTGCACTAAGAAAACCAGAAAAAATCGACTCTTTCTCTCCTTCGAACTCCGCCCAAAACTCGCTCTCCGACCGTCGTTTGTCAGGAGGTATCGAATCAAGTCTAACTACAAGAGCTCGATCCAACAGATCTGACCTGCTGGCGAGATCTCCTATTCCGTTTATTACTATCGGGCGCTTAGCTTCTAAAATTGTTTCCTCATCATCGCTGTATAACTTACGGGTTCCGAATCCTCCACCAGTCGAAAGTCGGCATAGCGCATCGGAAAACCAATCAGGAATAGTGGAAAGATTATCTAAACCAATAACCCATGACCGCGTCGCGGCGATAATTAAGTCGTGTTCGTTTTTCGGACTTGAACGAAACGGAATTTTGCTAGGATCTATCAATTCCCGTAATATCCGTGAGGTGGTACTTTTTGCTGTGCCCTGTTCCCCCGAAAGTATCAAAATTGGGAAGGGGTAGTTAGGGCGATAGGCATTTATTATCCAACTTAGAATTAATACTAAATTTCGTGAATCTACATTTAAGAATTTGTGCAATTTAGTTAAATCACCGTTCGGAATAGGCGACGGCAGAGGCCGCATCGCGTTGTTTCTATTAAACCTTACTGGTGCCGCGGAGGATTCCAGCACTTTCCAGTCAAGTTTGCTGATCTCTATAATTTGCCATTTGTCATTGCAGAGATCTATATATATACATCCCCCGCGAGCGGCCACTCGAAGATGTATATCGTGGAACGGCCCCTCAAATAAAGCCTTTCCGCTAAGAGCATTGATAGTATCTTGAATGGCATTCGAAGAGGGCGCTTTCCCTTCCTCTTTATAAAACTGATATGAAAGGCGCTGACGAAATGCAAGGGAATTGATGCGATGATACTCAATATGGTCCTTAACTTCGATAGCAACAAATGGCTCCATTTCCGGAGTATGAAAGAGATCCATGTCAGAGGCAATGGCAAGTAATTGGTCGACCTGTGAGCTCTTTTTTTCTGACGCACTTTCGGCGCTCTCCAGCAATTCTAAACATTGTCGGATCGCCTTTTGTTCACCCTTAGTTCGCTCCCAATTACCAAGTACATCATCGATTCCGTTACAACCACTTATTTCGGGACAATCAACAATGAGAACTTCGGCTCCAAGTTTCTTTAGTTCTTTGGCAAGAACATCGCGGGCCACGCGTACACTCTCGTTCCATTTGACGTTGGCGTCATAAAGTATGATCACTCGTCTACAGTCCCAGGATAGCAATTTAAAGTCAGGTATCAATCCTTTAACGTCTTGGCGATGACCACTGGCGTTCACAGTTTTTGCGATCGTACCTTTGAAATTCCAAACCCCACTTAATCCTAGGGCAAAAAAACGGGGCTTTTCCGCTGAGTCACCCAACCCGGACCATGCAACCCTATGTAGTGCCAACGTTTTCTTTTCCCCCTCCGTTATCACAATCGGAAGTGAAAGATCCGATAACAGTTCAGTCGAACAAGGGGGAAAGTAAATCATGTTTCCCTTACCCGGCGGCGAAAGATACTTTCGAATTTCTTTAACACCGTTTTCTTTTTGCTCTAAGTCAGGGTTATCGCGGCGCAGCCGAAATTCCCGAGGATTTTCAGAGCCCGGATAAAAATAAGGAAAAACGATTCCCGAATAATCCCCAGGTCTTCGCTGTCCACAGATTTCCTGGCCGGTTCCGAGTCCACACGAAAAATCCCCGAGCTCTTAACAATATCCTCGGAAACGAAACAATTGCCGAGCGCGATAAAATCTCGATCCCTAAGAGAGCGAGACCCTGACTTATGGTTCAAATCAGACATATTCTTTATTTTCCTGTGAAGCCAAATTGCTCGTACCCCCCTTTTCGAGCCAGCTGTTGATAGCACGCCGGCTAAATCTGTACTGTCTTTCTCCTATTCGAATAAAGGGGATTTGCTGGCGTCGCACGAGTTCGTAGACCCGTTGTTTGTCTAGTCTAAGGATGTTTGCCACTTCATCTGCTTTCAAAATATTTTCTTCCATAATTCACCCAAAATTAAAAGCTCGCGGCCTTTTTAGCCACGAGCAAATAATAAACTGCAACGTATCGGACTCAGACAAACTTTTTTGGTGTTTTCTTTCGTTTCACTCAAACTGTGTTTTCAGTGAAATGCTTTTTTCCATTTCATTTAAAACAGGTTTTGAAGGAAAATGAATTATTCATCTACTTCATTCAAGAATTTTTGCCCTTCCTTCTTTATATTGTGTAATTGTCGGGTAGTGTAACCAGTCACGTATATGCCGCCCTTTCTAAGCTTCATATCTTTTTCGCTAGCATCAGGATTGGTCAGACCAACTCGACGTGCGGCATGTTCTAGTGCCAAGGACGAAATATCTCTGCAATCTTCTAACTTGTCTATCAAATCATCGGGGCGTATCAATAAACTTTCCCGCTTTAGCATATTCTCGCCAGTCGGAATCTTCATTACCACCCTCTCTGCGGAGTTTCTGCCAATGCTTAAGAATAGATGGATAGTCTTTAGCAAATTGTATCCTTGCCTCTTTTTGACCTTCTTCAGATGAGTCGAACCATAAGCTCATTAGATTGTTTTCATAGCTTTTTATGAAATTGCGAAAATAGGTTTTCTCTCGTAACCGTGGACTTTTTTCCCCGTGCTTTTCATGAATTTTTTTCAAACGGCGGAACAACTCTATTTGCCAGTTGGTGATGACTTCGTCGGCATGATTTCGCAGAGCCAGGTCCATTCGTTGATACACCTTGGAAATTAAAGTCAAAGTCATCACGTAAGCCTCATTTTCAGTCCATTCTTGAATTTCCTGCTCTGATGCGTTAAGAATGCTGATCTTAAGTTGTTCGCGCGCGCTTTCAATAAAACCTAGGATCGCAATAACCGGAAAATAATCGGCTTCGACAGTGTAAAACCCATCATAAGAATAAAGAAAGTTAAGGCCTAGTCCATCCGGAAAAGTTCTAACGGTCGTCGAGGTATTTTATCAATATCGACACTGCCATCTTCCCGCAAGTACTTTTGAAATTCTTCCTGGTTCTCAGGATAAGGTGGAATATCAAATACCATCACGGCTCGATGAAAAATATCTAAAGCAAGTTTCACATCATCTGAAGAGTAGAGTTGCTTATTCATAAATTTGATACATCCTTTACCATTGACACTCTATCAACTTAAGACAAATTAAACACAACAAAAAGTATCGCATTCCTTCCTAATCGAAAGCTTACAAATCAGTTTTTGGTGTGCGAATGGTGTCGAAATATTAAAAAGTAGTGTTTTCAGGCAAACTGAGGCGATCTAATAACACATTAACTCTAACTAAATCAAACTTAGAAACATTCAGAAAAAGTCGCAGTTTAGAATGGCACTCATGAGGTCAGGGGTTCGATCCCCCTCCTCTCCACCAATAGAATCAATAACTTGGGGCGCTTATAACGATTGCCCTCTTCTACTTTGTGTGCCAAATTCGAACCTTCGAACTCACAACTCATGGATTGGAAAAAATAAACGAGCTTTTTACCAAGATCTCCGCTATCAATTAGTTCAAACTTATCAAAATTGATGATTGAATAGAATTGAATTTAGAAACTACGCTTGTCTAAAATTACGCGAATTGTTGGGTTGTTAACCGGAGGGTTGTAAGTTCGAGTCTTACCTGCGGAACCAAGTTACGGGCACTCAAAAAGTGCCCGTTTTGCTTTACCCAAAAAGATGTCCAATTCTAAGAGACTCTGTTTCAGATCCCCCAATTTTGATTCCACTTCCTGTACATTGGTAATCGCATCGAATGACGTGATTAGATTTATCTTGGAAATTGTCCCATGCTTAACCGCCATTTCGCCGAAACGAACAAAATTTCCGATTTGATGTGCTGCCCTAATGTAAGCGTCTTCCACAGTAATTTCCGTTGATCCTGGTAAATATGGACCAATGATCGATTCGTAGGTATGTCCAGTATCGCCGTACAGAATTGAGTAGTGTCTCTCCTGAAGTTCGGGAGTGGGTTGGATCTCGACGCCTGACTTTTCGGCTTCGGTTTTCAACTGTTCATCCATAACCTCTGCGGGGTTTCAGCGTGACGGGACGAGCTACCTTTCCGCCACTGAACGGAATACCTCCCTTTTCTTCAAGCATTTTTCTAACAGGGCTCTGCGTAGCAGGAGCGTCTTTTGACTCCGGACACCAAACGACAAACTCCTCTCCCGAAGCCTTGAAGAACGATAGGGTTGATCTTTGCAAACTCCTCATCGGGTTTGCGTTTGTTCATCTGTTCCTTGATGCGGCGGCGCCCTTCGACTGCGTAATGTGTGTACTCGTTAAAACTCGGCGTCGTTTGGCGGCCCGTCAGGATGCAGTATTTTGACAAGTGCACACAGCGTCCGTTTGATCGCTTTCTCATCGCGCCCCTCATTGAGTGACCGAGTTTCACTTGCTTACTTACCTCTTCATAACGGTTTGTATGTTTGAAGACATGGTGAAACGCCTCGGCCAAATAATCAGTGATGAACCCAAAATTGCTGGTAAGAAATCACTACTATTTTTAGGTATTCCCCATCCGCGCAAGTAGTAGGAGAATCTATCCATCACTGCCAGATCTAATTCTTTTGGCAACGGTTGAAACAAATCGTATTCCGTCGAATTTACGTTTTGTTCGACCGATAGATCAATATTTCCGTTAAACGCTAAACTCGCGTCTGCTATGACCTCCACACCGCGAGAGAAGCGGCCGTTAGCCATGTAATCCTTCATGATCTGGATCGTGTCTTGATCTTTGACACGAATACCACCAGCCTCATCAAACGCGACCGTATCCCAAAACCCTACCAGGCCGACCTAACCCCGGGCGTTGTTATAAAAGAGTGTGGCCTTTGTAGCCTGTCCGCCACTGACCAGGGTGGAATACGGCGAAAATCACTGAAAAAGTATGATTTTCCGGTTCCGCGAGGTCCAAGCTCAATGAAATTGAAATTCAGCTCGACGAGGAGAGCCAAACGCGCGACAAAATGTAGCTTCACACGCTGACTTAATTTCGACGGCTCCAAACCAACGGAACGCAATGACATCGAGCATTCGTCCCGTGTAAACTTCCGCCGTTCTGCCGGTTAGACGTGCGCAAGGATTTGCTGTCCCTGATAACTATCTCTTTATTGTTTTTTTCTGACAATCAAAAAAGCTTTCTGAGCGTCTTTGTTTTGAAGAGCATCTCTAACGCTAGGAGGATTTTGGCTCAGTAACCCCCTACCCTCGGCAGACCTATTTGCCACAGGAACAGAGTACTTAGAGGTCAGGTACTCTTTGATTGCATTCGCGCGCTTCATGGTCAGATTCAGGTTGTCTTGTTGCTCCCCCCCGGGGGCGCTATAAACCTCAATAGCTATCTTGAGCTTCTGCTGAATTACTACCTGAGCTAGATCTTTAAAAACTCTTGCACCGCTGGGTCTTCGATACCAGATCCACTTGGAAGCTTGTCTTGAATATAAAATCCCTTTTCTTGTAATTCCCCATAAATTGATTTTTGTTTCTCCGACAAATCTGGTGTTGGATCAGCCTGCGGAGGAGTGGCTTTTGCAATATCGGATGGCTTCGGAGTTAAGTTAAGCAAAGGGGAATTTAAAATTGAAATGGTCAAGTAGAAAAACCCTACTGCCGCTGAAACCGTAAGAACCACAATAAATACGATCCATCCTACTGACCATTCTTCATCTCTTTCGTTCTGTCTGCCCGCCCTGGTCTGAGGTTGTTTGGGACTGCTTTTGAACTTTACTACTTCACCAATTAAACGGTGGTTAGTAGTGTTTTCAGAGGAATTGAGAGCTGTCTCCCAGAACTCCATCGCGGGCTTACTCAAAGTAAAAGCAGAAGCTTTTGCGTCTATGATCGTCCAAAGCGGCACAACTGACTCGGATTCTTCAGGTATATCGTCGGTTGGCTTCTTCGACTCTTCCGTTTTCGGCTTCGCCGACGAAGGAGCCATTTCTTCAACAACAACGTCGATCCCGGCAACGGACCAATCGTCCTGTCCAACGCTGTCCTTTAGACTGTCCGGCCAATTGCGAGCTTCGTCAACAAGATCCGAGATGTCTTCAACTTCCCGTATGCGTTGTTGTGCCAGTTCACCCACCCCGTCGGAAAATAGCCGAATGCGATATTTTCCGGTTTTGTTGAGCACGTAATGTTCGACCCGCATGGAACTTTCATCGAATTTTTCTAAATCACCCAATCTGCGGGTTCCCATCCACGATTTAGTATTGAGCCTCGAATTGCCGTTAGGTGAAAAAACCTGGCAATCCGAGTCACCGGCTTTTGCTACCATAACCCAGTGAGTGTCGTTTACAGTGCAGAGAACGGTTAAGATTAACATCGCCTGGTGGTACTTTTTCGTAGCATGAAATGAGTCGACCAAAAGGGTATTTGTATCCAGAAAGAATTCCTGCACTTTCTTTTTCATTTCTTCCGGTTCAACTGTTTTTGACTTCTTATGCCATTCGGTAAGATTTTTTATTACTATTTCTGCTGCTTCGAATCCTGACGCCTCGGAGACGCCGTCCACGACGGCAACTACATGAAAAGGATCAGTCAAGACAACCGCCCTATCCTCACATTTACGGCCGAGTTCTTTCATGGTCGACGCCCAGTATCCCTTACCAGACCAGCAGTTGATCGCCAATTTTGATACCGGATTTTTTGGAGGTTTGGCGGAACTGGTTTTTTGTTCGTCGGCGTTTCTTGCCGGGACACCGTTAGTCTGGCTGAACAGGGCTCTTCGCAGTTCGAAGAATTTGGTATTCGGAGAAAGCACTTTGACCAATTCACTTTCGGAAACCTTGCATTCCCGCAATTGCTCCGCGCGAGACTTCAGTGAATCGACCGCGATCATTACAAGGCTCGTGTGAAAATCGTCGAGCGTGAAGCCGCTTTCTGGTGTGCTGATGAGGTAGTGGAAAAGCCGGGCGAGCAAGCCCAATTCATCCTTTGTAAGACGCGCAAGTGATGCCGGTGTGGCCGGGCGCCCATGAGATTTGACAGCTGATTGCCTTAGCCATATTTCGACCCAAAAATCGAATTCGGTATGTTCTTTATCGTCGGGCGAATCGTTTAAACGCAGACTCATACCGTGCCCCCTCCTTCGATCCCGCTGCGGCCCTCGCCCCACTTTCTCGACAAACGCGAGAACCGAATTCAACCAACCTTCTCTTGTCCCAAGCGAGGCTGAGCCTTTAGTTTTGGTACATCCGATTCCCTGAAATTTTATTATGGCGTTCTTCAGGTCGGCGCTTTCGTTATCCCCGATGAAAATTAAGTTTGCAAGACGGATGGCCATGTTCCTTACTTCATCAGACCCCCTAACTATGCTATCTCGATAAGCTGAAAAACCCTGAAGTATATTCTGCTCTGTTAATGTGAAAAACCGGTTGTCGGTAGTTGTCGATTTCTCTTCGAAAAAACCATTTAACGCTGACGCACAATCCAGATCAACCCTTAAAATCTTACCACTTGATTCAATTACATCATTTTCCTTACGCCAGTCGAAATCCCTCCATCCGAGCTTGAGAAAAGTTCGCGCGATATCAATTTCCTGCGCAGCAATGTCCAGCCTTTCAAGGCCTGTTGTATTCTTCAGCGCGGAGTCCAGTTGTTTAGTGTAATAAGGTTTAGCGATAAAAAACGGACCCTGAAATTTTTCATCCCAAAATCCGGCGTCGTGCCTCATCGAATCGGCCACAACCTCGCACACGCGGTTGGTTATTTTCAGATCAGAAAACGCCGTGAATTCCTGGCGGAAAAGACGGCCGGCTGTCTCGCCGGTGAACACTTTAATTATCACTTGCCGATTTTCCGGGCTGGGAAACCAGTAAAACGAGGCGGTTTTCGAACCGTTCAGAAGTTCCGCCTCCTGAAGGTGGTCAAGGTTGCTGACCGTGGCGAGAATGTCGGTCCGAAGTCTATTTGGATCTTCTTGGGTCATGGGTGATCAGAGCCTACCTTTTCAATAAAACTAACAACTTCGTTCATCAGTAAGTTTGCCGGGTGGGTAGTGCTTTCGTCGGCGCGCTCCATCCAGATAGCAATTATATAGTTGCCGTGTTTATAAACGAATATGCTGTCATTATACGGATCGACCTTACCATTATCCGCCGTTCCGGTTTTCCCAAAGTCTCCCCGTCGGGTCTGTGACTCGTCAATCTGTCTCGTGAGTGGATTATCCTCAGTAAAGAAAATCTTTTTGTCGTCCCCGACATTTTTGTAAAATCCTGTATGCCCCGATCCTGAAATACACACTTCCTCTAAAAACCGGCGTATCTCCCCGGCCATTCGCCGGTCGTTGCCGTTGTGGGCACCCTCGACACCGCGAAATCCTTCGCGCAGGTCCGGGAATACATCGCTTGGCGCGGTCGAGACCCTGTTGCCATTAGACGGAATTTCAGGATCTAAGACCGATTCGACTATAAACGGACGCAAAGGTTGGCCGGTAGAGGCCGTGTGGAGTACGGCAGCGAGTCTCATTGTGGTAAATCTGGATTCACTTGCTCCAATCGCGTATTGTCTGAATAGGCCCATATTTTTTGCGTCTTTTACCGGGAAGCGGGAGCGCGCCGGGAAAAAACTATACATTGCAGAAAAATCGAAGTAACGCGCGAGTTTGCCCAAAACAACAGGTTCGTACAAATCGCGGCGGACCGCATCATCCTGGCTTAGATAGTTTTTGTCATCGGGCTTATAGTGAATGACATTAAAGGCTGAGGTGAGAACCGTAACGAATTGGGCGTCGGGTTCCCTGGAACCTGCGTTTTTATTAAAATACGAATCCCCGTCGGCCGTTACGTCTGCCAGTTCAGTATCTTCGACAATATTCTCAGGCGGCATCGGGCCGCCATAAACGTTTCTGAAAGCCTGCCGAATCGCGAGTTTATTGATCGACGCGGGAAGCATTTCTCCGCTTCCATCTCCAAACATCAGGTAACCCATACCCGCGGTCAGAACTTTTATGGCAGATCCCGGCATATGAATTCCGTTTGCGGGGTTTTCAACGATGCTCTGGCGGTTTGCTAATATAACGCGATCGCCTTGCCAGAGTGGGTCATAACCGGGCGCCCCGGCATGCGCTAAGATCTGGCCGGTTTCGGCATTGATAACTGTAATCGCACCCCGGCGCGGCCGCTTGAGATTTGCCGGGTGTTTGTTGTCAAGCTCTCTTAACCTGTTGAAAAGCAAATAATAAGAGGCTCCTTGAATCTCGGGATCGATCGTTAATACCAGCCGTTTTGCCTGGTCATGCAAAAACGAACCGTCAATGGCCGTAGTCTCGCCGCCTACCGATGATCCTATGAGATTCGCCGTTGCCCGGCCCAGCACTTGCAAACGAAAAGGCCGTCCGTTGAGCTTTTTGGTGAAAACAAGATCACCCACTGACGGATCCTGAGCGTCACCAATTTGCGCGTTCGTTCGGTATACCGCGAACGGGCGCCCATCCCAGACGAAATACTGCCCGTGTTTAACGAACTGGGCCGGGTGGGATTCTGCAACGCACCTTGAGGTTCGAGTTTCAACCCTTGAAGATCCCCTTGACTCTCAAGATGGATTCTAAGAGTAACGTTGGCGCCCGCGCGCGAGCCGCCTGATCGTGAACCGAGAGTAAATTCTCCGCCAACCTCACATGCGAATTGCTCACCAGGATCAATGGTTCGGGCTTCTGCTCCCGGTTTCAAATAGAGAATCAGATTCCGCGAGACGATCCGCCATCCCGGCCGGTTTTTTGCCACGGCCTCACTGGAATTGATCGGAGTCGTAATCGATCCGCGGCGGGTAATTTCGAATGGATTGCTATACTTAAGAGTGTTCTCTTTTATTTTTTTTACCACCGCCCTGCCGTCGGTCTCATTATATTCGAATGGGTCTCCCAGCCCCTGATTGACCGCTGCTACGAATCTGAAAACCTGTCTTCGCATGCGGCGCCAGGTTTCTTTGCCAAAACGGTTTTGATCGGCGGGTTCGAGCTGATCAAATTCCGGAACACCTGCTTCGAGCGGCGCGCCTGGCGCGGGTTGTTCGATTACGATGGTTCCACTCTCGAACGCCTGGTTAAAGAACCTGATCCGCGCAACATCCTGCAGGTCGTCTTCCTTATCAAAAAAGAAACCCAGGATACCAAGCAGGACGAAAAATAATATGATCATACGCCCCGCGTAATGACGTATCAGTAATTGCAGGAACTGTAAGATTGCCGACATTGCAAAAACCTCCCACCGAAATCCGGAAACAGCAGATTGACGGACGCCTAGTCATTGAGATCTATTTTTAGCGATGCATATCTAGTTTTTATGCACATTGTGAACAAAAGCAACCGACCCTAGAAGTAGGATGATAAAAGCGACGATCGAGATCACGGACGCGCTTATCGGCTGCAGATCCAGCCCGCTGATCGGTACGCGTCGCCAAAGCGTTGCCGTAAAAACCCATAATAATTGAAAAAGAAAAACGCACGTCACAGCAAATGCGAAAGCCGCCAGCATATAACGCACCACTTCATCAGGGCTGCGAATTTCGTCGTCTGGGCGCGGCGCCTGTGATCTTGTGTCTGGAGAGGGCATACTCGACCATGCCTCTCCGAGCGTTGGTTCCTGTTCATTAACTACGGCTACCTGGCGGTTTTTTGGATCCATTAGATCAAGAAGGCCGTCCAGAAGGCGCGTATATAAAAGGTAATAACAAATGACCACCAAAAGCAGTCCGGCCAAACCGAAAAAGCCGGTAACATAAGCCGTAGCCAGATCGTTGTAGATATTCATGCTGACGGAACTGGGTATGTAAAGATGGTCATAGAGGCCGAAGACGCCTCCCGAGCGTGCCAGATCCCTGGCGGTACGAAGATTGACAGCTTCATCAAAATAGCGCTCCGCCCCTTCTTCGCCGCCCCATGCTATGTCAATTCTCTCGTGCCCGACAGCGACCGCAAGGTAAAGCATTCCGATAATGATCGCGGCTAATATACCGGTAAATACCCAGGGCCGACCCCGGCGCGAGGCGGCCCACATCGCCGCGATGACGCCAAAGCCGAGTAGGATCGTGCCGCCGTGGTCGAAACTGGAAGTTATATAGTAGAGCCCCACTGCCGCAAGCATCGCTAAAAGAGCAATAGTGCGATACTTTCTCCAGCTATCCGGCCTATTCTCCAGTGACAGCAATTAAGATGACGGTCCCGAACGTAATAAGTAGCGTAAGTGCCGTAGGTAAATGAAAACCGTATGCCGAAAATATTCAAAGCAGACCGGCCGCCCATTAGAATTGTTACTGAGAGGACCCCCACAATCGGCAGAAGTACGCCGAACAGAAGCACTCTCAGCCAATCGGAACCAATTAGATAAGCGACCACTTCTCGTACACCTCGCATGAAAAAATGTACGGCAACCGCTCCGACGAAAAATGCGACGGCAAACTCCACGAATGGAATAAAAAAGATATTGTCGAATGGCCTGCCGACAAGAATGTATACAAGCAAAAACACGGGAAACGAAAAGGCCCAACGCAATTGGTAAAAAGTCACCTGCGGGATCCGAATCAAGTAAAGGACAACCAGCGAAACCATAAACCATTTCAGGTATTCGGGAAAGCGTCCCTGATCGTACGGGGGCAGAAAAAAATCACGCCCGGCAAGAGTAAGTCCGATCGCTGAAAACACCGCCACACATCCGAATATGAGCGGGCCGTGCGGCACTCTCACCTGTGTGTCGTGCATGCCTAATCCTTGCAAACCAAAGGCAATAGCTAAAAGAAACACGATCAAGGTGAACCTAAAACCGAACGCCCAGGATGGTTCAGCCCCCAGAAAGCTGCCTCCGCTGCCATTGGTCAATTTGAAAAGCACTGTTCCTGCCCTGGTAGAAGCGCCGGAACCAACTAAAAAATCGTTCTTTTGCCGCTCACTCGGCTTATTCGATTCTTCAAATATCTCGGATTTTACAGGAGCGGAAAGAGAGAGATCCTCTTCACGTTTAAGTTGAAACCCGCCGGTTTCGTCTTTTTTTACGACGAAAGTCTCCGTCTGATTCTCTCTCAGTTTCGTACGCACCGCCACTTCGTCAATTGAGGCCCCAACGATCTCACCGCCAAGTCCGAAGGTCACGCGTGTGTTATCGTTGCTGAGAAGAAAATAAATCGGTGCATCCAAATGAAGACGCATGAGCGAGGGCTGTTCATCCAGGCGGGCGGTGAAGTTCGCGCTACCGTACCGTCCGACGGATCTTAAACGACTGCCGTCAAAAAGTTGAACCGGCTTGCCTTTTTCTACCTCCTTACCGCCTATAAAAAGGCGATCATCATCTCCTTCCGCCCAGTATGCGCCGTCTTTATCTCTCGAAACCCCGAAACTGAAGGAACTCATCGCACGTGACTGAAACGGTAGGTCGGCATTCTGATATTGCCCGCTTGGTGAATTGCCGTCACCCCTAACCCCGCCATAGCCCAACGTAATGCGCGCTCCTTGCGGCACTTCCGCGACATAGTCGGTAACGACGAGCATATTTGCCGAACTGCTCCCGATTCTCCAGAATCCGTAGGTGGTTAACCCGCAGGCAATCAGGCATAAAATTAAACCCACAACAATATCTCTTGAGATAATATCGCTGACGAAATCATCTGCTCTGGTCGCAGACCGGTCGAGTGAAGTGTTCATTTCCGTCACCATAAGGAATGTTGAGCAAGTTCCGCCAAAAGGCTGTCGGCTTAACTAAGCAACTTCGAATAAGATCTCGTTTCTCGGGGTGGATTCTAACAAAATAATAAATTCGAAATCACCGATGTAAAAATAGTAAGTTCCGACCAGACCGAGGGCCATAGGTTTCGTGAGTTGTGTCAAAGGTTGGGTTATGTCTCCTTGAACTTTACAATAATAAAGTATCTTTTCGTCCTTTTTGGGAGTAACTACCCACGTAACGTACCTTCGCGTTATGGTTACCGCACTTGTACCGACGCTTGTACGCCTGTTCAGAAACTGATTCCGCCCCAAGACTACTTCCGTGCTCCTCAAAGAGATAGAGCGATCGCTCTCTACTTCAATAAAGGCGATATAGTTTCCTCCGCGCATAATATTAACGTTTTTTCTTTGCTCGTTCAGTGCCGCGAGTGGACGCAGAATGAAGTTAAATCTCTCGATCTCCTGGCTGTCGCCCTCGGTGCCGGACTCTCCATGAATCTCGATCCTATCTGCAAAATCTATCCGAATGGGTTCGGCGCCTAATGCCTCTCCATCGACGGTAAGGTCGAGGCTCGAATCCGCGTGCCGGCGAATTTCAATCTTCGAGGGATCGTCCGCCAGCGGTTGGACTATGAATGCCGGGATCTGCGCTTCGCTGACCCCGTCTTTCTGCAACGGGGGCAGCATTACGTATGTCTCCCCGGTCGCCGGTATGAACTGACCGTTGGCCGCGAGCTTATTCGTCGTTGTGCTGAACCTGAGAGCGTTGCGGAAGAATCGAAACAGAAATTTATAGCTATCCGTGCGAAGATTTCCCTGGGCGTCTTCATACTTCAATATGACTTGCATTCCGACCTTGCCCGCTACCGGCACGCGCAATTTGGAGCCCGGTACGATCTCATAAGTGTCGTCGACTTCATTCGCGTTAAGAGTGTTTTCCCCTTTCAACATAACCGGGTAGATTGGGTCTAAATTGATAACATTTCTCTGTTCGTTTCCCCCCTCGACCAGGTAATAATACAACTTAGATTTCACATTACTTTGAGATTCTTTCGCCAGTAGTTTTGTATCGTAAAGATCAAGATCAATTTGACGGACGCGTCTGCGGTTGCCGTCGATCTCAAGACGGCAGTCAATACTGATCCCAAGCGGGTACGCGCAAAACTCCGCATCCGGAAATGCCTTGAGAAGAAGGTCGAAATCCACGTGAGTGTGAAGGGTCAGAAAGTGACCCCGGTCAGAGCTGCTAACCAGAGCCCTGATCGGTGTCTCGCCCAACTGTTTTCTTGTCGCATCTTCGATCTTAAGAGAACCGATAAGGAACTGGTCAACGGACAACGCGATCTCGCTTTCGTCAAGCGGCGCATACACCTGCGGAGGCGTGATCTGCCGGGCTATAAAGGATTTGTCGAAGATACGCTGCAATGCCGGAGTAATTGACAACCCCATCTGGTTAAATCCGACTCTTAAAGAGTCTCCTTTATTATCATCATCGGCACCGGGAAGTCGCGCATTAACCTGGCTAACGAGACTTTGAAAATTATTCTCGGTAAAAATTTCCCGGCTGAGCCGGCTCATCGCCGCGCGGGTCAGGTACATTTCCAGGAAAGAGATATTTTGCCGGCCCTCCAGAGACTGCCCTACATAGGCTGCTACCTCATCGTTAAAAGTTTCGACTGCTTTTCTTTCGGTTTCGGGAATCGTAATTAAAGAGAACCACCGAAATGTACCTCCGGGAGTCGTTGGGAATTCGCTGACTATTTTCGGTTCAGTTTTTTGGGAAGGGTTGAAGATCCGGTTTAAAATTTTTCTTACCGAACCTTCCTTTTTATTCTCTTCACTCATCGTTTAGAGCTCCTATTCGTGGATTCATTTGAATTGGTGTTTTGCGATTTTAGAAGAAACGGCGCACTGTTGGGCGCATCGTAATCTTGCGGAAACATTTTATTTTCATTTATTTTATTCGCCACTATGAGCGGAACTAACTCTCTCGCTTCAGAAGTAAGAGGAGCAATCTCCCGGATGGTGACAACTATGAGCCGCCGTTGTTCGGACAACCACTTCGTACCGCGGTCTTTGGCAATACGATCTTCCTCTTCTTCGCGGCGGCCGGATTCGATGTTAGCCAAATTGATCTTGTATTCGCCGGCGAGGATACCCCAATACCCTCTGGCCTTTACCCCGGCCTCATCGTTCAATAAAGCTTCTACGGCGTAGAGTCGACAACGGCACAAGTCCAGATTGTGATCTTCATCACCCTCTAGGGATGCGGAAGCGAAAATTATTACCCAGGAATCCTTTAATTGCTCGTGTAAAGATGTGAAATGCTTGATGATGGCAGGTTTATCTCGAAGAGCAGTGTTATCGACTATGAACTTGCTGGCGTAAAAGTCGTACTGTACGACGCGGAGGATCTCTTTCTCGTCGAACGTCACTGTCGCTTCTGTCCGTTTGTAATCTTCAGCGTTTTCGGTAGTTCCTACTTTTACTTGCGCGTTTTGCAATTCGGCCGGCTGGATAGCTCTGCTTCCATTAGAGGCCACGGACGATGTGCGGCTAAAATACACTATTAGCGGAATTACGACCAAAAGGCCGGCTGAAAGCACAAGTATTCCCGCAATTATTCGTCGGCGTCTCGCCGCCTGTTGAGTTTGTTTTTGCCGTTCTGAGCGTCCCAGCATTTCAGCTTCGGCGACATTGGAATGAACATTACTCGGCCAGCTCTTCAGCTCGTCCTCGATGGTAACGACTTGATGGTCATCAGGTTTTTCGCTATCGCTGTTCATGGGTAAGGTCTATCCAAATTCTGTTAACCGACATGCCTAATAATGTCCCGAATGAGAAAATTTATGCAGCCTGGACACAAGCGGGAGCGCTGCCTACTAAAACAGCGCACAGCGCGGTTCTGTCCTCTCGACCAACAACGGAACACAACTTTGTTTTAGGATACGGAAGATTACGAGGTATTCTGGCTCATACACAAATAGATTGTCAATAATTTTTTTAAGTTTTGTAAATTAGTGCATTGTATTTTTGGTTGTAGAGCCGATGGTTATTATTATCGAACGACTGAGAAATAAATTCATGTAAATGAAAGAAATGATGAAATAGACCCTTAAATTAAAGATGTTCTTCTCTGAAAAGACATCGCTACAAGCCTGAACTTAAGTAAATCGATTACCCAAACAAGGTGCCAATGCGCGCCAAATTTCGAAAAGTAGTCAAAATTAGGCAAATAGATTCGGGGGGATACTAGAAGGTTAACGTATACAGTACTTAGTCAAACTCAGCAAAATTCAAAAATATCCCAAATTGAGAAAGCTATTTATAAAATCGTAGCTTTAAGATAGATTATGAGGCGCATAAAAGACCCGCTTTTTATAGATCACCGCCGCTTTAGCGCAGAGTGCTATTTAATTTAGATAAAACATCTGAGCCGGGGCATAGATCGGCGGCTCCGAGGGAGTTAAGCGGTTTATCAGTAGTTTGAACCAGTTCGTGCAGATCTTTTGAGTTTTCATCCACATAGAGCAAGCCGGTCAATATCTCATCTTTCGCCCGCGCCCTCATCATTGCGTTGGCCGCGGAAACGCGGTCAAGCGGGTCCCAGTCTTTAGCGAGTTTGCGCAGGTGAATAGTTGTCCCGTCGTGCATGGCCAGATCCTCGATACTTCCGGCCTCGTAAGTAGCTGTGATCTCGCGCATCAGCGGAACAAAATCAACCAGAGCCGTCGTCTCCATGTGTTCGCGGACGTAATCGTAAGATTTAGTGGAGCCTGGATTGTTGTTAAAAGTAACGCATGGCGAGATGACATTGAGAAACGCAAAACCTTTGTGATGCATCGCGGCTTTGAGCAGCGGTACAAGTTGCTCTTTGTCGCCGGAAAAACTCTGCGCGACAAAAGTGGCGCCGAGCTCGATGGCAAGGCTAGCCAGGTCGATCGCTTCGAACAGATTGACCGAGCCCGCTTTGCTCTTCGAACCGGCATCGGCGGTGGCGGAATCCTGGCCTTTGGTCAATCCGTAACAGCCGTTGTTCATCACCAGGTAAACCATGTTCAGATTGCGGCGGATGACGTGGACGAACTGGCCCATACCGATCGACGCCGAATCGCCGTCGCCCGAAACGCCTAAATAGATCAGGTCGCGGTTTGCCAGGTTAGCGCCCGTCGCCACCGAAGGCATCCGGCCGTGCACAGAATTAAAGCCGTGCGAATTCGAGAGAAAATACGCCGGCGATTTTGACGAACAGCCAATGCCCGAAAGCTTCGCCACTTTGTGCGGCTCGATGTTCATCTCCCAGCACGCTTGTGTAATAGCCGCGTTAATGGAATCGTGACCGCAGCCGGCGCAGAGCGTCGAAAGCGAGCCTTCGTAATAATCGACCGTGTAGCCGAGTTCGTTTTTCGGCAGCGCCGGGTGGCGAAAAATGGACCTTACGTACGTCATCGTATCTCCGGGTATAAGAAATTGCCGTCAAAGCGATTGTAATTTGTTTATTGTAAAAAGTGAAGATTAGGCATATATGCCGGGACAGGCTCAGCTCATTAAGAGTAAAAAGGCCGTAATATTAAACGTACAAATCGCGCTCGAGGAACTCCCAGTCTGCCGGCTGCGCATCAAAAAATCGATTTTTAAAGTCCAACAAAATTCTCTCATTTCTGTGTTATTATGCCTCCAGCCGCTATTTCCAGGAGCTTTGTGATGAAAAACTTATTTTGGTGTCTTTTGCTTACCGTCATTCTATTGAGCACGCTATTAAGTACGGATGTAACCGCTCAGCCTGAACTCGATACAACCTTTAATGGTACCGGACTACAGATGGCATCCTTTGGCGTCAATGCGAACGGAAACGGTCTCGTAATTCAGCCCGATCAGAAGATCGTTCTGGCCGGTTGGTGCAACACAGGAGCGACCTACAGCATATGTGTTGCGCGCTACAACGAAAACGGGTCTCTCGACACTTCTTTCGGAGGACCGGGTTTCATCCAAACTGCGCTAAGCTCATCGGATTCGGCATATGCTGTAGCCCTGCAGCAGGACGGCAAGATCATCGCGGCAGGCTCTACCAGGACCTCTAATCAAGCAACTGTCCAAACAGGTATCGCCATCGTGCGCTACAATTCGGACGGTTCATCGGACCAATCGTTCGGAGCGGGCGGTAAGGCCGTAACCGTCGTCGGTCCGTACAATCTTAACCGGGTGTTGAACGTTGTAATCCAGCCTGATGGCAAGATCCTGGTAGCCGGCACGTCCACCCTAAATATGGGTAATCCTCCGGGAGCGGCAGTCGATGCGCAAGGGTTCGTGGCCCGCTATCTTGCGAACGGAACGCTGGACAGTTCTTTCGGTACCGGCGGTTTATACCAGATGACAATGGACCATCGGACATACGCTTTCTGTATGACTCTCCAGCCCGATGGCAAGATCCTGTTTGGCGGCGGTATTGAATTCAACGCCAGCATGGTGATCAGGCTCAATTCCGATGGAACTTTGGACACTTCCTGGAATGACGACGGTATTTTCCGGATAGATACCAGCGTTAATGCATACTTTACATCTTTAGCGGTTCTGCGGGACGGACGTATTTTAGGCGTTACATTAAACAATATTATTTATCGATTGAATGAAGACGGTTCTTTTGATACGAGTTTTAATGGGGTCGGGTCTCGCCAATTGGCCCTGGAAGCGGGATTTCCCACCGCGGTGCTGCCGCTCGCGGGCGGCAGGATCATGGTTGCCGGAAAAATTGCCGCGGATAAGTTCGCATTTTCCCGGTTTAATCCCGATGGATCTCTGGACACTTCCTTTAGTAGCGACGGCCGCCTTAGCATTACGCCCTCCCAAGGGTCATCTGCCGGGATTTCTTCCGCGGCAGTCGATGCGTATGGCCGAATCGTAGTTTCCGGGTATGCGGCCGACAAGTTTGCCGTGGCTCGTTTGTTGGCCGCGCCTCCTGTTCCCGTAACACTCTCAGGCAGGGTAACCCGCTCAAACGGTAATCCTGTCTCAAATATCTTACTTTCCCTGATACATAACGGGGCCACTATAGCGACTGCCAGAACGAGCCCTTTCGGATATTATAATTTCCCGAACGTAATGACCGGCCAGGAGTATACGGTCCTGATAAAGGCCCGCGGCTCTCTATTTCCACAGCATGACATTTTTGTCGCGGACGACGTAGCAAATCTTGATTTTGTGGAAAGCGCGCCTTTGACCAGGATCGAGGGCATTAAAAACGCTCTGGTCAAATCGGATCAAAGATAGATATTTTTGCTGCGCCTTCTGAATGCTTTTCATTATCTGCCTATAAATATTGTCCGCGATAATGACGTGCGGTTGTCGTTGAATTTTCGATTCAACGAAGCCGCTTGAAATACACGATCTCCGGGTCGTCTTCGTCCAGGTTATGAATTACTCCGCTTAAAGCGTAGCCTGACTTTGCCAGCAGCGCTTGCATCGGCAAGTTTGAAAGGTTGGTCGAAGTAAACAATTTAGGGGTTTGGCAAAGCGACTCCATATGCTGCACGAGCGCCGCACCCGCACCGCTTCGCCGGTGGCCCGAATCAATGTAAAGCATATCAATACAGCCGACATGATGAAATGTGTAATTTAACACCCCGTAGCCGATGATCTTTTCATCTGTTCCGGCCGCTACGGCGACAAAGCAATTGCCCGACAGAACCTCACTACGGATAAAATCGCGGCGTTCATTTTCACGCTGCGCGATAAGGTCAAGCAAGCAAAGTGCCTCAATGTCATTTTGGGCGGCTGGGCGAATCGAGATCATATTCGCGTCCCGGCTACTCTAAATTTCCCTTGATCTGCCTGTAAATATTATCCGCGGTGATGGGCATGCCGTCGTAGTTAAGAATTGAAACGAGCTTTGCCGGATTTATGCCGAGCTCGATCATCATCAGGCTTTTGAACTGCGCGTCGCGGTTTTGTTCGATGACGAAAACTTTTTCGTGAGCGCTCGACAAATTCGCGAAACGCACGGCCAAAGGGAAATCGCGCGCACGCGCATCGCGTCGAGCAGGATACTTTCTTCCGCCAGCATCTCGATCGCTTCCTCGGCGGAAAAAATCGACGTGCCGAAAAAGATAACTCCGTGAGAGAACCACCCCGCCCTTCGGGCACCCCTCCTTCGTAAGGAGGGGAGTTTTCTACGCTCTCGTCATTCGGCACTCGTCTCTTGTCACCCCAATAAAATACGGGTTGCGGGACCAGCTCTTTCGCCGTGTCCCATTTGCGCGCCAGGCGGTCCACGTTGCGGCGGTAGACGTCGCCGTCTTCGGTATAGACGGCATATTCGTCGCGCGAAGAACCGCGGGTGACAAACGCGCCCTTGGTAGAGTGTGTGCCGGGAATGGTGCGGTAGGGAATTCCGTCGTCGTCAATATCAAGGTAGCGGCCGAATTTACCTTGAAACTGTTCCAGCGGTTGGGCCGGGGCCTGGTTGCCATTGGCTTCTAGTCTCCAGTTCGGCAAATCCGGCCACGCCGCCGATCCGGTCCAGCTGCTCGGCGGTCAAGACCTTACCGCGGTTATAAACGCGCGTGTCGTCCCACTCGAGCGGTTCGGTCACGTGGTCGTTCATCCCGAGATCGAGATCGGTCATCACGATCACCGGCGTCTGCAGCTGCTCGGTCAGATCAAAAGCGTCGGCGGTCATCTCGAAACATTCTTTCGGCGTGGCGCGGGAAAAGCAGCGGATGCTTTGTGTCGCCGTGCGAGGCGTAGGCCGCGAGCAGGATATCGGATTGCTGCGTGCGCGTCGGCATTCCGGTCGAAGGGCCGGTGCGCTGCACGTCGATCAGCACGGTCGGCACCTCGGCAAAATAGCCGAGGCCCAGAAACTCGTTCATTAACGAAACGCCCGGGCCGCTGGTCGCGGTAAAGGCGCGCGCGCCGTTCCACGAAGCGCCCATCACCATGCCGATCGCGGCGAGCTCGTCTTCGGCCTGTACGATGGCGTAATTATTCTTGCCTGTTTCGGCATCGACGCGGTATTTCGCGGCGTATTTCGCAAAAGCATCGACGACCGATGTCGAAGGCGTGATCGGATACCACGCGGCGACGGTCGCGCCGGCGTAGATCGCCCCGAGCGCGCAGGCGGAATTGCCGCTGTAAAGAATTTTGTCGCCGAGCAGGTCGCGGCGCTCGATCCGCAGGCCGAACGGGCATTCGAAATTTTCGCGCACATAATCTGACGCCGATGTTCAGCGCCTTGATATTTGGCTCGATCAGTTTTTCCTTGCCCTTGAACTGCTCGCCGATCAAACCTTCGAGCACGGCGAACTCGATCTCGAACAAGGCCGACAGCGCGCCGATATAAACAATGTTCTTGAAAAGCTGCCGCTGCCGCGCATCGGTAAACTCGGCGTTGCAGAGTTTCATCAGCGGGATGCCGATGTGCGTGATGTCCGTGCGGCCGTAGCCGGGCGGCAGCGGCTTTGAGCTGTCGTAGAGAAAATAACCGCCCGGCGTGCACGTCCGCATAATCCTTTTTCATCGACTGCGGATTGACGGCGACCATCAGATCGACGCCCTCGCGGCGGCCGAGATGGCCTTTTTCGCTCACGCGCACCTCGTACCAGGTCGGCAGGCCCTGGATGTTTGACGGAAAAATATTCTTCGGCGTGACGGGCACGCCCATGCGAAAGATCGCCTTGGTAAACAGCGCGTTGGCCGAAGCCGAACCCGTGCCGTTGACATTCGCAAATCTGACAACAAAGTCATTTATTTTAGGTTGTGGCGCCGTTCCATTAGAATTTGCCTGGCCAACCGGTACATTTTCACTCATAAAGCTACCTGCGGAAACGCTATCGTTATGATAATGCGTTGGCGTGAAAAAGGGAATTTCGCGCGGGTGCCGAGTACCGTCTTAGCCCTTTTCTTTCTTGGTTATATAAAGAAAATAACTGATGGCGGTTATCACGGCGAAATAACCGATCGCGAGCAGATGCACGTTCACGTCCGGTACTACAGCGCGCGTCTCGGTCACATCTTTCAGGTAATTGAACATCCCGTAGGTGTAAGGAATAATATACCCGTATTTCCATGAGAGCGCCCCGAGCGCGGCGATCCAGAAAACAAACCCAAGGCCGACGGGCACCAGAAAGTTCTTGAATTTCAGGCTGATCAGGTATTGCAGCGCCACGATCGGCAGGCAGTCCAAAAAATACAGCGCGTTCTCTCGCAGAAAAAACATGTAGGGCAGCGGCTGTGCCGGATAGGGAGTGCCGCTTACCAGCAGGTAGGGCACCAGGGCCGAAAGATAGATCCCAAGATTAAACAGCGCAAAAAATTCCAGCATCAGCACGACGATCACCGCCAGCTTGGCAAAAAAGATCGTGGTAAAACCAAGCGGCAGCGTGTGCAGCTGCTTCCAGGTGTTGTTCTTATATTCGATCTGCGTGATCAGGCTGGTAGATAGGATCGCTCCGAGCGGCAGAAAAAACAGCGCCATCGATTCCCAGGAGTTTTTCCAGAGCAGGTTCCAGAAATTATCGCTCGAATAGATCTGCTGCAGCTTGTCATAATGAAACAGCCGCGCGGCGATAACGATCGACGGTGTAAAAAAGCCGCCGATGACGACCATCCAAAATGCCAGGCTGCGTTTTGTCTTGAGCCACTCGCTCTGAAAGCTGTGAATAAATGTCATCATTACTGTTCTAATCGCGCACCATGTCGATAAAGATCGTTTCCAGGTCGTTTTTGATCACGCTTATCTCGAAAACTTCCACACCGCCCTCCACCAGTTCGCGGTTGATCCGGGCGATCTGTTCTTTTGGCAGCGCCGGCATGCTGAATTTCCCGTCTTTAAAACTCACCTGAAGGCCGTTGCGCGCAAAGACCGCGCGTGTTTCGCCCTCGTCGCTCGTCTCAAAAACTACCGACAGTGATTGCTGCTGCTTTTGCTTCAGGTCATCGAGCGTGCCCTGAAATATCATTTGTCCTTTGTTGATGATACCGATGTGGCTGACCAGCTTGTCTATCTCTGAAAGCAGGTGGCTCGAGATCACGATGGTGATACCGTGTTCGCGATTCAACCGGCGCAGTAATTCTCTGATCTCGATGATGCCGTTCGGGTCGAGCCCGTTCGTCGGCTCATCCAGTATCAGCAGTGTTGGGCTGTGGAGCAGGGCGATAGCGATACTCAGCCGCTGTTTCATCCCGAGTGAAAATTGGCCCGCCTTTTTCTTGCCGGTATTTGCCAGGCCGACCAGCTCCAGCACTTCCGTGATCCGGGCTTTCGGGCATTGATAGATCTTTTGCAGCAGCTTCAGATTTTCCGCCGCTGTCAGGTGCCCGTAAATAGAA
Organism: uncultured Acidobacteriota bacterium; assembly: GCA_963766895.1. GTDB lineage: Bacteria > Acidobacteriota > Blastocatellia > Pyrinomonadales > Pyrinomonadaceae > DASYKT01. The sequence continues at coordinate 79,133 of CAVYCB010000012.1, forward strand.
GGGCTTTCGATCAGCGAACCGATCCGGCGCAGGATATCCACCCGGTCATCAGCGAATTTTTGGCCAAAGACCCTGATCGAACCACGCTGTTTCTTCAGCAAACCCAGCACCAGCCTCAGCGTCGTCGTTTTCCCCGCGCCGTTCGGCCCTAAAAAGCCATAGATGCTGCCTTGCTCGACCCGTAGATTGATATCGTCCAAAACGATCTCGTTTTCCGAAAACGAATGGCCAAGGTCTCGCGTTTCTAAAACGTACATATTGTAATTTTGCCGCCGCAGAAGATTACGACCGTGTTGAAGCAAAGGTTCCGCAGAAATGAGAAGAGGATAATATAAGGAAGACTGGCGCTACCACTTAAGCAGCACTTGCAAAGATAACAAAGATTCAAAAGTTGGCCAATTTTTCCTTACCTGATAACTTTAAATAGATCCCATACACCAACCCGAGCTTTTTTTCATCATTCGGATAATCCCAATACCATTTTGGGCTCAGCGAGAAAATTTGTTCGAATTCATCGATCGAGATGCGTAATTTCTTGGCGATATACAGTTTCTCCCGGGAGATCTCGGTCTCATCATACGGTCTTGAATCCAATCGTTCCAAAGCATAGTCGCGGGTGATCAATCCATTGCATATTTCCGAGGAAAATCTGGCCCGCCGATAGTCGATCCCGAATTTTTCGTAGAGATAGTATGACTGGATAAAACGCGTATACAACGATTCGTAATGTTTTTCGCCGCAAGATATGTAGCCGAATTTTTCGACCAGAAAATTCGTGACCTCATCCTGCGAAAATTTTACATAGTTCAATGGATAGAGCGTCTTGATACTTTTTACCAGTTTGAAATACGTTTCTTTTTTGTAGTCGAAGGTCGGGAAATTTTTCAGCTTTGTCCGGCCGAAAGTATTCTGAATATGATTCAGATACTTCATATCTTTTGCATTGTAGTGCCAACTTTTTGGAAGAATACCTTCGGTAATAAAGTTTCCGGCGCTGATGATGTATTTAACACCATATTTTGCCGCGAAATGATGAAGTGCGCCAAGGATGGCAACGTCGGTGGGCGTTTCAGCTTCGGGCACTGAAGCCTTTAGAAAAGACAACTGAAGATCCCTGAACTCTTCCCAGTCAAGAACATAGCTTTGGTAATCTATTTTGAGCTGGTTCGTTATTTTTTTAACGTTGCTGACCGATTCTTCCGAATCCCAGCCGTTGTCCATATGCACGGCTAAGGGACGCAGGCCCAACTCGCACATCAAATATGCAGCGTAGCTGCTGTCCACCCCTCCGCTTACGCCGACTATGCAATCGTAGGTGTTGCCGCGGCCTGCGCGCTTTATTTCTTCTACAACAGCCGCGAGTTTCTTTTTCCCCGCTTCCCCCTCCAGGCGGTATCGCGATTTTACCCCCAGAAAGTCGGAGCAATGATTACAAAAACCGTCTTTATCGAAAACGATCTGAAGGTCGGATGTGTCCATGACACACCGGGCGCATTGGTCGTATGTACTATCTTTCCTCAAAATGGACCTTAATAAGCCCGAGATCAAATTTCAGGCTGTGAACAGTTAATTTCTGCCTGCATAAATCATCATTATTTCAAAACAATTTATTAGACGGATAGTTTATCAGTACTCCCCGCTGCTTGCTCTGATACACAAAAATACTTCCTGCCGCAACATCATTTGCCTGGCCCTGCTCGACCGCTTTAACCAGGTCGTTTTCGCTTCCGGCGCCGCCGAGGGCGACCACAGGGACACTAACAGATGCGGCGACATCTCTAATCAGCTTGATATCGTAACCGCTCATCATTCCCTCACGATCAATAGACTGAATTATCAATTCGCCCGCGCCGTTTGATTCCATCAGCTGTGCGAATTCGACCGGCCCAAATCCGGTTGCCTGTCTGCCGCTAAGACTCTTTACCCTATCCCTGCCAAATAAGCTCTTCTTGACGTCAATGCATACCGAAATGGTCGATGAACCGAATTCTGCCGCAGCCTGCCTGATAAATGCCGGGTCCCGCGCGGCTTGCGTGCCGATAATGACCTTTTCAACACCGGCGCGTATTACTGCACGAATATCCTCGATCGATCTGATCCCGCCGCCGACTGAAAACGGCATCGTGACCTCCTCGGCCACGGCATTAACAAACTCCAGGGAAATAAGCCGTCTGCGCGGTGATGCCTCAATATCCAGAAAGATCAGTTCGTCCGCCTTGAGCTCGTTAAAGATCCGCGCCGCGTTGAGCGGGTCGCCTATATACCTGTGGCCCTTGAACCTGACAGATTTTACTAATCCCTGGTCTTTCAACAGCAAGACGGGTATTATCCGTGGTCGGCGCATTATAGATCAACAAAATTTTTTAACAACTGCTGTCCTGTTTGGTGGCTCTTTTCCGGATGATATTGCACGCCAAAAATATTGTCTTTCTCGATGGCTGCCGGAAACGTAATTTCATAATTCGCCTCATTCAAGAGATCTGATTCACTTCCAAGATTTAAATGATATGAATGAATAAAATAAAATTCCGCTGAATCAGGAATATTTTTCATCAACAAGCTATTTTTTTTCACCTCGATACTGTTCCAACCTATGTGCAGAGTTTTGTATTTGATTTTGCCGGTGTTTTTAAATCTGACGGCATCGGCGTCTATCCAGCCCAAGCCCCTGGCATTGCCTTCTTCACTGGTTTTTGCCATCAATTCCATACCGAGACAGATTCCAAGGATCGGTTTTCGATCTATCAAGACAGCTTTTTCCAGAACATCCATTAGCCCGGACTTTTTTAAGCCCGTCATCGCGCTCTCAAAATGTCCGACGCCGGAAAGAATGAGTTTGTCGCTATTTTCGATGTCGGCAACAGCGGACGAGATCTTGCATTTATAGCCGCTGCGCGCAATACTGCGCTGGACGGAAGACAGATTTCCCGACCCATAGTCGACAACGACCACTTGGCAGTGTTCGGACATATTAAATTGACCCGGGTGTTCCTTGGAAGTACCCGCAAACTGTACCCTAATAATATAATTATGTCTAGTAGTTTTTGGTTATCGGATAGCTAGCTGTGCGGTGATATGAAATTTTTACAAGCAGAAAGTTAAAACCAATCGGTTAAAGGAGTTATCCTTTGGTCCGCGGCCGTTTTATACCATGAATTTGTAAGAATTCTTACCGGTAGATTGGACTTTACCGGTAAAAATCCGGTCCGTTCGCTTAACCAATTAAGACTGGAAGAATTCCAGTAAGTCCGCGTTGACCACTTCGTGATGAGTGGTGCACATACCGTGCGGAAATCCCGGGTAAACTTTCAGCGTGGCGTTCGGCACGAGCTTTGACGAGAGCATTGCCGAATCGGCTATCGGAACGATTTGATCGTCGTCGCCGTGCATGACGAGCGTCGGAACGTCGAATTTTTTCAGGTCCTCGGTAAAATCCGTTTCGGAAAATGCCTTGATGCAATCGTAACCGGCCTTAAATTCGCACATCATTCCTTGCCGCCACCAGTTGTCGATTATTCCTTGCGAGACGCTCGCACCCTCGCGGTTAAAACCGTAAAAAGGCCCGCTCGGAAGATCACGATAAAACTGGGCGCGGTCCTTCGCATATGATTCGCGAAGGCCGTCAAAAACCTCAGGTTGCAGCCCGCCGGGATTTGAATCTTTCTTGACCATCACCGGCGGGACCGCGCCGATCAGCACCGCTTTGGCGACGCGCGATGTGCCGTGCCGCCGATGTAATGAGCGACCTCGCCGCCGCCCGTCGAGTGGCCCACGTGGATCGCATCTTTTAAGTCAAGCGCTGCGGTCAGTTCTGCCAGATCATCGGCATAATGGTCCATATCGTTGCCGTCCCACGTCTGGCTCGAGCGCCCGTGTCCGCGCCGGTCATGCGCGACGCACCGAAATCCGCGCGACGCAAAATAAAATATTTGATAATCCCAATCGTCCGCAGAGAGCGGCCATCCATGACTAAAAACTATCGGCTGCCCGTCGAACCCAGGTCTTTATAAAAAATCTCAACTCCGTCTTTTGTAGTGATCGTTGGCATTTTATTCTCTCCTTTTATTCTTGTAATACTTACATTGCCTCCAGCTTTAGCTGGAGGTCAAGTCTTTCAAGAAAAAATAAGGGCTATAGCCCAATTTATTAGGCTAAAGCCCTTTGTTCCTTCAATGAATACCCGGTTATATAGTTTAGTGAATTGGGCTAAAGCCCTTTGTTCCTTAATGAATACCCGGTCATTACAGCTTTGATTTATTCTTGATTACTACACCCGTACTTCACATTTCCGGCCTTGGTCACGTTATACCAGAATTTGCATATCCCAGGCGGCGGGCAGCGTTCGCGCAGTTAACGAGTTAGCTTCTGACTTGCTTCAATCCTTTTGACATAGGCTTTTTTGTCAAAAGTTTTTTCAGATGCGCTTTCTCTTCGGCAAAAGTCATTTTTATTATTTCTCTGCTTAATTGATCGCGTATTTCGCGCATCGTCTTAACCGCATCAAAGGCTTTTTCACTTCCGTTTGTTTTAGATTTCATTACTTCAAAACCTCCATCGGCGTTCTAATCTCAAGCAGTGGATAGCCGTTTCTAAGGTTAACTGAATTATAACCTCTTATGCGTCTTAAATTCACGATATGTTTGAAATTCCAACTGACCAACAACTCTTTCAGCAATGTAGAGATCGGCAAGATTTACTGCCTCTTCGGTAAGCTCAACAATTTCGATTTGTTTTTTTGAGTATTTAGTGAGTCGGGTCCGGACGATTTCAGGAGCACGTAAAAGTTCGGCCTGAAGTAACTCAGAAACAACTAATACTATGTCTCCGCTTTCAACTAATGCAAAAAAATCACGGCTCGATTTTCGAATTCGACATCAAACAGTCCGCCGATGACCTATGTGTCGATATAAACTCTCATTTTTCATTACCATTACACCCGTACTTCACCTCGCCGGCTTTGGTGACGTTGTACCAGAATTTTTGCATGTCCCAGGCGGCGGTCGGGCAGCGTTCGGCGCAGAGGCCGCAGTGCAGGCAGACGTCTTCGTCTTTGACCATGATGCGGGTGGTTTTCAGCGCCGTCGGAGACGTAGAGGTCCTGCGTGAGATTTAGGGCGGGAACTTTAGTCGTGTCGCGCAGCTCGGGTTCTTCGGCGTTCGGCGGTAAAGGTGATGCAGCTCGTCGGGCAGATGTCGACGCAGGCGTCGCACTCGATGCATTTCGGCGTCGTCGAAGACCGTCTGCACATCGCAGTTAAGGCAGCGCTCGGCTTCCTTGTAACCGGCGAGCGGGTCGAAGCCAAGCTCGACCTCCTGCTTGCGATTGATCGAGCGTCATTGTTTTCGGCGCCTGCGGCACGACGTAGCGCGGTCGTGTCGTCGATCTCGCTGTCGTAGGCCCATTCGTGGATGCCCATCTTCTGCGAGACGAGATTGACCATCGGGTCGAGGCGCTTGGTCAGCAGATCTTCGCCGTTGCAAAGCAGGTCGATCGAGATCGCGGCCTGATGCCCGTGGGCGACGGCGGTGATGACATTCTCCGGGCCGAACGCCGCGTCGCCGCCAAAGAAGACTTTCGGATGCGTGGATTGGAAAGTCGTTTTATCGACGATCGGCATTTCCCATTTGTCGAAATCGACGCCCGAGGTCGCGCTCGATCCACGGGAAAGTATTTTCCTGCCCGATCGCGACCAGCACATCGTCGGCCGGGTAGAAAACTTCGGGCTCGCCGGTCGGCACCAGAGCTGCGTTTGCCGTTCTCGTCGAATACTGGCTTCGACTTTTTCAAACATCACGCCCTTGACCAGTCCTGTCTCCGATCCTTCGTATCGATCACAAACGATTTCGGCACGTGGTTATCGACGATCGGGATGTCTTCGTGCTGCGCGTCTTCTTTTTCCCACGGGCGAGGCCTTCATGTCGGCAAACGGCGAGCGGACGATCACCTTCACGTCCTCGCCGCCCAGCCGGCGCGCCGTGCGGCAGCAATCCATCGCGGTGTTTCCGCCGCCGAGCACGATGACGGTTTTGCCGATCTTGCTCGTGTGCTCGAACGCGACGCTGCCCAGCCAGTTGATGCCGATGTGGATATTCGCGGCGCCTTCTTCGCGGCCGGGAATTTTCAGCTCGCGCCCGCGCGGAGCGCCCGTCCCGACAAAGACCGCGTCGTAATCCTGCTCGAGCACTTCCTTTAAGCGACGAGACGTAATGCTTGAAATGCGTGTGGATCCCCAGGTCGAGGATGTAATTTACTTCTTCGTCGAGCACGGTTTCCGGCAGGCGAAACGCCGGGATCTGGCTGAGCATAAAGCCGCCGCCCTTGAACTGCTCGTCAAACAGATGGATCTCGTAACCGAGCGGCGCCAGATCGCGTGCGACGGTCAGCGAAGCGGGCCCGGCGCCGATCAGCGCGACCTTTTTGCCGTTCGGCGCAAAAGGCGCCTGCGGCATAAGGTGCTTGACCTCGCCTTTATTGTCGGCGGCCACGCGTTTTAGGCGGCAGATCGCAACGGGCTCTTCGCTCTCGATACGGCCGCGGCGGCAGGCCGGTTCGCACGGGCGGTCGCACGTGCGGCCGAGGATGCCCGGGAAACACGTTCGAATCCCAGTTGATCATGTACGCCTCGGTATAGCGGCCCTCGGCGATCAGGCGGATGTATTCGGGCACGGGCGTGTGCGCCGGGCAGGCGTACTGGCAGTCCACTACCTTGTGGAAATATTCGGGGTCTTTTATGTTGGTCGGTTTCAAATCGTCACTACCTGATTCAATGTGTGTCTTTACAGCAATTTAATAATAAACAAAGAATGAATTCTTTACCAGTGAAACTAAGAATAGCAGAATGGCGGACCGGCTATTCTTTTGCTGACACTAAATAAAATCACTTCGAATAAAAAATCTTGACACCACAAAACCAAATAGGGTAGGTTACGTCAATCTAATCCCAGCATGTCGTTCTCTTTCTTCTGAGGTTTTGTATGGATAAATTAATTGTTCAGCTTGATGATCTGTTCCAACATAGATCTTATTTACTCGCCAGGTGGAATAAGTTGTTTAGAAACTCTTCCAGCGATAGTTGGGGCAATGAGCCGCAAAAAAGAAGGATCGATGATGAAATCGGTCAAAATAACCTGGATATAAGAGATCTGCTAAATGATCTATTACAGTATCCTCCTCATTTTAATGGACATATGGAAAAACTTCAGAAGTTTCATGCTGAAGCGGATTATAATTCTTCCGTATTTATTATGACGAAATACCCTGATCCCAAAGGCGCCAATCCGGAAGATATAAATTTAAAGAGGGTGATCGATATTGTTATAAGCGCGGTCAAAGAGTTTGGCCGCGTCCCGCGTTTAGGCAGCGATCGCAAATATCAGGACACTATATGGGGTAATACCGAATGTTACTTACTGGGGTGCAGCAAAGGAATCGCCATTGTGGAGGATCGATACAAAGATGAATTCAATCCTAACGTTGCGATGGAATGGGGTTGGATGAGAGCAATGGGAAAAGAAGTTCTTTATTTGGTTGAAGAGACATTTAATAATGAACGAGCCGATGCGGCAGGTTTTATCTCGGACAAATTTTCCTGGGATAACCCTGAAAAACAAATCAGGGAAGCTGTAAAGAACTGGCTGGCAGATAAATAGCGTTAGCTGTTCAAATTTTTTATCATTGGGTTGTAGTAAAATTAGGGCAGGCCACCATAGCGTTTAGGGAGAAGAAGATATGAAAAAACCTCTTTGTTTTATTTTGATGCCGTTCGGCAGGAAGCCAGACGCTAATGGGAATCTCGTAGATTTTGACCGTATTTACACTGAGATAATCAAACCGTCGATCGAATTGGCGGAGCTGGAACCGATCCGTGCCGACGAAGAAGTAACGGGTGGGATAATTCATAAGCCGATGTTCGAACGGCTTATTTTGTGTGAGTATGCCGTCGCCGACCTGACCACCGCGAACGCTAACGTATTTTATGAACTCGGTTTGCGTCATGCCGTGCGCCCGGCCAGCACGGTGTTGATCTTTTCCGGCAGCGAACGCTTGCCTTTTGATGTGGGGCTTTTACGCGCACTCCCGTACACGCTTACCTCTGAAGGTTTGCCTGAGAATGCGAAAAAAGACATAGAGGCACTTACAAATCGCCTTAAAAATGTTCGTAAAGATGCGGAGGAAAGTCCGACCCCTGTCGCAGACAGCCCGTTGTATCAGTTAGTTGAGAATTATCCCGATGTTGATCACACAAAAACCGATATTTTTCGTGAACGCGTTCAGTATTCCAATCAGATAAAAAGCAGGCTGGAAACGGGTCGCAAGGAGGGGTTGGAAGCGGTTAAAAAAATCGAGAAGGATCTGGGCGACCTCAGAGATATTGAATCGGGCGCGATCATCGACCTTTTTCTTTCTTACCGGGCAGTAAGAGGTTGGTCTGAAATGAGCGAATTGGTTGCAAAAATGCCAAGGCCGCTGGCGGCCACGGTGATGGTACAGGAACAATTAGGATTGGCTTTAAATCGTGCTGGACGCGGAGAAGAGGCGGAAAAGATCCTGCTCGAACTGATCAAAAGGCGCGGGACCAGCAGCGAAACATTGGGTATCCTCGGCCGGGTATATAAAGACCGATGGGAAGAAGCCGTAAGGAACGGAAATGATTTTCTTGCCGGAGCTTTGATCGAGAAAGCCATAGAAGCTTATTTGCGGGGTTTTGAAACGGACTGGCGCGATGCTTATCCAGGCATCAACGCCGTCACATTAATGGAGATCAAAGATCCGCCCGACCCGCGAAGAAAAAAGATACTTCCGGTTATTCTTTACGCGGTCGAGCAACGGGTAGCTAAAGGTGATCCGGATTATTGGGATTATGCGACCCTCCTGGAATTGGCCGTGTTGGGAAATAACGTAGAAGAAGCTAGAAAATACGCAGGTAAAGCTTTGGCCGTGGTGCGTGAACCCTGGGAGCCCGAAACCACCATCCGTAACCTGCGCCTGATCCGCGAAGTTCGGGAAAAGCGAAATAAAAATCCAAACAATCAAAAAATAGAAGAGACCGGTTGGATAACGGAAATAGAACAAGTACTTGGAAAATAAATAAAAGTATAAATACTTGAAGCTAAGTATGGTATTCCAACGCAGTCCGGTCTCTATTCATCCAAAGTGAAACAGCGCCCATCGGCTGCCGCTCAAAAATGCCTGTCCGGATCATAAGCGATTCGAAATGGTCGCCGTCATCCGTGATCAGAAATCCTCCGGCGGGCATATACTTTCCGAATAGACGCAGGGTTTGGATGATCGCCGGATCGGAAAAATAGATAAACACATTGCGGCAAAAAATAACGTTTGACGCCGCTAGCGCGGCTATCTCACCTTCATTCATCAGATTTGCCAGCGACCATTTGACCCTGCCGTGCAGCTCAGGCTTAATTTGCCATTCATCATTTACAGGCGCGAAATATTTTTCGCGTAATTCGGGAGATAGGTGCCTGACCTTATTATCTTCGTACATTCCCCGCCGTGCGTTTTCCAACGCGGTAAAGCTGGCATCGCTCGCATAAATATCGATCTCCAGCCGTTCGAACCAACCCGCCTCGGAAAGGGCCATCGCGATCATCAGCGGCTCTTCACCGGTGGCGCAGCCCGCGCTCCAGATCTTCAGGGTTTGCTTATTATTGTTTGCAGCCAGCCCCTTTGTAATCAGATGCGGAAGCACCATATCCGTCAGCAACCGCACGCGCCTCGAGTGGCGATAAAAACCGGAGACCGGTTTCGACAACGCGGAGATGACCTGCAGCCACTCGGCATCGGCGGCTTCTTCCGTTCCGCTTAAAAATTGATGGTACTGCGAAAACGACCCGCACCCGGTTTTTTCCAACCGGTCACTCAGGCGCGTTTCGACGCATTCGATGTCCCGCGGGCTGCGAAAAAAAAGCCCGGTTCTTTCCCGGATCAGATCGCATAAAAGCAGCAGCTCACCGGTCAATTTTTGTTCATTTGTTGAGGCCATTTTGCGTATCTTAGTGGTTCTTCTTTTTCATTTTGCATTAAAATACATTTGTGGCAAATTTTCCTGAAGATCAGATCGACTTCAAGACTCTTTACGAGAGCCCGCTTATTGCGGTGAGCGATTACAACTGTCGCATCGAGCGCAGCGGGCCGCTGGGCGAAGAGCAAAATGGCGGCAACAGCATCGTGCTGATGCGCCACGGAGCTTTCTGCAAACATTTCGGAAAAAAGAATGTTACCGCGACGGTTAATCAATCCGTATTTTTTGCCAAAGATTCCGAGTACCGCGTCAGCCACCCGGCCGATTGCGGCGACCGCGGCACGATCTTTAGCCTTTCGCCGCGCATCTTAAAAGACATCGTGCGCGAACTCGACCCCGCGGTCGACGAGCGTCCCGAGTACGCCTTTCCGTTTGTCACCGGCCCCTGCGAAAACCAGATCTTCTGGCGGCATAGGGAATTGGTCACGCGGCTGGAAACGGCTGAGGCAGAAGCGCTTGAACCGCTTTGGGCGGACGTGACCGCGATCCAGCTGATGGCGGACGTGCTGGAATCCGCTTATCGGCAGCACGGCGTCACGCGCAAACATAAACGCAGCGGTACAAATGCCGATCACGCCGAGCGGGCGGAAGCCGCCAAAACCTACCTGGCCGGCCGCATCGGCGAGCGCATTACGCTTGACGACGTAGCCCGCGCGGTTCATTCGTCGCCGTTTAATTTTGCGCGCATTTTCCAACAGCAAACCGGCGTGCCCGTTCATCGCTACCTGACCCAGCTGCGGCTGCGCGCGTCGCTCGAACAACTGGCCGGCGGCGCCGATGATATCACCACGCTCGCGCTCGACCTGGGCTTTTCCAGCCACAGCCACTTTACCGAAACTTTCCGCCGCGAATTCGGCTGCACGCCGTCAGAAGCGCGCCGCAATTCTTTCCCCGAAATGAGCAAGAATCTGATAGTGTGATCCTTTACCGTTTTCTAAACTCTATTTATAACGATCGCCAACAAGCGTTGTTAAATAAATTTCAGGGAGAAAGAAAAAAAAAAACAACGGTAGGCGGGAAAGAGATAACGGTCTGCTGCGACGAATGCGCCGCCAAGGCAATGCAAGAAGCGGCATAACCCGATAGTTCAGAGTTCGGGGTTCCGGGTTTCGCGTTAGAATTCACGCGCAATAAGCAGCGGTGAACTCTGAACCACGAACTTTGAACTTTGAACTTCAAACCTCGAACTCTGAACCTTGAACCTTGAACGTAGGAGATAAAATGTCACAGGGAAATATAGAAATAATAAAAAAGGGCTACGATGCATTTAACAACCGCGAATACGAAACCGTTCTAACATATTTCGATCCGCAAATGGAATGGGTCGCGGCCGATAATTCGCCGTTGGCAGACAAAAGCCCGTATCAGGGTATCGATGCGATACGCGAAGGCGTGTTTGGGCGGATCGCTGCCGGCTATGAGAAATTGACGATAAAAATAGATGAGATATTCGGCGCCGAAGATAAAGTGGTCGTGCTCGGTTACTATGACGGCATACCCAGATCGAACAGCAAGCAATCGTTCATGCAGCTTGCTCATATCTGGACCATTAACGGTGAAGGGAAACCGGTTAGGTTTCAGCAATATATCGACACTCTCAAAGCGGCCGAAGCGTTTAAATAATGGTAATAGCAGGAGGCCCCGCAAAATTAGCGGGGCCTTATTATCATTATTTAGTTGATTTAGAAAAGCGGCTGCTGGGATCGGCGAGGATATTAAAAGCTTGTATCTCATCGTCGACGAAAAGATTGCGGTCGGCGAAGAAAACTTTTTTCGACCCTGTCGAGATCGTATAGGCCTTGCCTGAAGGAATATTTGAGAAAAGGTAAAATCCGAACGGACTTGTCAGGGCCGAATAGGAAGTGCCTGTGCTGTCCTGAAGAAGCAGGATAGCTCCACTTACCGGGCTACCGTCGGGATTTGTTACTCTTCCTGAAACCGTCACATTCGGGCCCGCTGCCGGTGCTATCAGACGAATAACGGAGAATTTGGCAAATTCGAAATACACGACGCTGGTCGACGAAAGCCCCGCCACTACCGTGCGGCCCTGCGAATCCAGCGCAACTATTCTTCCCCCCTCGTTAGAGCCGACCGTAAGATATCCATCTCCGCTAAAACTCGTATCGAGTGAGCCATCCTTCCTGAATTTGGTGATAGTTTGCACGTACTGCGATCCGCTTGGACTTGCGGACGTGGTATTACCGACGACGGTGATCCGGCCGCCGGCCGATACCGTTAAGTCATAAGGAGCGTTGTTGACACTACTCCAGACATTAGCGGTACCGCCGGTGCCAAAGCCTGAATCCGTCGAGCCGTCGGGGCCAAAACTGTAAACAACCCTATTAGCATAGCCCAGCGCAATAACGCGCCCATCAGGCGCTACCGCCACCGATCTGACACCGGGCTCATCCGTCATCGGCGAGGTACCGTAGGGAATACTTTTGATCCCATCCCCGTCCCAGGTATTGTCGGGGCTGCCATCCGGGTTAAGCCGTGTCAGAAGATAAGATATCGAAGGAATGGAGCTGGTTATCATCAAGCCGCCAACCATGATCTTGCCGTCGCTCTGGATCGCCACGGACCTGCCGCGGGTGGAACTTCCCGGAACGGTCGTCCTGGCAATTCCGCCTTTACCAAATGAACTGTCAAGATCACCGTTCGTGTCGTAGCGGGCGACAAATTGCTGGGTGGCCGAAAAACCGACCACGACGATCTTGCCGTCGCTCTGGATCGCAACCCGTTGTCCAAGGTCGTTCTCCCCCGCATTAACGTCGGTGGTCACGATGCCGGATGTTCCGAACGAGGAATCAAGGCTGCCGTCAGCATTAAGGCGCGCCACCACAACCCGCGCTTCGCCCGACAGAGAAGCGTAACCGGACATCACGACCTTGCCATCGCTCTGAATAGCCACACCGCCCGCGGCCGTGCCGTTGGTAGCGGCGCCGGGAACAAGGATCAAACCGGTCCCAAACGACTCGCGCGTGCCGGTTTCGTTTATGCGGGTGTAACAGAAAGTGTAATAGGTGTTGTTTATATCAGAGCAGGTTCCGACCACCACGATCTTGTTATCGGGCTGAACGGCCATCGCCCTGGTATTGCCTAACCCCATTATCTGAAAAGTCGTCTTACCTGATCCGTTAAAACTGGTGTCCAGTTCAGGCTGAGCGAAGACACTCGAGGTCAGAACAAAACCTATGGCCAGCAAGCTCCAAAGCAAATTTCTTTTCACAGCGTTTCCCGATTTAATGATCTTCATTTTTTTTCCTGACTAAGTTAATTTCCGCTTAAAGCTCGCCCGATCTGCGCCACGCCGCTTTGTTGTCATTCAAGTTAGCACTAACGATGCGCGCAAACTATCACAAAATTGCTAATCCTGTCGGATTGTTGCGCGAACTTGCGAAACGTGCGTTAAACCATGTTGCACGGGGAGGAGGTGTTTTAGTTTTTCATGGGGCTCAAATGGAAAGTGAAACACCTGAAACAGGCCCGAGCTCGCATAAATAGTGCTGTTACGTAGCAGATGCGATAAAGACGCGAAGTGTTCACCTGTTCCAGTGAGCCCAAGTGAACACCCTGTTCCAAAAATGTTCCAGAAATCTTAAAAATCACTTGTAACATCCCAAAAATAAATAAAAGCGGCTTGAAAAGAGCGGCGGAACTTAGAGAGTTACCGAAAGCAGAAATACCGCGAGGATATTATGGCCGATAGATATTATTTTGGTAAGAAAGGCTTTGGAAGTTTTGTTTTTTTACGGGCTTTAATATAAAACGATGGCCATTATGATGAGGTCACAACCGGCGCTCCCCTCCTGCCAGAGGAGGGGTGGCAGCCGCTTCGGCTGACGGGGTGGTGGGAGAGCGACCGGGTTGGTTGATCGGAGCCTTCTTGATTGGTTTATGAAAGAACCACCCCGCCCTTCGGGCTCCCCTCCTTCGTAAGGAGGGGGTGGCGCGGTTTCCGCGACGGGGGTGGTTCTTTCTTTATGTGTTTATTTGTATCCGTAAGTGATAAAGATTGAAATGATTTGGACGCGTAGCGTCCCCTTGATAGTAGCCGTGGGTTTTAACCCACGGTCCCGGATAAAAACAGCCCGCGCGTCGCGTGAGCGACGATTGATCATTTGTCGCTGACGCGACCAAAATATCATTTTTTTATCTTTTCCGTGGATTGAAATCCACGGCTACTGTCAGTACACCGCTACGCGGTGAAAACTTCCCAACTCCCAAAACTATGAAACTAGGCCTTAACCCTGCAGGGCCGCGCTCCCTCCATGGTTTTATAAAAGTGGCTTGACTCTTTAATTAAAAAAATACGCCAGGCTATAAATAGCCTGGCGTATCTTGGCCCCCCTTGCTCGTAAAAACTGATTACCAATTAATTACCACGGCAATTCCTGTCCCAGGTGGACAAATTTGCCGGTAAAACCATCCGCCGGAAGTGTCGCCATTTCAACCGAGGTTTGGGCGCCTTCTGCCAGGCCCAACTCGCCGTTTATGTTCATGTCGGTTCCGACCGAACCCGGATGAACGGCGTTGACCTTGATCGGCGTATCTTTGAGTTCATACGCCAGGTGGATAGTGTATGAATTGAGTGCCGCTTTCGAAGCGTCGTAGGCCGGGACCTTAAAATTCCAGATCTGGCTAGACGGATCGGCGTGCAGCGCGTTTGAACCCAGCGCGCTCGAAAGATTTACAATGCGCCCGGCCTCGCTCTTTTTCACCAGCGGCAGAAACGTCTGGGTAATTTTTATCTGGTCGAAAAAGTTCGTATCGAATGTTTTGCGAAAAACATCGAGCGAAACATTGCTGGCAGATTTCACCTCGGGGCCTTCCAGCCAGATGCCGGCGTTGTTGACCAAAATGTCCAGCTTGCCGAATTTTTCGTCGATGTATTTTGCCGCCTCACTGTGTGACTTTTCGTCCGCCAGGTCAAGATGAATATACTCGGCATCGATGCCTTCGCTTTTGAGTTTCGCTTCGGCTTCTTTGCCGCGCTCTTCATTGCGCGCGCCGATCAAAACTTTGATCCCCTGCTGGCCCAGCTGGCGCGCAGTCTCAAGTCCGATACCTTTATTCGCTCCGGTTATTAGTGCTACTTTGTCGCTCATTATTTTCTCCTCTTGTTCT
Organism: uncultured Acidobacteriota bacterium; assembly: GCA_963766895.1. GTDB lineage: Bacteria > Acidobacteriota > Blastocatellia > Pyrinomonadales > Pyrinomonadaceae > DASYKT01. Next base: position 94,300 of record CAVYCB010000012.1, read on the forward strand.
TTACTGTCTTTAAACTTTGCTTTATACCAGCCTCGATAAGACCCGATTGAATTGTTGAAACCACATATCGAGGCTTACTATTTCTGATATCAAATTGGATAAAAGTGACTTCATTTTTTTAATTTCTCCCTTCCTTATTTTTCCCGTGCCGCTCTAGTACAAACCGCTTCCTGCATTTCCCGAAAAGGCGAGACTTTTGCCAAAGGCAATGAACCGGTCGAATTTTGTTTTCTCGTCCACGATATTTTCCGGTTCGTTCCGGGTCGCCGTGAATTTGTACGGCTGTAAATTAAAATTGAAATTTGCCGGCGCCGGTAGGCCCGGGCTGCTGTTTCCGTTTGGAACAAATACGCAGCGCCGGTCGGGGCGAACCGATGGGGCCGAAATGTTGCTGTTTATGACCGTGTTCATTTTCTTTCTCTCGCCTCCTTATCGATGTTCTGATATATATACAATTGTCTATATATATAGGTAAAAAATATATGCCGTTAGCTTTTGGCCGCCATTGCCGAGAGCTGCAAACGCTGCTGCAATTCAGCAATGTATTCGTTCATCAGTTCGCTATTGACCGTCAGGTATTTCGACTGCCCTTCGCTTCTTACTTCCAGCAGGCCGGCTTCTTTTAACTCTTTAATGTGATGCGAAACCGTCGGCTGCGAAACGGTGCAGTTCTTTTCCGAAACGGCGCCGCAGCTTAACTCCTGTTTGGCCGCCGCGATCGTCTGAAAGATCTCGAACCGCCGCGGGTCAGCCAATGCTTTTGCTATCTTTTGAAAACTCTTGTCATCCATTAGGATTAGCCTCTGATAGATATATTGACAAACATCTATATATTTGTCAAGCCTTTTTTGAGTTTTTTCGGCTTTGACTATGAATGTGTAAGCCAGCCGGTTCTTTTTTCGCCACTAATTACACAAATAACACGAATTAAGAAATTCTTTACATTCGTGTTATTTGTGACATTCGCGGCCTATCCGTGATTTTAAAGTAATAAATTCGTGCCGATTTTACACCCGCTGTCTTCTTCTGCGCCCCCATCTCCGGCGCCTGGTTTCACGCCCGCCGCCGAAATAAACCATTATCATCACGAGCAGATGAGCGACGAACCAAATGTTGTCGTAGCCCATATTTTGATAGATGTAGATCAGTATCAAAGCGCGGGGTAGAAAAACGCCGAGTAAAACATCCGCCACGAAAGGAACGGTGTTCTTCGGATACCAATCCTGCAAAAAGCACACCAGCAGCGTGATGCGCGGAAAAAACAGCGAAAATATTAGAAAATAAATATCCATATCTGAGGTTTCCCTATATCTTATTTTACGGCTTTCAATGCCCGTTTGTTCCTTTATTTCAAACCCGTTGGCCCGCACTTTACTTTTCGCCTTTAACTTCTTACCTTTAATTTTGCTTCTTCATTTTTATGCCCGCGCAAAACATCAATCTCAGGATCCTAAAGATCCTGGTCCATGCCGGATTTTTTCTCTCCGGCATCGCTACCGTTTTGATCGGGCAGATCCTGCCGATCCTGGCCGCCAAATTTTCTCTCAACGACGAACAGACCGGTAATTTTTTTCCCGCCCAGTTTATCGGTTCGCTGACCGGCACGATCCTTACGAACTGGTTCGGAAAAAAAGACCGGTTTTTACTCGCCTGCCTGATCGGATGTTTTGCGATGGGCGCCGGCGTGCTGATGCTCAATCTGGACAGCATCGAACTTTGCCTGTTGGGATTTTTTATCAACGGCATCGGCATCGGGCTTACGCTGCCTGCGATGAACCTGCTGATCCTCGAACTCGATCCGGCGGGGGCAGTCTCGCGTCTTAGCGTCCTCAATTTCTTCTGGGGATTCGGCGCGATCCTAAGCCAGCCTTTTGTCGATTACTTTTCCCGCGGCCAAAATATACTGGCCCCGACTCTCGTCCTGTCGCTTTCACTTTTGATCGTCGGCGGCGGGCTTTTGCTGGTCCCGCAAAATACCGGGCGACGATCGCCGGCAAGTGACACGCCCGTCGATAATACTTTTGTGCCGATCTGGAAAACGCCGATCGCTTGGATGATCGCGGCATTTAATTTTATTCATGTCGGGTTTGAAAGCGCGATGGGCGGCTGGCTAAAAACCTATACCCTGCGGGTCGATGGAGGCGAAGCGCCCGGTCTTTTTCCGCCGATACTTTTGTTCTTTGTTCTCTTTGTCGCCGGCCGCGGCGCGGCACCGCTGTTCTTTCGTTTCCTCAGCAAAAACAAAATGCTTTTCTTAAGCCTGCTGGTCGTGCTCACCGGCATGATAGTTTTATTATTTGCGCGTGATGTCGTTACGCTTGGCATCGGCGCAGGGGTCGCGGGCTTCGGCACTTCATCCATTTTTCCGGCAAATCTCTCGCGCTTCACCGAATTTTTCGGCCCGTCCGCAAACCGCCGCGCGACACCGTTCTTTATTTTGGGAACGCTTGGCGCCGCGCTCACCAACTGGTTCATCGGCTACATTTCAAATTATTCGAGCAGCCTGCGCAGCGGAATGTTCCTTTTATTATTCAGCGTCGTGGCCTTACTTGTTTTGCAGACCGTGCTGGGATTTCAGCGTCCGCGGGAGATTTCAGTTGAATCAGAATAAGAGAGACATTCGGAATAGATCAAAGATGATAGCTGATAACTGAGAGATTCGATCTCTTATCTCTTATCTCTTATCTCTTATCTATGATCTATCAATTATCATCTATTCCGAATCGGATCCGCCGCAGCGAGCAGCCGGTCATTTTATCCGAAACGTTATTCGCCTCCGCTGCGTAAAACAATTTAAAGAGCAGGCGAGCGCTATGAATTTCACCATCATTCACCCGAGAATTCTTTTTTTCCTTGTCGTACTACTGTTGTCCGGCATGTCGCAGTGCGTGCAAAAGGCCGTAGGCCAAACTGCAGGCGAAGTACTAAAGCAAAAACTGCAGGGCCAGCTCGACGAATGGCATAAGAACGGGAAATTCGCCGGTGCAACCGTCGGCGTGGTGATGGCCGATGGAACTTCTTTCGGTCTGGCCGTCGGATATTCCGATCGCGACGCAAAAACACCGATGCGCGCCTCCGACCTGATGCTTGCGGGGAGCGTAGGAAAAACTTATTGCGCCGCCGCCGCGATGCAATTGATCAAGGAAGGCTTTTTCAGCCTCGATGACAAAATAGAAAAACACCTGGGCAAAGAAAAATGGTTTGCGCGCCTGCCGAACGCAAAAGACATTACCGTCCGCCAACTGATGAATCACACCAGCGGGCTGGTGCGCTACGAATTTAAAGAGCAATTTACCAAAGACCTCACCGCCAACCCGGCAAAAGTTTGGAAGCCCGAAGAACTTGTTGCTTACATCCTGGATACTGAGGCGCCGTTTAACGCCGGGCTGGGCTGGGATTATTCCGATACTAATTACATCGTGCTCGGAATGATAATGGAAAAAACCACCGGCAAGAAGTATTACGACCTGGTAAAGGCGCGCGTCTTAAAACCTTTGAAATTAAAGAACACCGTTCCCTCAGACGGCCCGAAGATCAAAGGCCTCATCCAGGGATACGCCGGAAAAGATAACCCGTTCGGCGGTAAAGACGCGGTGATCGAAAACGGCAAATTCATCATCAACCCGCAATTCGAATGGACCGGCGGCGGAATGGCCGCCACCACCGAAGACCTTGCCGTCTGGGCAAAAGCGATGTACGAAGGCCGCGCGTTTCCCCCTGACATGGTTCCGGTCATGCTTGACGGCGTGTCGGCGCCGATGCTCGGCCGCGAAGCAAAATACGGACTCGGCGTCATTATCCGCCCGACCCGCGCCGGGACCACCTATGGTCACAGCGGATTTTTTCCGGGTTATATGACCGATATGATGTATTTTCCGGACAAAAAATTTGCCATCGCCGTTCAGGTCAATTCCAGCGTTCCGCAAGACCTCGGCAAGCCTCTCGGACGGGTCTTAGTGGAACTGGCGGAAACAATAATAAAAAACTAATTATTGAGTCAGTTTGAAACCGGTATGTCCGCTTTAGCGGGCAGCCGTACTTCATAACAGATCATAGAATGTGTCTTCCGGTCATGTTCTGGCCGTCCAGCCGCAAAGTATTTTTTCCCGGCTTTAAGTCCACGTGCACGTTCCAGACGCCGCTTTTCCTTTTTGTTTTACCGATGCCGCAGACATAGCAAGTACCGGGTTTTAGATCCCCCAGCGCCGCTTTCCCATCCGAATCGATGACAAATAATCTAACGGCGCGGGCACTTAGAACATCGATCGCTTTGGCGTAACTGACACCCATGGCTGGGCTCATCCGCGAAGCGTTCTCGGCCGTGCAGATCAGCGCCGCCGGATATTTTCGAGTATTCTCCGGCGCCAGCAATATCTCTCTGAGGTGTTCTCCTCTTGAGGTATCTGAAAACAAGCCTCTCTTTTTTAACAGGTCTCCCCAGATGGCGTTTTTGTTTTCTTTTAATATTTCCGAAAGGTCACGATCCAAAATATAAAAGACCTGTCCGGCCATCAGATGCGCGTCTAATTCCACAAAGCTCGACTCCGTTTCGACCTTAACCGTCAGGCTCGCGACACCCGCGCCGCCGTCTTTTTGTTTTCTCATAGTGTAGGAGTTCCTAAGAGTGTTATATTCTTCGCCGCGTTAGCGGTGGGTTGAATGTAGCCGTGGATTTTAATCCACGGGTGGAATGAAACAATTCAATCGTCGCTACGCGACGTATGGCGTTTTATCACACCGAACCGTGGGTTAAAACCCACGTCTACATTCAACGGGCACTACGCGCCCAAAATCTTTTACCTTTATCACTTACGGAAATTCTGTTAATCTTTCAAAGTTGTAGTCCCCCACGATTTTTGAAAACGAGAGCAATACATGAAACCGCATAAGGGTGACCTCATTTGACCTACGCTCACGGCCATATTCAAAAGAATACGGCTGGTGAATTTCAAGTAAAGATTCCGCCTAAATACTTAGGCAGTTTAAGCGAAACCCGAATCCCTGTCAAGGAGAAGAATTCCTGATGGGACTCGGAAGAACAGAAAAGCCGACTCGCTTGGCAGAAAAACTATCGCGAATCCGTGAGAAACTCGGCTTATCCCAAACCGGAATGTGCGACGCTATTCAGAATCAAAATAGTGAGATCACAATGTATAGAGGTTACATTGCCCAATACGAGGCCGGACGAGTACCGGGACCGCTTACATTACTGGCCTACGCCAAAATAGCGAGAGTAACAATGGAACAAATTGTTGATGACGAGTTAGACCTGCCGGCGAAATTCAAATAAAAAGAGCGGGCGCAAGCAACCCTTCCCGACTGCAAATTTATTTACCTAAATGTTTGTTATTTATCACGCGAGCTGACCACCTCTCAGGTTGGGAAGGGCCGCTTGCGCCCGCTCTTATCTTCAAAGTCCCGTAGGGACGCGTTATATTTAATTAAATGATTCTAAGCTCCGGTACGGGACTAAGAAGAACCACCCCGTCGCGCAAGGCCGCGCCACCCCTCCTTCGTAAGGAGGGGAGTCTGAAGGGTGGGTGGTTATCTCATAAACTATAAGGATCGAAAGCGAGCGCGGATGAAGCTATTAAGATCCAAATTAAGATACTTACTAAAAAAACTAACATCCGTAACTGATTACTGCTATACTGGTTGCTCCTTTGAACCTGCCTAAAAATTAGCCTAACTGTACCTATATGCCGGAAGAGGATATTCACGTTTCTCATTCAGAAAAAACTGTCACTAATTGGCTAAGCGAATTGACGAGCAACAATATCACGTCGAATTGGCTTACCGCGATCATCGAATCGGCTGATGACGCCATTATCAGCAAGACGCTCGACGGCATCATCACCAGTTGGAACAATGGTGCGGAGCGCATTTTCGGTTACACCGCCGCGGAAGCCATCGGCCGGCATATTTCGCTCTTGATACCTGACGATCTGCAGGATGAAGAAGTTGTCATTATCGGCCGGATAAGAAGCGGACAGCGTATCGACCATTACGAAACCACCCGTAAAACTAAACATGGTGAGCTGCTGAATGTCTCGCTAACCGTGTCCCCGATCAAAGGTCCGGATGGAAACGTGGTCGGCGCGTCAAAAATAGCGCGCGACGTTACCGAAAGCCGCCGCGCGGCGGCCGCGCTGAAGGAACAAAAAGAGATCATCGAGACTATTCAGGGGCTGGGGCAATTGCTTTCCGCGGAACTCGAGCTGGAAAAGCTCGTCCAGGCGGTTACCGATGCCGCCACGGAATTGACCGGGGCTCAGTTCGGCGCTTTCTTTTACAACGTCATCAGCGAAAAAGGCAGCTCGTACATGCTTTACAGTTTATCGGGCGTGCCGCGCGAAGCTTTTTCAAATTTTCCGATGCCGCGCGCGACCGAACTTTTCGGCCCGACCTTCCGCGGTGAAGGCACCATCCGCATCGACGAAGTAAAAAAAGATCCTCGTTACGGCAAAAGCGGCCCGTATCACGGTATGCCGCCGGGACACTTGCCGGTCAATAGCTACCTGGCCGTGCCGGTCATTTCGCGCTCCGGTGAAGTTATCGGGGGCTCTTTTTCGGGCACGCTGAAAAAGCGGTTTTTATTGAGCGCCACGAAAAGATCGTCGAGGGGATCGCCGCTCAGGCGGCCATCGCAATGGACAACGCGCGTCTTTTTGAAAGCGCGCAGGCAGCCATCCGCGAGCGCGATGCGCTGCTGTCGCGGGAACAGGAAGCGCGCAAGCAGGCCGAGACGGCCAGCCGCACCAAGGACGATTTTCTCGGTTTGCTTTCGCATGAACTGCGCACGCCGCTCAACGCTATCCTGGGTTGGACAAGGATGCTAAGCACGGGTTCGTTGAAAGAGGAATTTGTCGGCCGCGCCATTGAGACGATCGATCGCAACGCCAAGCTTCAATCGCGATTGATCGAGGACATGCTCGACGTTTCGCGCATCATTTCCGGCAAACTGCGGCTCGATGCGCAGCCGATCGACCTGACCACAGTAATAAATGCCTCGGTCGATACCCTGCGCCCGGCGGCCGACGCCAAGGACATTCGCGTTTATGTGATACTTGATTTTGGCGCGGGAAATGTGCTGGGTGATCCGGTCCGCCTGCAGCAGGTCGTCTGGAATTTGCTCTCGAACGCCGTCAAGTTCACGCCGCGCGGCGGCAGCATCCGTGTTTCGCTCGAGCGTATAAATTCACACGTCGAACTAACGGTGAGCGACAGCGGCGGCGGCATCGACGAGAATTTTCTGCCGCACGTCTTTGACCGTTTTCGCCAGGCGGACAGCACCAGCAGCAAAAAACATGGCGGGCTGGGGCTCGGGCTTTCCATCGTCCGCCACCTGGTGGAGCTCCACGGCGGCACGGTCGAAGCCGCCAATCGCGAAGAAGAAAGCGGCGCGATCTTTACCGTCAAACTTCCCGTAATGGCGCTGCGCCCGCAAACCGAGCAAACCGCGGATAGGTCCGAACGGGTTCACCCGGCGGCGAGCTGGAGTGTGCCGTTTGATTGCCCGCCGGAATTAAAAGGTATAAAAGTGTTGGCGGTCGAAGATGAAAAGGACGCGCGCGATCTGCTGGTGGCCGTGCTGGAACAATGCGGCGCTGAAATACGCACCTGTGAATCTGTCTCGCAGGCGCTGGAGATATTAAAGGAAATGCAGCCGGATGTTTTGGTCTCGAGACATCGGCCTGCCGGAAGAAGACGGCTATAGCCTCATCCGCAAGGTACGCGCCCTCGAGGAAGGTACCGGAAAACGCCTGCCCGCCGTGGCGCTCACCGCCTTTGCCCGCGTCGAAGACCGCTTAAAAGCGCTGACAGAAGGCTACAATATGCACGTCGCCAAACCGGTCGAACCCGCCGAACTGGCGCTGGTGATCGCGAGCCTAACGAATCAAGGGAAGACCAATTAAACTCCCCTCACGAAGAGGGTGCTGCTTGCAGTAGATGGTTCGTTCTTTATCCAGTCATATTTATAGCTGCAATGAGATTAAGAGTAGAAAGTCAGCAAAGCTGACGACAGAGTATAACTACAGGTGGAGCGCAGCGGAACCTGTAGTACAGCGAATCAAATGTTTTTGCCGCGCGCAACGAGAAATTAAATTCTCGTTGCGCGCGGCATTATTTTACGACAACCTATACTCCAGGCTAACGCCTGGAGTTAAATTCTCTCGTCCGCTTTTGCGGACTGGCTAAAACAAGATTGGCCAATTTACCGTTCAACCGAAAGTCTTCTTGATCCACCAGCGGAGGCCGACAAAGAGGAAGCGCGGGTCTTTAAAGAATTCGGGTGGCTTGCCTTCGAAGGCGTGGCCGATAAATTGAAAGATCCATCCCAGGACAAATAATAAAACCGGCAGGATCCAAAACCAGGGGACGAAGATCGCCACCAAAAAGAGCGGCAGCGAGACGGCGATCATCGGGATGCCGATCTTGTGCGTCAAACGGTTCATCGGGTGCTGGTGCCCGTCAGAATATTCCTCGATCCATTCTTCCCAGGGTTTTCCGCCTAGCATACGCTCACGCTCCTTTTTTCGGGTTTCGGCTATTCTACTGCAAGACCCTTCGGATTAAAAGAAATTTATCAAGCAGTTCGTAACTATAAACTTTTAACTATGAACTATTAATTATTTTTCAGAAATTCTTTAAGAAACAGTTAATAGTTCATAGCTAACAGTGCACAGTTAATTACGCGCATAGAATTTTACTATCAATCCTTCTTCCAGCTCTTTGGTTTCGGTAGGTTTAAATCCGTCCAAAAAATTTGCGGGCATAAATGTATCCGCGTCTTCGACCGTGAGCGGAATTTCCGTCACGATCCATTTCTCGATCACGTCGGCAAAGCTTTCAAAGACGTGGGCGCCGCCGATGATATAGACGTCGCGGCCAAAAGTCCTCGCAAATTCCAGCACCTCTTCTTTGCTCAGCAAATGTTTTAAGACGTGAGGTTGATCGCCGATATCCGTGGTCCGGCTGAGCACGATGTTAAGCCGGTTCGGAAGCGGTTTTCCAATCGATTTCCAGGTGGTGCGGCCCATCACCACGGCGTTGCCGCTGGTCGTTTCCTTAAAGAATTTCAGGTCGGATGAATAGTGCCAGGGGAGCTTTCCGCCCCGCCCTATACCTAAGTTTTTTGCCACTGCCACTATGCCGATCATCGCCATTAAAGTCACTCCTCACGCCCATCTTCAGGCCATCCCTCATGCCATGCGCTGCCCACGGTAAACGCTTATGTCAGAACCTTTTGCCAGCAGCACGCAGTCCGGCTTGGCATCGCTCAGGAAATCGAACCGGTCGCCATACGTCTCGCCGAAATCCACATCGATCTCGGCATAATTCACGTCGGACAGTTCCCATTTCGGATGTTCGACCAGGTACTCATCCGTGCGGTGTTCGCCGCGCCTAGTGTAGCCCCAATAATGCTCGATGATAAAAGCTTCGCGCGATTCATCGGCGGCACACCCAGGGAATTTTTGTATTCAACCAGGATACTGTTTTCGCATTCGCCGCGCGACCAGAAATAAGTGTGGCCTTTTTCCGTGACTTCATGCGCGGTGTTCCAGCGTTCGTAATTTTCGCCGTACATTGAATTTGCCACCAGGCAGATTGCCGCGCGCGGCACTATCTCTTTTACAAACACGACGCCGCGGCGGATCTCATTCGTCAATTTTCGCTCGACATAAAAACGCAGATTTATCTCTTCGAAATTTGTATGAAAAGGGATCTTCATTCCCATCACGGCGGTGTCGACAAATTTAAACGCCACCAGGCTCAGATAACAATCGCCCTGGTAAAGATCGACCTCCGTGCCGAAGGGGATCAGATCGTCCAGAAGCTTTGGCTCAACTTTGTAATTGGCCATTATCAGGTCCTGCCATTTTGCCGTGAGAAATTTCCTCATTAACTTCCTTTTTTACCGCGAACTTCACCGTTGTAGTGTTAATTTAATACCTGTTTTTATTCTATCTTAAAACGAGCTCCGGCAATTATGCGGGCGATCATTTCCGGTATTTTCATTTGTTTTACAGCGCTGTTAGTGACAGCGCAAACGCAAGATAATACGCGCGTTAGCGTTAGCGTAACAGTAATGCAGCCTTGAGAAAATATAACTTTCGCTACCCTAGCGCGAAGGATCGCGCTTGCAGGCAAGATGCCCGCGCTCCCAGGTTTTAGGTGTTTTTATTAGAATTACTCTAAAGAGTTTATACAGCAACCGGCGCGGCGATCTTGGCGTGTGACTGGTAACCAACCAGATTTAAATTCTCGTATTTGAAACCCAGCAGCCCTTCCAGGCCTTTCAAATTTTCCGCTGCAGTAAATTCCAGCGCCGGCAGCGGCAAAGGTTCGCGGGCGAGCAATTCTTTCACTTGCTCTAGATGGTTTAAATAAATATGACAATCGCCGAAGGTGTGGATAAATTCGCCGACCTCGAGACCGCAAACGTGCGCGATCAAATGCGTGAGCAGCGCATAGCTACTGATATTAAAAGGCACGCCCAGAAAAGCATCGGCGCTGCGCTGGTATAGCTGGCAAGAAAGAGTTTTTCCGTCGCTTATTTTGAATTGAAACAGCGTATGACATGGCGGCAGGTCTACCTGCTCTGCCTGCGGCGGGTTCCAGCCGGACACGATCAGCCGGCGCGAATTGGGATTTTTTCCGATCTCGTTCATCAGCCACGCGATTTGGTCAAACCCGTTTCTTTCCGGATATTTACCGCCAAAGCTGCGCCAGAGATATCCATACACCGGGCCCAGATCGCCTTCTTCACGGCCAAAGCGCGCGGTGTGTTCCGCATCGGCCCATTCGGCCCAGATATCTACGCCGCGCGCGCGCAGATTTTTCTCGCTCGTATCGCCGGAAAGAAACCAGAACAGCTCTTCCGCCACCCAGCGAAAAGGCACTCGTTTGGTAGTGACGATCGGAAACCCGGCGCGCAGGTCAAAGCGCATCTGGTGCCCGAAATGCGAGATCGTTCCCACGCCGGTACGGTCTTCGTGCCGCGTGCCGTTTTTTAGGATCGTCCTGAGAAGTTCGTGGTATTGCTTCATTGATTTTAGATGGTCGGCCTGTATTCCGATTCGGCGCTGCATCCACTTGAAACCGGCCGCGGTCTTTGTGCAATTTGAACCTAAAAGTTACCATATCTATCTATCGGAAACCACAAAGCCAGTAAAATTATTTTTGTGATTTCTGCGCCTTTTTGTGGCTATAAAAAATATGCCGGAAAACTTTGAGGTTAGTTTTAATTCTCCCCAGTGCGGCTGGATGTCGATCGGTTTTACCGCCGGCGCAAGTGAGTTTCATACGACGACCGCCCACGCGCCGCACGAACACGCCCTGCCGGAACTCCTTACCGTGCTGGCCGATCTGCTCGATCGTGACAAACCTGCTTTTACGCATATTCTGAGATGGAATCGGGACCCGGAAGAATTCGATTTTGTTTTTCACAAAGCGGGACAAAACGCAAAAGTCGAGATCGTCCAATACCCGACCGACGAACGTGAAGACGCCGAGCGCGAAACTGTATTTTTTTATGAAGGCGCCACCGCTGAAATAGTCCGCGCCTTTCACGAAACCTTTTCCCAACTCCACGCCGACCGCCACACCGATGAATTTGAATTCAACTGGCGCCAGCCTTTTCCCGAGGTTGAGTTCGCGAATTTTGAATCTAAAATTGAAAAGATGCGAATTGTTTAAGCGGTTTAGAGTTCAAACTTTAGTTTGTTCTTTCGATCAGGGCTTAGACAAGCTAAAGCTTGAGCTCTAAACCGTTTTCTATGTGCAAGATCCTGCTCAAAATTTTATTCGGCTTATTGTTTGTGATCGTGCTGCTGGCGGGCTGGATCACATACGATTTGAACGCTCCGCTTAAGGTGAACATTCGCGATTTTGATGCGGATGAGGTGGCGCGGTTAGACACGGCAATGTGGCGTTCATATTACAGCCGCCAGAGATTTAAACTCTACCGCGAGCTGACCGAACTTTTGCAAAAACAATACCGCCTGCCGTTCTGGCGGCGTCAGCTGACCGCCTTCTATGCGACCAAGGCCGCTTTTGTTTTTAAAGACGGAAAGGGACGCGAAGACTACGAAAAGGCCTTGCCGGATGTGGAAAGATTTTACGGCGAGATACACGATCTGAGCACGACGGATTTTGACTTGCGCAAAGCCGCAAAACTTGAACTCGAGTGGTGGATCGTCCATCGCGAACGCAAAAAACACCAGGAAGGCGACCTTGCCCGAGCCCTGGCCGAAACCGCCTCAGCCGTCTATAACCAACCCGGCCAGGACTTTATGGAGCACGGCGTCTTGCGCGCCGAAGCAATGAACATCCGCGACAACAAGGCAGAGCAAGGCGGCGTGACCGAGGAAGACTGGCAAAAGATCGACGATCTGCTGCACCGCTCATGGCGTTCGCTGTATGATGCGGTAAATAAAAATTAGCCCGCCCGGAATGAAACAATAAAGAAATACGGTTAGAATAACCCGAGTATATAAAGGGGATAAGGGGGTGCATGGGATATAAGGAAATTATCCTGTTCATCCCTTTTATCCCCGTAAAAATTCTCTGTGTTCTTTGGGGCCTTCGGTAGCTGATTTAGATGAAAGAAAAACTTTTAGACCTTTTCGCCTGTCCGGCTTGCGGCGGCGATATTTTGCTGGCTTCGGCCTCGGAATATGACGGCGAAGCGAAATCATCGAAGGTGTGCTGTCGTGCAAGAAAAATTCGCGCGAATACAAAGTCGTGCGCGGCGTTCCGCGTTTTGCCGATTTGTCGAAAATCGAACAGGACAAAGCCGAAACCGCCGAAAATTTCGGCTGGCAGTGGACGCATTTCACGCAGGAAGACGACAAAATATAACGAGCAGTTTCTCGGCTGGCTGCAGCCGGTCAAACCGGAATTTTTTCAAAGATAAAATCGTGCTCGAAGGCGGCTGCGGCAAAGGCCGCCACACGACGACTGGCGGCCGAATGGGGCGCGAAAGAAGTCGTCGGAATCGATTTGAGCGCGGCGGTCGAATCGGCTTTTGCGGCGACCCGCGATTTGCCGAACGCGCACATCGTCCAGGCCGACATTTTCAAGCTGCCGTTAAACGCGCTTTCGATTACGCCTTTAGCGTCGGCGTGCTGCATCACACGCCCGACCCGAAAAAAGCTTTTGTTTCGCTCGCCTCGAAAGTAAAAAAAGGCGGGCAGATTTCCGCCTGGGTTTACGGCGCGGAAAACAACGAATGGATCACGAATTACGTTAATCCCGATGCGCGAAAGCTTTACTTCGAAAATCATCCAGCCGCGCTTTCTCAGCTTTCCAAAACTTCCGACGCTCGGCGTTTTTCTCGGCACCAAGACTGGTTTACAACCCGCTCGACAAAACCGCACCCGTAGCGGCAAAGGCTTTTTTACAACGATTATCTGAACCATCTCGGCAGCTTCGGCTGGCGCGAGCAGCACAATATCGTCTTCGACCATCTGGTCGCGCCGACGGCGTTTTATATTTCAAAAGAAGAATTTGAAGAGTGGTGGAAAGAGATCGACGCCGAAAATGTCGAGATCATCTGGCATAATCAAAATTCGTGGTGCGGGTTTGGCGAAGTGAAATAACTTGCCATGAATGGCACAAATAGCACGAATAAGAATCTTTAATTCGTGTTATTTGTGTAATTAGTGGCTAACAATGAGCGCCTGATCCATCTTGATGTCCGGGAACGCGCGCATCCCGGCAATTAAAGCTCTTTGAGTTCGGGGTAAAATTCCAGGGCGTCTTTTGCCGACATAAGCGCTTCTTTTTCCATCTCCCGCCAACGCGTATCGGTGGTTAAAACGGCCTTGCCATTTTCGATCCATTTAACGAGCTTTGAATCCTTAAAATAGAACTTGTCGGTCACCGTAAGCGCGATCAGGCTGCCGCGCACCACCGATTTGAACTGTCGCTTGGTCAGCTTCAGCTTTACATACAGGACGGGCATATCCGATTCATAATATGCATCCTCGACCCACCATTTCGGGTTGGCGCTGCTGCTCCAAATGGTGCGAATTTTTACGATCTTTGCTCCCCGTTTGTAGATAAGGTAATCGTACCCGCTCGAGGCATCCTCGCCCACGCTGTATTTTTCCAACTTGAATTTCTTGATATTCGCCGCGAAACTCTTGTCGGCCGAAACACTCTGCGCAGCAGCCACGAGCGAAAGAAGCGCGATTATTAAAAATGCCAGTGTTATTTTCATACCGTTTATCCGGCGATTATACACAAATAGCCGGTTTTCTCATTCATATGTAAAGCTACACGATTCTTTATTCGCCACGAATGTCACAAATAACACGAATTAAAATTCTCTACCGTGTCATTTGTGACATACGGCAGTCTCCGAAAAGCTAAAGCGAGAAGCAGTTCGGCTTTGGACTTATTTGCAGGACGAAGATAGCACAGGAAAAGCGGTTTTTAGAAGAAGATCCGCAGTTCGGTAGCGGTCAATTTGCATTCTAAAAGGAAATTCAGACGCCCTTCCTGGGAGCGCAGGCATCTTGCCTGCAAGCGTGGCTTGTCCGCGCTAACTTGTCAAAATAAATTGAATTTAGATCGCTACGCGATCTTGCAGGCAAGATGCCTGCGCTCCCAGGTTTACGGGCACATTTCCGATACTGACCGCTACTAACGGTATCGCTCGCCGTGCCGGCTTTTCAGTTTTCGTCTTCTATGACAAGATTAATTTGCGATGAGTCAAAGTCTGGCAAAAGAAATGGAGCAGCACACCTACGGCATAATGCACGAGGTTGAAGGCTCGCATTGGTGGTTTGTCGGGCGGCGCGCTATTCTGGAAAGTTTTCTCAAAAACCATAGTCCAAAATCTAAGATCTCAAAATCCCAAAATATTGGATGTTGGCTGCGGCACGGGCGCAAATCTCGAGATGCTTGCCGCAATTCGGCGAGGCTGAGGGCGTAGATGTATCGGATGACGCGCTGGAGTTTTGCCGGCAAAAAGGCTTGAAGGTGCAAAAAGGCCTGGCGGAAGAAATGCCTTTTGCCGATCAGAGTTTTGACATCGTGACCGCGCTTGACGTGGTAGAGCATTTGGATGACGACGTTGCCGGCCTAAAGGAAATGAACCGCGTAATGACGGAAGACGGGCGCGCGCTGATCTTCGTTCCTGCGTTTATGTGGCTCTGGGGTGTGCAGGACGATATTTCCAACCACCGCATCCGCTACACTAAAGCGCAGATCGTCGAGCGACTCAAGAAAGCCGGTTTCGCAGTAGAGCGCGCAACCTATGCCAACATCACTTTCTTTGCGCCGGTGCTCGCGGGGCGCACTATCATGAAACTTACCGGCCTCAAACCGGCCTCGGAAAACAACATCAACATCTCGGCCCTTAACGGGCTCTTCGGAAAGATCTTCAGCGCGGAAAGATTCTGGCTGGGGCGCGCGAATATTCCCTTCGGCGTTTCGATCGTCATCGTCGCCAAAAAAAGTAAGCGGTGAAGCTGCCGGCAGCAAGTAAGAGGTCCATTTCCGCTCACTGCTTTACAGCTCACCGCTTTCGTCGCGGCCGTTTCCCTGAGTCTACGGCAGCAGGCGTTCGGACGTTGCGCGCCGGCCTTCCGATGTTCCGTTAAAGCTGAAAACCAGGCTGCCGTCCGGTGCATAGACATCGACCGTATAAGGGCCGCTGAGGCGGTCTGCGCGCTGGTTGAAATATAAATTCCAGCGCACCCTGTACGTACCCTGAAATTCCGGCTGGGCGCTGCTGCCTATCACTATCCCATAGAGAGTGACGGCGACCTGGCGGCTGCTGATCTTTTCCCAGACACCGCGGGCAGACGTGGTTTGCGGCGTAAGGTATTCGACAAAGGTGTTTTCAGCAAAGGTGCCGTCCGCGTTAAAAGTTCCCACCGCATTGAATGGCGCCTGAGTGTCCGTGCCGGTCAGCGATCTTGCGATCTGGGGAAGATTGGTCGCCATCGGCAAAAAACCTTTGGCGGCCAGCCCGTCACACCCGCACTCGAGGTCAAAGAGCCATGTTCCGGTTACTTCTACCGGTGTCTGCGGAGCGGCCAGCTCCTTTGCTTGCGCCGGGGCCGCGATGCTAAGTACAGTTAAAAATAATGCTGCGATCAATAATGAATATATCTTTTTCACTTTTTCTTATCTCCTGAATAAATTAATTTTGGAAACTGTCGCTTTCCAATGATGTGAATATACCTGCCTCTAAAATTGCGGTAATGACAAAACTCTGATAAAACCGTGATAAAGATCTGCCAGTAAATAATGTTTTGTTTTGATGACGTAACGGTCGACGAGAAAAATTTTCGCCTGCAAAAAGCAGGGCGTGCGCGGAGCCTTACGCCGCGGGCTTTTGACGTCCTGATTTACCTGATAAAACAAGACGGCCGCCTGGTGGAAAAGCAGGAAATATTTGAACAGGTCTGGAAAGAAAGTTTTGTCACCGATAACGCCCTGACCCGCGTTATCAAAGAGATCCGCCAGGCGATCGGCGATGACGCCGCCAACCCCATCTATATAGAAACCGTCCCTAAGCGCGGCTATCGCTTTGCCGCCGTATTGGAAAATAAGGCTGAGCTATCTGCCGTTAAACCTGGGGTTGAAACCACTGCGCCGCCGACTCCGATGATCGCGGTCCTGCCGTTCAAAATTTTAGGCGCTGGCGGAGACGGCGGCGGCGGCGATGAGTTTCTGGGCATAGGAATGGCTGACGCGCTGATCACGCGGCTGAGCAATAGCCGCAAAGTCGCCGTACGCCCGACCAGCTCCATCCTGCATTACGCGCAAAGTGAAAAGCCGCCGGGCGAGGCCGGGGCTGAGCTGGGCGTGGGCGCCGTGCTGGAAGGAAGCATTCGCCGTCAGGCTGAGCGTTTTCGCGTGACCGTTCAATTGGTCGATGTTTCGACGGGAAACCCCCTTTGGGCGGAAAAGTTTGACGGGGATTTCACCGATATTTTTTCCGTGGAAGATTCGATCGCCGAGCGCGTGGCCGAAGCGCTGTCGCTGCATCTGAGCGCCGATGAAATATCGCTGCTAAAAAAACATTACACGGAAAATCCCGATGCGCACGAAGCCTATCTTAAGGGACGCTTTTACGCCAATAAGTTCACACTTGAAAATTTTCATAAAGCCATCGGGTCTTTTGAACGAGCACTGGAGTTCGATCCGGATTATGCGCTGGCCTACGCCGGGATCGCCGAAGCGAATTGGATCGCCGCCGATCTTTATTTAAATCCAAAAGAAGCGCTGCAAACCGTCAAAGACAAAGCGGCGAAGGCAATCGAGCTAGATCCCAACCTTGCCGAAGGGCACACTTTTTTCGGCGCGGCGCTGCAAAGCACTGACTGGAATTGGAGCGAAGCCGAAAAACATTACCGGCGCGCGATCCAGCTTAATCCGAATTTTGCTCCCGCGCATCAGTGGTACGGCTGGCTGTTAAGCGTCTTGGGCAGGCATGACGAAGCCATCGTCGAATCTGAAACGTCTAAGCGCCTCGATCCGTTTTCGATCGGCGTAAACTGGTTTTTGATAGTTTCCTATGGATTCGCGAGGCAGTTTGAAAATGCGGCGGAAAAAGCGCAAAACCTGATAGACATCCAACCGTATTTCTGGGGCGGGCACTGGTCGCTCGGTTATTGCTGCGCGGAAATGGGCAAGTATAAGGAAGCGCTGCGGCATTACCAAAAAGCCGCGGAAATGGATAGATCGCCGATGATAAGCTCTGCTATGGCAATCGCTTACGCGCTATCAGGGGAAAATGATAAAGCCCGGGAATTGCTCGATGAGCTAAAGGAAGCGGAAAAAGTAAGCTATGTTCCCCCGTATTACATGGCAATGATACACGCGGCATTAGACGAAGCGGATGAAGCTTTTATCTACCTCGACAAAGCCTTTGAAATGCGCGACAGTTCGCTCTCCGCCCTGAAGGTTGATTCCAGGCTCGACGGACTGCGCAAGGACAAGAGATTTAAAGCCCTGGTTAAAAAATTAGGACTGTAATAAAGGATCGCAGATAACGGTCACGAATGTCACAAATAACGCGAATAGAGAATTTTCTAATTCGTGTTATTTTGTGACATTCGTGGCGAATAAAGAATCGTGCGGCTTTATTTCATCACCATCCAAAAATCGCGCGGGTACAACCGGTACAATTTAGTATCGGCGCCTTCTACCGATCTTCAGGTACGCTTCATAGGCGGCCATTTGTTTTTCCGGGCCGATGACAAAGAAGTTTGATCCCGCCACGTCTTTGCCGCGCATACCGTAGCCGGGAAACACGCGCTCATAGACACGGTCTTTTCGTTTGAACAATTCCGCGGAAAGGTTAGGGATTTTTCTTGCCTCGAGGATCGCGCGGCGAAAACGCGAAACCACCTCGGGCGTAAAGCCGTCAGCCATATTGCCCGCCATCGCTTCGCCGCGTGCCTCATACGGTGAAGACGCGCGCGAATTAAAAGCCAGCGCGGTCACATATTCACTAAGCGGGGTATCCAGCGGGCGTTTTACTTCGCCCATCGCAAAGCGCAGGGTCTGTGGTATCTCCGGAGTTCGCTCCGCGTAGTAACTCATCAGGCCGGTTCCCGCGCTGCTCGAAACTCCGTTGCTGTAGGCCAGCCCGGCGCCGATGGTTTTAGAGAATACCGCGTGCGCCCCGGCGCCGGAGTAGAGCTTGGAAGCGAGAAAATCCAGGATCTTATCGCGATCGTTATAGTCGGCGTAGCTGACCAGTGTCGCGCTGTTCATGATCACGCCTCCCGTCATATTCGGCGCCATAAGCCCAACGTATACAGGTTTTGCCGTCGTTTCACCGCGGCCCGACAGGCGCTCTTCGATGCGCCGCGTCGCGGCAAAATTAGTCCGGGCGTTCTTCGCCGTATCGAAACCGCTGAGCAGGTCCGCAAAACCGGGTTCGAGTTTCTGCCGCGTCGAGGCCGAGCCGATGTAAAACATCCGCGCATCATTTACATTGAGCAAACGGCGGCGAAGCGTATCCAGCTGCGCCAGGGTTTTTTCCGGCCCTTGCGCAAGGTCCCTGCCTCATCTCATTGCACAGATATGCCCAATCAGCCGCGAGCGAAGGATCGGGAATATCGCCCAGCGTCTGGCTCAGATCATTTGCGGCGTCTTCCGCCAGTTTGCGGGCCGCGGGCGGCAGCGCGTTCATTTCATCGTAGTAGGTTTTCAAACCGGCGCTGATCTTTTCCGCTTGCGCCTTGTCGCCGCCCATAGCGGTCACGAGCGTTTTTAATTCGTCGCGATTTCCCGCAGAGCTGGCGCCGGCGAGTTTCGTTAAATAGCCGTCAATGGCTTTGGCATCCGCCGCGGCGCCGGCGTCTTTTAGCATCCAGCGCAAGCGCATGCCCATTATGCGCCTGCGTCAAAAACGAGGTGGTCGCCAGATACAGCGGTTTATTTTGATGGCGGTAAGCATCCGCCGGATTATTCACCCACGCTTCTTCCGAGCCCTGCATTATGCGGCGCAAACCGCTGAGCTGCTGATCGACGACGTCGCGGATGCGCGGAAGATTTTCCTTGCGCCAGTTCGGGTTTTGCAGGATGAGCTTCATCCACGCGACCGCGCGCGCGGATTCGGCCGGGTCATTGCCCGAGCCGCGGCGCAACTCATCCGATTCGTAGCGATCGGTAGCCGGCAAAGACATCGTACCCGAGACAGGTCAAGATCTCCTTGCGGAGCATTTCGGACATCTCTTCGTAAGAAAGCGCCTTGCCGTCTTTGATGACGCCGGTGCTGCGCAGCAGCTCGGGCAGCGAGGAAAGATAGACCAGCTCGTTTTCCGGCACGCGTCGAGCCGCAGCGCCAGCCCGCTGGTCGCGCCCGTCATATTGTCAAAGGTCGAAGCGCCCAGCTTTACCTTGCCGATCATCGACTCTTTGTAATCGATCTGGTCGTCTAAGGTCAGCGGCGGATTTTCGATGAATTTTGCCGTGCTTCCCTGCTCCAGTTTTTCCAGCTCCGCGGTGGTCGCGTCATATTCGGCTTTGTAGCGCCGGATCGCTTCCTGATCGTCGCTCACGTCATATTTTGTTTTCAAACCGGCTACTTCCGCGTCGGCGCGCGCTTTTCGGGCTTGCTGTTCTTGCTGGATCAAGTTCGGGGTTGGCTTTGCCCACCGCGCCGTAAGGTTTGGTTTCGGCAAATTTCCATTTCGCCAGGTAATCGCGCCAGAAATTTTTCCCGCTCGCCAGCAGCGCTTCGGCCTTTGCCATCTGCCGGTTTCATCGTTACGGATTTGCGAAAATCATTTTCGGTGTTCAGATAACGTGTTTGCCACAGCCAGCCGTAACCGTTGCCGCCATTGCGAAAACCGAATCCCGGGCGGCGTATTGACAAATTTGGAAAGCGTGCGGCGATAGTCAGTCAAAGAGTTGCGAAAACGGTCGTTAAATTCTTTTAGCTCCGGCGAATCGTCTTTAAAAGCCGCGACGCGCGCAAATTCTTCCGTGATTTTTTGCCGGACCAGGGCTGCTTTGTCAGCGGTCAGATTGGCGGCCGGCACGTCCGACAACACCACCCAGACGGGAAAACCGGGCGAATCATCAATGTAGCTGTAGACATTTTGCGCGCCCGTATCCAGCTCGCGGGTTTTACTGTCGATAAATTTTTTGTAGAGATTGGTATTGGCGTCGCCGGCAAAAACACCGAGGAAATTATCGAGCAAAAGCTTTTCCGTAAAGATCGAGTTTCAGGGTGGCCGGATAGGTGAAAAACATCGATGACGGCTGCTGCGCATTTTCGCTGGGAAATTCGATCGATGCGGATCGTGCCCGGCTCCGCCGATTTTGGCGCGGGCAGTTTATCGACGGTCATATAATCGCGCTTTTCGGTTTTCGGTTCGGCAGCCGCAAAAGCGCGTCCATCCGTGTCAGCACCGTATCCAGCGTCATATCTTTCGGCACGGAAACCACCGCGCCCATATTTCCCAGGTGATAATTTGCTTCGTGATAGCGCTTGATATCGCCGGCGGTCATTTTGCGAATGCCGTCCGGCGTGCCCCCGGCATTAAACGACGATCGGATGCGCATCGCCATAGAGCATTCTTAAAGACGCATCGTAAAGCCGGCAATCCGGGTTATTCATCGAGCTGGTCATTTCGTTATAGACCGAGCCTTTTTCTTCCAGCCGCAGCGTCTTGTCGGGATTTTCGGTGACGCCCCAGTTGCGGACCTCGCGGCGCACTTCTTCCTCGGTGTAATCCGGATGCAGCAGCACGTCGATATACTCGTTGAAAAGCTCGTAAAACGCTTCGGCGCCGCCCGCCGTGTTGAACTGATAATTCGTGTAGCGTCTGATAGGTCGAAGCGTTCGATTGCGTGAGCGACATACTCTGCCGCACATTGATGTTGCGCCCTTTGTTGCCTTTGCCGATCAGCAGGTGTTCCTGCGTGTGCGGCTCGCCCATATCGGAAACCGTAAAAGTATTGGCGTAGATAAACGCCTGCGGCACGGATTGGATCTGCAGCAGGTCGAGCGTAAAGCCGGTTCGCTCGTGAATAAAACGGCCGCCGATCGGCTTATCCGGCATCATCCAGGTAAATGGCTTCGGTGCGAAAACCGTGGAACACCTGGCCTTTTGTCAGGCCGTCGAAGGGATTTGCGCCCGGTTGGGCAAAAACTGCCGTAATTTGGCCG
Organism: uncultured Acidobacteriota bacterium; assembly: GCA_963766895.1. GTDB lineage: Bacteria > Acidobacteriota > Blastocatellia > Pyrinomonadales > Pyrinomonadaceae > DASYKT01. The sequence continues at coordinate 115,952 of CAVYCB010000012.1, forward strand.
CAAATAAGCGTGATCAGTAATAAAAATGCCGCGTAAAACGTACGGTTTCTAAGGTTCATCTACTTGTCTCCTGCTGCTTTAGAAAGTTTCAGATAGTAAACACTTCAAATCGGATGTTTATGACAGGTGTTACTTATTGTTTACGCTGCTTTAGGGGCTTTTGTTTCTGCGCGTAGCAGCCTCCTTTTTTCGCCGTCGGCGTGCGCCGTGATGAGGTCAGAACCGGGAACGCAGTGACCGGGTTCTTGTCCGACGGGCCATTTACTATTGGTTTTTCGCTGCGCTCATTACCCGGTCACTGCGTTCCCGGTTCTGACTCCATATCCCCGGCTCTCACCCAAACTGTATTTTTTCGCCGGAAAAGCTTACATTATTAAGTTTGATGGTCTAACCAAATGGAAACGAAGCCTGAGATATCACTTTTCCTGCCCGTCCTGGACGAAGAAGAAAACCTGCGGCCGATGCATGCAGAAGATCGCGGCGGCGCTCGACGCGCTCGGCAAAACGGCCGAGGTGATCTATGTTGACGACGGTTCGACGGATAAAAGCCTCGCGATCTTAAAAGAGATAGCGGCTGGCGACGATCGCGTGCGCGTGATCTCGTCTGCGGCGCAACTACGGCCAGACAGCCGCGATGTCCGCCGGCATCGACGCGGCGCAGCGGCGAAATTCTGATCCCGATGGACGCCGATCTGCAGAACGACCCGGCCGACATCGCCCGCCTGCTGGAAAAGCTCGACGAGGGCTACGACGTCGTCTCCGGCTGGCGAAAGAACCGCCAGGACAAGCTGATCTCGCGCAAGATCCCGTCGCAGATCGCCAACCGCATAATCTCCTGGATCGGCGGCGTTCACGCTGCACGATTACGGCTGCTCGCTCAAGGCCTATCGCCGCGAAGTGCATCCAGGACGTAAAGCTCTACGGCGAGATGCACCGCTTTATCCCGATCTATGCCAGCTGGGCCGGGGCCCGCGTCACCGAAATTCCCGTCGACCACCACGCCCGCACGATGGGCAAATCGAAGTACGGCATTTCGCGCACGATCAAGGTCGTCTTCGATCTGATGACGATCAAATTCATGGCCGAGTATCACACCAAGCCGATCTATGTTTTCGGCACGTTCGGCATGATCGCCTTCGTGGCGTCGATATTGGCCGGGCTGTACGCGGTCTTCTTGAAACTTTCGCGCTACATCGGCCTGCCCGAACGCTACCATGCGGATTTTGTCGAAACGCCGCTGCCGGTACTGTGCATCGTGATGTTCGCGATCTCGGTCCAGTTTTTCCTGATGGGACTGCTGGCTGAGTTGCTCGTGCGCACATATCACGAGTCGCAGGACAAGGCGATATATGCGGTGAGGGAGAAGATAGGGTTTAAATAAGCTGCAGATAAACACGGATTTGCACTGATCTGATTTTATCCGTGTTAATCTGTGTAATCCGCGGCTAAAATTTCTTATGTGCGGAATCGCCGGTTGGGCAAATTTAGACGCTAGCAGCTCATCGAAGACCCGACGAGGCGGTGCTGCACTCGATGTGCGAAGCGATCGTCATCGCGGGCCTGATTCTGAAGGGTTGTGGGCAGATGCCGGGGTTGCGCTCGGCATGCGGCGGCTTTCCGATCATCGACCTGCATACCGGTGACCAGCCGGTTTATAGCGAAGACCGATCCGTCATCGTGATGATGAACGGCGAGCTGTACAACTACCGCGAGGTGCGTGCCGAGCTGGAAAGACGCGGTCACAAATTCGCGACCAATCCGACACCGAGATTTTGCCGCATCTTTATGCGGAGTACGGCGAGCAATGCTGTCGAGCACGTGAACGGAATGTTCGCTTTCGCGCTGTGGGACATGCGGAAAAAAGCTGATGATCGCCCGCGACCGGTTTGGCGAAAAGCCGCTTTATTACGGTGTATTTGACGGCAAGCTGATCTGGGCTTCGGAACCAAAGCGCTGCTCGCGCATCCGGCGGTAAAGGCAGAATTAGACCTCGATGCGCTGCGGTCATTATCTTTCCTTTGACTATGTCCCCGCGCCGCAGTCGATCTACAAGGGCATCAACAAACTGCCCGCCGCGCATAAATTGACTACTGGAGAACGGCGAGATAAAGACGACCGCTACTGGTCGCTGAGCTTTAAAAAACCGGACGAAACTCCGTCGATAAAAGAGGCCGCCGAGCATTTAAGAGAGCTGCTTTCGGATGCCGTGCGCATGCGGCTTGTCGCCGACGTGCCGCTGGGCATCTTGCTTTCCGGCGGTGTCGATTCATCGACAGTCGCTGCATTTGCGGTGCAGCACGCGACCGAAACGGTAAAAACTTTTTCCATCGGTTTTGAGGAAGATTCGTTTGACGAATCGAAATTATGCGCGCGAAGTTTCACGCCATCTCGGCACCGAGCATTACGAAGACCGCTTAAGCGTCGACACCGCGGCGAGCTTATCAGCGAGATCGGCACAATGGCTGGATGAACCGCTCTCAGACGGTTCGCTGATGCCGACGTTTTTGCTCGCGCGTTTTGTGCGCAAACACGTAACGGTCGCGCTGGGCGGTGACGGCGGCGATGAAATTTTTGCCGGCTACCCGATGTATTACGCCCATCGCATGGCGCAGCTCTACGACCGGGTTCCGCGCATCTTGCGCAATGGGCGTGATCGCGCCGCTGGTAAATAGTTTGCCGGTCAGCTCAAAAAATCTTTCACTTGATTACAAAGCGAAGCGTTTTATTCGGGCGGCAAATTACGATACCGTCACGCGCCATCATTCCTGGTTCGGTTCGTTTTCTATCGATGCGCAGAAGCAACTGCTGACCGGCGATGTTCTCGCAAATACTTCTTCCGATATTTATCGCGGCGCAAAAGATCTGCTCGCGACCTGCGACGCCGAAAACCGCATCGAGCAGATGCAGTTTCTCGACATGAATTTCTACATGGCGGAGGATATTTTGACCAAGGTCGATCGCGCCGCGATGGCGGTATCGCTCGAAACCCGCGCGCCGTTTCTAGACCCGCGCATTGCAGAGTATGCCGCTTCGCTACCGCCTGAATACAAACTGCATGGCCGCAAAGGGAAGTATATTCTTAAAGAAGCAGTAAAGGATATGCTCCCGAAAAGTATTTTGCAGCGCCCGAAAAAAGGATTCGGCATTCCCGTTGCGCAGTGGCTGCGCGGACGACTTAATCCGCTGATGAATGATCTGCTGTCGCCGGAAAGATTGAAAACACAGGGTTTATTTAACCCGCTATATGTGCAAAAACTTATTGCTGAACACGAAAAAAGCGTTGCCAGCCATCATAAAGAACTATGGACGCTGCTGGTCTTTCAACTCTGGTACGACAACTTTAGTCAGGATCGTAAAACGGTTTAGAGTTCAAACTTTTAATTTGTCTTTGATACTGAAATAAGACAAGCTGAAGCTTGAACTCTAAACCGTTTTACCGCTTTACGCCATACACATAAAATTTTCCCTGTTCGTCGTATTCCGTACGCACCATATTCATCCCGCATTTTTCCAGCACCCGCTTTGAAGCTTCATTGCCGGTATCGACGGTGGCGTAAACCGCGCCGAGTTTTAATTCATCAAAACCGTAAGCGACCAGGCGCATTGCGATCTCCGTGGCGTAGCCTTTGCCCCATTCGTTTTTCGCCAGAACATAGCCGATCTCCATTTCGTGTCTATACTCGGGCCGCGGGCGAATGCTGGCGTTGGCGATAAAGCGGCCGTCTTCTTTTGCCAGCACCGCCCAAATTGTTTTGATCCCTTTGGGATAAAATTCGTCGACCAGGCGGCGCCATAATGCATCGACTGCCTCGCGGCTGAGCACTCCCTTATCGACGTACTTCATCACCTCTTCATCGGTGAAAAGCCGGGCAAAATCTTCATACAGATTTTCTTCGTAGAGCACGAATTTTAATCTTTCCGTTTCAAACATAATGAAGTTAGAACATTTCGTGTGTTTGGTGTGATTCGTGGTAAAAATTCCTGAAATTAACCACGAAGTACACGAAACACACGAAGGTCAAGTTCCACGCCTTAAGGTTTTGAATTGAAGAAACGAATTTATGGCAACGCCTCTTAGATTGATCCCTAATCATTCACCATTAACCACTAATAATAAAGCCCCTGCTTTTTATGGCAGGGGCCGTATTTTGACCGCGAAATTTTGCCGAAAAATTTACTGCGATATGATCGTGAATTTCTCGCTCGGCTCCTGCATCTGGCCGGTCACCCGGTCTTTGATACGGATCTTCAGTTCATACTCGCCGGCGTCTAACTGCGACGTCGGAAGCAAACGGGCCAAGGTCAGCCGCTGCCCCGAATCGCTGAGGCCGGACCAATCTTCGGATTGCCGCAAGAGTTCCTTGCCGCCTTTTGACAGAACATATTCCACATCCACGGCAGGCCGCAGCGTCGTCTGGTCGATACCGGTGTTATAAACCTGCATATAAACCCCAACGTCCTGGCCTCTCTTATAGATACCGGAAAGATTCGGAATGACTTTTTTATCGCCGATCACAAACTGGCCGCCGATATCGCGATCGGTGGTGCTGTAAAGACTGGAAGCAAGGATCAGCGTCGAAGTATTAAGCTTGCTGGCTTCATATTTCGGAACCGTAAATCCCTTGCTGATGATTCCGCGATTGCCGGATTCGACATCACGGACCACCACATCCACTTTGTAAGTGCCCGGCATCAGGACATAGCCTTTTTGATAAACAGATTTCCGGTCTTTAACCTGCGCCAGGTCTTCGGCGGTCGAATCCGCCGTAACGGTATCTTCGAAAATTCCCGTCCGTTTATTAGAGACGCTGGTGATGCGGCCGAAGATGTTCATCCTCGCGGTCGGAACTCCGCCGACTTCCTTGAAAACCAATTCCCGGTTTTCCGCCTGCACGGTAAAGGTCGACCATTACGCGGTCGTCCGATTGGCGAAAGAAATCGACACGCATTCCGAAATCGAGCGGGTTATTATCGATCAGCCCCGAATCGGTCAAAGCCGCCTGCAGATCGTTGAATTTAACTTGGGGCGGACGCTGCAGGGCAGTGATGATCTCCATCCGGCGGAAGGGCGCATCCTGCTCGCGCATATAGTTAGCGCCGCCGTTGCCGGCATTGGTAATGCGGTCTGCTTTAGAGCTAAACCCTAATTGTTCCGCCAGCGTCAAACCTGCGCCGGGAACTGTACGCATCGCGTCTTTTTCATTCGGGCTGCGGGCTATGCGGTATTCGCCGGTGCCGGTCGGATCGACAAATTCGATCTCGATGCCGTCGCCGACGTTATCCAGATGGCGATAGAACCAAACTTCAAAAGGATAGGTGGTCGTCGAACCGCCGCCTTCATAGCTCGGGCGGTCATAACCGCCGCCGGTCGGGTGCGTTTCTTTTTCGTCCGGTTTGCCAAAGGTTATATAGATACGGCCGCGGTCGGTTTTCCAGCCCGGGATGCCGGAAGAGAAATGTTCGTTGGAATAGGCGATACGTTCGTAATATTCTTCGCGAAATTCATTTTCCTCGGTGTCCGGATCCGGATCGCGGCGGCGCCAGAAATTTTCGATAAAATTTTCGCGCTCTTCATCCGTTTGCAGCTGTTTAAAGGCCCGTTTTTCTTCCGACGTAATAATGTAAGCTACGTCTTTCTCCAGCCAATCCTTATAAGCCCTTTTGAGTTCGGGCTTAACGTTACGCACTTTTTCACTCGGATCGACCGAGGGCTGCGGCTTCTGCGCAAAGGCAAAAGACGAGGCCAGAGTTGTTAGAACAACAACAAAAATAATATTGCGGATTTTTTTCATTTCAGACATAAAAGCGATCTCCCGGCTATTCTCGGCAGTCTTGTAATTCAAAAGAGTTAATTTTATTCAATATACGCTGCGAAAGCAATAAATTTAGACACTACACCGTCTAAAGATCAAGATGCGTTTCGGCTTGTCTCAGGTTGCCTAAACCCTTATAAACACTTATTCCGGGCGTTATTTTAGACAAATCCCGCCTGCTCATCCGTTTTCCGTTTTTTCCCGAAGATAAAAGCGACCAGAATAGAGATCATGTAAAGAAACACCATCGGCGCCGAAAAGAGCATCAAATTCGGCACGTCACCGGTCGGGGAAACCACCGCGGCCACGATCAGTATGATGACGATCGCCAGCCGCCAGCTTTTTAGCAGCATCTTGGCATTAACGATCCCTATTCTAGAGAGAATATAAGTGATCGCCGGCATTTGAAAGATCAACCCCATCGCCAGCATGATCAGCGTGATCAGATCGAAATAATCCGTCGCCTTTAACATCAACTGAAAATCCTGGCCCAAGCCCGAGCAGGTATGTCACCGACGGCGGAAATAAAACATAATACGCGAACGCCATGCCGCCGACAAAAAATATTGACGAAAGCAAAATGAACGGCGTTACATAACCGCGCTCATGTTTATACAGCGCCGGCGAAATAAATCCCCAAATCTGTAAAAGCAAAAACGGCACCGAAAGCGCGATCGCCGCATAAAGCGAAACTGTCACATAAAGAGTAAAAGGTTCGACCGCGGTGGTCACGATCAGCTGTCCTTCGGCGCCGGGCGCATCCGATGGTTTTACCGTCAGGTCGAGCGGCAGCCGAACGCCCGTCGGAATTATTGCGCTGTTGGTCAGGATCTGTTCCGTCGTAAAGACGCCAAGCTTGCCTTCGTTGTCATTACTAACCTCGACGTTGACCGACGTTCCGACCGGGACCGAGATGATCCCCAGTTTGCTCGCCTTGTCGAAAACAAATCTGCCCGTATCTCCTTCACGCAAACTGGCCAGCGGCTGGATGGTTTCTTCACCGCTTTTTCCTTCTACTTTTATCTGGCGCGTTTGCGCATAAGCCAGAGCTCTCTGAACCGGGACCGCCAGGAAATTGTAAATGCGGTCGGACACGAACCAGCAGAAAATAAACGCCAGCGCAACAAAAATAATGGCACGGATCAGACGCTTGCGGAATTCGTCTAAATGTTCCAAAAAGGACATTTGCCCGCCTAATTGATCTTCGCTGCTATCGATTGTTTGTTCCATTTATTCCGAGGCGGTGAGGCGTGATCACAGCCAGTCTTTTTTACTTTCCTTTACCGTTTCGGCTGCCGTTTCGCTCACGGGGGTTTCTTTGATCCGATCCATTTGTGAAGGCTCTACCTGAGTGACGGTCGGCGGCTCTAGCTGCGCCCCATTCTCTGCACCGTTCGTAGCGCTGTTCGCTGCCGCGCCGTTTTCTTCCGTCGCATTTTGATTTCTGCCGATCGAATTTTCTACCGGCTTCGGCGCATCCAAAAGCTCGAGCATCCGCAGATCGTTGTTCGTATCTTTCAGCTCTTCTTTAAAGTCGGTAGTGATCGAAGAAACCTCGCTCTCCCAAGTGGATTTAAATTCCGTCGCAGCGCGGCGAAATTCCGCCATATATTTTCCGATGGTACGCGCCATCGTCGGCAGCTTGCGCGGGCCCAAAAATATCAGCGCAAGAATACCGATAAAGATCAGCTCCTGCCATCCGATCGTCTCTCCGATTAATAAAACCAATTTCTAAAATCCTTCTCTAGTCACTTGTTACTCATTACTCTTATCAACTTACTTCGATCAAAAAATCTTTGAATGTTTCTACGCTGCCGATCACCTTGGCGCCGGAAACTTCATTCACAAATCGCGCGGCTTTTTCCTCTTCCATACTGATCAGCAATCCGCCCGCCGTCTGCGGGTCAAAAAGCGCGCTTTGCATTTCTCGTGAAACGCTCTCCGCTATTCTAACAGTATCGCCGACGTAAATACGATTGTTCTTGTCGCCGCGCGTTACCATCTTCTGCGCGATAAGTTCGAGAACGCCGGGAAGCAGCGGAACATCCGCCGAATTAATTCTAAGCGTCACCTTGCTTGCCTTGGCCATTTCATAACCGTGGCCCATCAGCGAAAACCCGGTCACGTCCGTACAGGAATTTGCTCCGATGTCCTGCATTACTTTTGACGCTTGCCGCGCCGAAGTGGTCATTGCTTCCAAAGCGGCCTTGATCGATTCTTCGCCGGCCTTTTGAAATTTGACCCCGGTGCTTATTACACCCGTCCCGATAGGTTTGGTCAATATCAAAACGTCGCCTGGTTTTGCTCCTGCATTAGTCACAATCCTTTTAGGATCAATAGTTCCGGTCACCGCGTAGCCGAATTTCATCTCCTTGTCGTCAACCGAATGCCCGCCCAGTACGACCACGCCTTCCGCATGCATGGCTTCCATTCCGCCCCGCATGATCTCAGCCAAGACACTCATATCTTCATCACGCGGATAGCAGGTGACCGACAGCGCGGTCAGCGGCACCCCGCCCATGGCATAAACGTCGTTCAGAGAATTGTTGGCGGCGATACGGCCGAACGTCGCCGGATCGTCAGCGATGGGTGTAAAGAAATCCACCGTCTGCACCAGCGCCAGATCTTCGGAGATCTGAAAAACACCGGCATCATCGGACGTATCAAAACCTACCAGCAAATTTTTCGAGAAACTTTGCGAAGGCAGCGTCGCTAAAGCCTTCGCCAAATCATGCGGGGGAAGTTTTGCCGCACACCCGGCGCACGAAACCATTTCTGTTAAACGCTTTTTTTCCATATAATTACGCCGAAGCCGGTTCTTCTCCCTGCATTAATAATTCATAAATGCGGTGCAGATCGGTGTTTCCGTAATATTCGATCTCGATCCTGCCGCCCGGAGTTTTTGCGTGCGGCAAAATATTTACTTTTGTGCCGAGGCGGCGCTGTAACTTCACTTCGGCCGCCTTGATATTTGCGTCAGGCTCTATCTTCGCGCCTTTCGAGGTCGATTTGCCGCTCAGTCCATTGATCCGTTTTGCAATGCGCTCCGCTTCACGAACAGACAGTGAACGATCGATCACTTCCCGAGCCAAACGCCGCTGCTCGCCGATCTCGACGATGCTCAGGATCGCCCTGGCATGGCCGGCAGTGATCTTTCTTTCTTCCACCAGGACCTGGATATCTTCAGGTAACTTCAATAGTCTCAAGTGGTTAGCAATAAGAACACGGTCTTTGCCGACGCGCTCGGCCAGTTTTTCCTGCGTCAAACCAAAGATCTCGATGAGCCTTCTAAAAGCTTTGGCCTCTTCGATCGGATTGAGTTCCTGGCGCTGGATGTTTTCGATAAGCGCGAGCTCAAGCTTTTTCTCGTCCGTTACTTCACGGATCACCGCCGGAATTTTCCGCAGTTCCGCCCGCTGGGCCGCGCGCCAACGCCGCTCACCTGCAATCAGTTCAAAACCGGTCCCAGACGGCCGTAACACCACCGGCTGGATAATACCGTTCTCGCGGATCGACTGTGCCAATTCCTCTAAAGCGGTTTCGGCAAACCGTGTCCGCGGCTGTTCGGAATTCGGTTTGATCAGATCAATATCTATTTCCCGGAGGCTGTCTCCCGGCTGAACGACAACTTCTTCACGCACCAGCGCGCTCAGACCCCGCCCCAACGCTTGTCTGCTCATGACTTATTATCTCCTTTGCCAGCTGCATATAACTCTCCGCTCCTTTTGAACGTATATCATACAAAATAATAGGCTTACCATAACTAGGCGCTTCTGCCAGGCGGACATTCCGAGGGATCACCGTCTGCAATACGGCCTCTTTATAGAACTCCCGCAGGTCTTGCGCAACCGCCCCCGAAAGATTGGTCCGCTCGTCATACATGGTGAGCAGAAGGCCCTCGACCTCCAAATTTGGATTAAGCCCCCGCCGCACTCGCGATAACGTATCGAACAATTCGCTCACGCCTTCCAGCGCATAATATTCGGTCTGAATCGGAACCAACAAAGTATCGGCCGCCGTCAATCCATTGATCGTAAGTAATCCCAGCGAAGGTGGGCAATCAATCAAAATGTAATCGTATTGATGCCTGACCGTTTCCAAAATATCCCGCAAACGGTATTCCCGGCGATCCATCTCGACCAATTCGATCTCCGCCCCGGCCAGATTCTTATCACAGGGAAGAACGAACATCATCGGTAATTCGGTGTGTACGGTCAGGCTGTTGACCGGTTCGTTTAAGATCAGCGCATGATAGAGACTTTTCCTGTCGGTATTTCGCTGGACACCCGCTCCTGAAGTAGCATTTGACTGCGGGTCGGCATCCACGATTAAAACCTTTTTCTCATGGATCGCAAGCGCGGCGGACAGATTTACCACGGTGGTGGTTTTACCTACGCCACCTTTCTGGTTGGCAACGGCGATGATTTTTCCCATTTTTGACTCGATGAAGCAGATTTAATCTAAATCGGACGATAATAATAAGCTGAATGCGGAATTAATGCAAAATTGTTTCACGTTTTACAAGAACTGGTTTGTTTCACGTGAAACAATGACATTTTGAGAATTGTGTGCAATTTGGGCTAAGCCGCTGCTTTTTGTGATTGGGCAGTCAAATGAACCAAGAGGGTGGATACTGCGGCTGGAGTAAGGCCGGGAATCTTTCTGATGTGCCCGAAGGTCTGCGGTCGTGCACGCTGCAGGCGTTCAACCATCTCATTCGATAACCCGCTAATCCCTTTATAATCAAGAGATTCAGGTACCCGCATATTATCGTGCCGGTTTACCCGTTCGGTCGCGATCTTTTGCGTCTCTATATATCCGCGATAAAGCGAATCTGCCAGCGCCGATTCCAGATCGATCGTCGAAACCTGGCTCCGCACATTCTCCGGCAGCAGGCGGTGAACCAGTTCCGGCGTGACACCGCTACGCTGCGCCAGATGCCCTAGGGTAAAAGCATCACCCAGGTCGGCGCCAAGCATTTGAGCGGCGGTAGCATACACTACATCCGAACGCTTGAACCGCACATTGTCCAGCGAATTTCTGATCATCGCAATGCGGTCACGTCGGGCGTTAAATCGGTCCCAATCGGAATCTCCCACCAGGCCGATCTCTCGGCCGTAGCCCATCAGCCTCGAATCCGCGTTGTCGTGGCGAAGCGTCAATCTCGCTTCCGCGCGCGAGGTAAAAATACGATACGGCTCGTCGACGCCATGCTGCAAAAGATCGTCAACCAGAACGCCAATATACGACTCATCGCGGCGAACGCGGAACGGCACGCGGCCCTGAGTTTGCAGTCCGGCGTTGATCCCGGCCATCAAACCCTGGCAGGCGGCTTCTTCGTAACCGGTCGTGCCGTTTATCTGTCCTGCGAAGAAAAGTCCTTTAGTTTGAATAGTTTCCAGAAACGGTGTAAGCTGCCGCGGGTCGACAAAATCGTATTCGATAGCATAGCCGGGACGAATGATACTGACGTTTTCAAAACCCGGGATCATCCGCAAAAGGTCCTGCTGCAGCTCCGCCGGAAGAGAAGTTGAAAAACCGTTGAGATAAACTTCGTTGGTGTGATGGCCTTCGGGTTCGAGGAAAAGTTGATGCCGGTCTTTGTCGGCAAACTTCACCACCTTGTCTTCGATCGAAGGACAATAGCGCGGGCCGACGCCTTTGATCTTTCCCGAATAGAGTGGCGACTGATCCAGATTTGCGCGGATCTTGTTATGCAGGTCGTCGCCCGTGTAACCGATATAGCATTTGATCTGCGGCTGCGAAATTTCATCTGTAGCAAACGAAAACGCGACCGGTTTTTCATCCGCCGGCTGCGGCTCGAATGCGTCCCAATCGATTGTGCGACCATCCAGGCGCGGCGGTGTTCCGGTCTTTAATCTTCCAACAGGGAAGCCGAGCCTCTTTAAACTCTCCGCCAACTCGATCGAGGCAGGTTCACCCGCGCGCCCGGCAGAGTAGGTTTTCTTGCCCGTGTGGATCGTGCCGTTAAGAAATGTTCCGGTCGCAACGACCACGGCTTTCGCTCCCAGCCGCCGCGAATCCTGCATTTCTACGCCAATAACTATATTATTTTCAACAATTAAGTTCACGACAATGCCTTGTCTTAAATGCAGGTTCGGAGTCGCTTCGAGCACGGCGCGCATTTCGGTTCGATAAAGCGAACGGTCCGCCTGCGCCCGCGGCGATTGCACGGCCGGGCCGCGCGAGCGGTTAAGCAAACGAAACTGTATCCCGGTGCGGTCGATCACGCGGCCCATGATCCCGCCCAGCGCATCGACCTCCCGCACAACGTGTCCTTTTGCAATTCCGCCCACTGCCGGGTTACACGACATCTGCCCGATCAGGTCGAGATTGATAGTGACCAGCGCCGTCTGCGCACCCAGCCGCGCCGAAGCAGACGCCGCTTCGCAGCCCGCGTGCCCCGCACCGATCACGATCACATCAAATATTTCGTCAAAACTCATTGCACAAGATCTGTTCGCTCACAGAACTGTCTATTTTACATAAAACAAATCTTTAAAGCATTCATTCTTTGTTCGAAGTTACGATTTCACAAATGATCCTTGTAATATATGATCTGCGGAAGGAATCCCTATTTTGTAAGAAGCGGAAACGTAGTGATTGGGTACTAAAGAATTGGGCTCCCCAAAAAATATTAATTGATTTACAATACTACTAACTCAAGTCTGCGAAAATATGTCCCGCTTAACTCAAGCTGAAATAACAAATAACGCCACTGCTTTCGTTCACGAATGGAAAGATGAAACTCGTGAACGCGCTGAATCACAGTCTTTTTGGAATGATTTTTTGGCGATTTTTGGTATAAACCGCCGACGGGTTGCCGTATTCGAAAAGGCAGTAAAGAAAAATAATCAAAATACTGGAGCAATCGACCTTTTCTGGCGAGGAGTTTTGCTCGCAGAGCATAAATCTCGCGGCCAAAATTTAGACAAGGCTAGTTCTCAAGCATTCGAATATATTGAAAATCTCCCCGAAAATGAATTGCCGGAGTATGTATTAATCTCAGATTTTGCAAGATTTCGTTTATACAACTTAGAGACAAATCAGGAAATTGAATTTCCGCTCGAAGATTTACCGAAGAAAGCTTATATCTTCGGGGCTATATCTGGTTATAAGAAGCGAGACTATAAAGACCAGGACCCGGTAAATATAAAAGTTGCCGAAAAGATTGGTGATCTCCATGATTCACTAATTGAAACAGGTTATAGCGGTCACAAACTGGAGGTTTTTCTCGTTCGATTGGTCTATTGCCTTTTTGCCGACGATACCGGCATTTTCCCAAAAGATACCTTCAGGTTTTTCCTTGAGGAAAAAACGGACGAAAGTGGTTCAGACCTCGGCGCGCTTCTGTCTTTGGTTTTTCAGATCTTAGATACGCATCCTGATCAAAGACAGACTAATCTTGATGAAGAAATCCTCGCTTTCGAATATGTTAATGGAGCGCTCTTCCGAGAGCGAATTGACTTGCCCGTTTTTAGTCGGAAAATGCGCAGCATTTTACTGGAGGCTTGCTCCTTTGATTGGAGCAAGGTGTCTCCGGCAATCTTTGGTTCATTATTCCAGTCTGTAATGGACAAGGATAAACGCCGAAATCTTGGCGCGCATTACACCAGTGAGAAAAATATTCTTAAATTGGTACGCGGCCTTTTTCTAGACGAATTTTATAAAGAATTTGAGACCGTCAAGCATAGGCCCGTAAGATTAGCAGCATTTCATAATAAAATTGCTGACTTAAAATTTTTCGATCCGGCCTGCGGATGCGGAAACTTTCTCGTTATCACTTACAGAGAGATCCGAAGACTTGAACTTGAAATTTTAAAACAGCAGTACATACTTTCAAATCGATCACAAGGTCAGCTTTACACCAGCATTATTGATGTTAATTCCTTTTACGGGATTGAGTATGAGGAATTTCCGTCTGAGATAGCGCGAGTTGCCCTTTGGCTGACAGATCATCTCGCCAATACGGAACTATCTGCTGAATTTGGTATTACCTACTATCGCCTGCCTCTCAGGAATACTCCGAATATAGTTCACGAAAATGCCTTGCAAATAGATTGGAAGGACGTGATTCCGCCTACCGATAATCTTTATATTTTGGGCAATCCCCCGTTTGTTGGCGGCAAGATGATGAACGAAGAGCAGCGAAAAGACATGGCATTGATCGCTGATGACGTCCCAAATTTTGGTCTGCTGGATTATGTTTGTGCCTGGTATATCAAAGCCGCAAAATTTATTGAAAGTACGAGAATAAAAGTTGCCTTTGTTTCAACAAATTCCATTACTCAAGGCGAGCAGGTAGGCGTTCTCTGGCAATACCTCTTAGGCAAAGGCGTAAAAATACATTTCGCTCATCGCACTTTTAAATGGACAAATGAAGCTCGGGGCAAGGCCGCCGTCTATTGTGTAATAGTTGGATTTGGTTTATTCGACGTTACAGAAAAGCATCTTTTCGACTATGAGACACCGATATCGGAGCCTCATGAAATTAAAGGAAAAAATATAAATCCATATTTAATAGACACAAGCGATTTAATAATTAATCGCAGGCATCATCCTATCTCAAATGTTCCAGGTATGAATTTTGGTAATATGCCGCTTGATGGCGGTAATTTGCTGATAGGTTCTGCTGAAGAAAGGGATTTGCTTCTTGCTAAAGAACCGCGACTTTCTCCATACATCAAGAGATTTACGGGAGCCGAAGAATTTATAAACGGAAGTAAAAGATGGTGCTTATGGTTCGTTGGAATTCAGCCGAATGAACTGAGATCCATGCCGCAGGAAATAATTGCGCGAATTGACGCTGTCAAAACTTTTCGTGAGAACAGCAAAGCACCCTCGACCCAGAGATTTGCCGAAACACCATATCTGTTTAGAGACAGAAATCTTCCCGATCGATATCTTCTCGTCCCGTCTGTGTCGTCTGAACGGCGTAAATATATTCCTATAGGGTTTTTAACAAATGATACTGTTACGAGTAATCTTTGTTTAATAATCCCCGGAGCTACCCTTTATCATTTCGGAGTTTTGACTTCACTTATGCACAACGCATGGATGCGGCAAGTTTGCGGGCGTTTGGAAAGCCGTTATCGGTATTCAAAAGATATTGTGTACAACAATTTTCCATTTCCCAAAGCCCCGACCGATAAGCACCGAGAAAAAGTTGAAAAGACCGCTCAAGGGATTTTGGATGCGAGAGCCCTATTTCCCGGTGCTACTCTTGCAGACCTTTATGATCCCGTAACAATGCCTAAAGAATTGCTTGACGCTCACAGGGCTAACGACTTAGCAGTTGACGCATGTTATGGTTCTAAAAAATTCAAAAATGAGCTTGAACGTTTGGAATTTTTATTTGATCTATATCGTCTATACAACGACCCGCTGACACAAATGGCGGAGAAAGAAGAGCGCCGCACAAAACATAAGCGCCGTTAATTCGTAAACTTTCACCAACATTCGCTTAGGCGTGGTCGTTCTCTCTTCGTCGGCCGTAAAACACCCATCGACTTACGCCGACGCTACGACTTCACTTCCTCACTCGTCAGCCGGTTATCCTTTCGGTATTGCGCAAAATGTTTTTTTAATTCTTCGATCGACGGGATCGTAGCGCAGGCGCTCGGCGCCGGAAACATTAAATTCCGTATCTGTAATTTCCAGGTGTGAAATATTCAGCAGTTCAAAAAGTTTCCAGCCGAATTTATTTGTCGAGCTATGCCCGCCGGTTTGAAATCCGAGCAGGACAAACTTGTTCGCGTTACTTAGCCCGCAGAGATAAGGTTCGACCACTCGCGATTTACCTTTATAGTTAAATTTAATTACGCTGCGTTTGCCGATCGCGCGGCAGATCTCATCTCTTATCTCATTTAATATCACAGGGGAATTTTATCACTTCGCCATCACTTCGCCGCAGCGTGTGATCTTTTCTCAGGCAGGCGTTCAATGCTCTGAGGCTCGGGCTGGAGCGCCGAGCAAAATATTTCCTTCATTCTGGAAGTGAGCGGGTTAAATGGTCGGCGCGGCGATATTCGCGAAATATTAAATTCTTTCTTCGTGACACCCAGGTAAGAGATATTCACCAGGTCAAACATATGCCAGCCAAAGCGGCTTAATCCGGAGCCTCTTTCGCCCACTTGAAATCCGATCAGAACGAGTTTATTTGTCCGGCTGATGCCGCAAATATAAGGTTCTACCAGCCGCTCGCCGCTGCCATAGTAGAAGCGGATTACCTTTCGTTCGCCGATCGCTTCGCATATTCTGTCTTTTATCTCGTCTCGGTTCATAAAATACTTTAGGTTAACCTTAACACTCGTGCTTAAGATTTTTGGTAATCTGGCATACCAACTGCTTAAACTTTTCTTTCCGGTTTTCTGCTACACTAACCATATGCAGCCGTTGGCAGACAGGATCCGACCCGCTACTTTGGAAGAGTTTGTCGGGCAAAAGCATTTGGTGGGTGAAGGAAAACCCGTGCGCCTGGCGATCGAACAGGGCCATGTTTTCTCATTCGTTTTGTGGGGCACGCCCGGCACCGGCAAGACCACGCTCGCGCGCATTTATGCGGGCGCTATCAAGGCGCATTTTTACGAACTCTCCGCCGTTTCCGCCGGCAAAGACGACATCCGCAAAATAATAAAAGAGAAGCACGACAACGGCCGCCCGGTCGTTTTATTTCTCGACGAAATTCATCGCTTTAACAAAGCGCAGCAGGATTTTCTTCTGCCGTTTGTCGAAAGCGGCGAGCTTGTTTTGATCGGCGCTACCACCGAAAACCCGAGCTTCGAAGTCATCTCGCCGCTGCTCTCTCGCCTGCGCGTTTTCACTCTGCAAGAGCTGACCGACGAAGACATGCGCGAGATCATCGACCGCACTGAATTCAAACTTGATACGGAAGCAAAAGAATGGCTGGTCTCAATGGCCAACGGCGACGCGCGCCAGGCCTTGACGATGCTTGAGAATACATCGAATCTTTATGAGGAAATAAATCTTGAGACGCTAAAAGAAACGCTGCAGTCGAAATTTCTGCGCTACGACAAAAAAGGTGAAGAGCATTACAACGTCATCAGCGCCTTTATCAAATCGATGCGCGCCAGCCAGGCCGATGCCGCCATCTATTATCTCGCGCGTATGATCGACGCCGGAGAGGACCCGAAATTTATCGCGCGCCGCATGGTCATCTTCGCTTCCGAAGACATCGGCTTAGCTGTGCCGACCGCGCTCGTCGTCGCCAATGCCGTCTTTCGCGCGGTCGAAACCATCGGCCTGCCCGAATGCGTTTTAAATCTCGCGCACGGGGTGGCCTATCTCGCCAACGCTCCGAAAAACCGCGACGCTTGCGACGCCATCGGCGAAGCGATGAACGACGTCAAACAGCACGGCAACCTGCCCGTGCCCATGCAGATCCGCAACGCCCCCACCAAGCTGATGAAAAACCTCGGCTACGGCAAAGGCTACGAAATGTATCCCGAAGACACTAACTTTCTGCCCGAGAAATTAAAAGGAAAAAAATATTTGAAGAAAAAGGGGTAACAAAAGCACTTGGTTTTTATGTTTTTGGATCATATTATTAATCCATGAACACTAAACTCCTAGACTTATATATTGCTCATGTTATTCTTCCTCGTAAGCCGCGACCCTACAATATTAAAGGTGCTCCTTATAAAATAGGACAAAAAGTAAGAATTTTAGATAATCCAAATAACGACGGAACGTTTGATAAAAAATTTGCCAATAAAATGGGCGAAATAATGCACTTTGAATACGATGGTGGATGTGGGCAAAGTTTTCCGGGTGACCCTATGATAAGCGTAAGACTTGAGAACGGGAAAAGGGATGAATTCTGGAAAGAAGAATTGGAATTAATTTCTTAGATTTTTTGATACACACCGCCTCCTTTAAATTCCAACATTCCTCTATCTCTTAAGACCTGTAATTGTTGTCTAACTTTATCTCTGATGAAATTATTATTTGGGAATTTCATTTTTAATTCTTCTTCGAATTTGTAAATTTCGCTAAGTTTGAATTCTTTATCTGCTATCTGATCTACGATCTTTAATATTTCAATGGTCCATCCTCTAGCTTCTTTCTTTTGAGTGGCAAGGAAAGCTGTTTTAGCCCAAATATCAAGAACCTTTTTTAAGGCTTCAACTTTCCCATTTTTTACAAAAAAGATTTTTCCGGTTGAGGGAATGTTTTTAAGAATAATATTACAACCAACCCAGCCCGCTCTTCTAGCATTTTCTGAAAGCGGTTTTCTTCGTTCAATAATATCGTCAATAAAATAGTGTTTTGGAATTACAAGAAAGTTTTGAACCTTTAAATCCGCAATAGAATAATTCAAGAAGAAAAAATGTGGATTGTTATCGGAGTTGATTCTTCGAATCATCGCACTATAGGCACCGTCAACAATCTTCTGGGTAAATGAATCTTTTTTGCTTTTTAGCTCATACTCTGCCTTGCAGTTATTGCAATGGAAATCACCGACAGGGTTATTATTCTCAAAGGTTGTTAATTTTAAATTGCCACAGGAAGGGCAATAGATATTATTACTTACCCAGTTCTCGGTAAGAATTCGCGCTATTTGCGAGTTACTCGAATAATTTCCGACGATTGAAGTGTCTAGTCCTAGATTCATAATTCGAAAACTATTATACACAGCCGTCCAAGTTGCCGAGGAAATTAATAATATGTTGTCCTACCGATTATTTTGAGTTACAATCACCGCGTTTCCAACCATTAACAAAACGTATTTAAGACCGCTTATTCCAGCGGAAAGAAAGGCTTCCTATGAACGCAAGATTCTGGATCACGGGTGTGGTGCTTTTTGTGTTGACGATGGTGATCGGGTTTATAGTGCACGGCACTCTGTTAAAGCCGGAGTACGATCTGCTGCCGGGAATTATGCGGGGCGACGCAGATGCGATGGCGCACTTTCCCTACCTGCTGCTGGCGCACGTATTTTTTGCTTTCGGTGTCGCGTGGATCTACCAGCAAGGCGTCAAGCCCGGCGTGCCGTGGTTATCGCAGGGATTGCGCTTCGGCATTGCGCTGTCGTTCGTGACCTGTATCTATATGTATCTGACCTATTACGCGGTGCAGCCCATGCCCATCGGATTGGTCCTCAAACAGATCGTCTTTGAATTTATCGGCAGTATTCTGGTGGGATTGACTGCGGCGTTTCTAAATAAACCTGCGGCGGAATAAATATTCCAACAAAAAATTCCAGAATTCCAGTAATTTCATCTATCTGCTGGAATCCTGGAATCTGGAATTTTTGGAATTCGATCCGGATTAATCGACGTGCGACATCAGCCGGGTCCGGCTAATGACCTTGACTAGCTTGTAGCCCTTCGCGGTCCATTGCACGCGGATCAGATAATACTTGCCCGGTAGATATTTAAAGCCCTTGATAGGCTCGCGCAGTATCTCCCACTGGGCGGCGTCCGTTTTCTTTACCTGCAAACAATTTTGGTGAACGACACCCCGGCAATCGACTTGTCTTTTATCGACGATCCACAGGAACGGCTTGTCTTCCGGCGCCATTCCCTGGCGTTTAAAGGTGAGCGAGTAGGCACCGCCGTCGCTGCTCAGTACCAGCGTATTCCCGGTAAGGCGATAGGTATCCGCCCTGCCGATAATGTCAAAGAAAGCGGTTTCCCGTCCATTTGCTCCCCCTTGCGTACAAGCCATCTTGGTCGAGCGGATGGGCCCCGCTTTAAATCCTTTCGTGCCTTCCGTCGTATAGCTGCCGCCATAGCTGTTGCAGCCACCGCTGCCGGAAAGCCCTTCGTCGGTAAATTTTATCGTGGGAATTTTCCCGGTAGCTGCCACCGGCACGTCCCAGGTATCTCTTACCATCCGGGTCAGCGTCCATTCGCCTGAAAGCCGCCCCCCTTGAGCTGATACCTGGCTCACAAACATTAACGCAAACATAAATATTGCAGTCGTTATTAATATTCTTTTCATAGTCGCGTAACTCCTGTCCTAACTTATTATTCCAAGCACACTTAATAAAACGCAATCAGGTGCGCCTTTTAATTGAACGATCCGGCAAAGAAAACCTGCGGAAAACATTCTGAAAGCTCAGATAGAAAGCATTGACGCCCAGTAATCCCGGGCATACACTCTTTAGTGTTCAAATAGACCGGGCAGCTTAAGGGTAATTATGACATCCGTTAAAAACGCTTTCTTCGCCTCCATACTATTTCTTTTTATCCCTGTCGCGTTATCCGCCCTGCCTGGTGACCCCGACCTGTCCTTTAATGGCACGGGCAAACTGGTAACTTCATTGTCAAAAATGGGTGACATGATACAAGCGATCGCTTTACAGAGCGACGGTAAGATCGTATCCGCCGGGCGGTCATGGAATATGGATGGAACGCAGTCCTTTGTATTGGCGCGTTTTAACTCTAACGGAACGATCGATACCTCATTCGGCAGCGGCGGCAAGGTATTTACGTCTTTCGGAACCCAATATTCCTGGGCAAACGATGTTGCCGTTCAGGCGGACGGAAAGATCGTGGCCGGCGGTCATGCCTCTGACGAGACCGGTTTCAGTGTTTTTGCTTTTGCCCGTTACCTGCCTGACGGATCTCTCGATACGTCTTTTTCCGGCGACGGCAAGGTCACTACTTCGTTCGGGAGTAGCGCGGCGGTGGCCAACTCATTGGCCCTGCGGCCCGATGGCAGGATCGTCGCCGCCGGCGTGGCAGGAGGGAATTTTGCGCTCGCCGGGTACAATACCGATGGAACTCCGGATGATACATTCGGGGTCGGCGGTAAATTAACAACCCCTTTTACCCGCATCACCGGCGCCACGGCGTTTAGTATAAAGATCCAGCCTAATAACGGTAAGCTGATAGTGGCGGGCCAAGGCACCATAGGCAACCGGGTTTCCTTCCTGATCGCCCGGTATCGCAGCAACGGCCTATTGGACCGAACATTTGCCGGCGGCTGGATCGTCAAAACGTTCGGGTTCGGCCCGGCCACAGGTTTTGATGTGGAAATAGATACTGTCGGCAGATACGTCGTAGCGGGAACAACTTACACCCCTGACTCAAGCCATAGCGTGTGCGCTCTCGTCCGTTATAATCCAAAAGGATCGCTTGACCCGACTTTTGACGCGGACGGCGTGCTTATCACGCAAACCGGTTCGCGATACGGCACTATTTTCAGCCTGGCCGTCCAGCCTGACGGAAAGATCCTTGCCGGCGGTGAAGGACACGATGAAGACCAAAACAATAATTCGAACTCGTTTCTACTTCGCTACAATACCGATGGCACGCTCGACAACAGTTTTGGAATTGGCGGAAAAGTACAGACGGCAATGACAAACAGCAACGATATGATACTCTCGCTCGCCCTGCAGCCCGACGGGCGGATCGTTACCGGTGGAGGGGCCGTCGATCCATCTCAAACTGAAGATTCGGTCGTCGCCAGATTTTTAAACGATGGATCTGCGATATCCCCGGTAAAAGAAAAAATGTCCTTGCTTTTCCATTAACTCTTTACGACAGGCTGGGACACCCGAAAAAATTATTTTTAGTTGCCGGGGTCAACATACCCTGAGAGTTTGCCGCCTTGCGCGAAAATGAGACGGAAAACGTGAGTGCGCTGTTCTTCCGTCAGCGGCAGGATAAAACTTATACCAAATCCAATTCCCGGATAGCAGTGCACGATCTTGCCCGACAGACGGACCCATTCTCCGCCCGGCACTTTCAGGCTAAAGAAGATCACTTCGCCTTCGGGAACGTCGATGATCGTATCGACAAAACATCCCCCGCGGCTGATGTCGCTGACGCGTGCTTCGCGATTTCCCCAGGATAATTCCAAAATTACATCCAAAGAGACGGGAATACGCTCGTATTGCCTCGGCATAAATTACGAGTTCCTCTCAGGTTGCTTCTAGGAAGAAAAACTGCCCCTTTGTTAAGTCTAACAAATAATCAGACCTATTTTCGAGACTTAAGTTTACCGGCGGGGATCGTGCGTTCGGCGGTAATCCTTCGGTGGTAAAGGGTTGTTTCCACGCCAGAGGCCGAGACGCGAGTTGCGGGCCGTCTCTTCCGCTTCGGAATAAGCCCGGCGTTCATCGGCCGGTTGTTCTTTTTGATATTGTTTGAAATGCCAGGCAAAACCGCCCGCTACCTGCGCAAGTCCGATATCTTTTGGTGCGACGTTTTCTTCACCGGTAAAAACAGTGCCGACGATACGCCGAAACTGGTCCGTATCGTGTGTGCGGACCTCGACCTGCTGATCGGCGATCAGCGCGCGCAAATTTTCCCGCGACTCCCGGCCAAAATCCTGCGACAATTCCGGTGCGTCAATGGCGTGAATTCTGATCGTCGTCCTTTTTCCA
Organism: uncultured Acidobacteriota bacterium; assembly: GCA_963766895.1. Classification (GTDB taxonomy): domain Bacteria; phylum Acidobacteriota; class Blastocatellia; order Pyrinomonadales; family Pyrinomonadaceae; genus DASYKT01. The sequence continues at coordinate 138,143 of CAVYCB010000012.1, forward strand.
TTTTCATCTTCGACAATAAAAGTGTCGCCGTCTGAGATATGAACGACGGTTCCTCTAATAAAGGTGCCGCGCGCAGGAATCATTTTTGGATGGCTTGTCGGATGGTGCGGTATTTTTAGACGTTTTATTACTCTTGTGATTGCCCGAAGAAATTCCCCCGAACCGGCAGGCGCACGCCAGCGCCATAAGCAAAAGAAACAAACCTAAAATTATCTGTTTACTCAATGTCATTTTCTTAACTAAGGCTTTGTCTATAAGCAGGTAAGTCATATAGTTCTTTATTTGCCGCGGCGTTGCACATAAAGTCATAACTCTAAATTTATAAAGTTCGCTGGATTAAAGATCGACGTTAACCTGGGAGCGCAGGCATCCTGCCTGCTTGGGTCGCGAAGCGATCTAAAAAGTCTTTGATTTACGCCAGTTAGCGCGGGGCAATCGCGCTTGCAGGCAAGATGCCTGCGCTCCCAGGTTTAGCCCATTTTATTTTTTTACTTGTTAAAGACTTAACACCGCCAATAAAATTAAGCTTTTTTCTGACTTTATGTGCAAAAGCCGTTTGCCGCATTAATTCGTGTTATTTATGTAATTAGTGACCGTATCCGTAACTTTATGGCAATCATGAATTAATGCTGAAGTGAATTTAACTTATTCAAAGCAAAACCAAAATTAATAATGTCCGATACGGGCTAAAAACATACCATATACGTTCTAAACATATTCGGCGTTAAAATCTAAATATTGTAAACACAGCTACTTATGCTTTGTGGCACGGCCTTTGCGATATACAAGGGCGGAAGATCGAATATGGTTTTCGATCATCCAGACGCTTATAGGGCGACATTTATAAGGGAGAGGCATTATGAAATTATTTAACTTAAAACGAACGTTAGGAATATCTGCTTTAGGGTTGGTTACTTTGCTCGGCACGAGCCAGATCGCCAGCGCGCAATACGGCGGTTACAATAAGCAGAACAAAAAGGTCATCAAGCAGCAGCAAAAAATTGCGAAACAGCAGCAGAAGATCCAACAGCTGCAGGCGAAGAACCGTTATCGCGTTTATCATAACGGCAGCTACTACCAGACCGATAACCGCGGCGCCGAGTTGCTGAGACAAGCGGTGAACCAGGGTTACCAGCAGGGTTTCAACGCCGGTAAAAATGACCGTTCATATCGACGCGGCGGAAGCTATAACAATTCGTCGATGTACCGCAGCGGAAACTACGGCTACCAGAGTTATGTTGACTCCAGCCAGTACCAGTATTATTTCCGCGAAGGTTTCAAACGCGGTTACGAAGATGGATACAACAGCCGTTACCGTTATGGTTCTAACAACAACGGCGGCGTGAACATCCTCGGAACCATTCTGCAGCAGGTCTTAAACATTCAGAACTACTAATTAGCTCTGTCAGACCAACTTCATTAGATAACGCCCGGCTTTTATAGATGAAAGCCGGGCGTTTTATTGTGGATCAGTTTGAAATCCATCTTTAAAGTCCCCAACGGGGACAAAGAAAATAGCCCAGGGCAAGTGAGTGAAGCGAGCGCCACCCTGGGTATCGCAATTCCCAAAGACGTTCCAGCCCTGAAAGGGCGGCAGAACTGATTGGGCTCTGCCGCTCTTTCAGGGCTAACCATTCAAATTGGTCGTTCGTTACCCAGGGCTGAAGCCCTGGGCTATTCTCTCCAGTCCGCTACGCGGACATACTAATTTCAAACTGACCTTCTACTTAATTTTATAGACCGCGCGGGGAAATAAGACTTATACTCTAACCAGCCTCTCAGCAAAACAAATAAATATCTGGATCATGAGGGACGCATCTGCTGCAAAACTTACCATCCTCTGGATCACGGCCGGTTTGGGTTGTGACGGGGAATCCGTAGCGCTTACCGCCGCCACCCAGCCCAGTATCGAAGACATCGTCATGGGCGGTATGCCCGGCCTGCCTGAAATACATCTTCTTAATCCGTTTTATTCTTACGAAAATGGTGACGAGTATATCCACTATCTCGAGCTTGCCGCCGAAGGTAAACTCGAACCTTTTATCCTCGTCGTCGAAGGCTCGGTTCCGGATGAGACAAACAAGGCCGAAGGCTACTGGGCCGCGCTCGGCACCGACAAGTCTACGGGTGAACCGATCCTGACCTGCGATTGGATCGATCGCCTCGCGCCCAAGGCGTGGGCGGTGATGGCGGTCGGGAACCTGCGCGGCGTACGGCGGCGTTCACGCGATGGAAGGCAATCCTACCGGAGCGATGGGCTTGCCCGATTATCTCGGTTGGGATTGGAGATCGAAGGCCGGCGTGCCTATCGTTTGTGTTCCGGGCTGCCCGACCCAGCCGGACAATATTACGGAAATTCTTTTATATCTTATCTACCAATCCGTCGGACGTTCGCCGATGATCCCGCTCGATGATGAACTGCGGCCCACCTGGCTTTTTAGCGAAACGCTGCACGAAGGATGTGACCGCGGCGGTTATTATGAGCAGGGCCAGTTTGCCGAAGAGTACGGTTCAAAACTGTGCATCGTCAAACTCGGCTGCTGGGGGCCGGTAGTGCAATGCAATGTCGGCAAGCGCGGCTGGGTGGGCGGCGTCGGCGGGTGCGCTAATGTTGGCGGCATCTGCATCGGCTGCACAATGCCCGGCTTCCCTGACAAGTTTATGCCGTTCATGGACCAGCCGCCCGGCTCGCTTTTGTCTACACAGGCGGTGATGACCTACGGCAAAGCCATCCTGGCGCTGCGGCGGTACACGCAATCATCGCTAAATAAAGAACCGGCGTGGCGCAAACGGGACTTGAAAACCGGCGCAAAAGTATATAATGGAACAATTACTGACACGGGGGATACATGATGCCAGGGGGACGAGAAAACTCAGCAGCGGCTGCTGAATTAAAGGGTGAATTAGCGGGCGATCTGAAATACGATCTGTCAAATGACAAGGCCCTTTCGCCTGAATTGTCTCAGGCCGAAGCCGTTCTCGCCCAGCTGGCGGGCGTTTTCTTTGCTCCCAACTTAAAGATCAACGGGCGCTCGCGCGTTCCCACTCAAGCGCAGATCCCCACCGTCGCCGATACCTACAAGATCCTGGTCGAGCAGATACCTGCCGTCGTCTTCATCGCCTTTTTCGATAAAAGTTTTGGCGAAGCTTACGTCAGCCCGCAGATCGAAGCCGCGCTCGGTTTTACCCAGGAAGAATGGCTTAACGACCCCATCCGCTGGTACCGCCAGATACATCCCGACGATAAAGAGCGCTGGAGCGCCGACGCCGCCCGGATATTTCTCTCCGGCGAACCGCTGGTTTCGGTCTACCGCGTCCTGTCACGTGAGGGCAAGATCGTCTGGTTTCATTGCGAAGTAAAAATGGTGCGCCGCGCCGACGGCCACCCGTGGTTCATCCACGGCATCGGGTTCGATATCAGCGATCTCAAGAATGCCGAGGAAGCGTTGACCAAAAGCGAAGAAATGCTGAGCGGTATTTTTGAAAACGCGCCGGACACGATGATCGTCGTAAACAGCGCGGGAAAAATTGAACGCGCAAATGCCCGGGTCGAGCAGGTCTTCGGCTACAAACCCGGCGAACTTGTCGGCCGGCAGGTAGAGACCCTTGTGCCCGATCATTTTTTGGCATCGCGCGCGGCGCATTACGGAAAACATATTGCCGACTCGCAAATGCCGCCGATCGGCGCCGGATTGGTGCTGTATGGACTCAGAAAAGACGGGGGCGAATTTCCCATCGAGATAATGCTTAGCCCCGTTTCCAGTGATGGTGATAGTAATAGCGCCGGCGAAGATATGACGATCGCGGTCATCCGCGACATCACCCGCCGGAAAAAAAATGAAGAAGCGCTGCTCGAATATGCCGAGAGGATGAAGGTGCTCTCGCAAAAACTGATCGACATCCAGGAATCCGAGCGGCGCCGGATCGCCCTCGAGCTTCACGATCAGATCGGCCAGATCTTGACCGGGCTGAAACTAAAACTTGAAATGCTTGCCCGCACTCCCGGCGAAGAATCTCCGGCGCAATTTAACGAAGCGCAGGAGATGGTAAATGAATTGCTCTTCCGGACGCGCGAATTATCACTTGATCTGCGGCCCGCCACGCTCGACCATCTTGGTTTGCTCTCCGCGCTGCTGCGACACCTGCGCCACTATACTTCGCAAACAAATGTCGCGGTCGATTTTCAACACGACGGGCTCGAAGGCACGCGTTTTGATCCTGAGCTGGAAACCGCCGCCTTTCGCATCGTCCAGGAAGGGCTGACAAATATCACTCGCCACGCTGAGGCGGAAAAAGCCAAGGTCCGCATTTGGGCATGCGGGCAGACGCTCACCATCGAGATCGAAGATAACGGAAAAGGTTTTGATCCGAGCGCGGCGATGGCGGTCGGCCAATCGAGCGGCCTGACCGGTATGCGCGAAAGGGCAATGCTGCTGGGCGGCGAATTTTCGGTGGAATCCTGCCCCGGCCTGACCCGTTTGACAGCCGTATGGAATCTTTCTACGCTTAGGTCGCAGCCTCAATTGTAAATTGTAATGACAGACGGCAGAAGCATCAGCATTGTATTGGCAGACGATCATCTGATCGTGCGCCAGGGCGTGCGCGCGCTGCTGGCGGCCGAGGCTGATTTCCAGGTGATAGGTGAAACCGGTGACGGGCTCGAAGCCGTCGAGCTGGTAAAACGCTCGTCGCCCGATGTTGTCATTTTAGATCTGATGATGCCCGGGCTTGAACGGCATCGAGGTCGCCCGCCAGCTTGGCAAACAGGCCCCGCAGACAAAGATTATCATCCTCTCAATGTACGACGACGAAGGTTTTGTCCTCGAAGCGCTCGCCAATGGTGTTTCGGCTTATGTTTTGAAAGATACCGGCTCAGCCGATCTGATAAATGCCGTTCGCGAAGTTGAAACGCGGGCATCGCTACCTTAGCCCGCCGCTTTCCGACCGCGCGATCGAAGTTTATGAGCAGATGAACCGGGCGGTTATCGCCGACAAATACGAAACGCTTACTACCCGCGAACGCGAAGTTTTGCATCTCTCCGCCGAAGGCCTGACCAACAACGAGATAGCCAACCGGCTCGGGATCAGCGTTCGCACCGCCGAAACGCACCGCTCAAATGTCATGCACAAACTCGACGTCCACACCCAGGCCGATCTCACCCGCTACGCCATCCGCCGCGGGATCATCTCAATGGAATAAGTCCGGTTTTTACAGTCTAACTCGAAAGATCGAACCGCCACGAATGTCACAAATGACACGAATAAGATCTTAATTCGTGTCATTCGCGTAATTAGTGGCAAACAAATCTAAAAATACGTAGCCTTTTTCGAAAAATACGTAGGTTTGCGTATAGACATCGTTTTATAAATCCTATTCGATAATTTATTATTAAAAGGTATTTTATCTGTTTTGAACAACTAGTCTGTTATTTGGTCACACCAATTAAAAGGAGGTATTCATGGCAGAGAAGTTCCATACGGTCGGAAAACACAAAAAGCACCCGCCATCAGCGATGTGCATATTGTCTGGATTACCGCCGGATTGGGCTGCGACGGCGATTCGGTTTCGATCACCGCCGCGACCCAGCCGAGCATCGAAGACGTGGTGATGGGAGCTATTCCCGGCCTTCCGAAAGTGCACCTGCACAATCCCGGTTCTGGCCTATGAGGTCGGCGACGATTTCATGAAATATTTCTACCAGGCCGAACAGGGATTGATCGATCCTTTTGTGCTGGTCGTCGAAGGCTCGATCCCGAACGAAAAGATCTAAAGCGAAGGCTATTGGGCGGCGTTCGGCACGGATGCGATGACCGGGCAGCCGATTACGACCATGCGAATGGATCGACCGGCTCGCGCCGAAAGCGGCGGCGGCCATCGCCATCGGAACATGCGCCACCTACGGCGGTATTCACGCGATGGAAGGCAATCCGACCGGCGCGATGGGCTTGGCGGATTATCTCGGCTGGGATTTGAAATCGACGTTGGGGCTGCCGATCATCAATGTTCCCGGATGTCCGGTTCAGCCGGATAATTTTATGGAGACGGTGCTTTATCTGCTCTACCAGGTCGCCGGGCCTGGCGCCGATGATCCCGCTTGACGAGCAGCTTCGCCCGACGTGGCTTTTCGGCAAAACGGTGCACGAAGGCTGCGACCGCGCCGGCTACTACGAGCAGGGCGATTTCGCCGACGGAATACGGCTCGCCGAAATGCATCGTCAAACTCGGCTGCTGGGGGCCGGTGGTCAACTGCAACGTTCCGAAACGCGGCTGGATGATGGGTATCGGCGGCTGTCCGAATGTCGGCGGCATCTGTATCGGCTGCACGATGCCCGGCTTCCCGGACAAATTTATGCCGTTTATGGACGAACCGCCGGGCGCGAGAGTTTCTGCCGGCACGATCGGCATTTACGGCAGCGATGATTCGCAAACTGCGCAGCATCACCAACTCCACCGTCAATAAAGAACCGAAATGGCGTCATCCAGGCACCGAACTGACGACCGGCTACAACCGAAAACCTATTGACGATAAGAAGGAGATAAATAATGGACTAACAGTAACAATAACTGCAAGCGCCGACCAAACCGCGCACACTAGTGGATATGAACTGGGACCCGATCACCAGAATCGTCGGTAGTCTGGGTATTTACACGAAGATCGATTTCGCCAACCGGGAAGTGGCCGAATGCTGGAGCACGTCGTCGATATTTCGCGGCTATCAGCATTTTTATGAAGGGCAAAGACCCGCGTGACGCGCATTTTATCACCAGCCGCATCTGCGGCATCTGCGGCGACAACCACGCCACCTGCGCCTGCTATGCGCAGAATATGGCGTTCGGCATCCGGCCGCCGGCGATCGCCGAATGGATCGTCAATCTTGGCGAAGCCGCCGAGTATATGTTCGACCACAATATCTTTCAGGACAATCTGGTCGGCGTCGATTTTTGCGAGCAGATGGTCAAGGAAACCAATCCGAGCGTTTGGGAAAAAGCAAAAGTGACCGACGCTCCGCACGCCGAGGAGCACGGTTATAAAAAGATCTCCGACATCATGACCGCGCTCAATCCGTTCACCGGTGAATTTTATCGCGAAACGCTGCACGTCAGCCGTTACACGCGCGAGATGTTCTGCCTGATGGAAGGCCGCCACGTTCATCCTTCGACGCTTTATCCGGGCGGCGTCGGCACCGTTCCCGACCGTCCAGCTTTTTACCGATTATATGGTCCGCCTGATGCGCTACTGCGAGTTTATGAAAAAGGTCGTGCCGCTGCACGACGATCTGTTCGATTTCTTTTACGAGGCACTGCCGGGTTATGAAAAGGTCGGCCAGCGGCGTATTCTGCTCGGCTGCTGGGGTTCTTTCCAGGACCCGGACACCTGCGATTACACCTATAAAAATATGGACAAGTGGGGCAACGAGATGTTCGTCACCCCGGGCGTGGTCGTTGACGGCAAACTCGTGACGACCGATCTGGTCGACATCAATCTCGGCATCCGCATTCTCTTGGGCAGTTCCTATTACGACGATTGGGAAGAGGCAGGAAATGTTCGTCAAGACCGACCCGCTCGGCAACCCGGTCGATCCGCGTCACCCGTGGAACCAGACCACTATTCCGCGCCCGCAAAAACGCGATTTCGATGATAAATATACCTGGGTGATGTCACCGCGCTGGTATCACGAAGGCGAACAGGGCGGCGGCAGTAAATATCTCGCGCTCGATACGGGCGGCGGCGCGATCGCGCGTCTCTGGGCGACGGCGCTTGCCGGCAAGGTGGACATCGGCTATATCAAGGCCACCGGCCACAGCGTGAAGATCTATTTGCCGAAGACCGCGATGAAGGACCGAGGTCGAATTTGAATGGCAGATGCCGAAGTGGTCAAACGCCATCGAACGCGACCGCGCGCGCACTTATTTCCAGGCTTACGCGGCGGCGGCGGCGCTGCATTTTGCGGAAAAAGCGCTGGCCGAACTCCATGCCGGAAACACCAAGACCTGGACGGAATTCAAGGTGCCGGACGAAGCCATCGGCTGCGGATTTCCACGAAGCCGTGCGCGGCGTGCTGTCGCATCACGTCGTCATCCGTGACGGCAAGATCGCCAACTATCACCCGTATCCGCCGACACCCTGGAACGCAAATCCGCGCGACATTTACGGTACGCCCGGCCCCTACGAAGATGCGGTGCAAAACACGCCGATCTTTGAAGAGAACGGCCCGGACAATTTCAAAGGGATAGACATCATGCGCGCTGTGCGGAGTTTCGATCCGTGTCTGCCGTGCGGTGTTCATATGTATTTGGGTAACGGGAAGGTTCTTGAAACGCACCATTCGCCGATGTTCGGCGTGCAGTCTTGAGGACCAGTTTCATTACCGTTCGCCGCAGCAATTAAAGGCGAGCCGTTAGACCCTGAGCGTCATATGGTTCACCTTTTTGTTGCGGCATTTGACTCTAACGCAAGTGTAATTTTTGATATGAAACCAGAAGAGACAAAATTCGGGCAACAGATGCAGCGGGTCGAGACTTTAGTAGATGAGATCGAAAACACTGGCCGATACCCGTCCTGCGCGCAAAGGTGCTGGAGCTGGTGCAAACCCTGATGGATTTTCATGGCGCCGGTATCGGGCGAATGATGGACATCACGGCAAACGTCGGCGCCGCGGGCTATGCCGTCTTTGACGATTTCGCGCGCGACGATCTGGTCGCCAGCCTTTTGCTGCTTTACGATCTGCACCCGCGCGCGATCGAAGACCGTGTCGAAGAAGCCATCGAAAAAGTTCGCCCGTCTTTGAACCTGCACGAGGGCGGCGTCGAACTGCTCGGCATTGCCGGCGGCGTGGTGAAACTGCGCTTGCAGGGAAGCTGCGACGGGTGCCCTTCGTCGGCTTTGACACTCAAGCACACTATCGAAGAAGCGATCTACGCGGCCGCGCCGGACGTTACCGCCATCGAGGTCGAAGGCGTATTAGAAACAAAACCAAATACGAACGGGTTTGTTCAGATCGAAAAACAAACGACTGCGAAATACACGAATTGTGAATTTGCCGCCGCATGACCGGGCAGTGATCGAGTAAGGGAGGGAAAAATGGAAGATACACATAAGGGGACCGACACGCCATCGCATGACGCCGGGACCAACAAAGGCGAAGAGGAAGCCGGTTGGAACAGTGAACCGGGCCGTCATGATAAAGGCGAATCAGGGGCCGACCGCCCCGCCGGCGGAACGACCGCGAGGAATTCGACCAGCGTAAATCCGGAGGACGCGGAACCGATCCACCCGGACAGCCCGAATATGCCGCCGGCCTAATATAAAGGGGCGTGTAAAGGTTAAAGTTATGGATCAGGACTTCACCGCATTGCGACGTTTCGTCCGTCCACGGGTGGCCGTGGAAAGGTGCGATCTGTGCAGCGCCGAAGTAGCGCAGGAGCACCCGCACCTGGTAGAACTCGCGACCAGGCAACTCTATTGCGCCTGCGACCCGTGCGCCATTCTCTTTAGCAATCAGGGCGAACACAAATACACCCGCGTCCCGCGCCGGATATTATTCCTGCCTGATTTTGCGCTGACGGATATCCAGTGGTCGGGTTTGATGCTGCCCATCCAGCTGGCGTTTTTTCTTAACAGCACGCCCGATGAAAGGCTGGTCGCTCTTTACCCGAGCCCGGCCGGCGCAACCGAATCACAACTGCCGCTTGATTCCTGGAACGAGATCGTTGAAAACAATCCGGTCCTGGAAAAAATGCAGCCTGATGTCGAGGCGCTGCTGGTTAACCGCGTCGGCGACAAGCGCGAATATTTTATTGCGCCGATCGACGAGTGTTACAAGCTGGTGGGTTTGATCAGGATGAAATGGCACGGCCTGTCAGGCGGCAGCGAAGTTTGGCAGGACATCGATAAATTTTTTACATCGCTTAAAGAACGGGCGTCGATCCCGCGCGAGGCTGCCCATGCCTGACCTTAACTTTACCGTCGAGCGGGCAGAACCGGTGCCATACGCCGTGGCGCCGACGCTTAATTTCACCACGCGCGTGACAAATACAGATGGCACCGATGCAGACGAAGTTATTCAGAGCGTGATGCTGCGCTGTCAGATACAGATCGAAACCACGCGGCGCAAATACGAACCCGACGAACAGGCCAAGCTGCTCGATCTTTTCGGCGAACCCGGGCGCTGGGCGCAAACACTAAAAACCATGCTCTGGACGCACGCTGACAAGGTCGTGCAGCAATTTACCGGCAGCACTTCGTTCGAATTACCCGTGCCCTGCACTTTTGATTTCAACGTCGCGACGACCAAATATTTTGCCGCGCTCACTGACGGCGAAATTCCGCTTTGCTTTTTATTTAGCGGGACGATGTTTTATCAAAACGAAGAAGGCCTGCTGCAGGCGGCGCAGATCTCCTGGGAAAAAGAGGCACACTTTCGCCTGCCCGTCAGTGTCTGGAAACAGATGATGGATATGTATTATCCCAACAGCGCGTGGCTTAATATTCGCCGCGACACGTTCGATAAATTACAGGATTATAAAATGCAAAACTCGATCCCGACCTGGGAACAGGCACTGGAATCTTTGCTGGCGGACCGTGAAAAAGTAAAAACGGCTGTGGCCAAATCGGAATGAAATGGATCTGAAATTAGTTGAAAATATTGCCGATGCGGTTTTTTACGAGGGTTACATGCTCTATCCCTACCGCGCGTCTTCGGTCAAAAATCGCCAGCGGTTCAATTGGGGCGCGCTCGCCCCGCGTTCCTATAGCGAAGCGCAGCACGGCACCGAAGCTTGGCAAATGCAGACCGAATGCCTGTTACAAGGCAGCGGCGACACCACGTTAAATATTAAGATCCGGTTTTTGCATCTCACACTGCGCGAGATTGGTAAATTGAACGGCCCCGGCGCAGAAAAAGAGTTTCAGCTTGTCGAATCGCTCGAAGTGGGCGGCAATCTACTTCAGTCCTGGCAGGAAGCCGTCGAACGCGAGGTAGCTTTGCCCTCGTTAAAATTGGCGTCGCTAAAATTAGCAGGGCATGGCTCATTCGAATTTCCGTTTTCGTTTTCCGCCGCTCATGAGCGGGAAACCGTTCGCGACGAGAATGATCGCGCCGCCGCGGTTATTATCCGCACGCAGCAGGCAATAACGGGTGTTATTCACCTGCGAGTAGCGGATCTCGGAACGAGCGATGATCAGAGACATATTTTCAAGATATCGGTACAGATCAAAAATGAAACACCTTTTGAAACGCTGGAGGCGACCAACCGTGACGATGCGCTGCTCCGCTCGCTGGTCTCGACGCACACCATCCTGAGTGTCGAAGCTGGCGAGTTCGTTTCGCTGCTTGATCCGCCAGATGATCTAAAAGAATTCACGCCCCTGTGTCAAAGCACGGGAACATATCCTGTGTTAGCAGGTATCGAAGGCGAGCTCGACTGCGTGCTTTCATCGCCGATCATTCTTTACGATTACCCGCAGATCGCGGCGGAAAGCGCGGGAAATTTATTTGACGGCGCGGAGATCGACGAGATCCTGACCTTGCGCATTATGACGCTGACCGACGAAGAAAAACGAGAGATGCGCAGCGTCGACGACCGCGCGCGGAAGATTCTCGAGCGCACGGAGATGATGCCCGAAGAACAGCTGCTAAAAATGCACGGCGTGATCCGCGGCCTTAATAAGGTTAAGTCGGATAAAGTGAAAAAGGCAGGCCAGGGCTAACTTATGGATGAAATGGAATGGCAGCTGCTCGAAGAGCGCAGTAAGGTCGAGGCGGTGAACGTCGGCGGAATTGAGGTCCGCACCGGCGACCGCGTTTTGCTTCGCCCCCGCGCGGGCGGCGACATTTTCGATCTCGCGCTGGCCGGGCAGATCGCCATTGTCGAAGCGATCGAGCAGGACTATGAAAACAACGTTCACTTTGCCGTCGTGCTCGAAGACGATCCCGGCCGGGATCTGGGAATGCTGCGCCAGCCGGGACATCGTTTCTTTTTTTCGCCGGAAGAAGTTTTGCCCGTAGTCCCTTCGGAGTTTATGGAGGCCGAAAAATGAGCAACTCTCTGAATGGACAGCCGAATCAACCGCGCCTTCTCGTCGCCTGTATCGGCAACATCTTTTTGGGTGACGATGGTTTTGGCTGCGAGGTGGCGCGGCTTCTCAGCCGGCGCAGCCTGCCGGAAGAGGTAAAGGTGGTCGATTTCGGGATCAAGAGTTTCGATCTCGCCTACGCGCTGATGGACGGCTATGAAACGACGATCTTTGTCGATGCTTCCCGTCGCGGCGGCGCGGCGGGCACCATCTATGTCATCGAACCGGACCTGGATGAAATAGAGGCTGAATTAAATACAGATGAAATGACATTTGAACCGCACTCGATGAACCCTCTAAAAGTTTTGCGGATGGTCAAATCTCAGGGCGGCAGTTTTAACAAGATCATCGTCGTCGGCTGCGAACCGCAATTTACCGGCGAAGACGGCGAAGGGTTTATGGGTTTGAGCGCGCCCGTCCAAGCATCGCTGGGAAAAGCCGTCGAGGTGGTCGAATCGCTCATCGCGAAATGCCTTTTAGAAGGCGCAAAAAATCAGGCTGTTACAGCCATGTAATACAAAGTTGTTTTGAGCAGTTTTTAACAGGGAGGTGTAAGTAGTGGAAAGGAACGAATTAGTAAAGCGGGATGACGAAAGGGTGCGCCGCCCGGAGAGAAGATCTCCGGAACTTGGCATCGCGGCGGTGGTTGGCGGGATCGCGCTGCTGGGGCTGGCGGCGCTGGTGATCGTGGCCCTGCCGGACATAAAGCGCTATATAAAGATCAGCACGATGTAGGTTCCGGGTCTGAAGGAAAAGGAGACTTTTTAAAAATGAAACAACAAATTAACAGCGAATCCGGCTTTGGAATTTGGTCGGTGATCCTCTTGCTGGCTTTGATAGCTTTTATCGTTTTGGCGGTCATGAAAACTATCAGCGTCCTGGCCGCGGTGATCGGCTTTATAGCGGTTTTTATTCTTGTTTTGTTTTTTGCGACGCTGCCGGACATTATGCGCTACGTCAAGATCAGCAGCATGTAGCGATCGAATAGATTATGCACGAAATGTCCATCGCACTGAGCATTGTCGAAGGCGCAAGCGAAGAAGCTCTCCGGCATCACGGCAGCAAAGTCAGCGCCGTGCGCCTGCAATTGGGTAAACTTTCCGGCGTGGTCAGGGAAGCCTTGTTGTTTTCCTATGACCTCGCTTGCGAAGGCACCGCTCTTGAAGGTTCTGTTTTAAACATTGAAGAAGTGCCCGCTACCGTCTTTTGCCGGAGCTGTAATGCGGAGCGGACACTGGCGTCGATACAGGATTTTTCATGCCCGGTTTGCCGTACGCCGACGGCGGAAGTTTTGCGTGGACGGGAATTATTAATTACGGGATTGGAACTTGAGGAAGAATATGCAGCCGCGTCTGGTTGAGGTCAGAAGAAATGTCTTAAAGCAAAATGATGTGCTGGCGGCGGCGCTGCGCGATCGTTTTGCCGCCGCGGGCGTGGCGGTCTTTAGCCTGGTTTCGAGCCCCGGCAGCCGGTAAGACCGAGTTTTTGGAAAAGACCCTGACGCGATTGGCGACCGGCGCCCGAGTGGCGGCGCTCGTCGGCGATCTGGCCACGGAAAACGATGCGGCGCGGCTGGCGCGCTCGCAGGTTCCGGTCAGGCAGATCACCACCGGCACGATCTGCCATCTCGAAGCGCAGATGATCAGCGCGGCGCTGGAAGGGTGGGACCTGAATGAACTCGACCTGCTCTTTATTGAAAATGTCGGGAACATGGTTTGCCCGTCGAGCTACGACCTGGGCGAAGCGATGCGCGTGGTGCTGATGTCCGTCACCGAAGGCGAAGACAAGCCGCTAAAATATCCGACCATCTTTAACACCGCCGATGTCGCCGTAATTACCAAGATGGACCTTGCCCGTGCTTGTGAGTTTGACCGCGCCGCGGCGCACGCCAGCATACAGGCCGTGCGGCCCGGTATGAAGATCATGGAAGTCTCGGCGAAAAGCGGCCTCGGCATGGATGAGTGGCTGGCTTTTTTGAAAACGAATATAGGGGCCGCCGCGGCGAATGCATAGACTATGCGTTCGAGCCGAATAAATTCGGCGCTCCATTGGCCGCTTCGAAAAACTTATGGGAACGCGAACTCAAATTTTGGTGCGCGGAATCGTCCAGGGCGTCGGGTTCAGGCCGTATATTTATTCGCTGGCCAGCAAGCGAGAACTTAAAGGAAAGGTAATTAATAACGAGACCGGCGTGCTGATCGATGTCGAAGGTGATAATGCCGACATCGAACATTTTATCGATGAGCTCAGAAAAAATCCGCCGCCGCTCTCACAGGTCGAATCGATCTCGCGGGCCGATAATCTCGAATCGATAAATTTTACCGATTTTCAAATTCTTCCCAGCCAGTCCAGTGGCGATCTGCTGGCGCCGGTCGCCCCAGTCGCTGCCGACACCGGCACTTGCCGCGACTGCCTGGCGGAATTATTTGATTCCGCCGACCGCCGTTACCGATACCCGTTCATAAACTGCACCAATTGCGGCCCGCGCTTTACCATCGTCGAAAGCGTTCCCTATGATCGCCTGCGCACGACGATGCGCAGCTTTAATATGTGCCGGGCCTGCCGCGCAGAATACATCGATCCCGCAAACCGCCGCTTTCATGCGGAACCGACTTGCTGTCCCGATTGCGGGCCGCACGTTGCCTTAACCCCCGGCACGAGCGGGCGGCTACAGGATGCAATAAACGATGCGCGGGAATTGTTGCTCGGTGGCAAAATTATTGCAATTAAAGGGCTTGGCGGATATCACCTGGCCTGTGACGCGCTCAATGAGGAAGCGGTCCAAACACTTCGCCGGCGGAAATATCGCGAAGATAAACCGTTTGCCTTAATGGCAAATTCGGTCGACGTGATCAGAAAATATTGCCGCGTCTCACCGGCGGAAGAAGAATTACTGCTTTCGCCCGAGCGCCCGATCGTTTTGCTTGAGAGAAAGGCTGACGCCTTGATTTCGCAAGCCATCGCGCCCGGTGTACGCACGCTCGGGTTCATGCTGCCTTATACGCCGCTGCATTATTTGCTGCTGGAAAATTCAGAAAGCCCCCTGGTGATGACCAGCGGAAATGTTTCCGATGAACCGATCGCCTATGAAGATAGCGACGCCCGCGAACGGCTAAAAAATATCGCCGATTACTATCTGCTTCATAACCGCCGGATACATATCCGCACCGATGATTCGGTAGTCAGGGTTCCAAATTATAAATCGAAAATCTCAGATCAAAAATCTAAAATAGTCCTGCGCCGTTCCCGCGGTTATGCGCCCGCCCCGGTAAAAACTTCTTTTCGTTTTCACAAACAAATTCTCGCTTGCGGCGCCGAACTCAAAAATACTTTTTGTCTCGCGCGCGATCATCACGCTTTTATTTCGCATCACATCGGCGACCTGGAAAATCTTGAGACGCTTCGCTCGTTCACCGACGGCATCGAACACTTTAAAAAGCCTCTTTCATCTCAAACCGGAAGTCATTGCTTATGATCTGCATCCCGAATATCTCTCTACCAAATATGCCGCCGCTCTCGAAGAGATCGATACAAAGATCGCCGTCCAGCATCATCATGCTCATATCGCCAGCTGCATGGCCGATAACGGTATCGAAGGCGAAGTGATCGGCGTGGCGATGGACGGCCTCGGTTTCGGCACGGACGGTAAAACTCTGGGGCGGTGAATTTTTTGTCGCGGACTTCCGTGACGCCGAGCGCGTTTTTCATCTCGACTATATCCCGATGCCCGGCGGCGCTAAAGCCATTCGCGAGCCGTGGCGGATGGCGGCCAGTTACCTGCACCGTGCTTACGGCGACGAATTTTTGAATTTGGATCTGCCCTTCGTTCGCGCTCTGGACCGCACCGCTTGGGCAGCGATGCGCAGCATGATCTCGACCGGCACCAACAGCCCGGAAACTTCCAGCATGGGCCGCCTTTTCGACGCCCTTTCCGCCCTGCTAAACTTAAGAAACACAGTACATTACGAAGGCCAGGCCGCGATCGAGCTGGAAGCCGCCGCCGATAGGAACGCCGTAAAAAGTTATGAGTTTACTATCGCCGATGGGAGTATAATAAAAGCTGAACCTGTAATTATATCGGCCGCCTGCGATCTGCTTAACGGCGTATCGGCGGCGGAAGTTTCGGCCAGGTTTCATCTGGGCGTGGCCGGTCTGATCGCGCGGGCCGCGCGGCAGATCAGAGACGCGCGAAAGCTCACACGCATCGCGCTCTCTGGCGGGGTCTTTCAAAATATGTTTTTGCTGGAGCGAACGGTTGCTTTGCTTGAGTCCGACGGATTTGAGGTTTTCACACACAGCCGGGTTCCGGCTAATGACGGCGGAATATCGCTCGGCCAGGCGGCGATAGCCAACGCGCAAATTGCGGCAGGGAGAATTTAATTTATGTGTCTAGCCATACCGGGCAAAGTCGTCGAGATCGTTGACGCGGAAAATCATATCGCCAAGGTCGAGATCGGCGGTGTGCGCCGCGCGGTCAATATCGGAATGCTTGACGATATCGTGCTCGGAGATTATGTGCTGGTGCACGTCGGTTTTGCCATGAGCAAGATCGACGAAAAACAGGCGCATGAAACTTTGCAGCTTTTGCAGGAATTAGGCTCTTACCAGGAAGAGTTTGAGCAGTTTGAAATGGCTTTAGAATAAGCAGAAACGCGACAGTTATGGAGCTGTAAAATTACTAAGAAAACACGCTCCATAACTGTCTTTCCGCCCCAAATTTTATGACCAAACCTATCGACGATTTTTCACAGGCTTTTTATCCTTTTCTGCACGAGGGTAGCGCCCAGCCGCAGGAATTGATGAACGATCTGCGTTTTTCACTGCTGGAAAAAGTTCGTGAAAGCGTCGAGGTCAAGCAGCGGTTTTTTGAAGAGAACAAGGACAGCATTTTGGATGCGGCGCTCGCGCTGGCCAGGGCGTACAAAAAAGGCCGCAAGCTGCTTGTCTGCGGTAACGGCGGATCGGCCACCGATGCGCAGCACATCGCGGTCGAATTTATGCACCCCATCACCGTGGGGCGAAAAGCGCTTCCCGCTATCTGCCTAAATAATGACATGGCTATGGTTACGGCCGTGGCTAATGATGTCAGTTTTGCCGATGTCTTTGTCCGGCAGATCATCGCGCTGGGAAACGAGGGCGATGTGTTGATCGCCATTTCGACCAGCGGCAATTCGGAAAATCTGCTTCACGCTTTTCAAACCGCGCAGCGGATGGGGCTGACGACGATCGGTTTTGCCGGCGACGAAGGCGGCAAGATGGAAGAGATGAAAGCGCAGGGGCTGATCGATTTTTGTTTTACCGTGCCGACCTCCAGCATTCACCGCATACAGGAATCGCACGTCACGCTTTATCACATCATGTGGGACATGGTGCACGAATTTTTGCAGCATAAGTCGTTGTTGAGTCAGAACCACCTGCGTAGCGGGTGGATGATTTTATTATCGGAAGGCTGCCCGCTAACGCAGGCAGTTCTGACGTAGTGAGGCGTTATGAAATTCATTGATGAATACAGGCAAAGTGATCTGGCGATGAAGCTCGCTGAGCGCATCGCGAAAATGACCGACCGGCCGCTCAAGCTGATGGAAGTTTGCGGCGGGCATACTCACACGATCTTTAAATACGGTATCGAGGACCTGCTGCCGCCTAATATCGAGATGATCCATGGGCCGGGCTGCCCGGTTTGCGTTATTCCGCTCGGGCGCACGGACGATTCGATCTCGCTCGCGCTCCAGCCCCGATGTGATCTTTACCACCTTCGGCGATATGATGCGCGTGCCCGGATCGAAAACGAATCTTTTCGACGCCAAAGCTGTGGGCGCGGATGTGCGGATGGTTTATTCGCCGCTCGACGCGCTCAAGATCGCAAAAATGAATCCGGAAAAGCACGTCGTTTTTCTCGCGCTCGGTTTTGAAACCACTTCACCCTCGACGGCGATGACCATCCTGCAGGCCGAAAAAGACAAGATCGAAAACTTCAGCGTTTTTTGTAATCACATCATGATCGTGCCGGCGCTCAAAGCCATGCTCGATTCGCCCGATCTGCAGCTTGATGGTTTTGTCGGCCCCGGCCACGTCAGCACCGTCATCGGCACCCGCTGTTATGAATTTGTGCCCGCGGAATATAAAAAACCGCTGGTCGTGACCGGTTTTGAACCGCTCGATATTCTGCAGTCCGTCTATATGATCGTCAAACAGATCGTCGAGGGCCGGGCCGAGATCGAAAACCAGTACGGTCGCGCCGTCGAACGCAACGGCAACCGCAAAGCGCTCCAGGTGCTGGCCGAAGTTTTCGAACCGCGCGCTTTTTTTGAATGGCGCGGCTTAGGTTCGATCGCGCATAGCGGAATGAAGTTAAAGGAAAAATATGCCGCTTTTGACGCCGAGCTGAAATTCCCCGTCGCAGGTTTAAGCGTGGCCGACCCGAAGGCCTGCCAGTGCGGCGAGATCTTAAAGGGCGTAAAAAAACCTTGGGAATGCAAAGTTTTCGGCACCGCCTGCACGCCCGAAACGCCGATCGGTTCCTGCATGGTTTCCAGCGAAGGCGCCTGTGCGGCTTATTACAATTTCGGGCGGCTGTCGAAAGTAGCGCAGCGTTCAGCTAACGTGGCCAATATAACTGCATAAATTATGGCGAAAGAACCTCAACCTAAAGAGAGTGAGATCGGTACCGGCGAAGAGACCGTGGTCGAACAGGTTGTCAGCAATTATATGGCGACCGGAATTCACCTTTTTCTTTCCGTCGTTGCCCTGCTGCTGCTGCTCGCCGCTGTGGTGGCCACCTACGATACGGTCGTGCGCGCTTTTCCGATGCTCTGGCAGCCGCAGGATGAATATGCCGCGCTGCAAAAGATCGTGGAAAATCTTTTGCTGATCGCCATCGCCGCCGAATTCGCGCTGCTGCTTTTGTTTCGCCGGATGAGCGCCGTGGTCGAAGTAGTGGTTTTCGTGCTCGCCCGCAAAGCCGTCAACCCCGACATTCACGCGTATGAATTAATGCTCTGCGCCGCGGCTATCGCCGGGCTTATCGTGCTGCGATTTTATTATTTGCCGGGTAAGACAACATAAATATTTGCGGGCGTTTTAGGTGCCGGGAAATGCCGGCAAAGATATTTGAAAATAAAAGTTCTGGAAAAAAAGGAGTTTGGGTTATTATCGAGAAAAAATATTGGAGGATTTTTTGAAACAGAACGCAGCAAATCCGTCAGGCATATCCAGTTGGGTAACGGTCGTTTGGGCCGGCGCGGGAATCATTATTTTAGGTTCGTTCGTGATCTTGCTATGGAAGGTCGGCCTGTTCAATGAAAGCAATAGCCAGTCCGGCGCGCAGGTAATCGCGGCAGCCTTGGCTTTACTGGGGGTGATCGCTACGGCATCGGTTTCACTGGTCGGATACCTGTTGAAAAAGTCGTTTGACCAGCACAGTCTGAGACTTCAACAGGCGACGGAAGATCGACTCAGGCAGGAAACGGCCTTACAAGCGGTAAAACTGATGTCAACGCAGGACGGCAAGGAAGCTCCGGTCAGCCAGCGGTCGGGAGCCCTGTTCGCGCTGGTGACCCTGGATCAAATTGACTTGGCGCTGGCGCTGGTCGAAAATCTCCTGAGGCGGTCGGAGTCTAATTCGGTTGGAGATTTTGAAGAAGATGCGGCCGCCGCGATATGGGTGATAGAGAGGGCTTTTCAGTCGAGCGTTCCACGCCATCAATTAATATCGGGAGGCCTCCTTCATACTTTTCGAAGAAATCTGTACGACGGCGAAGGAAGTTTTTTCTGGCCGGAATGCTTTTTACTCGATTGGGATGTAAAAGTCGACCCCCATGCTCGTTATAACGTCCTTCTTACGCTGGCGGAAGTTTTACCGGGCCAAGCGATGAATTACTGGAAAGAAACAAACTTTTTTACCGTAATGACTATTCTTCAAAATGCGGTAACAAAAGATCCCAATTTAACGATCAAGGCCGGAGCTATGTTGGTACAAGCACCTCTTTTGAAGCATTTTGGCCGGGAGTGTAAAGATGATGACATATTTAACACTTATGAAGGAACCGTAACATTCGGAACTATGAGGAGCAATTTAGAGGATTTTAGGAAGACATATAAAGAAGAAGCAGTAGTACTCGCGGGCAAAGAACTGGAATGGGCGGCAAAAGCGATCGAAGATTGGATAGCCATTAAATAACACCAAAAGCACAAACCGGCAGGATGATATATAAACCGTCACCGTTTATTTGTCCTAAAAACGGAAGGCCGGATCCGTACTAAAACTGATGAGCCATAGTTTCTCAACCAGCCCGCTTTTTGAGCGCGTCGAGCGAGCCCGGCGGCGCAAGCATAAGATCCGCGAGACGAATATCACGCTGGCGCATGGCAGCGGCGGGCGCGCCATGCACGATCTGGTCGAAGGCCTTTTCCTGGAATATTTTTCCAATCCGCTGCTCGATAAGCTCGAAGACCAGGCCGTTTTTGAAGTTCCCTACATTAACAGCGCGCCCGCAAAGCTTGCGTTTACAACAGATTCCTACGTTGTTGATCCGATCTTTTTTCCCGGCGGCGACATCGGCAGCCTCGCCATACATGGCACGGTAAACGATCTGGCGATGAGCGGCGCGCGGCCTCTTTATCTTTCCTCGGCGTTTATTCTCGAAGAAGGTTTTCCCATCGAAAACTTAAAACGCATTTTGGCCTCGATGAAACAGGCGGCCGATGAAACAGGTGTGCAGATCGTGACCGGCGACACTAAGGTCGTGCAAAAAGGCAGCGCCGATAAAATTTTTATCAACACCGCCGGCATCGGCGTGATCGAACATGCAGGAAATATTTCCTCTGCGCGCGCACAGGCCGGCGACAAAGTGATCTTAAGCGGCACCATCGGTGATCACGGCACGACCATCATGATCGCCCGCGGCGAGCTGGATCTGGAAACGGAAATTGAAAGCGATTCTGCCGCGTTAAACTGGCTGGTCGCTGAAATGCTCGACGAGGCGGCAAAGCTAAACACGATCGACGGTATTCATTCACTGCGCGACCCGACGCGCGGCGGTGTCGCCACCACGCTTAACGAGATCGCGATGGATTCCAACGTTTATATCGAGCTCCGCGAAGAGCTGATTCCCGTCCGCGAAAATGTCAAAGGCGCGTGCGAGATCTTGGGGCTTGACCCGCTCTATGTCGCTAACGAAGGAAAATTGATCGCCATCGTTTCCGCCGAAATTGCCGGCGCGGTCATCGCGCGAATGAGAGAGAACGAGCACGGCCGCGGCGCATGCATCATCGGCGAAGTAAAAGCCGAACCGCAAGGGATAGTTTCACTGACGACCGGTTTTGGCGGCACGCGTATCGTCGATATGCTGGCTGGCGAACAATTGCCGCGTATTTGTTAGCGCGTATTGCTGGAAGAAAATTATGACGACACTGTCGATCCTTTCATTGCTGTTGGTCGGTTTCGGATTGGGATTAAAACACGCCACCGAACCTGATCATCTCGCGGCGGTTTCCACCATCGTCAGCCAGCGTAAAAGTATCTGGAGCGCTTCGCTGGTCGGCGGCTTGTGGGGAGTGGGCCATACGATCTCGCTTTTTATCGCGGGCGTTCTGGTCATCCTTTTGCATTTTCAGATCAGCGAGGGGCTGGCGCAAATTCTGGAATTCGGCGTGGCGCTGATGCTCATCGGCCTCGGGATCGACGCGCTTAGAAAACTGGTGCGCGGAGGCCAGCTTCACTGGCACATTCACCGTCACGGCGGCATCACTCACGCCCACCCGCACATCCATGACGAAGCGGCCGCGCACCCGCACAAAAAAACCGCCGAAGGCAAAACGCATCACGGATTAAAACTTGGCCCGCGCCCGCTTATCGTCGGAATGGTTCACGGCCTGGCCGGAAGCGGCGCCTTGATGCTGCTGATACTTTCTACTATTACTTCGCCCGCGATAGGCATCGCCTACATCGTGATCTTCGGCGTCGGTTCGATCGGCGGAATGATGCTGATGAGCATGCTGGTCGGTTTGCCGTTTCATTTAACGGCCAACCGGTTTGCCCGCGCCGATCTTTTCTTACGCGGTGCTGCAGGTTTGTTCAGCTTAGGCTTCGGACTTTTTATGGTCTATCAAGTCGGTTTTGTTGACGGTTTATTTCAATTATAAGTTTTTCTGCTCGGCTTTTGCGGCACTAATAAAATAAATAAATTTGTCGTTAAATTGCAGAAAATTCAGCGCGTCCGGTGGTTTTACCGGCGGGGGCCCTTCAATAATTATCGGAATAATATCGGGCGGCGCAGATTCATCACCCCGCTGCACACCCACTGCGTACAAGATCTCTTCTTTCACATATTTCGATTCACTTGCGGCCTTTGACCAAAAAAGAAAGAAGACATCGCTTTTGTCTATATGCTTGTAGACTTCTTTTTCCCAATGCTTTCCCGGGTCGATACTCAACGCGTCCTGAAAATAATTAATTCTCATCGCATGCAGCATCTGAACCCTTTCCACAACCTGGGGGCGATCTTCCGAGGCATATGAAATAAAAGCATTCTGATAACGTGTGAATTTTTCCCCGGGCAGTTTCTTATCGTCTGCCGGCACGGCCCTCTCGCCGGTGATATTGATCTTGAACATGAGCCTTCCGATCGGCACATCGTTTTCGGTGACGATAACCTTACCGGCTTTTTCACCTTCTGCCTGGTCTTTTGGCACCGAAACAACAAAAGGAACTTCGGTAACACTGCCGTTCCATGTATGCTGCTGGATGGGTTCGTCAATTTTTACGCCCGACATCAGAAATTGAAAAGTTAATTTGGACCCGCGCGCGATCTTTTTCCCAAGATCCCTGACCGCTCTTTTTCTGAGATTTTCATCGGTCTCGTTGGCAATTTCCTCCAAGCCTTCGGACTGCTCCAGTAAATGCGCAAAGACCATAACGATAAAATCGCTCCCGGCCTTTACGTTTAACGGAGTGTAAAGCGTGCATTGAACTTCGTCTTCAACAGCAACTTCTCTTATTAGCACATTAGGAACGCCTTTTATTAAGTTACCGGTCACAAAACCGAGCGCGCTGATTATCAAACCGCCCGGCAGGCTCAGATAGGTTAATAACGAGACCCAGAACGGCAGTCCGACCCAACCGGTCAAATCGTAATTCGGCCACGCCACTCCTCGATCTATTACAGCGCCCGTCTCTTTTGATCTGAGCTCGTAATCCAGCCTGAGCGCAAATTTAACTGCATCACCATCTTTCGCCGCTTTATCCGCAGTTAATTCCCATTTACCGTATTGGGTTTCTTCAGCGGTACGCTCTCTAATTTCTTTCTCGTATTTTTTCCAGCCGCCCGTAATTACTACCGGCTCCTGTAAATTTTTTTTTGGTTCTAATGTCGCCCTTACATAAATGTCACAATCCGCTGGAACGTTAATGGGGGTCGACGCGGTGGAAGTAGTTTTATCTGTGACGACGCCATTTGTTTCCCTGGTGGTGGTGGTAATTGAAATGACTTTGCCTTCCACATATTCCAGGTACAAATTAACTACGTGTTTTGTGTCTTTCAAAAAATACACGGGATAGTCGAATGTGACCTTGTCGGGGTGTATTTTAGTGTCCGGGGTCGGGCTGATCACCGTAATGCTGTTTGAAGAAACGTTTGTATTGGTGTTGCTATTGACGTTCGAATTAGCATTTATATTCGAATTGGCATTAACGTTGGTGTTACCGTTTAGATTTCCTTTCGTATTGGAATTTGCATCATTCGGAGTTGGCGTTGGGGTTGGAGTCGGAGTCGGAGTCGGCGTCGGCGTTGGAGTCGTTGCTGTCGGAGTTGGTGTCACTGCTGTCGGAGTTGGTGTCGCTATACCTCCTCCTAAACGCAAATCTAGTGTGCTCGTACGCCCGAGACCTATAGTTACTATATCTCCTGCTCCGGAACTGAAGTTCGCAGAACTAACGGTCACTTTATAAGCCCCAGGAGCCAAATTGGTAAATTCATAAACTCCATCCTCGTTTGTAGATGTAGTAAGCAAAACTCCCGTCTGCATGTCTTCCAGGGTTACACTAGCCCCGGGAATTATAGCTCCCGAATTATCGGTGATCGTTCCACCGATACCGCCGCGTGATGCCGGATTGCCGCAGGAGGGACAATCCACAATTGTAATCATCTTGGTTTGAGTGCGCCCGGAAACTTTTCCCACGCCGTCATCAATCGCCGCCGTAATGGTATATGTGCCGGCTTTCATCCCACCCAGTTCCCATAAAACATTGCCGCCCTGTCCAATAACACGCCCGCCCGAAACCGTATAATTATAAATAAGAGTGTCATTTTCCGGATCGGTCGCCACAGCGGTCACTTTAACGGATGAAATGATCGGACAGGAACCGGATGTCGTTCCCGGCGGGCAGGATAATGTTATTTCCGTGTCGCTGAGATTTAGCGCATTGATCGAGGCAGGCTCGTTCTTCTTCTTTTTCTTAAATAATCCGACAAACCAATCATAGATCTTTTCAATGATATTACGCTCCGGTTTCTTAGCCGAAGGTTCGGGTGATTGCAGCGGCGCTGGAGTCGAGATCGAAATCGGGGTCGACGTTGCGGCCGGAGCCGGAGCTACCTGACGTGCGCTATCTTTTGCTTTCCTTGAGACGAATTGGAAAGCTGCCGGATAAATTGCCGGCCAGCGCGTAGGGCGGTAAACCGCGTTTTGATAATTCTCTCTCTTAGCTATGTCTTCTTTTTTTTCCGGCAAGGAAACTTTAGGATCGTTTTTGTGCAAAGTGCTCGAAGGCCTGTTTTCCTGCCCGCTCTTTTTTAAGCCGGTTTTATTCGGTGCATTGTTATGTTCGGCAGGCGTACGGGGAATTTCGCCCTTGCCCGTACCGGGTTCATTTCCATAATGCGCATAATAGTAGGCCGCGAAATACGGCAGCGTCAGTCCGAATACGATCAGTAAAATTCCCGCCGCCACCAATACCCAACGAGTTTTCGGTCTGGTCTTTTGGGAGGGGGTTTCCACTGCTGATTTTTTTTGTCGTTCTTTATCCGGCACTGTTTATTAATACTGAAGATCGGCTGTTTCATAGCGCGATAATGTAATTGCCAGGGCCGCGGTTCCATACAAGTAAACAAAGTCGTTTTGAGAGGAGGGTGGCGGCTATCTTTCTCGAACTGACTACAAGATACATAGAAAAATACTAAAAAGATACAAATAAAATGAAGCGCTGCTTATTACTTGCCCGGCAAAAATGCTAAACACATTTTATTTAAGGATGATAAGGCTTGGTAAACGGTTAAAAATACTGCTTTTTGCGTATTATTTTCCAATACAAAATGTCGAGAAGATCCTGGTAAGCATATCTTCGGTGGTGGTTTCGCCGGTGATCTCGCCCAGGTAGCGCAGCGCATTGTGCAGACCCACCAGTGTGATCTCCTCGCTGGTTTTTTGCTCCATCAGGCCGATCGAATTTTCTATCTCCGTTTTCGCGCGCAGCAGCAGATCGTGATGGCGGGCGTCGGAAATCAGAAAACCATCACCCTCCGCATTGCCCAGCGAAAACGGTTCGATCATCGCCCGTCCCAATTCATCCAGGCCGGCTCCCGTTTTAGCGGAAACTTCAACAATTGTTAATTGTAAGCTGTTGATCATTGACCGAATTTTTTCAGCTGCCTGTTTGGTATCTTCCGCCGAGATAAGATCGGTCTTATTTATCAGGACGATCTTATTTTGCTCCGCCTCGCTTTTAATAATGTCGATGTCTTCCGCGGTTAACTCTTGCGAGCCGTCCAGCACTACTATCACCAGATCGGCATCGGCGATGGTACGCTTTGAGCGCTCCACCCCGATGCTTTCCACCATGTCCGTGGTCTCCCGCAATCCGGCCGTGTCGATCAGCGAGATAGGGATATTTTCGATCGTGAATTTTTCATGAAGCTGGTCGCGCGTGGTACCCGCGATCTCCGTCACGATGGCGCGGTCGTGCCCCAGCAAAGCATTGAACAAACTGGATTTACCAACGTTAGGCCGGCCCACCAGCGCGATCTTTAACCCTTCGCGCAAAAGCTTTCCGGCGCTAAAAGTGTCCGCCATCGCGCCTATACCGTCCGCCACGGCAAAAAGCCTCTGCTTTACGTTTTCCGCCTGCACTTCAGGCAGGTCGTCCTCGACAAATTCCAGCGCCGATTCGAGCACCACGATCGATTCCAGCAGAGCGTCTTTTAACGGCTGCAATTCATTTGAAAGCTCACCGCGCAGCTGCCGCATCGCTTGCCGCGCCGAGCTGACAGTGTGCGCATCGATCAGGTCGCGCACGGCTTCCGCCTGGCTTAAATTCATCCGGCCATTAGCCAGCGCGCGCAGCGTAAATTCGCCTGGCTCGGCCATCCGCGCGTCCAGCTTTAAACAAATGTCGATGATCTGCCGCAGCAGCACCGGCGAACCGTGACAGCTTATTTCGATGACGTCTTCACCGGTGAAAGAATGCGGGGTTTTGAAATATGTGATCAGCGCCTGATCTATCACCCCGCTCATCATGCTGCCGCTTTCGACATCGTGAATTTTTTTGAGAGTGGTTTGCCTGGGTTCAGGAGAGTATCTATCGTCGCGCACCAACCGCCGCGTTATCTCGAGCGCGCGGTCACCGCTCAAGCGGATAACGCCGACCCCGCTTCGTCCGATGGGAGTTGAGAGTGCAACGATAGTATCCATGACTTTAAATATTAACAGGGATAAAGGGGATGGACAGGATATTTCCTTATCCCATTCATCCCCTCCATCGCTGTAAAAATTTTATTTATTTTAAACGAACCTGCAGCCGGCGGTTTCTGCCTTCGCCGACCGATTCACTGTGCAGATCTTCGTCTTCGGCCAGCACCATGTGAATGATGCGGCGCTCGGTAGAATTGAGCGCGCCGAAGGTAAAAGCGACGCCGGTCTTGCGGACCTTCTCGGCGGCAAAGCGCGCCATTGCCAGCAGCTCTGTCCGCCGCGTCTGGCGAAAACCGTCCGCGTCACAGATAAAGCGCTGGTCTTTTTCCAGTTCCCGGCCAAAGACCTGAAAGGCCAGGTACTCCAGGGCATCAAGCAGCTCGCCGCTTTCATTTAACAGCAGCGGCACATCTTTCCCTTTAAAATCGAAAAGATAACCTTCCGCGATCTTCTCTGAGGAAATTTCAAGGCCGAAGCCAAAGTCCGCCACCAGGCCGGATAAAAATTCATTAACTTTTGTGCCGAGTTCGTCCATCTTGTTCTCTTAGGAAGCCGAAAGCTTAGGCTTCATCTTTTTCGAAGCCGGGGCATTTTTTTCCTCTCCCTGCGTATCTGATTTATTCATCCGGTTGATTATCATCTGCTGCCCGAAAGTAACCAGGTTGCCGATGAACCAGTAAAGCAGCAAGCCCGCCGGTGCGCCCCACAATACCCATAACATCATAACAGGCATCATATAGCTCATCATCTTCTGCTGCATTGCCTGCTCAGGCGTCATCGCCGGCGCTGCCGGGGCAAACATCATTGAAAGCACCATCGAGCCCGCCATGGCAAATTCAAGCAGGTGGAAAGGGTCGCTCGCCGAAAGGTCGGGCAGCCACAGGAATGTAGCCTGCCGGAAATCGAGTGAGATCGTGATCGCCGTATACAGCGCGATGAAGAACGGGATCTGCAGCACCATCGGCAGACAGCCGCCGAGGAAGTTTGCTTCCTTCATCAACCGCAGCTGCTCCATCTGCAGTTCCTTCATCTTCGGATCGTCGGCCCTGAGCTTCTTCATCTGGTCCTGGATCTCTTTCATCCGGGGCTGATGTTTCTGCGCTTTTTTCATCGACTTGGCCGAGCGCATCTTGAGCGGGAAAAACAGGGAATAAAGAACGATCGTAAAAATTATGATCGCGATACCATAGCTGCCGGTCAGCTCGTTAAGCTTGGCGATGCACCACAGGATCGGCACGGCTATCCGGCGCAGGACAACTCTGACCCACAAATACCAGCCGTAATTGATGGTGTTTTCCAGGTCGACCGATCTGTTCAGCCCTTCGTTGACCTGGTCATTGACGCCGCCCTTAGGGGCAAAAGCAAAGTGATCTTTGGCGCCGACAAAAACCTTGTTGACCGAGCCGTCCACGGTGATCGGGATCCAGGCAGTGGTCAAGTGGCGCGTTTCCTTGAGGTCGTTAGATCCCATCGCCCACTGGAAAAGGCTTTGCCCTTCGTGCACGCCTGCGGGAATTTCCTGCTCATACTTGGTGCCGGTAAATTCCACCCCGAGGGCAGGCTGCGCGGGCACTACCGCCATCGCAAAATAAGCGTCCCCGATGCCGGCCCAATCGGCCGAACCGGGAACCGGCATTCTGCCCGGCGGGTCTTTATGTTCCGAAATGGCGGACGGCAGTTGACGATCGATGTCGCCGTTCGCAAAGGCCGTGGCCTCCGGTTCGGAACGGTAGAAATAATGTTTTTTGATCCCCTGGTCGCCCACACTCGGCCCGATCGCCAGGCGCGCGCTCGGCACGGGCTGGCCGCCTCTGGTGATCCTTACTGCCAGGTCGGAAACCGTGCTTTCCGCACGGAACGTGAATTTTTTAGAAATTTCCAGTCCGGTAGCCGGATCGGTTTGCACAAACTCGATGGTTTTGCTTTCCTGCCCGTTTAGCTGGATCGTATCGCTCTCCAGGTTGACCGTGTAGGTATTCTCATTGGCCGGCAGGTCGATCGCCGGATCGCCGGTGATAACTCTTAGCGGAACTTCACGCGGTGAATTTTCCAAACCTCTTTGCGAGATCAATTCCAGCGGAATCGGATTGCCCTTGGTCGAGGCTATCGAGTAGACATCTTTTTCACCCTCGGAGCTCCGGTGTTTTTTTAGCACCCAACTGACCGGCACCGCTCCCCGCGCATCGAGCTTAACGGTGTAAAACGGCGAATCGACGGTAACGACCCTTTGCGGCGCAGCGGCTGATGGCTGCGCGGTTTCCGGGACCTGGTAGTTTGCCGCGGGTGCCTGCGGAACCGGCGCCGGAGTTTGAGCTGTATTTGCCGCTGCCTGTTCTGTGTTGGAATTAGTGTTCGGCGTGGGTTTTGCCGGGGGGAAAAAATACATCCATCCGGCCAGGATAACCATCGACAATACGATCGCTATCAAAAACCGTTTTTGAAAATCCTGTCTGTTGCTGTCTTCCATCTAAAATAAAACCTTTATGGAACCGGGTCATAGCCGCCCTTTGAAAAAGGCTGGCATCTTAGAACGCGGTAAATTGCCATTCCCATACCGCGAATACCGCCGTGTTTTTCCAGCGCCTGCACCGCGTATTCGGAACAAGTCGGCTGGAAGCGGCACGCCGAAGGCAAAAATGGCGAAACATAAGTCTTGTAAAGCCGCACCATACCGATCAACATCGCCTTCATCCTAGGTTCCTAACGCTTTATCCGACTCTTTTGTTTCGCCAGTTATCGCCCCGAGTTCGCTTTTTCTGACTTCCGCTATTATCCGCTGCAGGTCCGCTAAGGGCGCTTCCAGCTTTACCTCCAAAAGCCTCCGCCGGGCATTAAAAACCCAGTCGTAGCTTTGGCCAAGCGCGCCCAATTCCGCTTTACTAAGCCGGAAAGCCTCCCGCAAAAGCCGTTTTGCCCTGTTACGGGCAAAAGCCTTGCCGATGCCTTTCCGCGAAGCCGTAATACCGAGCCGGTGCTGTCCCAGCGCATTCGGCATCAGGAAAACCGTCGTATACTCAGCGTGGATGCGGTTTCCGCGCTTGTAAACAAGCTGAAACTCGCTCGAGCAAAGCAAGCGGCATTCCTTAGGCAGCCGGAAACCGGTGCTTAATAATGGTGTACGGTCAGCCTCTTGCGGCCCTTGGCGCGGCGGCGCTTCAATATTGCGCGGCCGTTCTTGGTGGCCATCCGGGCGCGGAAGCCGTGCTTCTTCGCTCGGCGGCGGTTGTTCGGTTGAAATGTTCTCTTTGGCATACTTATCCATCCTTTCACCCTGAAGTGAAAAGGGATAGTCTATAGATTTTAGGGCCTTGTGTCAAAGGAACTGGTGAATTTGAGGTTTCGACCTGGTTTGGCAGTTATTTTATATCTGTTGAACCTTTTTCCCATATCTGTTTTTGTCTGTGCTTTAGTCCGGTTTATCGTCATTTTCAGTTTGGGATAGTTGTTCTTCGATCTGAATTATTCGACTCTCCACTGCGTCTAGGTATAGAGAATTACAGCGTAGATAGTACTCTTGGGCTCTTTTCGATTTTTCCAGGGCGTCCTTAAGATCACCCTTAAAAATAGAAAGGTTTGCCGAATTTATTTCAATGGTGCCCAGAGTTTCGATGTCCAGGCCTTCGATGGACCGAGCCTCTTCGAAAAGTTTCTCTGCCTCCTCAAAGTATTCAAAAGCTTGTTCGTCAATTTCAGTTTTCTCCTGGAAGAGGTAAATGAGCGTGTTGCATAGCGCCAAAATGACTTCCACTCGCAGCCGGGTGGAGGGAAGGTCTTGCAGTATTTTTCTTAACATCGCCGCCGCGCCAGGTGCGTCTCCCGACTTACGCATGCTAACAGTGATCGATCTTTCCACACTGATGACCATGTCCGGCATCTCACATTCCCGGAACAGACCGGCGGCTTGGCGATAAGCGGCAATGGCTTCTTGATGCTTTTCCGCCGATTGGTAGACATTACCAGTGTCCGCCGCTATCCTGGCCTGCTCTTCTTTGGTTTGATGCCGGCCGGCCATCTTGGCGTACAGCCTTAAGGCACCGTCGTAATCTCCCATGTTTTTCAGCCGCGTGGCCTCTTTACCGTCTGCTTCCATATCTGAAAGAGATCGTTCGGAAATGGGTGCCGGGTGCCCTTCCTCGGATACTATTTTTCGGTAGAGATCGTAGAAGAATTCCAGATCTCGCGCGTCGATCTGCGTATATACCTTGATAAAACCTTGTGCCGCGTGCAAAAGCTCACCGATCTTGTTTTCATCACTGCTGATGACGGCCAGGACGTGCCAGGCCATGGCTATCTGGCGGGTCGGTCGCCGTCCTTCGGCAAGATTCAGACACATATGGGCATACTCCCGCGCCTTTTCGTTATACCCCGCCGACAGGGAGAAGATCGCGATATTCGCCTGGATAAGGATCTGCATATCTATATTTTCCAGGCGATAGGATATTTCCAGAGCCTGAGCGGCATATTCCAGGGCCTGTTCCCATTTACCTTCCAGGCCGGCAATGCCCGCGAGATTGCTCAGGCATCCGACCAAGCCCAATAGGTTGTCACTCTCTTTGAAAGTGGCAATTAGTTCTTCGTTGATGTTACGGGCCTCTTGCGTCAGACCTGCGTCCGCGGCAATTATCGCGAGGTCATTTAGTTCTTCCGGCGACTTCGCTTTTGAGCGCATGTCGGCAAACTGTTCGTGATCGAGAATTCCGGCATCTTCCGGACGCCCTAAAAGCACTTTAAGATCCTCAGCTTGAGACCCTGCTTTCTCGCCCGCCCTGAGACGTCCCTTCCATAGGTTTAATTGGTTTTCGATGTTTTCTTTTAAAGTCTTTTAATTCTGCTGTATCGCAATAGGTCAGTGCGGTCTCCAGTTGCCGGATGGCATCATTCATTCGTTCGTGCCGCGCCAGGTGGTGGGCAAGCGCACGCATCGAACGGATCAATTTTTCCGTATCGCCGCTGTCCCCATATTCTCTGATCAGTTCATTAAAGATCTCTTGGGCTTCGCCGGACTCACTGAGTTTTGATTTGGCGAGGGCGCTGTGCAATTTGACCTCGCGCCTCGTTTCGGGTGAAAGGCCTTCTATCTCCAAGGCGTTTTGATAAGCTTCGAGAGCGCCTTTTATGTCGCCAAGCAAGTCGCGGGAAATGCCGAGATAGTTAAAAGCCCGGGCGCAATGTTCCAGATCATTTACACGTTGCGAGGCTTTCAAAAGCGCATTTGCGAGGGCCAGCATGCGGTCCGGATTTCCTTCACCATACTTCTTTCTCCAAAGCCAATCAAAATAGCCCGGTAGAGGCAACAGATCTTTAGTGAATTCGCAGCCAGCTATCTCACGGCGTACCTGTGACTCAGTATCTTCACCGTCCAGGAAAGCAAAATTGAAGCTCGGTTTATTTAAAGGATCTTTCTTATCGCGCAGCATTTTTAATAAGTTTTCGATCCCCTCTATGTCTATAGCTTCCTGTTGCGGATCCTTATATTTCTTACGCAGCTTTCTTAACTCTTTTACTATCTCTTTACGGAACGGCGCATGAAAACTCAGAAAAAAACAGAATTTAAGACGAAGTCTGTCGGCGATGATCGGAGATCCCTGTTTATCCGCCAGCGCGGCGCACTCAAGCAATATTGCCCGGGACTCGTCCAATTCGCCTCGTAAAAGTGCAAGATTTGCTTGGAGAATACTCAATTCTACACGGCTTTGCAGTCCGCCGAATATGCCGAGATACTGCTCAGCCTGCCGCAGCCGAGCATGCGCTTCGTCATACTCCGCGATGGAAATAAGGGTGTTGGCTTCCAGAGTGTTCGATTGAAAAGCTGTCTGTGCCATTCCCGCGTCCTGTGCAAATGCCCTGGCAATATGAAACAAATTCAGTATGTAGTCGGGAGAACCACCCGCTGCATTTTCGAGTTGTGCCATATTCATATAAACCAGGCTGAGGCCTCCATAGTCCTGGGCTTCCTCAGCGTTACGCCGCGCCTCGTCGAACGCCGTTCGCGCAAGCTGCATCTCATCCAACTGAATGAAACAAAGACCAAGATTGCTATGGATCCCGGCCAGATTTCGGTTCCATTCCAGTGAAACATTCAGCGGTACCGGTTCGTTATGATCCTTGTATTGGCGGGCCATACCAGCGTGTAATCCCAGATCGCGTTTCAGCCAGTGTACGGCTTGAGTGAAATCATGTTTCTGCATGGCCCAACCCGCGAGCATTCCAAAGGCGATGGCCGCTACTATCGGCACTTTTTCCGAGTTCAATTCCGGGTGTGCAGCCAAAACCTTGCAAATTGAGTTGACTGTCAGGTCGTCTCCGATAATTTGAAACAGCCTTGCGCAGAAAGCGGCGCTGCTAAATTTTCCCACATACACCTGAGCAAAAAATTCACGGATGCGTTTCTCCATCACGCTCGCGGCTTGCGCATTTGAGACACCTGCCGCGGCAGGGGATAATTGAGTGACCGCAACGCCAAGGCTTTCGAGAAAATCCGGCAAGACGCCTTCGATAATGGCGCCTTTACTGCCCGCCCTTTCGACCGTCTGCCGAACCCGTTCGGAGGGCTGTTTGCCAGGTTGTATGAGCCATGTGATCCCGGGAAAGTCTTCGTTTATCGACGAAAAAGCAAGATAGTCATCGCCGAATATAAGATCGGCCCCAGAGTATCCCAGGACCAGAATGTGGTAATTGCGAAAGAGCGCCGCCAACCGACTGCGTGTTTGGAGAGATATTCCGCGTAACTTTTGCGTTACCGTATCAACCAGTGAAGAAACGGATTTGACCGAACCATGGATCTTATAAATTTCGCAGTTATAAGGTTCCGGACTATAAACCTGATAATCCTTTTCATCGACATACACATTCAGGGGAACGGCCATATTGCGGAAACTCTGCTCGATCAACGTATCGAAATTTGTAGTGACAAAAACTTTTGCGATTCCGGATCTTCCCAGTTCGGCAAATGCCCTGTGATTTGCATTAGG
Organism: uncultured Acidobacteriota bacterium; assembly: GCA_963766895.1. Classification (GTDB taxonomy): domain Bacteria; phylum Acidobacteriota; class Blastocatellia; order Pyrinomonadales; family Pyrinomonadaceae; genus DASYKT01. The sequence continues at coordinate 171,876 of CAVYCB010000012.1, forward strand.
CTGAGTGCTGTCAAGGATCTCCAACATAGGAAAATAACCGCTGCCCGCAAATGTGCCTACAAGTGTGTCAGAAAAACTTTCCACTGGAATATTATTGAGTGATAATGCGCGGATCTTATCTTTCGTCTCTTTGGTCAACTCCGGGAAATCTTTCAACGTAAGCCGCTTTGCTTCCTCGAGGATCGATTGATTAAATCCCCACCAGCTTGGCAGGTTAGATGGTGAAAGCATGCTTACGCCGGCCCCGCAGAAAATCAGAAGCCGCTTATTGGAGATAGCTTCGGCAAGAGCAGGAGGTAAAGGAGAATTCATTTTCGGTGCTCTAAATATTATCGGTAAATTAAAGTTCTGCAAAATCATAATACTAAAAGAAATAGGCGTCCAGCTTTACTTATTTTTCTAAATTAAAAACCGACAGAGAGAACGTCAAACTCATTGAGCGAGGGTCAGGATAAAGTCCGCCTAAATAAAAAAGAGCCCGCACTTAAAAAAGCAGCGGGCCTTTGCTTTTCAATTCCAGAGCTATCGAATAACCTCTCCATCTGCGTTAAGCCGCACGATCTCTCCATAGCCCAGCTCGCGGATTCCTTTTTCTACTTTCGTCAGGTCGCCGACCACGATCCAGATCACTTCATCCGGGTGGATAAATTTCTTAGCGGCGCCGTCTAGCTGCGATTCGGTCAGCCCGCGCATTCGTCCGGAATAGTTCGCCCAGTAATCGTCCGGCAGGCCGAAATTGACCAGGCTGACGCCCGCGTTTTCCAGTGAAGAGAGGGTTTCAAAGCGCCCCGGCAAGCGCGAGGTCATATTTCTCATAATGCTGGCAAACTCTTCGCCTTTGATCGGCCTGTCACCCGCGATGTCCTTGATCTCTTTAAGAACTTCGGCCATCGACTCTTTTGTCTTATCGGTCTGCACCGGCGCGATCACCGTAAAAGTACGCTGGCCGCGGGCGCCGGAAATAAAGCCGGACGTTCCATAGCTCCAGTGTTTGTCGAGCCTCAGGTTGCGGTTCAACCGCGAGGTAGCGATGCCGCCGAAATTCGTAAACACCGGTTCGGCGGCGAGATCTTCCGGCTGTCCGCTGGTTTCCGAAACGTGCGCCGCGATTATCACCGATTGCGGAGCGTCCGGTTTATCGACGAGATAAATTTTCCTGCCCGGCGTTTTTGCTACGGTCGAAAGATTTTTCTCCGGGGCCTTACCCGCTTTCCACCCGCCGAATACTTCTTCCAGCGCCGAAAGCGCCGCGGCAAGTGTCGTATCGCCGGCCAGCACGATCGTGGCGCTGCCCGGTTTGAACCAGTCCGCGTGCCATTTGATCAGATCTTCGCGTGTCAGAGATTCCAGCGACCTGGTAAATCCCGAGGCCGGCTTGCCGTACGAGTGGTTCTTACCATAGATCAAACCCGGTATTATGCGCTGGGCTATGGCGGTAGGATTAGCTTTTTCCTGTTCGATCTGGGCGATCCGCCTCTTCTTTTGCGTTTCAAAGCGGTCTGACGGAAATGAAGGATTTAACGCCGCATCGGCCATGATCGCCAGCGACGGCCGCAGGTTCGCCGATGTCGCCTGCAGGCGGACAAAGGACATATCGAGGCCGTTGCCCGTATTAAGCCGGGCGCCGAGCGAATCAAGCTGCTGTTCCATTGCCAACGCGTTACGGGTTTTGGTTCCTTCATCCATCAGGTCGAGCGTCAGGCCGGAAAGCCCCGCGCTGGCCATACTGTCTGAGGCCGCACCGGCGTCTACCGCCAGCGTCACATTTACGATCGGCGTCGTGTGCCGCTCAAGCAGAATCACATTGACGCCGTTTTTTAATTTCGCTCGCTGTATCTGCGGGAATTTTATCTCGGGCGCCGAGCCCAGTGACGGCAGTATTTTGCGATCGATCGCGGTTTGTCCGGGGCTGAGCTTTGGAAAAGGTTTTACCAGCATCGTGTAATGATTGGCGCGCAGCCATTTGTTTGCGGCAGCTTTTACATCCGTCGCCTTTGCCGTGGCCATTACCTGCAGGCGGTCGAGATAAGCATCCGGGCTGCCCCCGTAGGTCATACTTTCCGCCAGCACGTCTGAGCGCCCGCCAAAACCGCCCAGCGTTTCTATGCCGCGCAAAAAATCCGCCAGGTTACGATTTTGGATCCGCTGGAGTTCTTCCGTCGGTCGGGCCTGCTTTCGAGCAGTTCATTTAAGACCGCATCTATTTCTTTTTCGACATCGGCCGGATCGACGCCGGGTTTGACCGTGACGACGATCGTAAAAAGTCCGCCCAGCTCGCGCCCGCCCGCTCCCGCATTGACACCTGTCGCCAATTCTTTTTCATCGACCAGCCTTTTCTCCAACCGCGAATTTTTTGAACCGGCCAGCACGTCCGCCAAAAGCCCCAGGTGTGACGATCTCCGGATCGTTCCAGGCCGGCGCATGATAAAAGCGATAAATGCGCGTCTGCGGCACGCGGTCTTCCATTTGATCGCGGATATTGCGGTCAAATGTGGGGATCCATTTTTCCGTTCGCGGAAGCGGCGGCCCCGGCTGAATGCCGCCGAAATATTTTGTTGACAAGTTCGAGCGCGCGTTCCGCCGTGATGTCACCGGCCAGCGCGATCACCGCATTATTCGGCCCGTAATATGTGCGGTACCATTCTTTCACATCCTCGAGCGAGGCGGCGTTTAGATCGTCCATGCTGCCGATCGTCGACCACGAGTACGGGTGTGAATAGGGATAAATTTTTCCCAGCACTTCGCCGAAAACGTTTCCGTAAGGCGCATTTTCGCCCTGGCGTTTTTCGTTCTGCACCACGCCGCGCTCGCGCTCGAGCATTTCTTTCGAAATGTAATTCGCGAGAAATCCCATCCGGTCGGCTTCCAGGTACAGCGTGCGTTCGAGCGCGGAGACAGGCACGTCTTCGAAAAAGTTTGTGCGGTCGCTGTTGGTCGTCCCGTTGCGATTATTTGCGCCGAGGTCGTCCATCGCTTCGCGAAAACCGTGCGGGTAATTTTCCGAACCGTTAAAGAAAAAATGTTCGAAGAGATGCGCAAAACCGGTCTTGCCGCGCTTTTCGTTTCGCGAACCTACGTGATACCAGGAATTGACCGCGACGATCGGCACGCTGTGGTCTGTGTGCACCAACAGCGTCAGCCCGTTATCGAGCACGAATTTCTGATACTTGATACCGTATCGCGCCCGGTCAAACAACGGTGCTGCCGCCGTGCGGCCCTGCGCAACGGCAGGCAAAACAGCGGACCCGAAAAAGAGCGAACCAAAAAGAATGCCAAAAAAGATGAATGATACAAACAGGCGCTTATTCATAGACTTTTCCTCTATTAAGACTACTGATCAAAATTGTGCAAAATTGTGTTGGATTGCAATTATATATTACGGGCGCGGCCCGCGGGTAGTTTCAAAGTGTCCTCGGGTCCGGCTTTAGGCTGCTTTCAGACTTACTAGCTTGGCGATCGCCTCGACATAAAGCTCGTGCTCCTGCTCAAGGATACGCGCGGCCAGCATTTCGCAGTGTCATCAACGCGCACTTCGACCGTTCGCTGCGCTATGATCGGGCCGTTATCAAGCTCTTCATCGACAAAATGCACCGTGCAGCCGGTCACTTTAACCCCGTGTTCAAAGGCCTGCCGCTGCGCGTCGAGCCCTTTAAAATCGGGAAGTAGGCTAGGGTGAATATTAATTATTTGATTGGGAAACGCGCGGATAAATTCCGGCGACAACAGCCGCATATAACCCGCCAGGCAAACTAGTTCGGCTCCACGTTTTTTTAATTCCGCCGCGATCTCCGCATCGTGCTCCACGCGCTTGCGCCCTTTACGTTCGACCACGACGGTCTCAATACCTTTTTCTTTTGCCTTGATCAACCCCGCGGCATCTGCCCTGTCGCTGATCACCACCGCGACTTCCGAACCGGGTATACGCCCCACCTGCACAGCGTCAATGATCGCCTGCATATTCGAACCACGCCCGGAAATAAGAATGCCAAGTTTCATAACTTATTAGCCATAGAGAACACAGAGTTCACAGAGAAAGACGTTTAATGCCATCAACTAACCTTTGAGAACCGAAATTAATGAGCAATGCTTTTCTCAACCCGGTAGATTTTAGGTATGACAAAGTTTGCGCCGTAGCAACCTCGGGCAATTTAGATAAACTTTTCACTTCCACCACAACCTCATCGTTGACCAGAAGGTCTATTTTTTGTCCCTTAATTGCCACACCTTTATAGATCACATCTATCTCATACTGGCGTTTAAAAGATATCCCTGTTAGTAAAAATTCGTAACACAGCGCCTCTTCATAGATAGATTCCAAAAGTCCGGGACCTAATATTTTATGCACTTCAATTGCTGCGCCGATAATTTTCTGAGTTGTGGGATCACTCATCAAATTTTCTCCTCTTTTTTGTTTTTTTGTTCTTTCCTGTCTTTACTCTGTGTCCTCTGTGTCCTCTGTGGCTAATTTATTCTTACTTCTTTCTCACCTTCTACCACTCGCCCGATCTCTTTGCACTCATCTCCTAAATGCCCGACAATCGCCGCTTTATTTTCTTCCTCACAGACGATCACCATGCCCACACCCATGTTGAACGTGCGAAACATTTCCTTGTCTTCGACGTTGCCTAAGCTTTGCATCACGCCATAGATGGGCAGTTCGGTCCAGGTGCCGCGTTTTATTTCCACGCCGACATGTTGGCGCCATCGGGCAAGATGCGCGGGATATTTTCCAGCAGCCCGCCGCCGGTGATGTGCGCCAGGCCTTTGATCTTGCCGCTATCTAATAAACCATCGAGGTCTTTTAAATAACTGCGATGAGGTTTGAGCAGAATTTCGCCTATCGTCTGATCAAACCCATCAGAGCTTTGTATCCAGCGCAAGTGCCCGCCCACTTCAAATAATAATTTTCTCGCAAGCGAATAGCCGTTGGTGTGCAGCCCGTTTGCGGGCAAGGCTAAGACGATGTCGCCCGCTTTAATATCTCGTCCGTCGATCACTTTTTGTTTATCGACCACGCCAACGATAAACCCCGCCACGTCGTATTCGCCGTCGGCGTAAAAGCCCGGCATCTCGGCCGTTTCGCCGCCCAACAGCACACAGCCGTTCTGCTTGCAGCCGGTCGCCATTCCCTCGACGACCGACGCGGTCACATCGGGTTCTACCACGCCACAGGCAAAATAATCCATAAAAAACAGCGGCCGCGCGCCCTGTACCAGGATGTCGTTGACGCAGTGGTTTACCAGGTCCTGCCCGACCGTATTGTGCACGCCCGACATAAAAGCGATCTTGAGCTTGGTGCCCACTCCGTCCGCCGAAGCCACCAGCACCGGGTCGGCCATTCCCGGAAAGGCGGCGGAAAACATCCCGCCAAAACTGCCGATGTCCGTCAGCGTTCGCTCGTTAAAGGTCGCTTTCGCAAAGTCGCGGATCTTTGCCACCGCCAGATTGGCGTTGTCTATTGAGACACCGGCGTCGCTATATGAAATGGGTTTCGACATAATTTAGTTTAAGGGCGCGATATCAAATTCGCGCTTTAAAATTTCGTTGAATTGTTCTTCCGATGTCACCGGCGTCTCGCTTCTTTCGCCATTCGCTGTCTCGATGAATTTATCGCCGGTCAGTGTTTTGCGCCCCGACTCGGTCATCAGCGAGCATATTTTTCTTTTGACGAAATTGGATTCCGGCGAGGTTTGTTGAAAGCCGCACATCTCTGCGTATTCGGAAAGCTCCCGGGACTTGGTGTCAAAAATATTTTCGCTGTTCCAACCGCTTTCTTCTTTTTTGGCAATTTCGAAATATTCGCTGTCTTCGTATGGAAATCTGGTTATCCGAAACACACCGGCTTTATCTTGTTGTTCGACGTCTAAAATAAAATTCAGCGGCTCGGCGGTAAATTCACCGAAACCCACGTCCGCTATATACTCTTTGTCTTCTATCTTTACAATGATCGCCATGTGGGCAAACTCCGGACTGAAAACACCTTCTTCGCGGGCGACACGCGCCGAAACCATCTTGGTTTCATAGCCCAACTCCTGCAGCAGAACGTTAAAGAGCCCGTTAAGTTCGTAACAAAATCCGCCGCGATTTTCGCCGACAATTTTCCGGTAAAACGAATCCGTATCTAACACGATCGGCCGCTTCCAATGTATATCCAGATTTTCAAAGGGAACGCTGAGCAAATGCCGGCGCTGCAAAAACCTGAGAGTTTCCGCCGTGCACGCCGGCGGTCCCGCGTCTACTCCTACTCTTTGCGCCCCTATTCTTTGTAGATATTTTTTTATGTCCATTCTTTCGTTTCATAGAGTATACTTTCATAAAAAAGGTTATACCAAACCACTCTTTCTAAAAATGCCGGTAAGAAGCCGTAAAGAAATTGGGGGCCGTATAAACTAAAACTTCGGTGTTTTCCACGACCAACTTTTTAAAAGGAGATTTTTAAATGGTAGACATAGCGGATATGCCCACAGGCATCGATGTTTCGAAATTTCAAGGCAGCGTAAACTGGCAGGATGTTAAAACGGGCGGCTCTTCTTTTGGTTTTGCCCGCGCCATTGACGACGCGACCGGAACGACGGCCGATCCTGAATTTGCGCACAACTGGCAGGGAATGGGTGACAGCGGCATTCTTCGCGGTGCCTATTATTTTCTGCGCGCGAGCAGAAATATGACCGACGCCGCCAACCTTTTCGTGTCGATCGTGGGGCAACCCGCGCCCGGCGATCTGCCGCCCGTCGTCGACGTCGAAACGGCCGACGGCGAAAATGCCGATACCGTACTTAATGCAATCGGGCAGTGGATGGACATTGTCGAAGCCGCTCTGAACCGCCAGATCATAATTTATACTTACACGCCTTTCTGGGAAAACACGCTTGGCAATTCCACTCGCTTCAGCGACCGCGCGCTTTGGATCGCGCAATATACCGGCGCGCCGCAGCCCAATTTTCCCAGCGCGTTTCCGGCTTATTCTTTCTGGCAGTATAGCGAGACGGGCACTGTTCCCGGGATCTCGGGACAGGTCGATATGGACCGCTTCAATGGCTCGATGGACGGCCTTAGGGCCTTTGCGGGTTTTCCTGCCGATCCGGCGAGTTCATAAAATCGGAGCGATGGCGGGCTGGTCCAAAAACTCCCCTCCTTACGAAGGAGGGGTGGCGCGGCTCGGCGCGACGGGGTGGTTTTCTCTCTAAGTACGATCAACTTAGGTAAATCAACCCTGTTAACGGCGCTTTAGGCAGCGTTATCTACGCGGAACTCAATTGACTTGCGCCCTGAGCGCGTTTAGCATTTTAATTATCTGAAACAGTTGAAAAAATTATGAGTTTCACATTTATCGATTCAGGTTCCCCGAACAACGAGATCCACACTAACGTATGGAACTGGAAGCCGACGTTTGAGATCATCAAGGATCTGGATGTTATAGGAGAAATGCGCGCCAGGCAGATGCAGTATAACGCTACTGGTTTTACCGTAACGGCCGAGGAAGCCCAGCTATTAGGCAACGGCATCCGCGGCAAATATCTTGCGAAAATGAAACCGGCAGACCGCGTGCGAACGGATCTTTCCATTACTAATGAGCCCGATGACGGCACCCTCTATCGCGGTGATGATGCCGATTCATGGAAAAACTATGGCGCGACCTATGACTGGCTAAAGGAATTTTCCGATTTTTGCTTGAATTGTAAGGGTTTTCAGATTTTTTAATAGCACAAGGGGTAATAGCAATCGAATCTCTCTGGCAGCAAATAATCGCTCTTTCAGAAAATTACCGGGTTCAGCTGGTGATAATGGTTATCGTCGCCACGCTGCACGGGTATGGCGCGGCCTGGCTGGCGGTGCGTATGCTTTTCCGCCCTTATAAGGCTGTTAAACTCTTTGGTATCACCATTTTCCCTCAAGGGATGATCCCCCGCCACCGTGACCGGCTGGCAGCAGCTATCGGCCGCGCCGTAGGAAACGAACTGGTGTCGCAGGATACGCTGGTCGACGCTCTTTTCAGCACCGATTTTTTCCAGCGCAAAATTTCCGGCCTGGTTAATTCCTACGTGGACGACCTGGTCCACCAGGACCTCCCGTCGGTGATCGAATCGCTGCCGCCGCACGCCCGCGAAGTTCTACTGGAAACAGTGGCCTCGCTGCAGCATCACATCGCCGGCTACATCACCGAAAATCTGAAAAGTGAAGAGACCGCCGGGTCGCTTGATAAATTTGTCGGCGAACAGCTAAACAATTTGCTTTCTCAGCGGGTTTCCCAGGTTGTCGACGAAGAAACTTTCACCCAGATCCACTCTTTTCTCGAACAGCGCCTGCGCGGCGTGCTGAGCGAAAAAGCCTTAAAAGAAAAAGTGCGCGAGTTCGTCAACCTGCAGGTCGATGAACTTGCTCTGAGCGAGATACCCTTGCGCGATATGGTGGCGCCCGAAGCGGCGGATTTTGTTAAAGACCGCCTCAAGGGGCAGGTACAGCCGATCGTGCACCATTTGGCAGAGATCGCTACGCAGGAAAACACGCGTGAACGCATCGGCTCACTGGTCAAAACCGAGATCAACGATTATTACAATCAGCTCTCATTCTTTCAGAAATTCTTTGTCTCGCGCGACAAGATAAATCGCGAAGTCGATAATCTGGTCAATAACTCTCTGCCGAAAAAGGTCGATGATTTTCTGCGCGGTGAAGTTTTCGCCGACGAAGCCGAAGGATTTTTGGCATCGGCGATCGACAGCGTGCTTTCGCGCCCTTTGCCCGCACTCACCGGGCAGATCGCACCGGAAAAACTCGACGAATTAAAAGGGCAGATCTCAGACGCGATCCTGAAAATGGTGGAAAGCCAGGATATGCAAACCTCGCTCTCCGCTTATCTGAGCGATATGCTCTATAACATCCGGCCGCATTCGCTCAAGGCGATTGCCGAACGCGTCCACCCCGAAGCGACCGAGAAACTGCGCGGCATTTTGGTCAATGGATTGCTCGGCCTGCTCCAACGCGACGAAACGCTGCGCATGGTAAACGCCACCGTCGCCAATCAGATCGAGCATTTTCTCATCATGCCGATCGGAAAACTCTCTGACCGCATTCCGGAAGAAGCGCTGCGCCGCGCGGCCGACGCGCTGACCGAAAGCATCGTCGCCGCCGCCAGGGAAAAACTGCCCGCCGCTATCGCCGAGCTCGACATCGGCAACATCGTGCGGGAAAAGGTCGACGCCTATCCGCTCGAAAAACTCGAGGAACTGGTGCTCTCCGTCGCCCGCGAACACCTGCGCAAGATCGAGCTCTGCGGCCTCGTTCTCGGCTTTATCATCGGCGCCGTCCAGGCGGTCTTTGTCTACTTCACCTTCATCAAGTGATCAATATTTTCTTTGTGTGCTTTGAGTAAACTATTGCGCCTGCACGGTTTAAAGCAAAACTCGCAAAGAAGATATTAAGAACGTGAAAAAAATCTGAACTTTCTTTGTTTTCGCCTCGTTCTTGGTATTGACTACTTTTCCTTGGATACCCTGGAGGCACAAAATGAAGAAACTAGCATTTTTAATATTCGTCGTCGCTATCGTTATTGGTATTGGCCTGGCTTACGCGACCGGCAATGTAAGCAACGCGAGCTCATGGATGAGCTTTAAATTCGACCGCGGGGTCAAAGGCTCCGGCGTGGTCAAGACGGAAACCCGCGAATTGCCGAAATTCAGCGCGGTCGATTTCGGCGGTGCGATCGAACTGGAGATCGTCGCGCAGAAAGATCAAAGAGTCGAGATCGAGGCCGATGACAATATCCTTCCCCTGATCAACACCGAGGTCAAGGGCGACACTCTTTATATCTCAAACCAGCAAAGGATCAATTGGCACAGCAAGGTCAAAGTGCGCATCAGCGTGCAGGACCTAAACTCGCTTAACGTTTCAGGCGCATCCAAAGCGAGTGCGGCAAATATCAAGTGTGATAATTTCAAACTTGATGTCAGCGGCGCTTCGAAGATCAGCCTTGCCGGCGAGACAAACAACCTCAGCGTGGAAGCCAGTGGGGCCAGCCGCGTCGAAGCAAGTGACCTGAAGGCCACAAAGGCTACGGCAGAAGCGAGCGGCGCCAGCAAGATCTACGTGAACGCCACTGAGAGCGTCGAAGCGGATGCTTCCGGCGCCAGCGGTATCAGTTACTCAGGCAATCCGAAAAATGTTAAGAAGAGCGCTTCCGGCGCAAGCTCCGTAAGCTCGAACTAGACATTGTAGAAATAGAGATCACTCGAAGGCCCGGCTTAAAGCTGGGCCTTTTTATTTGCCGTTTAATAGCTTCACCTGTTAAGAATTCTTTATTCGTGTTATTTGTGTAATTCGTGGCTAATAAAACACAGCTATAAAATGCCTATCTCAAGAGGTTACAATTAAAAATATGTCTGTAATGAATTGTATTTTCTGCCGAATAGTTGCCGGCGAGGCCAAGGCAAGCAAGGTCTATGAGGATGACCGTGTCCTGGCGTTTATGGATATTCAACCCGTGCGCCCGGGGCAGGTTCTGGTGATCCCAAAAGAACACATCGACCATTTTTCAGACATCCCTGATGATCTGGCCCTGGAGATCTATTCGCTTACCCACAAGCTCTCTCGCGCTGTGCGCAGCGCGCTTGACCCCGAACGGGTAGGCCTTGTCGTGCACGGCTATGGTGTTGCTCACGCGCATATGGTGATCGTGCCGCAGCATGACGAAAACGACATCACCAGCGGAAGAATGGCGGACATAAAAGACGGTAAAGTGATATTTACGATCGGGAATTTACCTGTCGCCTCCCGCAAAGAGCTTGACGATACCGCTCGCCTGATCTGTAAAAAATAAGTTTGATTCTTTCGGGCCGAAAGGTGCTTAACTTGAGTGATAAAATTAAAGTCTAATAAATTTGCAGTCCGGAAGGGCCGCCACAAAAACTCCCCTCCTTACGAAGGAGGGGTGCCCGAAGGGCGGGGTGGTTCTCTCTTAAACCATAAATAGATCGGAGCGGGGGCAAGCAACCCTTCCCGACCTGAGAGATGCTCCACTTGAGTGATAAAATTAAAGTCTAATAAATTTGCAGACGCGGAAGGGCCGCTTGCGCCAGCTCTTCTTTTAAATTGCTATGAACGCCATCCGATGTCCTGAGTGTAAAATGCTTAACTCAAACTCCGCGGCCCAATGCGGCGAGTGTAAATTTTCTTTCCAGGACCTGCCACCTACGGCTTATGTTTCCGTTCCGCCCGGTGAATTTGAAAAACTGGCCGCCCCCAGCCCGCGCGATATTTCAAACGCCTGGTACGATATCCCAAAAGACAATGAGACCGGTAGGAAGATATACCTTTGGTACCGCATTTATAGCGGCTGCCTTCTGTTCGCGTCAGTGGTGATCATCTGCGCGGGAGTTTATGTATTTACCGCGCCGCCCGGCGCGCCGGGTACCACTGAGGAAGGACAGACGGTCGGCGCTGTGTTATACATTATTTTGGGAAGCATCACGGCGGTTCTTTATTCCATCGCTCTGTTTTCGCCCAGAAAACCGTGGAGTTGGGTGTTTGGCGTCGTGTTACTGGCTATCGGCATAGTCACTTTCTGTTTTCTGCCTTCCCTGGTATTGCTTATTTTTTGGTCTAAACCTGAAACCCGAGCCTTTTTCGGCCGTAAAATAAAGAAATGAAAAAAATAATCTTAACTTTCGCAATTTGTTTCGTAATCTTTCAAACAGCTCAGATAACGATGGCACAAGAACAAACTAAACCAGCCGCTCCGGCTGCAACGCCGGCTCCAATGGCAGCCGCTCCGGCAGCTTCAGCGATAAAAGCCGACCCCGCCGATGTCTCATCGATTGACAGCATAATGAAAGCCGTCTATGACGTGATCTCCGGCGACGCGGGCGTTCCGCGCAATTGGGACCGCTTTCGCTCGTTGTTTCACAAGGACGCGCGTTTGATCCCGACCGGTAAAAATCCGAAGACCGGTGTGGTCGGCGCAAACGCCGTCACGCCCGACGGTTATATCGAGCGGTCTTCGCCATTCTTTGCCAAGGAAGGCTTTTTTGAAACCGAAACTGCCCGCCGGGTAGAAACCTACGGCCATATCACTCATGTTTTTTCGACCTACGCTTCGTTTCACAGCAAGAAGGCGGACGAGAAACCTTTTGCCCGCGGCATCAATAGTTTTCAATTGCTGTTTGACGGTACGCGCTGGTGGGTAGTGACTATTTACTGGGAAGGTGAAACTGCCGACAATCCGATCCCGGAAAAATATCTCAAGAGCGGAAATTAGCTTCAGGGGTAATATTAACCACCAAGACACTACGTCCACGAAGAAAACTGAAACAAACTTCGTGAGCCTGGTGTCTTTGTGGTTAATATATCTTTTATGGCGGAATTTATTTTGACCAGGCAGATGAGTTTGCCGCTGCCGCGCGCGCAGGTGTTTGAATTCTTTGCCGACGCCGGCAACCTGGAAAAGATCACCCCACCCGAACTCCGGTTTCACATCATCACGCCGCAGCCGATGAAGCTCGGGTCAGGCTCGATCATCGAGTACGATCTCAGGCTGCGCGGTTTTCTGATACATTGGCGGACGCTTATTTCCAGCTGGGAACCGCCGTTTGAGTTCGTCGACGAGCAAATTCGCGGCCCCTATAAGCAGTGGATTCACCGGCATGTTTTTACCGAGCTGCCAAACGGCGATACGTCGATCGAAGACATCGTGCACTATCGTTTGCCGGTAGAGCCCTTCGGCGATCTGCTGCATTTTATGGTGCGCGGCGAGCTGGAACGCATTTTTGATTTCCGGCAGAAAGCCGTGGAAGAGATATTGACCGCTTGATCCTAAAAGACTTTAAAAGAAAAGTCCTCACTATCTTTTGAAAGATTGGGATTATAATACGGATCGTTTTTCAAAAAGCTTTTCCATTTCTCTCGGAACGATTTTACTTCGGTTGAGTTTTTATCTTCGATAATTTTTTCCGTGGCTGTTTTATGGTTCCCTATTATTTTCACATGCGGCGTCCAGGTGATACGGAAACCTTTTTCTCTTAGGCGCAGGCAATAATCCACGTCATAAAATCCGCCCGGAAAATCATTTGAGTTAAATCCGCCGGCCTCTTCAAATACGGCTTTACGTGTCGCCAGACACGCGCCTGAAACGGCGGAAAAATTATTTATTACCTGTGCGCGCATCAGGCTGTCCCGATACCAACCCGGTAATCTGCGATAAGCAAATCCCGCGGTTCCGTTTATCTCCGGCACGATACCGCCCTGGTGTATCCGGCCGTTTCGGAAAAGCAGTTTTACGCCCACCGCGCCGATCTTTTTTTGCAATGCGAGCGCCGCCAGTTCTTTTAGATCTTCAAGGGAAACGCCGTCTACGTCACTTTCGAAAAAGATCAGAACATCACCGCCCGCTTCCGCCGCCGCGGCATTAAAATTCCCCGATATGGAGCTGGATACGGAGTCGCGCGCGCCGCCGGCGGCTATCAGCTCTATATGCTCATCGGCGATCGCTGCAAAAGGTTTTTTATCGCCGCCATAGATGACACTTATCTTCGTATCTTCCGGCAGATCGTAAATTACGCGGTGCAGCGGCGGATGGCCTTCCGTTACGGTTGCGGCGACGCCGGTGCGCTCAAAATGCTCGCGGATCGCCTGGCGCGCGCGTTCGTGGGCGTAAGGTTTTGCTTCCGAGCTCGACGCCACAGAGCTTTCCAGCGTCCGCCAGTGATAAAGGATCTTCGGAATATGCCTGATTTGTTTTTCCTCTATCTGCTCGATCGCGCGCAGCGTCAGGTCATAATCCTGGCTGCCTTCAAACCCAACGCGAAAGCCGCCGATCTTTCGCAAAAGTTCAGTGCGAAAGGCTGATAGATGGGTGACCAGGTTGAGCGAATAAAAAAGGTCCGGGCTCCAATCGGGTTTGAATTTCGGTTCGCTTCGCACGCCGTGTTTATCTATTAAGTCTTCATCGCTATAGATCAACTGCGCGTCCGTATCTTCGTTTATTTCTTTCGCCAGGTAGTAAAGCGCGTCGGGCGAAAGCTCATCGTCATGGTCCAGCAGCACCGTCCACTCGCCTGCAGCCATCATCAGCGCCGAATTTGATGCTTCGGAAATGTGGCCGTTTTGAAAACGCATTACCAGCCTGATACGTTCGTCTTTTTCCGTGTACTCCTTAAGAACACCGGGGATATGCGGCGCGGTCGAGGCATCGTCGGCAATGCAAAGCTCCCAATTTGTATAGAGTTGGTTCAAAACAGAATCGATGCAAAGCCGCAGCCATTTTTCGTCGATGTTATAAACGGGTAGGATCACGGAAATGAGAGGTTTATGTGAAAAGCTTTCTATCTCTGCGCGAATTTCCTTTTCGTCTAATTTTTCTTGCCGGGCGATCCAGGCCAGATAATTTTCCTGCTGTTTTTGTTTCCGACGATAAATTTCTACCAACTGCAGGGGGCCGCGCCAGCCCGCTTCCTTCCAGACCTCGGGTATTCGCGTAATGATCTTTTTGAGAAAATTTTTCACTTGGAAAGATACGTTTCGATAAGCGCCAGCATCTTTGGCGCGGCAACGTTAATGTCATGCCTTTCGCGCACTTTTTTTGCGGCCGCCGTACCCAGTGAATTTTTTTTTGCCGGGTTTTGCGCCAGGTAGAGGATCTTTTCCGCGGCCGCGCCGATATCCAGATAGGGAACCGTGAACCCGCAATCTTGTTCGATAAATTCCGGCATCCCGCCGCTATTTTCAAAACACATGACAGGTTTTCCCAACGCCGCCGCTTCAAGACAGACGAGCGGGTACGGGTCTTCGCGCGATGTCAGAAGAAATACGTCAATGGCCGAATAATATTTTTGCGGATCGGCGGTGTGTTCTAAAAAACGGACCTTATCGGTCAGCCCCAGCCGTTCCAGGTCGAATTCAAGTTCGAAAAACCTGAAATCTCCTTTTGCCGCGCCGCCCACCCAGATGAAATAGACCGGCGCGCCCGGCATTTTTTTGTGCACTTCATTCGCGATCAAAGCAAAAAGCTCCGGCGCCTTTCGCCAGTAGAGCGTACCCGAGCCGCCAACGATAAAAGCGTTTTCCGGGATGTTCAATTCGCGCATAACTTCCGCGCGGTTCGCTTTTATTTGCTCGGTTGAAGATTCTTCGATTGGAATAAATTCTCTGATCACCTCGACCTTTTTTTCATCGACGGAGTGGTTATCAGCCAGATTTCTTTTCACCGCTTCCGACGCCGCGACAAAGAGCGTGGTCATCTCTTTTGTCTTTTCAAATTCATCAAGGCCGGTGCGGCGGATCACGCTTTCCAGTTCGTGACAGTGAGAAATAACCGGCGCATCAAATTTCGGCAGCGCCGATAGAATGCGGTAATTTGTCACGGCATTGGAATAGACGAGCCCGATATTTTTTCCTTCCAGCTGTTTTCGCAGGCTGCGGTTGCGCAGGTCCATCCGCTGGGAAAGGCGGTCCAATCCTTTTTTCCAGATTCGCTGTTCGGAAAAATCGTGATCGAATTGATAAGCTTCGCCAAGCGCGGAAAATTCGCCGGCCAGTTCACCTTCGTGGCCATAGACGGTAAGAAAAGGAGTATCGCTATTTTGCTTGAACCACTTGAGGAAGTTGAGGAAAAATATATTGCCTCCCACAGGAGAGGCGCCGGGTGTGATAAACAGAACTGGGGGCCGTTCCTTTTTCATCTTTTATCGCTCTTGGCGAAAATCTGTTTCCCAATCGAGGAGCGGCCTTACCGCGCCGATCATGACGCCGGCAAAATCTCCGCGGGCCGAATCTCCCTCCAGGGGGTCATAGACCGAAAAGGCGATCGAATCTCTTTCAAGGAAATAGGTTTCATGATTAAGCGGTGAAAAAGCGGCCGCGGTGACATAAAACCGGCCCTCGGCCAGCAAGTTGGCCGGTATCTCTACCCGGCTGGTATAAACACCTTTTTCCCGCGGGCGGGTGCGCCACTCCCGGGTCACGTCGTTGGTTCCGAAAAGGCAAATACCTTCATCGTTATAAAGATGAAATGCCGGGGAGAATATCTTACCCGGGGTCAGCACCTCGTACGCCATCTCCAGCGAGATCGGCTTTCGGATATCAAATGACGCTTCCGTTTGCTGCGTGTCGCTAAAGACGCGTATTTTTCTCAGTTTGATGATCTCATCGCCCGGCGAATCGTGATCGCTCCATACTCTTTCGTTACCCAGGTTCGCCTCGGCGTTAAGATAAGAACCCACCACGTCCGGCGCCGGCCCGTCTTCCCGGATATTTCCTTTGTCCAGCCAGATAGCGCGGGTGCACAGGCTCGCCACCGATTGCATGTTATGAGAAACGAAAAGAACGGTCCGTCCGTGATCGCTGATGTCGTGCATCTTGTTAAGGCACTTGCGCTGGAAAGTAATATCGCCCACCGCCAGCACTTCGTCCACGATCAGTATCTCCGGTTCCAGGTGCGCCGCTACTGAAAACGCCAGTCTCATGAACATGCCGCTCGAGTAATGCTTGACCGCCGTATCGAGGAAGTTTTCCACTTCGGCGAAGGCCACTATCTCGTCGAATTTGCGCTCGATCTCGCGGTGCTTCATTCCCATGATGGCGCCGCTCATATATATATTTTCCCGGCCGCTCAGCTCGTTGTGAAAACCCGTTCCTACTTCCAGCAGGCTGCCCACCCGGCCGCGAATGAACGCCTTGCCTTTGGTCGGCCTGGTGATACGCGAAAAGATCTTCAGCAGGGTCGATTTTCCGGCACCGTTCTTTCCGATGATGCCCAGCGTATCGCCCTCGTTGACCTGAAAGCTGATATCGTTTAGCGCCCACAGTTCCTTCTTCTTAGACGAAGTCCCTATGCTGCTGGCAAAACTGCTCAGCAAATCGCGGAGAGAGTTATGTTTTTTCGCCAGGCCTAAGTAATAGAGCTTTGATAGATTTTCGACCGTAATAGGGACCATCAAATTATATCTGCAAAATCCTCTTCCATTTTCTTAAAGATAAACAACGAAAATACCAGCAGGCCAAAAGTTACGAACATCGACATCGCGATCGCGCGCCAGTGAAACGGCCCGCCCAGGATGGAGGCGCGAAACCCCTGTAAAAGTCCGTACAAAGGGTTGAACGAAAACATCCAGCGCCACTTGTCCGGAAGCATTTCCACCGGGTAAAAGACCGGCGACATGAACATCCACACCTGCAAAAAGAACGGCAGCGCGTGTTTCACGTCGCGAAACCGCACGTTTAATGCCGAAGAAAGTATTCCGACGCTCAAGGCAAGAAATACCGCTTCGATCACGAAGATCGGCGCCAGCAGGGCCTGCCATCCTACCTGTACCGGATAAAAAGGCAATACCAGAGAGAGCACAAGCAGCCCGATCAGCAGGTCCGCCAGGCCTGAGAGTATCATCGCCAGCGGCAGTATGAGACGCGGTATATAAACTTTGGTGACCAGCTGGGTGTTGACGATCAGAGAAGCACTGGCGTTGGAAACAGCGGTGTTTACATAAAGCCAGATCAGCAGCCCGGAAAGCGCAAACATTTCATAGGGGATCGGGGTCGAGCCAAAACGCGCAAATGAGCTAAAGATGGCGGTGAAAATAACGGTCGTTAAGACCGGCTGTAGGATCGCCCAAAAAACGCCGATGGCGGTCTGTTTATAACGGATCTTGATCTCGCGCCAGGTCAAAAAATAGATCAACTCGCGGTAGGTCCACAATTCCCCCAGATCGAAGTTAAGCCATTTCCGCCCGGGTTTGATCTCCACCAACAGCGGTTTATCCGTTAATTCTCTCATTTATTCAACTTACCGTAACAACAGCGAGCGCCGTATAGACCGCCGTAAAAAATTAGAATCTAGCGCAAAATCACCCTTCGTGCAACAGGTTAGCCGCGCTGCGGCCACTCTGCAGCCGATCTAAAGGTCCTTACTTTTGTCCGATCAGCCGATTTCTGGCACACTTCGGTGATTCGTCTTTTGAATCGGCGTCAATTACAATCAGGTTTTTCGGACATAATTGCCTTAAAACTGAGCGAGCGGCGAGCGCTCTTTAAGGGCGCCTGATCATGCGGCAGAACAAGAACTAAAAACCGAAGGGCTTGTTATTCTCGGGTCAGGTAAGATTTTAACTTTTTTCAACCTATCACGGAAACCGTCGTTATCGCTTTTATGATAAAAGCTTTGCACCTGCTGGACACCCTTGAGCGCGGCGGCGCTGAAACCATCGCCCTGGATGTCTGTCGAAACGCTGCCCGGCATGGGATCGAGCTGACGGTGGTCGCTACCCGCGGCGGTCCGCTGGAAGATGATTTTCGCGCCGCCTCGGGTGATTTTATCCGTCTGCACCGTCGACTGCCGGTTGACCCGGGCGTAGTCTTTAAGCTGCGTAAGATCATAAAAATGAAAGAGATACAGGTTGTCCACGGGTACCAGCCGGTCGAGGGCCTGCATCTGTATCTGGCGACGCTGGGCCTGAAAAACCCTCCCGTCAGGCGCGTGTTAAGTTTTCAGGGCGGCATGCGTCCTTCGGGGAAAAATATCCGTGCCGCGCGGTTTCTTATCCCCCGGATGGACGCCAATATCGCGGTCAGCAAAGGGATACTCGATCATCACCGCGACGTCGATAAATTCGATACCACAAAGAATTTTCACGTTATATACAACGGCACCGATCCGGCGCGAATAAAGCCGGGCGGCCATTCCCTGAAAAAAGAGATCGGCCTCGCCGAAGATACCCGGCTGATCGGCATGGTGGGAAATTTTTACCGCGACCCGCGCAAAGACCAGTTAACCATCTGCCGCGCTCTGCCAAAAGTTTTTGCGGAATTTGATAACGTGCATTGTATATTTGCCGGCACGCCGGAGCCCGGTGCGGAATATAAACTTCAGGAGTGCATCGAATTATGCCGCGCGGAAGGGATCGCGGAAAGGGTACACTTTCTCGGCGCGCGCGCGGATATCCCGGACGTGCTTGCCGCGCTTGAGATATTTGTTTTTTCCTCGCTGCACGAGGGGCTTCCGCTGGCCGTTACCGAAGCGATGCTCGCCGGGCTTCCTTTGATCGTCTCCGATATCGGGCCGCTGATGGAAGTTTCCGATGGCGGCAACCTGGCCGAAGTTTTTCCCGTGGGAAATGCGGAAATACTCACCGAAAAAATATTAAAATTGTTAAAGAATGACCGCCTGCGGCAGGGAATGGGCCTGAGCGCGCGGGAGTTTGCCGGAGAAAATTTCAGCATCGATGCCCATCTGCGCCAGCTTAAAAAACTCTACGGATCGCTCCTATAAAAAATCGCTAAGGTTGTTTCCAACCTTAGCGACAGGCGTGTCCGTCAACTCCCCGTTTGTTTAAGGACTCGCCTGAAAGTTTAACATCCGTCATTACATCGTTCACCATCAGCAGCCTCGGGCTGTCCACAAATGAATAGTTCTTTTTCTGCGCGTCTATCACGTAATTTTCGCCTGCCAGAACATCATCAAAGTTGTAATAGCCCATTGAACCTGTGAAGGTGCTGCGTATGGTGCCGCTGCCGTCCGTTAAGGAGACCGATACGTTGGACATCCCCATTCCCCCGGCGGTCGTCACCCGTCCGCCGACGGCGACGTAAGAGGCCGTGGTCACGGCGGAGGTGAGGCTGATGTCGTCAAACTCACAGACGCCCGGGCCCATCGTGTTTTGGGCCACCGTACACATAAATTCGATCTTTATGGTTTGCCCCTTAAATTCCGAGAGATTGACCGCGTGCGAGACCCAGCCCTGCCCGGGTGTTAATCCCATCGGCCCCCGGCTCGCGGCCCGGCGCGGTAAGACGATATTTTTCCGCCAGCACCGCATTGGTCGAAGAGTTCAGTACGTTAACGATCATGAACTGCGGCAGGGTTGACCCCGCCTGAAACGCCAGGTTCCACTGCAGGCGGTCCCACCATCTCAGCGATACCAGGTCGTTCGGGTTATTGGGGATCGTGATCGTTTGCCGCAGGCGATAAGCATCCGGCACCGGGTTGCCAGCGGCCCATCCGTTCCAGGCGGAGAATGAGCCGCTGTGGGGTGAGGTAGAGTTTGTCCATGCATCGAGGCATGGATTGCAAGTCGTCGCCGTGACATTCCAGTTGAACCAGACATTCGTGGTTACATTGGTTGCCGTCCAGCCGGTAAAGTTTCCTGATTCAAAACCGCCGTTGGTAACCAGCTCAACGGCAGATACTTTCTGTGCTCCGTGGGAGAGGAGAGTGAGGCACACTACGGCCAAAGCCGCTATTAAGTGCTTTTTCATTTTAGTTCTCCTCTTTTAACTAATTTATGAAGTGAAGAAAATCGTTTTTAGCGTTTTCTAATAGGAATGTATTTTGATCGGGAAACCTTACAGAAAGATTTTTACTAACGGCAAATGAGCCCTAAACCTTGGGAGCGCCGGCATCTTGCCGGCGCTCCCAAGGTTAGAGACAAAGCCAGTTTAGTTATTGGTAAATACCAGGTGCCTGTTTATTCCGTAGAAAGGATCCGGGATTTTGTTATACGTCGCCGTTTGGTAAATAAACTGGTTGACCTGCGCCGGCGTAGCGGTAGGATTTGTCTGCAGATATTTGGCCGCGACTCCGGTGACAAACGCCGTCGACATAGAGGTGCCTGTTTTTATCGCGGTTGCGGTCGTGCTGCCGGTGCTGGCGGATAAAATAAAAACACCAGGCGCGTAATAGTCGACGTTTCCATAAGCCGAGTTCACGTCTCGCTGGTCCATCCAATCGGAACCCCCGACAGTTATCGCCTCCTGTACCCGCGCGGGAGAAAAATAGATCACGTCGTCGGCCTCGTTGCCGGCTCCGACGACCACCGTGACGCCGTTATTTACCAGCGCTCTGACGCGCTCTTCGATCGCCAACGTCTTGCTTGTAATGGTTGGAGAAGTGCTGCCGCAGCATCGTAAATGCTTGGCCAGACTCAAGTTAACCACCGCCGGTTTGACGTGATTGAGCAAAACCCAGTCGAGCCCGCGGATAAAAACGTCGTCATCGACCGGCGCCGGCTGCGATCCGATGCAGGTCGAAACCTTGACCGAGTATAAAGTTGCTCCTTTGGCCACGCCGTAGTTGGCGCCGCCGATTATGCCCGCCACGTGCGTTCCGTGATCGTCGCACCCGCTCAAAATTCCTCCCACCAGCGTGGCGTCATAAGCATGAAAAGCGCGGCCGCCGAAATCCTGGTGAGTGAGATTTATCCCGCTATCTAAAATATATACATTCACGCCCGCGCCGGTGTTGGTATAAGTGTAGCTCTGGCTCAACGGCAGATTTCTCTGATCGATCCGGTCCAGCCCCCAATTTGAAAAATACATATTATTGCCGATCGTCTGCGTCGTGGCGAAAATATTCGCGGCGAGCAAACCGGTCAGGCTTAAAAAAGACAATAGTCGTAACATCGATTTTTTCATTTTTTTGTACTCCTTGTTCCGAAGTTCCCTCGGTGTTTTTTTTAAAAACACCTATTTCTTTTCGGACTTGAAATTTTAGGGAAGAACGGCGCCGAAGTCATAAAAGAACTTTTAAATCTTTATGAAATTTTTCTTTGAAGTTTAGACGGCAGAAGCCCGAGACTGTTAAGGAGGGTTAAAATGAGCCCTTGCTTACGCGCGGGCTTCCGTTGCCAGCCCGCTAAAAGCGGGGACTCCAAACTGAAACAATTTTACTGCGCCCGCGTATATTTAACCATTGGATCTTTCACCTAAGCGTTTTTGCTTATTCGACGCATAAGTACACCCTCGTCAGTTAAGATCTCATCCGCAATTACTCTTATCAGAAAGATCTACCCGGCAGATGTTTTGAAGCAGCGAAAAGGTCCGCGATGAATGAACCGGCGAGAAATTTATATCTGTTTGAAGATTTTACTTTGGATATTTCGCGGAAGTGTTTGTGGCGCACCGGCAGCCTGGTTTCGCTAACACCTAAAGCGCTGGAAACTTTACTTGTCCTGGTAAAATACCGCGAGCGCGTGGTAGAAAAAGACACCTTGCTAAGCGAGGTGTGGGCCGACACTTTCGTCGAGGAAGCTACGCTGGCGCAAAACATTTCCACCTTGCGAAGAGTGCTCGGTACTCGTCCCGATAAAAAATTCATCGAAACCATTCCGCGCCGCGGCTACCGCTTTGTAATGGAAGTAAGAGAGATCGTCGCCACTGAAGAAACCGAAGAAACCGCTTTGGCAGAAAGATTGGCGGAAAGACCGGCGGAGATATCCGTGAAAAGGTCCGAGAAAGAAAAGATCTTTGCCGCGCGGCCTCTACGCCTCACTGAGAGCGAAGCAGATGACGTTTCACTGCTAAGCGTGATCGTTCAGGCGAACATTTCCGCTACCGGAAATTACATCTTCTCCATCACCCGCCGCGGCAACGATTGGATCCTGCAAATGCGGCAGATCGAATATTGATCATCTAAAGCAGGGCTTAGCCGGCGTATTCGAACGGGGGCCCGATATTAAATCCCGGCTTCCCGGGAAAAGCGGTAGCACATAGCTTCTCGCCGCCGAGTTTTACATCGTACATGAGGCCTATCGTATTATTTAAAAAATCCGGCGATCCGTTAAATGTTTTATGAAGCCCGCGCAAGAGCTGCGTATAAGCGGTGTTAAATTCGTCGGCCCTTTTTCTTTCCTCGCTTCCCGCGGCCAGCATCCCGGCCTTGGTATTGGGAAATATCGGAAGAACATCCTGCTCGTTAAACGGAATATCCGGGCCGCTAAAAGAAAATCCGTTCGGCGCGGTGGCATCCGCTATCAGTTCCTTACCTTTAAACAATTCCTCGAATTCATAGTAGTGAGCCAAATTTCCCTGATCGTCCAGCGGCGATTTGGTCGTTCCCTCGCCCTGCCGGACGATAATGTCTATTGCGCTGATGGCTTCCTGCGTATTTTGAATGGGGAAAAGCAAGGCCGGCGGGAAAAAATCAGAAGTCACCTGGCGTGACCCGTCACCCGGCAGCTGATCGCCCGGCAGCTGCCTGATCTTTTCCTGCAGCGCTTTGTAAAATTCACCGATCGTTCTGTATTGAGGCAGCTTTTCCAAAGCCGAGGCGGCGGTTCTGAAAATAATAGGATCTTCCGGCTCCTCGATCTCCATAAAAACCTTTTGGACCTGGTCCGGCGAGTATTTCTCGAGCCCGACTTCCAGCTCCCCGCCTATTCCCATCGGAAGATTGCCGGGATACTCGGGCACAAAATCCCGGCGATCGATGGCCGGAGATCCGCCCAGAGCATTCATCAGATTTGCGGCGATGGTCATGTGCAGCATTTCTTCGACCACTATCGAATGGATCACTTGCCCTATCTTCCGGTTGGTTTTTGGTTTCAGCGAAAATATCGCCGTGAGATAAGGCGGGATAGTAGAGTGCTCTAATTCGATTGCTTTTTGCACCAGCGGCTGCAGGTCTTCATACGAACCGGCCGCCACGACCATCTCGACATATTTGGGGTTTATTTTTAGCATAAAAAAGGCGGCCGCTTTATTAGTCTTCCGGAACATTACCGGTTTCCCCGAACGAAAAAGCTTCCGCTCCGCCCTTGAGCCGCGCGGCTTCTTTCAGCCTCAGCTGTTTTTCGGTAAGTTTGATGTCGCTCTTGATGGGAGCCGCCGCCGGGGCCTCCGCAGCTGCCTCGGTTTTCACTTCCGTTTCAATGCTGACCGCTTTCTCTATTTTCGGATCTTGCAGCCATTTGACGATCGTGCGGCGCTTTCCCTCCGACAGGTCGCGGGTGACGGGCATATACAGCGGATCGTTTATATCGCGGGTAAAAGCAAAGATCAGAATATCTTTTTTCGTTATCACGGCGTTCGGGTCTTTCAGATCGACCACGTATTTGCTCATTATCGGATAAAGATTTCCGAACTGGGTCATAATTTCGGAAATGTCACCCCATACCGGTTTTTCCGGAATTTCGAAATGATCGCGAAGGTGGACATAAATCACGTCAAACGCAAACGGCCCCTGTGCCGCGGCGTCGGGCGGAACATTTTCCAACTGGTAATCCAGGGTATAGATCTGGCCATCCAGGTAATGTCTCGGGCTATCGATCGGGTTGCCGGCTATAGACAGCACGGCGCGCCCGTTTGCGTCCGTCCGGACCGCAGATGCAAACTTCAGGCCGTCCTCAGGGAAAATTGTTTCCGTAAATAATACTGATAGGATTTCCCGGTCCGACCGGGGTATCGTCCGTCCTGGGCATCATAGTGACGTTTATACCTGTATCGGCCAGAGGCCTTCCCCACTGGTACGCGTAAAACACCACGTCATTCGTCTGACCGGAATCCAGCCGCTGTACAAAATTATCGGCCCGGGCCAGGTAACCGCCTATCGTTTCGCGGGCGATGACAACGTACTTGCCCGGATCATAGATCAACGGTGTCAGCAGGAGCAGCTGATGCTCCTCGAGCTGGGCGATCGCCTCATCGGAAAGCTCGTTAAAAACGGCGATCCCGCCGGTCTTATTAAGCCAATCCGTTGTTTTATAATTGACCTCTCCTACCGGGATAAAATCGCTCTCTTCCAGCGTCTGCAGATCAAGGTCCGGGACATAGCTGACGGTATCTTTAGCGGCCGCCAGTACCAGCCTCTGGCTATTGGAAATGCGCCCCAGCGCACTGGCTACCGGAAAGCTGCCGCCCAGATCAAGCGTGAGCCGCTTGCTTTCCTTTTCAAACAAAAAATTACTTTCATTGAAATATATCTTCGGTGGTCTTCTTCCCGCGTCGGGTATGGTCAGTATCTGGACGACGCCGTTCAACCGGCGGGCGGAAGCGAATAATTCCGGCTCGTTTTCAAACCAGGGGCCGATAGCGCCGCATATCTTTCCCAGCGAAAAACGCCCGTCAGCCGCGTGCGCGTAATAGTAACCGTAGGCGTTTAAGTTAAGGCTGAGTTTATTACCCCTCGTGGCCGATCTTAATTTGACCAGAAATGGCGAATCCGCAGCTTTTTCACCCCACTCGACCTCGGTTAGTACCGAGGTCCATGTTCCGCCCAGAGCCTGCCCGTTTATTTCGGCGCCCTGGTGCTGTCTCGTCTGCAGGTCACGGAATGCCGTCGGCTTGATATTTCCCTGCAGCATCATTTCGCCGCCGGTATCGGATATCCTTAACACCACGGCCCACAGCTCGGAGCTTCCCTGTTCGTCGGGATCGAGATCGACCATTTTTCCCGGCGATCTGTCCGTAGGATTTCCCACCGCTTTCCCGATAATAAGGTCAGCCGCAGGATCGGACAGCGAACTTCCCTCAGGCAGCGTTATTTGCTGGACCTTGCAGTCAAGAAACGTGAAGGTGGCCCCGCCTTCCGGGTTCCACCAGCCGTTGGTCCCGCTGGGGCCGTACTCCTGAAAGTTGGGTTTAAATGTTGTGTTGTTGTAGTGGGCGGTGTCGTTATTAACGGTGGAAACATCCGCCCTGAAATCGCCGGTGAATATTAATCGGGGAGTATGTAAATAGGACATAGACTAAACCAAACCTGGATGCGTCCTGCGGGCGTGCGAAGAAAGCGCACCCGTCTCATCATATCCGCAGCGGCATGACAACATATTTATAGTCGTAACCGGTTTCGCCGGCGATCTTCATCTGGGTCTGGCCGTTGGCGTCTTTAAATTCGAAAGAGATGCGGGCACGGCCGTCTTTGACCATTACCTTGTCGCCTGCGGTTTCCTTGTCGCCTTCTTCGGCGGCCACGGAAGTTGGGGCGCCTTTAACAACTGCTTCGCCTTCACCGGTCGCAACCGAGAGAAATTCCTGCAGGTAGCGGCTGTTAAAACCGATCTGCACTTCTTCGCCGCTGTAATCTGCGGGAATAGTTTCTACCGCTTCGCCTTCTTCGGCGGTCTGGGCGCTAAGCTGTATCTCGTTTTCCTTAAAGGTGATACGGACGGCGCGGTTGCGGTCATCAGCCATCAGCGAGACGCGCGCCAGGGCATTTTTCATGTCTTCGCAATCGAAAACGGTCGTTTTGTCGTTGCCCTTCGGAATGACCATTTCGTAATTCGGAAAAGTGCCGGACAATTTGCGCGTGATCAGCAGGCGGCCTTCCGCTTCGAAATAAATATGGTTCTCGTCTTCGCCAAAGCTGATCGAGTTTTCCGGATCACTGCTGATCCTGACCAGCTCGACCAGAGCTTTTTTCGGGATCAGGCAATCCATCGTTCCTTCCGGAGCGGCTTCGCCCAGATCGTTTTTTTCGATATACGCCAGCCGGTGGCCGTCCGTGGTGATCATTTTCACCGAGCCTTCGCCGACGATAAACTTCGCGCCGGAGAGCGTAAAGCGTGATTGTTCCTGCGTGATGGCAAAAGCCGTGTGGCCCACAAAATACTGCATTACTTTTGCCGGCAGCTTCATCGGCGCCGATTTAAAGCTCGGCACTTCGGGAAACTGGTCGCGGGCGACGCCGGCCAAGCGGAAATTTGATTTCAAACAATCAACCTTGACCCAATCGTTGTCTTCTTTTTTGAATTTGATATCGGCATCCGGCAGCAGCCGCACGATATCAAAAAGCTTGCGCGCCTGAATGCACATGGCGCCCGGTACAGTGATCGCAGCTTCTGCTTCGCAGCGAATGGTTACGTCGAGGTCGGTCCCGATGATCCGCAGGGTATTTTCACCTACTGACTCGATCAGGATATTTGAAAGCACCGGAATAGTGTTTTTCTTTTCCACTATCCCCTGCACAAATCCGAGTTCCTCTTTTAAGACGCTTTGTTTGATGACGAATTCCATTTTTATTTCTCCGCTTTTTTATTTAAAAACTAATTTAAAAATCTTTATTTATTACTAGTAGTTCTAGTAGTGCCTTGTGGAAATGTGGAAAAGCCGGTTCTTTACCGATATTTGTTGGCTTATCCCGTCCACAGGCAGCTGTGCAGCAGGCTATGAAATTCTTTGGCGGATGTGGAATTCTATCACATCCCAAAATTTTCCTCTTCCGTCCACAGGCCAAAATAAAACTTACCTGTGGATATGTGGAAAACCTGCTTTTTATTCAAATAACAACAGCCCGATAACCGAAAGGTGCCTGTGGATTTCTTAACTCCGATTTATCCGCGGCCTACCCGCAAAGTGAATCGATCAGCTCGCTGACAATGCGGTGCAGGTCCTTGTCGGTTTTTAGCAAACCGCCGATCTTTTCGTATGAATGCATCACGGTCGTGTGGTGTTTTCCGCCAAACTCCCGCCCGATCTCAGGAAAACTGTGCTTGGTCAGCCGCTTGCATAAATACATCGCCACCTGCCGCGGCCCGGCGATCTGGCGCGAATTATTCTTCTCTTTTAACTCTTCGACCGAGAGGTTATAGCGTGAGGCCACCTGGCGGCCGATACGCTCCATTGTCAGGCTGCCGGAATCGTCGTTGTCGACAATGTTTCGCAGGGCGTCCTGTGCCAGCATTTTCGAGATAGGCATTCCGCGCAGCGACGAGATCGCGATCAGCCGCACCAGCGAGCCTTCCAGCTCGCGAATGTTATTTTTAACCTTGCCGGCAATATATAGAGCCACATCGTCTCCCAGCACTACGCCATCCAGATCGGCCTTTCTTTTTAAAATGGCTATTTTTGTTTCCAGGTCCGGCGGTTCGATATCGGCGATCAATCCCCATTCAAAACGCGAATGCAGGCGTTCCTCGAGCGAAGGGATCTCGCGCGGCGGGCAATCAGACGAAATTACGATCTGCTTTTGGTCGTTATGCAGCGCATTAAAAGTATGGAAAAACTCTTCCTGTGTGCGCTCCTTGCCGGCCATGAACTGCACGTCGTCTATCATCAGCACATCGATCGATCGGTACTTGTCGCGAAAGTTTTGCGTTTTGTCGTAGCGGATCGCGTTGATCAGCTCGTTCATAAACTTTTCCGCCGACAGGTAGGCGACGCGCATATGCGGATTGCGCATCTTGATCGCGTGCCCGGCCGCGTGCATCAGATGTGTCTTACCAAGTCCTACACCGCCGTATAGATAAAGCGGATTGTAGGTTTTCCCCGGGGCCTCAGCGATCGCCAACGCCGCCGCGTGGCCAAATTCATTGCAAGAGCCGACCACAAAATTATCGAATGAATATTTTGGATTGAGCGAATTTTCTATCGGGTCCGGATCGCGGTAGCCCTTGGCCTTGGCCAGCGCGGGGGTTTCCTGCAGAGTATTGTCACGCGAAGGAGACAGGTTTCTGGCGGCCGGGGTAAAAGTGTTTGAACTGGACTGGACCTCAAAAAAGAAATCCACATCGTCCTCGATCACACTGTCATCGGCAACCTTTCCTTCTTCCACGTTCCACGATATCTGATATGAGGGCAATTCGATCTCATCCAGCGTTTTATCGATAAGATCGTTGTAGTAGGTGTTGACCCAGTCGCACGTGACCTGGCTGGCGCGCAGCCGCAGCACCCGTTCATCGTGGTCGCAGCCGTCAAAATGTATCGGGCGAAACCAGGCATCGAATATTTGTTTGCTGATCTGCCGCTCTACGGACTGAAGAAAATTATTCCAGACAATATTATTGTCGGTAGCAAGGTTCATAGAAATAGAAGCAAAAGTAATTTATAAATGCATTAAAAACTTAGAGGTTCCAGCGGCAAAATCGCGTAAACTGCGGTCGGGGAAAAAACAAAACAGATGAAAAAGCAGGAAAAAGTGTTTAAGATTTCCACAGCATTTTCCACAGGTTTGTGGAAAAGCGCTTAAAACTTTAGGCGAAACATTAACTGTCTTATTTTTCAACTAGTTACAAGAACTGCCAGGCTCAGGAACGAAGCAGAGATTAACAAGAAAATCTAAAAAGTGCAAGGGAAATCCACAGGATAAACTCACCCGTAAAATCACTAAAAAAGAGAAGCGCCTTTTTCCGTAACAACTTAGCCCGAGATTAAATTTGAAAAAAAATTAAGAAAAATTTAAGGCCAAATTTTCTCCGTCGGCAGATACAAATTTCCTGCTTAAACCAGAGCGCGCTCACCGCAACTTACGTTAAAATTATCTGAGATGCCAAAAGAAGTAAACGAAAAGGCCCACGCTCAAGGGTTAAGCCGCGAGGAACTCCAGGCCCTGGTGCGTGAACTGGGCGAACCAAAGTACCGCGCCGGACAGATATTCTCCGCCTTACAGGAGAGGCGAGTGCAGGATCTGGCCGAAGTCACCGATCTGCCAAAAAGTTTGCGCGATAAACTCAGCGAAAAATTAAGCACAAAAAATCTTACGGTCGAGTCACGCTACGTTTCCGAGGACGGCACGCGGCGCTTTCTAATGAAAACCGCCGACAATTTTCCCGTCGAGGCCGTTTTTATTCCGACGGAAAACCGCGACACCATTTGTTTCTCTTCGCAATCGGGCTGCGCGCTGCAATGCGATTTTTGTCTGACGGCAAAGCTTGGTTTGCTGCGCAATCTGACCGCCGGCGAAATTGTCGAGCAAATAATAATAGTTTTAAACGATGTGTATGGCGCGGGCGCTGAAACTCCGCACGGGACCAACCTGGTCGGAATGGGCGCCGGCGAACCGTTCATGAATTTTGAAAATCTGCTTAAAGCTTTAAGCATTATGTCGGACAAAAAAGGTTTGCACATCGTGCCGAAACGCGTGACGGTTTCCACCGCCGGCATCGTTCCGAAAATTTATGAGCTGGCAAAAAAAGAACAGCGCCCGCACCTGGCCGTTTCACTCTCCGCGCCGGACGATGAGCTGCGCAGCAAGCTGATGCCGATCAACAAGCGCTGGAAGATCGCGGACTTAATGGAGGCCTGCCGCGAGTTTGAAAAAAGTTTGCGGCGCGGTGAAAAATTTACTTTCGAATACGTGATGCTCGGCGGTATAAACGATACGGACGAACACGCGCGCCAGCTTGCCAATCTTCTCAACCGCCACGGGCTCGAGCGCGTGAAGGTAAATCTCATCCCGCACAATCCGGCAGAGCAGTTAGATTACAAACCGTCCGATCCGGAACAAGTGGCGCGGTTCAAAAACATTCTGGGATCAAAAGGCGTATCGGCCTACGTTCGCCGGCCGCGCGGACGCGATATCTATGCCGCCTGCGGACAGCTGGCCGCGAAGACAACGCCGAATATTGCGGAGCGCGATCAAACGGTTTAGAGTTCAAGCTTCAGCTTGTCTTATCCGTATAGACGCAAAAAAGACAAACTAAAGTTTGAACTCTGAACCGTTTTTATAGCGAATCCGGCAACCGTTTTATATAATCTCCGCAACAAAGATAGAATATCAGAAAAGGAATCTGCCTAAATGAATAAAAAGATCAGCGCAATAATTTTTATCGGTTTACTTTTACTAGCGGGAACTGTCGTGTCGGCCTCGGCGCAATCCATTAATGTCAGCGGCTCTATCGGCAAAGGCACCGCCAAGCGGGGCAGCGCGACCCGCGCCACCGTGGTGATGAACATTCCCGGCGGGCTGCATGTAAATTCCAGCCGCCCCGGCAGCGAATACGCTATTCCGACCTCGGTCCGCGTTACCGTAACCGGCGGCAAGGCAGGCGCCGTGGCTTATCCCCGGGGCAAGTCAAGGAATTTCAGTTTTTCCGATACCGCACTCAATGTTTACGAAGGCCGCACCGCTTTCACTTTTAATGTGAACGTGCCGGCAAATTTCAGCGGAAATACTTTGCGCGTCCGCGCGGTCGTGCGCTACCAGGCATGTACCAATGAAGTTTGCTACCCGCCGACGAGTAAGACGGTTAATTTGACGGCGCGGGTGAATTAAAGTTTTGAGTACCGCCTTTAGGCGGCTTTTTACAAGGCATTCCGGTTATCAAGCGTCAGGTAATTTTTCCCGGTCCGAAATGCAGTCCGCGCAGCGGACGAGAGAGTTTAACTCCAGGCGTCAGCCTGGAGTATAGGCCATAATAATAACAATGCCGCGCGCGATAAGAAATTAAAATTCTCGTCGCGCGCGGCCAAACATTTTAGGTCGACTAACTACAGGTTCCGCTGCGCTCCACCTGTAGTTATATTCTGTCGTCAGCGAAGCTGACTAGGATAAACCTTACGGGGATTCAGAATTTAAACCGATCACCGACATCAGCCTGCCGGTTTTGCCGGCAGTTTTATTTTCCACCCGGTAAGAAAAGAAAAGGTCCGTGCGCTCCATCGTGCAGAGCGGGGCGAGATAGATATTTTCCGGCGAGACACCGGCGTCGGTCAATTGATTTTTATTTGCCAGGTGCAGGTCGATCAGCGCATGGCCTTCGCTGGTGGGGGTTAGCAAACTATTGGCATAGGGAAAATTTTTCCGGAACACTTCAATAACTTCGCTGCCCACTTCATAGCGGCACCCCAGCGCGGCAGGTCCTATCGCGGCAATCAGATTTCTGGGCAGGCGGCCGGGCCGCGCTCCGAATTCGCCCGCCATCTTTTCCACCGCTATCGTAACGATCGAATTAGCCGTACCGCGCCAGCCGGCGTGTACCGCGGCAAAACTTCCAGTCTCGGGGTCGCCGATCAATATAGGCACACAATCAGCGGTTTTTACCGCGGCTAACACTCCCGGCAGCTGCGAAATCATTCCATCGCATTTTTCCGTATCGTTCTTAACGTCATCGTTGCCTGCCACCGTGCGCACGTCCGCGCTGTGTACCTGCCAGCACGAAGCCAACTGCCACGAACCCTTAAAAACATGCAAAAACCGCCGGCGATTCTCATAGATGTTTTCCGCCGAATCGTCATCAAAACCCGCCAGACTCAGTGCATTTTCCGGAAAAGGGCTGACGCCGCCCAGCCGGGTAGAGAAGCCATTGGTAAAGCCCGCCGCTTCGAGCGGGCGGCAGACCAGCACTTTCACGCCGTCTTTCTCTCGCCAATAGAAGCCTTTTTCGGCTAAACTTTCATCTGTGATAATTTCCATAGGAACCGACATAGTAGAAGTTCACCGCATCAGGGAAACGATAGAACGAACGCCTCGCTTTGTCGAGCGCGTCTTTACCGAAAAAGAGCGCGCCTATTGCGACAGCAAGGGAGCCGCCGCCGCCCAGCATTACGCCGCGCGTTTTTCCGCCAAGGAAGCCGCGCTAAAAGCTTTGGGAACCGGCTGGGCGGGAAAGATCGGCTGGCAGGATATCGAAGTTTACTCTGATGACAAGGGCGCGCCTTTTTTACAAATAAAAGGCGGCGCGCGCGAAGTGATGGATTCTTTAGGCGCTACGCAGGTTCACGTTTCGCTTTCTCACACCACCGAACACGCCACCGCTCAGGTAATTCTGGAAAAAGTTTAAACGGTCCAGAGTTCAAGCTTCAGCTTGTCTTATTTGGCAGAAGTCCGACTGTAAAGGAGGACTAGGATATAGCCCTTGCTTACGCGCGGGCTTCTGAAAAAGACAAACTAAAGTTTGAACTCTGAACCGTTTGATCCTGACTCGTTAACTTAATTAACTCTTTCCGAGGGAAATACCGGCCGCGTCATGTCCGGGTTGTCCGGGGAAGTGTGCAGGTGGACCACTTTCCATTCCTTCGCGATCTTTTTGAACACCAGCGTCATTCTGCCTGAGGCGGTTTCGAGCTTGCCGTTATTTTCCTGCTGCTGGCTCCATTTGCAGGTCAGGTAGGCCGCGTCGGCGCCGAGCATCTCCACGCGCACACCGGTCACCTCGAGCGAGACATTTTTTACCTTGGCATAGCTGGCTTCGCGGTTGGCCCGCATATTTTCCCATCCGATGGTCGCCGTGCCGTTGTTGTTAAAGAAAAGAATGCGGTCGGATTTTTCGTAGACGCTCATCACCTTGACGGCGTCTGCCTGCTTGATGCCTTCGACCAGGCGGTCAAAGGCCGCGCGCACATCCTTGGCGGGATCGGCCTTGATAGCGGACGCCGTCGCGCCTTTTTGCGCAAGGGCACTAAAAGCAACCGTGAAAATTATTAATGAAAGGAAAAAGACTCTTTTAAACATATCAACCTCGCTAAATTCTTATCCGTTCTTCTGATGCAGAAGAACCCGGAGAATTATGCCATAAAGGAGCGCCGAATTGGAGCGCCCAATTTATTGGGCATTAAAATTCCTGCCGAATAAATTCGGCGTTCCCCGCAAACTTGACAAAAAAGTAAAGATTCAGGCATAGTAAACGATGGAGTTTTAACGATTTACGATGCCAAAGATCGCAGACATACAGGAAACACCGAATCCGAACGCGGTGAAATTCATTTTACGAGAGCCCGTCAGCCACGGTACTTCGCATTCATTTAAAAAGGTTGAAGACGCGGAAGAGAGCGTGCTGGCCAAGTCTTTATTCGATGTCGGTAACGTCGTGTCCGTATTTTATATGGACAAGATGATCACGGTCGAAAAGGCGGACGAGGCCGACTGGGATGAGCTTTTACCGGAACTGGCGGTGCCTATTCGCGCCGCGGACAGTGTCCAGGCGAAAGCAGCAGTTGCCACGGCAGGAGTCGGCGGGGCCATCGGCGCCGCGCTTAGCGATGATCCGAAATTGGTACAGATCAATGAAATACTTGACGAGCGCATCCGGCCTTACCTGGCAAGCGACGGCGGCTGGCTGGAAACCATCAGCCTGGAAAATAATGTTTTGAAGATCCGCTACCAGGGCGCGTGCGGCAGCTGCCCGAGCTCGCTGACCGGAACCTTAATGGCGATAGAAAATATGATCAAGGAAGAGGTCGACCCTGAGATAGAAGTGGTTGCGGAATAGGAACTTAATATCAATTTTTTGTGAAAGGAGCTCTCGTCGAAGGCTCCTTTTTCGGTTTTTTGGTGTCTAATAAATATAGGATCCAAAAAATGCTAAAAAAGTTTTTGCTGATCGCGACGCATATAATTTTCGGCATCACGCTTTTAAATGCCGGGATTTTTTGGGGATTTGATAGCGGTTACAATTTGGCAGATGCCGCATGCGAAAAGGAATTTAAATTTGCTGTCGAAGGCGATACGACTTATCTCAT
Source organism: uncultured Acidobacteriota bacterium (assembly GCA_963766895.1). Lineage (GTDB taxonomy): Bacteria > Acidobacteriota > Blastocatellia > Pyrinomonadales > Pyrinomonadaceae > DASYKT01. The sequence continues at coordinate 205,743 of CAVYCB010000012.1, forward strand.
TTTCTATAAATATTATGCCTTCCTGGTTTTTACATTATTGGTGATAGCGGTTGCGCAACATCTGAGAAAATATCTTTGGCTGCAGATCGTAACGATAATTTTTTCGGTTATTTCGTTGATCAACTACATAAATTTGTACCTTCGCAAGATTCGTTACCTTGACTTCTTTTCACAGGGAGACGGCCCAAGCGGAAATTTCGAACAGTTTGTAGCCATAATAAGGAAAACTATTATAACGGATGAGTTTTGCGCAGTGATTTTAGTAATGATATTAGGATTTCAAATTTATCGCCTTATTATTGCCTTTTATCGAGGCAAACAACCCGCATTCACTTAGCCGCATTAAAACCCGCCTGTGTAAGGAATACCAGGTTGTGGTATAACATTTCGCTTCGTCAAAGGATGATATTTTACGAAAGTCCAATTTTAAACTTGCATATTTTTTACGTTCTGAACTAAGAATTAGAAAAGCGATGACAAAGAATTTAGTAATAGTAGAATCGCCGGCCAAGGCGAAAACGATAAATAAGTATCTCGGGAGCGACTATCACGTGATGGCTTCGATCGGGCATATCAAGGATCTGCCGTCGAAAGATCTGGGTGTGGATATCCAAAACCAGTTTGAGCCGACCTATGAAGTAATACCGGATACGCGCAAGCGCAATAATAAAAAAATAGTCTCGGACCTGAAGAAAGCGGCTAAGACCGCTGAGAATATTTACCTCGCCGCTGACCCCGATCGCGAAGGCGAAGCCATCTGCCAGCACCTGGCCGAAGAGATAGTTCCGAAAGCCAAAAAGTCGGAAAAAGAAAAAGGCGTCTTCCGCGTGATGTTCAATGAAATCACCAAGAACGCGGTCAAAGAAGCTTTTAATCATCCGAAAGCCATTGACGCTAATCTGGTAGACGCGCAGCAGGCCCGCCGTATTCTTGACCGCTTGGTTGGCTACCAGGTGTCGCCGCTGCTCTGGAAAAACATCGGCGGAAAACTTTCGGCCGGGCGTGTCCAGACGGTTGCCGTTCGCCTGGTCGTCGACCGCGAGCGCGAGATCGAAGCCTTTATCCAGAACGAATACTGGACCATCGGCGCCAACGTTTCCGCCAAGCTGCCGCCCAAATTCGATACCCGTCTTTATAAGATAGAAGACAAAACCATCAAGACCTCGGGCTTTGACGAAGAGAAAAAATCCGAGACGCACATCAAGGACGAGGGGACGGCGGCGTCGATAGTCGACGAAGCAAAACAGCAGACTTTCACCGTCGATTCCGTTACCACCAAAGAACGCAAACGCAACCCGGTACCGCCTTTCATTACCTCAAAGCTGCAGCAGGAAGCTTCGCGCAAGCTGGGGTTTCCGGTAAAGAAAACGATGATGGTGGCGCAGAAGCTGTACGAGGGTATTGAGATCGGCAGCGAAGGCGCGGTCGGTTTAATCACCTATATGCGTACCGATTCAGTGCGTGTTTCCGATGCCGCGCTGGCTGAGGCGCGCGATTACATCGGCGGCAGCTACGGCGCGAATTACATACCCGAAAAACCCATCTTTTACAAAGGCAAAAAAGATGCGCAGGATGCGCACGAAGCCATCCGCCCGACCGAAGTCGCACGCACGCCGGACGATCTGGCAAAATATTTAAGCGCCGATGAACTAAAACTTTACCGCCTGATCTGGCAGCGTTTTGTCGCATCGCAGATGAGGCCGGCCATCTTTGACCAGACGACGATCGACATCGCCGCGGGCAGATTTACTTTCCGCGCGACCGGTTCGGTACAGAAATTTGACGGTTTCCTTAAGGTCTACCAGGAAGGCCGCGACGATAAAAAACAGGACGAAGAGGAAGAGGACGACGAAGATAAAAATCTGCCGCTCGTCGAAAAAGGCGAAGTTCTGGCGCTAAACGGCGTCACACCCGAACAGCATTTTACCGAACCGCCGCCGCGCTATACGGAAGCGACGCTGGTCAAGGCGCTCGAAGAACGCGGCATCGGCCGCCCGTCCACCTACGCCGCGATCATGACCAATATCCAGGACCGCGAATACGTTGAAAGGGTTGAAGGGCGCTTTCACCCGACCGCGCTTGGCACGACGGTTAACGACGTGCTGGTGGCAAACTTTGCCGATATCTTTAATTCCGATTACACGGCGCAAATGGAAGACCAGCTCGACGAGATCGAGGAAGGGCACCTGGGCTGGCGCAAAGCGCTCGAGAATTTCTACGCCAAATTTTCCGTCGATCTGAAGGCCGCCGAAGAGAACATCAAGAAGCAAAAGAAACAGGAGATACCTACCGACGAGATCTGCGAAAAATGCGGCAGTGGTATGGTCATCAAATTCGGCCGCTTCGGCCAGTTTCTCGCTTGTTCAAATTATCCCGAATGTAAGAACACCCGCGAGGTGGCAAAGAAAAGCGCCGCTAACGGCGCCAATGGTGAAGGCAAAGAGGGAGAGGCTGCTGCCAAAGAAGAGATCACTTGCGAGCTGTGCGGAAAACCGATGGCGCTGCGCAAGGGACGCTTCGGATCGTTTTACGGCTGCACCGGCTACCCGGAATGTAAAAACGTGCGCAAAATACCGAAGGGTTCAGAAGCGCCGCTGCCGGAGCCGATCCCGCTTGATGAAAAATGCCCCGTCGACGGAGCGAATCTGGTCAGGCGTTTCGGACGCTTTGGCGAATTCATTTCCTGCGCCAATTATCCGAAGTGCGACTATGTAAAGCGCGAGACCGTCGGCGTAAAATGCCCGAAAGACGGCGGCGAGATCGTGGTGAAAAAATCCAAGCGCGGCAAGGCCTTTTACGGCTGCGCCAACTATCCGAAGTGCGACGCCGTCTATTGGGACAAACCCGTCGCCACCCCGTGCCCGCAATGTAAAGCGCCGTTCCTGCTGCAAAAGACCACTAAAAAAGACGGCACCTTCCGCTACTGTCACAACGAAGAGTGCGACTACAAAGCGCCGGTCGATGCTCCGGCGGCTGAAGCGGCTGGCGAGGCTAAAACCGAAGGCGCGGAAGCAGCGAAATAAAAATGTCAGTAGCGTCGGCGTTAGCCGATGCGTAAATAAACTAAAGAACGCATCGGCTAACGCCGACGCTACTGACTCCGTATCTCAGACCTCTTCCCATCTTGAAACAATTCCTGCACAGGCGTAGTATAAAATTTCTTTTCTAATTCTTTTTCAACATAGGGAGACCACGAAATGCTGCTACGCAAGACGTTTGCTTTGCTGTTGCTGGGCACGATCCTTTTGCCCGGTTTTGCCGTTGCTCAACAGACCGCCCCCGCCGCGCCCCAGAAGTCTGACGCCGAGATCCTGATCGATAAGATGAAGGACGAAGGCTTAAACCGTTCACAGGTGATGCAGACCTTAAGTTATTTGTCCGATGTGATCGGGCCGCGGCTGACCGCTTCGCCCGGAATGAAACGCGCCAATGATTGGACAAAAGATACGCTGACCAAATTCGGTTTGGAAAACGCGCACCTCGAGGCCTGGGGCCCGTTCGGGCGCGGCTGGTCGTTAAAGCGCTTTTACGCCATGGTCGATGGCCCGACGGCTTTCCCGCTGATCGCGTATCCGAAAGCCTGGACGCCGGGAACCGACACATTGTTTCCCGCGCCCGCAGCAGCAGCCGCTCCCGCAGGGAAAAAAGGCAAAGCCGCTGCAGCACCTGCTCCACCGGCACCGGCAAGCACGGCGTACACCGCCGAAGTAGTTCATTTCACCGCGACGAACGAGGCGGAGCTCGAGCAGTACAAAGGCAAACTTAAAGGCAAGATCGTTTTGGTCGGGCCGCTTCGCGAGATAAAAGCGCATTTCGAAGCCGAAGGAACCCGCGAAACCGAAAAAGAACTGCTGGCCCTGGCCGATGCCCCGGACCCGAACGCGCCGCGCCGCGCTCCGCAGGCAGGGGTGCCCAATAGCGCCGCCTTTGCCGCGTTTCAACAGCAGATGCAATTCAACGGACGCCGCCTTCGTTTCCTGTCCGAAGAAGGCGCGGCGATCCTGATCGACGGCGCCCGCGGCGACGGCGGAACGATCTTTGTACAGCAGGCGACAGCCGTCCAGGCCCCGCCGCCGGCCGCCGGCCAGCAGGCAGTTCCGGCAGTGAGGTTGTATGACAAGGCTGCGAATATTCCCATCCAGATCAGCGCCGCCGGCGAACATTTTAACCGCGTCGCGCGAATGGTCGATGCCGGTGAAATTGTAAAAATGACGATCGATCTGGCCGTCGAATACCAGGACCAGGACTTAAACGGTTACAACACCATCGCCGAAATTCCGGGCAGCGATCTTAAGGACGAGATCGTCATGCTGGGCGGCCACCTCGATTCATGGCAGGCCGGGACCGGCGCGACCGATAATGGCGCCGGCTGCGCCGTGATGATGGAAGCCGTGCGCATTATCAAAGCTCTTGGCCTTAAGCCGCGCCGCACAATTCGCATTGCTCTCTGGACGGGTGAAGAGCAGGGTCTGCTTGGCTCGCGCGAGTATGTGAAAAAGCATTTCGGTTATTTTGGTGACACGCCCGCCCCGCTGTTTGGCGGCGGTGGTGGTGGAGGCGGCGGCCAGGGCGGCCAAAACGCGAATCCGCAAAAGCTGACCACGCTGCCGGAGTACGAGAAATTTTCGGCCTATTTCAATATCGACAACGGGACCGGAAAGATTCGCGGCGTCTATATGCAAGGCAATGAAGGCGTGCGCTCAACCTTCCGCAGCTGGCTCACGCCGTTTCGCGATATGGGCGCTACCACGCTGACGCTCGCAAACACCGGCGGGACAGATCACTTGGCGTTTGATGCGATCGGCCTTCCCGGATTTCAGTTCATCCAGGACACGATCGAATACGATTCGCGCACGCACCATTCCAACATGGATGTGTTCGACCGCATCCAGGCCGACGACATGAAACAGATATCGATCATCGTGGCGGCTTTTGTTTATCAGAGCGCGATGATGGACGGCAAAATGCCGCGCAAACCTCAACCGGGCGCGAGATAGGTAAATAATGAATAACGATCAATGGTTAATGATGAGTGTAAGAAGCGAGTTTCTCATCATTAACCATTAATCATTCACAATTATTAATTTCTCCACGTATTTAGCGATCATATCCACTTCGAGATTTACCGCATCATCAGATTTGAGTGTGGAAAGGTTGGTCAGCTCCCAGGTTTTTGGAATGACCGCAATATCGAAATGATCTTCGCTGAGTTCGGCGATGGTGAGGCTGATGCCTTCGACGGCGACAGAGCCTTTGTGAACCAGGTAGCGCGCCAGTTCCGGCGGAAAACCGATCCGCACGGTATAAAAATCGCCTTCCTGAATTGCCGCAATAAATTTTCCGCGCCCATCCACGTGGCCCTGCACAATATGCCCGCCCAGCCGCGACGAAAATGTCAGAGCGCGTTCAAGATTTACTCTTGATCCGGCCGCTAAATTTCCCAGCGTCGAGCGCCGCAAAGTCTCTTCCGACACGTCGGCATCAAATCCATCAGGCCTGATATTAAGCGCCGTCAGGCAGACACCATTGACCGCGATCGAATCGCCGTCTTTTGTATCTTCGGTAACCGTCCTCGCAGAGATAGAAATTTTTGCGCCGTCTGTATGGCGTTCTAATGTAGAGACAGAACCAAGCTCTTCAACAATTCCAGTAAACATAACTTATAGCTGATAGCTAACAACTGTTAGCTGAGAGACAAAATCACAAATCAATTTTCTCAATTGCCGACAATTTTCTGATATCTATCGAGATCGCATCGCTGCTGTCTACCTGTTTATAGATGCTGGCAAACTTTGCGCTCCAGACAATTTCCTGCGGCTTATAAGAGCTGCGCGCGTGCACGGTCTGCGCAAAGGTTTCATCAATGGCGCTGAGCAGTATCAAGAATTCCGCATCGACACGGTAGAGGTCTTCTTCGGTCAAGCCGTACAGCGGGCTTTTTTCGTCTATCGGGTGTACCACGGTCCAGGCCAGCGGAAAAAAAGTCACCTTGCGGCGTTCGAGTTCGAGCATGTCAAAAATGCGCGTTACACGGCCGTCTTTGTTTTTTACCAGGTGCGCAAACAAAAGTTTCGCCTCTACCTCGATCAGCTGATTGCTGCGCGCATTGACCAGGCGGAACATAAAACCGGTGATGCCGCGGTAAGGCGCGACCACCGCGACATTGCTGAAGATGACCCGCGCCGTCGGGCGGGAAAAACGCGCAAATACGACGCCCGTTATCAGCGCGTTGGCCAGCAGGCTGTAATAAGATTCGATGGTGACCAGCAGGTTAGGGACCAGGCCGACCGGGTGGATCGTGCCGTAGCCGATGGTGGCAAAGGTCTGCACGCTAAAGAAAAATCCGCGGATATAAGCATTCGCAAAAGGAGTGCTGGAAGTGTCAACTATCGAGCCGTCGCCGATAATCGCATATAGCAGCCCGAAAAAAATATTGCTCAAAAAATACAACAGCAGTATCAACCCCAGAAACCGCGACCACGACATAAAGAGCAGCCAGTGATAAAGATTTATCGTGGTCAGCTGCGACATTCCGCTGCGACCGACGTTAAAGCTGCCGTCCGGGTTTAGCAGCCGCTGGCGGCTTTCGCGCGCGACGACCGACCCGAACCCAAGGTCCCGGTCTTCTTTTTCTTCGATAGTAACCGGTGTAACGGGCGTAGCGGGTGTGGCGCCCTCCGGCTTTAACAATGTCTCGTCTTGCATTTTAATTATCGAAAATGAAAAAATAGTTAAAACGTCAATTTACAAACATTATAGAGGAGAAATTATGAAGATTCTTGCCCGCAGCCTGATTGTTTTGATCCTGGGCCTAATTGTTTTGATCTCGGGAATGTTTATTTTGGCATGTAACACGGTAACCAAAGATCAGCTCAAAAATGTAAAGGTCGGCAATAAGCTTATTTACCGTGCTAAAAAAGACGGCCGCGAATGGATGTGGGCGGAAAAAATAACCCGGATAGAAGGCGACAAGGTCTATTACAATCCCGGCAAAATGGAAGCTACCTCCAAGAATGCCCCCGCCCTGGATGATTTCGATACCACCAAGGAAGGCTCTATCGGCAAGGAAGAATTGCTGAAATACAGCGATCTCACCGGCGATGATCAAAGAGTAATTATCGAGATCCGCTAAACGGTCTTTTTATCAATATCTTTCAGGATCTTATCCAGCCAGAGGTTGGACAGTTTTTCCTGGATGCTGTTCGCACGCAGGCGCTCGTTGAGATTCTTGAAATCGACGAAATCGAGGTGCTGGTCCTGGTTAAAGCATGAGAAGACAAAGAACTCTTCGCCGGTGTGCGGGTTGACGTGGCGCTGCAGGCATTGCGCGCAGACTTCTTTCATCATGCACTGCATGGGTGAGTTGATCGAGCCGATCGCCGTGTGATTCGGTTTCAGATAAGGCTTGAGCGTCGTGTGGCGGGCTTCGCGGACGCCGTTCATCATCCGGTCGGAACCGATGGCGATGATGCGGTCGACATCTTTTAGATCGACCATCTGCTCGCCGAGACGGTCCTTCGGCATAGGCGATCATCGCCTGCACGATGTTGCCGCGAAAATGCGCGTCCTGCGGGCGGTGCGGCAGGATCTCGTCGCCGAAGTCGGTCGCCCAGACGACCTGGTCGGTGCGCGTTCTCGATCTCTTCGCGTTTGAAAAGATCGGCACCGTTTTTGTAGCCGGCAAAATAGATGACCTTGATTGTTATTTGCTCGCGCATCGCCCGGGCGATCGAGAAAAGCACGGCGTTGCCGAGGCCGCCGCCGGCAAGCAGAACGGTTTCGTTCTCGGTGGATCTCGGTCGGTGTTCCGGTCGGGCCCATGACGAGCAACCTCCTCGCCTTCTTTTAACAGGGAGCACAGACGCGACGACGTTCCCATTTCGAGCACGATCATCGAAAGCAGGCCTTTTTCTTCATCGACCCACGCGCCGGTCAGCGCAAGGCCTTCCATCATCAGGCGTGTTGCCGTCGACGACCGGCGCAGACGTTTCAAAATTCTGAAGGCGGTAAAACTGCCCGGGCTCGAACTTGCGCGCCTGCAGCGGGGCTTTGACGATCACATCGACGATCGTCGGCGTAAGCCGCTCGACCTGAACGACATATGCGCGCAGCTGCTCGTCGAGCGTGGCCTCGAGGCGGTCAAAGATCGCGTCGCGCTCGGCCTGCGGCAGACGTTCCGCGCGTCGGCAATCTCATCGGCAAAAATGCTCGCACCACTCGTTCGTAGCCGTGCTTGGCCGAGGCCATCGCCTTGACGACGTTGCCGGCGTATTGCGGGTGGTTGTCGCCGTAGTAGCAGATGAATTTGCCTTCATGCTCGTAGGAGGTAAAGAATCCGGTCTCGCCTTTTCCGGCCTCGGCCGCGTGGAGATTCCCGTCGCCGTTTCGCTCGACCTTGTGCGGCTGGAAGAACTGCCGCCACTCGTCGAGCTTGAATGTGCCGGGCTTTTCCTTTTCGTAAATGACATTCGGCGACGGTGCCCGCCGCGACGCAAACCGTGTGTGCGGGAAACTCGTGCATCTCGCCGGTGTTTTCGAATTTGCCGGTCTTCGGCAACGTATTCGAGCCGCTCGAAGATGAGCGCCTTGACGGCGTTGAATTCATCCGGAACGGCCTCCGTCGGGTTCATGCACTCGATAAAGTCGATGCCTTCTTCGAGCGCTTTTTGCACTTCTTCGTGGTTGAGGCGATAGGCAGGCGAATCCTGCAGGCGCTTGCGATAGACCAGCGAAACGCCGCCCCAGCTCTCGCACCAGCGGGATAAAATTCGGCTCTTCGCCTGCCGCCGCGGCACGTTCGCGTTCCGCGCGGACCTCCCGCCCGTGTTCGAGAAATTCCTGAAGCACGCGGATCTCTTCCTCATCAAATTTCGACCAGACTTTTTCTTCACCGAACTCGCGCCGAGATCTGTTCATATTTCGCGAGCATCTTCTCGACCTGCACCGGGTAATAGGCAAAAAGCTCGGTTGCGGTATCGATGCCGGTCAGCCCGCCGCCGATGACGACAGCCGGCAGGCGAACCTGCAGGTTCGAAAGCGTATCTTTCTTGAATGCACCGGTAAGCTGCAGCGCCATCAGGAAATCCGAAGCCTGGCGGATGCCGCGGATCAGATTGTTCTTCATCGGGACGATCGTCGGGCGGCCGGCGCCGGTGGCGATGGCGATATGGTCGAAACCAAAATTCCACGCGTCTTCGATCGTGAGCGTTCCGCCAAAGCGAATGCCGCCGTAAGCGCGGAACCGCTTGCGCCGCGACAGCATCAATTGCAGCATCGTCAGAAAATTCTTGTCCCAGCGCACGGTGATGCCGTATTCGGAAACGCCGCCGAAACCGGAAAGGATGCGCTCGTCCAGCTCATCGGTGATCTCGCTGATGTCGCGAACGGGTTTTGGGCAAACGCTTGCCATAGTTTCCCGTCCATTCGTCGCGCAGCGGCTCGATCTTTAGCCCGTCCATGCCGACGACGCCAAACCCTTCGTTCAGAAGATAATGCGCCAGCGTATACCCGGCGGGCCCGAGGCCCACGACCAGCACATTTTTGCCGTTATAGGGCAGCTGATAAGGCCGCTTGGCGTTGAGCGGGTTCCAGCGCGTCAGCAGGCTGTAGATCTCAAAACCGTAGGGCAGGTCGAGTACGTCGGTCAGCGTCGCGGTTTCGGCCAGCGGGATGTTGACCGGCTCCTGCTTCTGGAAAATGCAGCCCTTCATGCAGTCGTTGCAGATGCGGTGGCCGGTGCCGGCGCACATCGGATTGTCGATCGCGACCAGCGCCAGCGACGCCGATCGGATCGCCCTGCTTTTTCAGCAGATGCATCTCCGAGATTTTTTCGTCGAGCGGGCAGCCGTCGGTCTTGATGCCGAGCGGGTTTGCGTTTGGGCGTGCCGTCTTTTTCGCGCAGGCCGGTCGAGCAGGAATCCTTGTCGCGCTCGTGGCAGATCAGGCAGTAGTCGATCTCATACAGCGCGTCGCGCATCGTGCCGCGGTCGTCGGTCAGCTTAAAACCGTCACGGCGGCGCAGGTGGCTGTCTAAGCCGCGGATATCTTCCGGCACCGTTTCGCTCGGACGGACTATGTGGACCAGATTTTGGTAATCAAGCGTGTGTGGAGTTTTTAAACTTTTCCAATGATCAGGCTTGTTAAAAAATCTGTATGCCGACCAGGCTTCGAGCAGGCGAAGAACGGCCTGCACCTTCAGCAGATCGCTATCGGCAGCCTCGCCGCCAAAGAGGCTTCGAACGATGTCATGCTCAAAACCGAGCACGATCGTTTTCACCGTTTCATTTGTAGGCGGCTGCTCTTTGGTCAGATCTTCTTCCAGATCGAGAATGCTTGAAGTGACGGCCGCGATGGAAAGCTCTTCATCTATACCGGGGACGTCAAAGGCAGTTTTTAACGCATCAACCGCGGCGTCAAGTTCGGCGATGTCGAGCGATGCGACCGCATCGGCATTGAATTTTTTGATCGCGCGGCGCTGAACAAAGAATTTATATTTCCAGATCGGGTCTTGAATTTTTACCGAGCCGGCTAAAGCGGCATAGTCTTCTTCGATGCCGAACAGCCGGACGATAAAATCCGTCAAATGCGGAGCGGCGTTTACCAGTAATTCCGATTCGGCTTTTTTTTCGTAACCGGCGCCGCGCGCTTCGATATACTGCATCAGCGCCCCGAGCAGATCGGCGTCCGTCTGGCCCAGTTCCCGGTAAAAAACCTCGCAAAGTTCTTTTAGTTTTTCCGGTTTGTAGAGGTCGGAATAATTAAACCCCGCCACGGCGAGGGGGAAATCGTGGTCTTCGTTTTTATTGTTTTGAAAAGCCGTTTTATTACTGCGTGATATCATTATTAGTGATCTTAAAGTATAACCAAACTTTTAATTATAGCACCGCCCACGAATGTCTAACAAAATGGGACAAATGCCTCACAGGACATTTAAAATAAAAAGCGGGCGCGGGCGGTTCTTTTCGGAAGGCAAATTTTATTGAACTTTGAGCGAAAGTCAGCGAAGCTGACGGCAGAATGTAACCCCGGGTTTTAACCCGGGGGGTCAGCCGCGCATCAGTATTTTAATATTGCGATTTACCCCGGGTTATAACCCGGGGCTATGTTCTAGCGTCCGCTTCGCTGACTCACAACACGGCCTTAGTATGGCGCAAACAGCAAAAATTGCTTGAATAAAAGACAATAACAGTGTATTTTTCCTTTGCTCTTGGTATAAGATAGGTAGTTTCACCGGAAAACATCCAAAATCAGAGACCAATAATCATATAATTAAAGGTAGTTCCGGTTTTTTAGAGATTTAAGGCAGTTTTATGGCTAAAGACGAAAGATTGCTACCGCTTCCTCCGGGAAACGAATTGTCGATATCGACAAATGACATTCCCGCCACCTATGCGCCGTCCTATGATGAAGACCCGTTCGGCGAAAAGCGGTCGCTGCGTGAATATTTCAATGTTATTTATAAGCGTCTTTGGCTGATAGTGACGCTGGCGGTGATAGTTACCTCGGCTGTCGCGTTTTATATGTTCCGGCTGCCAACGGTGTACGAAGCATCCTCGGAAGTGCTGATCGAGCCTAAGAAACCGAAGACCACGGCTAAAGACGCGATCAATATTAATTTCGGGGGAGACCAGTTTTACTGGAATACCCAAATAAAACTCATCCAAAGCCCCAACATAATGCAGGGTGCGATCGTTAAACTCGGATTGCACCGTGACGCGGGTGCGGCTAATGAAGCCGCGAATAAAGGCATTTTAGAGAAACTCGGCACCGCCGTCTTTGGTGAAAAGGCCGACGGCCCCAAACAGGCGACGCTCCCCACGATAAACAACACCAACGAGGAAACAGGCCGGCAACGTGATGGATTCACTTTCCCCCACGGAAAGGACCCGGGCGGAGCGCACAGCTGCCAGCTTTTTAGGGGGGTTGAGCGTCGTTCGCCTGGAAAATACAAATCTTTTCGCGATCAAGGTGCAAAATACCAATCCGGAAATGGCCGCGAAGGTCGCCGAGGAGGTAGCAAATGTTTTTATCGAAAGCGAAGTAAAACGCGAACTCGCCAGCACTCAGAAACAATATGACGACCTGGTTAAATCCGTCGAAGACCTGAAGGGTACGATCGCCGGCCAGGAACAGGACCGCGTCAATTACATGCAGTCCAGCGGGTTGCCGCTTTTTGAGGGCAAGGGCCAAACCTTAAATGCCGACCGGCTGCAGGGATTCAGCCAGCAATGGCTAGGGGCGATCGAAGAGCGCCGTAAACTGGAAGCCAAGTATGAAGCCGCCTTAAAAGCAAATGCCAAAGGCGACGCTACGAATATTCCCGATATCGTCGATAACAAGATCTACCAGGATGCGGTGCGCTTAAACACGGAACGCAGATCAAAACTGCAGGACCAGATCCGCGATCTCGACCGCCAGATCCAGGACGCCGAGGCTGAGAAAGCAAAGGACGGCACCAAGTATACCGAAGAACATCCGAAAATGAGGGAGTGGACGGCCAAGATCGATCTGCTGAAACAATCTCGGAACGACACGGAAAAAGAAGTCTCCAGAACCATCGACCGCGATCAGAAGGCGCTGGAAAAAGGCGCGGTCCGCGGGGCGCTGGTCGGTTTGCAGTCCCAGATGGAAACAGCGCAAAAACGCGAGTCGGAATCTGCCGCGGCTTACAATCGCGAGGTGGCTTCAGCAAACCAGCAGGGACAGGCGGAAACACGCTTGATGACGCTTACGCGCGAGATCGAAACGAACCGCACGCTGCTCGATACGCTGACCCAGCGGTTAAAAGAAAAAGAGCTGGAGCTTAACACCAGCCGCCCGGATAATATTTCGGTTTCCAAGCACGCGGAAAGCGCCGGAATGGTCGGCCCGCAGCGTATTCGAAACATCATCATCGCTTTGCTGATCTCGCTGACCGCGGGCATAGGCCTCGCTTTCCTGCTGGATTATGTTGACGATTCCGTCAAATCGTCCGACGACATCGGCCGTTATGTCGGGCTGCCGACGCTGGCCATGATCCCGCATTACAAGGGGATAGAAAAGCGCGCCAAGGCCGGCAAACTGTTGACCGAAAACGGCAACGGGGGCGGGGGCGCGATCGCGCTGGCGACGCTGGATGATAACCGTTCAGTCGTGGCGGAATCGTATCGTCACCTGCGCACGTCGCTGCTGTTCTCTTCGGCGGGCAAGCCGCCCCAGGTAGTGCTGGTGACCTCGTCACAGCCTTCGGAAGGAAAAACCACCACCGCGATCAATACCGCGGTTACCCTGGCCCAGGCCGGGGCCGATGTTATTTTGCTTGATTGCGATTTGCGCCGGCCGCGTCTGCACCATCATTTCCAGCTCGACAATGTGGCGGGTATCACAAATTACCTTTCGGGTGACAGTGACGCTGAGTCGCTGATGAAAAAATACCCGCGCGTGCCCAACCTGCGCGTGATCACCAGCGGGCCGATACCGCCAAACCCGGCCGAGCTGCTGAGTTCAAATGAAATGCGTAATTTGCTGACGCAGCTGCGCGGCACTTACAAACACATTATCGTCGACTCTCCGCCGGCGATCTCCTTTACCGATGCGGCCATACTTTCGACCCTCGCTGACGGCGTGGTGATCGTCGCTATGGCCAACAAGAGTTCACTGCACCTTATCCGCCGCTTCAAGCAAAGGCTGCAAAATCTCGGCGCGCGTATTTACGGCGTGGTCCTTAACGGCATCAAGCCCAACTCGCTCGAATATGGTTATTACGGCTACGGCTATAACTATCACGATTATTACGGGGCGGGGAATGACGACACCACCGCGCACATGGATAAGGATGTGGAAGAGTTTATCCACGAAAGCAAACGATAGTAGGGAGCTAGGGGCTCCTGCCCGCTCCACGGACGAGCGGTGTTTTAGTTCCATGTGGACAAGAAACACTTGGAAGGCCTTGCCTCTAACAAATCCCATAAACAATGCCGCTACAGGCAGATGAGAAAGGGACGCAAAGTGTTGCATGCTGAAACAGGGTGCAACACTGCAACACCTGCATCACTTTTGCAACAGAAATCTTAAAAATCATACGCTATCGCCCAAAAATAAATAAAAGCGGCTTGAAAAGAGCGGCGGAACTTAGAGAGTTACCGAAGCGGAAAATGCCGCGGGAATATTATTGCCGATGGCTGTTCCTTTTTGAAGGAAAGGTTTTGGAGAAGTTTGTTCTTTTGGTGATCTTTAATATAAAACGATGGTCATTATGATGAAGTCAGACCCGGGGCTCCCCTCCTGCCAGAGGAGGGGTGGCAGCCGCTTCGGCTGACGGGGTGGTGGGAGAGCGGAAACCCGGTCACTGCGTTCCCGGTTCTGACCTCATTCCCGCTTAGAAACTTTTAGGCAGGTCTATCCGTAGTCCCGTAGGGACGTAATATTTATAGCAACGAGTTGTAGAAATGATCTACCCGAGTTCCGTAGGAACGTCATATGTCGCTCCTAACGGAGCTTTGGAACCGCTCCCGTTTATTTATAGTTTATGAGAGAACCACCCCGCCCTGCGGGCCCCCCCTTCGTAAGGAGGGGAGTTCTGTGGCGGCCCTTCCGGACCTGCAAATTTATTGGGCTTAATATTTATCACTCAAGTGAGAACACCTCTCAGGTTGGGAAGGGTTGCTTGCACCCGCTCCGATCTATTTATGGTTTATGAGAGAACCACCCCGCCCTGCGGGCACCCCTCCTTCGTAAGGAGGGGAGTTTAAAAGACGTTCTCAAAAAAGTCTCGAGCGCCTTTTCCCAATCAGGGAGAGGCGCTAATTTTTTGTGCAGGGTAGCTAGTCTGGAACTGCGCGGGCGCGGGGCCGGGCGCTGTAGTGAATCGACTGAAACGTCGGATATTAAAGTAACATCAAGACCTTTGATCTCCGCGGCCTTGCGCGCAAACCCCGCATAGCTGATACCTTCGCGGCTGGTACCGTCGCCAGCATTCGTCACGTGATAAATTCCGGGTGCGTTTAATGCGGCAAGCTCGCGCATTCTCACAGCCAAATCATCGGCAAAGGTCGGCGTGCCGTATGAATCGGAGATCGCCCTGATCGGGTTTCCTTCGGCCAAAAGCAGGTGCACACGGCTTAAGAAATTGGTTCCGCCCGCGCCGTAGATCCAGCCCGAGCGCACGATGATCGAGTCCGGATTTACCGCCTTCGCGCGAAGCTCGCCTTCCAATTTCGCCTTGCCGTATACGCCAAGCGGATCGGGCTGATCGTCTTCGGTATAGAAGCCCGTCTTTTCCCCGTTAAAAACATAATCGGTGGAGATGGTGACAAAAACCGCATTAATACTTTTAGCGGCGGCCGCGAAGATTCTCTACACCATGCGCGTTTGCCGCGTAGCAAAGCTCTACATTGGTTTCTGCAGCATCGACATCCGTATAGGCAGCGCAGTTAATGACGGCATCCGGATCGACTTGGGAAAGAATGTTTTCTACGGCAGCAGCATCCGAAATATCCAGTTCCTGCCGGGTGAAGGGAAAAACTTCGTCACCCAGCGCGCGGCAATGCAGGGCAACAGCGCGCGCCACCATTCCGTTAGCGCCGGTGATCAGGGTTTTAATATTCTTGGGCATATTTTTGGCCAGCTTCTTCAAGTGCTAAGTCTTATCAAGTAAGATAAGGCAGGAATTCATTGTTAGCCACTAATTACACAAATAGCACGAATTAGACAAATTCTTTATTCGTGTTATTTGTGACATTCGTGGCGGCATCGTTATTTTATAAGCAAAGCCGTGCTAGCCTTCAGCGCCATATTGTTTCAGGTAGTATTCTTTATACTCGCCGCTGCGCACACGGTCTACCCACGCCTGATTTTCCGCGAACCATTCGATCGTCTTGCGCAAGCCATTTTCCCACGTGGTCAGCGGTTTCCAGCCGAGCTCGGTTTCAGCTTTCGCGGGGTCGATCGCGTAGCGCCGGTCGTGCCCGGGGCGGTCGGTGACGAATTTTATCAGGCTGTGCGGTTTGCCTAGCGCATCGAGCAGGGACCTGACCACCTCGATATTTTCACGCTCGTTGCGCGCGCCGATGTTGTAAATTTCACCGGCCCTTCCTTTTTCAAAGGCCAGCCAGATCGCGCGGCAGTGGTCTTCTACATAGATCCAATCGCGCACATTTTTTCCGTCGCCGTATACCGGCAGCGGCTCGTCGCTCATCGCATTTGCGATCATCAGCGGGATCAGTTTTTCCGGAAAGTGGCGAGGGCCGTAGTTGTTGCCGCAGCGGGTGATGACCGTATCTAAACCGAAAGTGTGATGCGCGGCGCGGACAAAATGTTCGGCGGCGGCCTTTGAGGCGGCATAGGGGCTGTTGGGCGCTATCGGCGAATCTTCGGTAAAAAAAGAATTGTCGTCTTCGGGCAGGCTGCCCATTACTTCGTCGGTCGAAACCTGCACAAATCGCTTTACATTTTTTGCGCGCGCCCCGTCAAGCATTACCTGTGCGCCCATCACGTTCGTCAGCAAAAATTCGTCGGCCGAATGGATGCTACGATCGACGTGCGATTCGGCGGCGAAATTAAAAACCGCCTCGGCATTTTCCGGCAGCGCGTTTAAGACCGCATCTTTGTCGCAAATATTTCCCTTGACGAAGCGGTGACGCGAGCCGTCGATACCGGAAAGATTTTCCAGATTACCGGCATAGGTCAGCGCGTCGAAATTTACTATTTCGACGTCGGTTGTATTTTCCAAAACCTGCCTGACAAAAGCGGAGCCGATAAAACCCGCCCCGCCCGTCACAAAGAGCTTTCTCATAAATTAGCTTCTGTTACATGTCCAGCCGGTGCACGCGCCGCAGCTGTTTCAACAGCAGATCGGCGTAGTGGCGCGGCGAGCTGATATTTTTGAGTACGATCCGGCCGGTAGTTTCCCCGGCGTTTTCGATCACCAGGTCGCCGAATCCCAGCATTCGCTGCAGCATTCCTGCCGAAACGGTCACGTCCTGCACTTTGCCGAGCGGGATATTGCGCGTGGTGCGCGAAATAAAACCTTTGTCGATCTCGATCTTTGAATCGGTCAAAGTATAGAGGATCATATTTCGCATCAGGTGATGATACGCCGGGACCAAGAGCGGCGAAAGCTCCACCAGCACCGATATCCACCAGGGAACCGAAATGGGCAGCATCGCCAGCAGGAT
>CAVYCB010000013.1:0-3340 GCA_963766895.1 uncultured Acidobacteriota bacterium
CTTTATTGGAGGCGGCGAGATGAAGTACATTGACGAATACCGGCAAAGCGAATTGCGCTCCGACTGGCGGAAAAAATCGCCAAAATGACCGACCAGCCGCTAAAACTGATGGAAGTTTGCGGCGGGCACACGCACACGATTTTCAAATACGGCATCGAAGATCTTTTGCCGCCGAATATCGAGATGATTCACGGTCCGGGCTGTCCGGTTTGCGTGATTCCGCTCGGGCGCACCGACGATTCGATTTCGCTCGCCTTACAGCCGGATGTATTTTCACGACCTTCGGCGATATGATGCGCGTTCCCGGCTCGAACACGAATCTGTTCGACGCAAAGGCGAAGGGCGCGGACGTGCGAATGGTTTATTCGCCGCTCGATGCTTTGAAGATTGCCAAACAAAATCCCGAACAACACGTTATTTTTCTCGCGCTCGGTTTTGAAACGACTTCGCCTTCGACGGCGATGACGATTCTCCAGGCCGAAAAGGACAAGGTCGAAAATTTCAGCGTTTTCTGCAATCACATAATGATCGTGCCCGCGCTCAAAGCGATGCTCGATTCGCCGGATTTAAAGCTCGACGGTTTTGTCGGTCCCGGTCACGTTTCGACCGTTATCGGCACGCGCTGTTACGAATTTGTCCCGCAGGAATACGGCAAACCGCTGGTCGTGACGGGTTTTGAGCCGCTCGACGTTTTGCAGTCGGTTTATATGATCGTCAAACAAATCACGGAAGGTCGCGCCGAGGTCGAAAATCAATACGGTCGCGTCGTCGAACGCAACGGCAACCGAAAAGCGCTAGAAGTTTTAGCGGAAGTCTTCGAACCGCGCGATTTTTCGAATGGCGGGGCTTGGCTCAATAGCGCACAGCGGAATGAAATTAAAGGAAAAATACGCGAAATTCGATGCCGAACTGAAATTCGACGTCCCGGGCTTACGAGTCGCCGACCCGAAAGCCTGCCAATGCGGCGAAATACTAAAAGGCGTGAAAAAACCCTGGGAATGCAAAGTTTTCGGCACTGCCTGCACGCCCGAAACGCCGATCGGCTCGTGTATGGTTTCTCCGAGGGCGCGTGCGCGGCTTATTACAATTTCGGACGTTTATCGAAAATCGCGCAGCGCTCTGCATCGACGGGTGTCGTGTAAATAATAAAAGCAGGAAAAAACAAGGAGGGAAATATGAAGATACCAAAGGCTAACAAGTTATTGAGAGGTGCCGCGGCCGGGCTGGTAGCCGGTATTGTTGCTTCCTACGCAATGGAAAAATTCCAGGCCGCGATCACCAGCCTGAGCGAATCCGAAGAAGAGAAAAAGCCGCAGAAAAAACAGTCCGAAACGGCGACCGAAACGGTTGCTCGTGAACTTTCTGAAACCGTTCTCGATCGTCATCCGACAAAACAGGAGAAAGAGATCGGCGGCGAAACCGTGCATTACACAATGGGCGGCGTGTCGGGAATGTTATATGGCGTCGCGGCAGAGATATCACCAAGGAGCACTACAGGCTTAGGACTGCCGTTCGGTACGTCGGTCTGGCTCGGCGCTGACGAAATAGGTACGTGGGCAGCGGGGCTGGCAAAAGCGCCGACCAACTATTCGCTGTCAAAACATATGTACGCGTTATCATCGCATCTGGTTTATGGGCTTACTACTGAGTTGGTGCGGCGCGGTGTCCGTAAAATTTTATAATTATGTCGGATAAAAAAGCACCTTCAGAAAGCGAGATCGGTACCGGCGAAGAGACCGTGGTCGAACAGGTTGTCAGCAATTATATGGCGACTGGAATTCACTTGTTTCTTTCCGTCGTTGCCCTGCTGCTGCTGCTCGCCGCTGTAGTGGCCACCTACGATACGGTCGTGCGCGCTTTTCCGATGCTCTGGCAGCCGCAGGATGAATATGCCGCGCTGCAAAAGATCGTGGAAAATCTGCTGCTCATCGCCATCGCCGCCGAATTCGCGCTGCTCCTGCTCTTTCACCGGATGAGCGCGGCGGTCGAGGTCGTCGTGTTCATCATGGAGCGCAAAAACCGTCAGCCCGCAGATCACGGCGCTCGACCTGCTGCTCTGCGCCGCCGCCATCGCCGGGCTTATCGTGCTGCGATTTTATTATTTACCGGGAAAGACGACGTAAATATTTGCGGGCGTTTTAGGTGCCGGGAAATGCCGGCAAAGATATTTGAAAATAAAAGTTCTGGAAAAAAAGGAGTTTGGGTTATTATCGAGAAAAAATATTGGAGGATTTTTTGAAACAGAACGCAGCAAATCCGTCAGGCATATCCAGTTGGGTAACGGTCGTTTGGGCCGGCGCGGGAATCATTATTTTAGGTTCGTTCGTGATCTTGCTATGGAAGGTCGGCCTGTTCAATGAAAGCAATAGCCAGTCCGGCGCGCAGGTAATCGCGGCAGCCTTGGCTTTACTGGGGGTGATCGCTACGGCATCGGTTTCACTGGTCGGATACCTGTTGAAAAAGTCGTTTGACCAGCACAGTCTGAGACTTCAACAGGCGACGGAAGATCGACTCAGGCAGGAAACGGCCTTACAAGCGGTAAAACTGATGTCAACGCAGGACGGCAAGGAAGCTCCGGTCAGCCAGCGGTCGGGAGCCCTGTTCGCGCTGGTGACCCTGGATCAAATTGACTTGGCGCTGGCGCTGGTCGAAAATCTCCTGAGGCGGTCGGAGTCTAATTCGGTTGGAGATTTTGAAGAAGATGCGGCCGCCGCGATATGGGTGATAGAGAGGGCTTTTCAGTCGAGCGTTCCACGCCATCAATTAATATCGGGAGGCCTCCTTCATACTTTTCGAAGAAATCTGTACGACGGCGAAGGAAGTTTTTTCTGGCCGGAATGCTTTTTACTCGATTGGGATGTAAAAGTCGACCCCCATGCTCGTTATAACGTCCTTCTTACGCTGGCGGAAGTTTTACCGGGCCAAGCGATGAATTACTGGAAAGAAACAAACTTTTTTACCGTAATGACTATTCTTCAAAATGCGGTAACAAAAGATCCCAATTTAACGATCAAGGCCGGAGCTATGTTGGTACAAGCACCTCTTTTGAAGCATTTTGGCCGGGAGTGTAAAGATGATGACATATTTAACACTTATGAAGGAACCGTAACATTCGGAACTATGAGGAGCAATTTAGAGGATTTTAGGAAGACATATAAAGAAGAAGCAGTAGTACTCGCGGGCAAAGAACTGGAATGGGCGGCAAAAGCGATCGAAGATTGGATAGCCATTAAATAACACCAAAAGCACAAACCGGCAGGATGATATATAAACCGTCACCGTTTATTTGTCCTAAAAACGGAAGGCCGGATCCGTACTAAAACTGATGAGCCATAGTTTC
>CAVYCB010000014.1:0-6608 GCA_963766895.1 uncultured Acidobacteriota bacterium
AAGCTACTAAAAATGAAACGATAGCCAAGAAACGGGCTGAAGAGCAGACGGCAAAAGCTAACGAAGCCCTGAGAGCTGCCAACATTGAAAACGGAAGACAGGAGCTTTTGGATGGACACCCATTTAAAGCAGTCGATTATCTGGATGCCGCATATCAAACCCCGGCCGATAACCGCTTCCGAGGATCCGCGGCGCTGCGTTTATTACTGGGACAGTCGCTTAAAACTATCAATGCACTTCGTTTCTCATTCAGACAGCAGGGAAGTGATCTCTCGTTTGACGTATCACCTGATAACACGAAGTTGGCTATCGTTAATGTGATTCCTTCCGACGATGGTCAAAGTGTTGTCGATATTTTGAATTTGGACACCGAAGAAATTCTTTATTCTTTTAGAGAGGATGAAAGTTGTCACACGGCTAAATTTTCTCCTGACAGCAGTCAGCTGCTGCTTACCTGCGGAAATCTCGTTAAGGTGCTATTTCTAAGTAGTGATAGGCAGCCGATTTCATTCAACAATGACGACACGATAAATTCCGCGGAATTTTCCAGCGATGGGTTAAGCATAGTTACAGCCAGCTCGGACGGCATGGCTAAAGTTATCCGCCTGGATACCGAAGCAGTCAGGACTTTTGCTCATCCTGGCGTTGACTTGAAATCGGCAAAATTTTCAAATGACGGTCAAAAAATAATTACAGTCGGCGATACCGGGGCATGGGTTTGGGATATAAAAAGCGAAAAAAATGGTCAGAATCCCGTTCCATTCTCACATACGAGCTTTATTGTGAACTCGGCCACATTTTCTCCGGACGGAAACTTTGTCGTTACGGCGGGCTGGGATAGAAAAGCCAAAATTTGGAACCTTAAGGATGAAGCCGAGCGTTGGAAAAAGCAAGAGTACCCTCATCCTGTCGAATTGATGCACGGAGATGAGAATGTAACTTCCGCAATGTTTTCTCCCGATGGTGAAAGAATTTTGACGGCAAGTAATGATGGAAGTGCCAAGGTCTGGGGCGCGGCTACCGGCACGCTGTTTCTTACTTTAAGTCACGGCGACAGCGTCAATTCAGCTGAGTATTCATGGGACCAAAGCAAGATAATCACCGCGAGTAACGATAGGACAGCCAAAATATGGGACGCAAAAACGGGGCAGCTTATTTTATCGCTCGAGGATACAGATAAGATTGAGGCCGCAAAATTCTCACATGACGGAAAATTTGCTTTTACCCAAAGCGGAATCGCTCTCAGGGCATGGAAGATCGCGGAAAATGATAAAGTGCAAAAACATAAGAACGCTATCACCGCGGCTGAATTTTCGCCGGATGGAAACCGGGTATTGTCAGCCAGTGCCGATAGCAGCTCTGTTGAGGACGAAAAAAGCGGGCGTATCTGGAACCCGAAGGACGGGGAAATCGCTTTCTTCTTAAAAAATGCGGGGGCCATAAATTCCGCCGTGTATTCCCATGATGGAAGAAAAATAGTCACCGCCGTTTCTAGCTGCGCCAAAGTATGGGATTCCAAAAGCGGAGACGATCCACTGTTTCAGCTGTCGCACGATCCGAAGATTCTTGAAATAAATGGATATGAGAGTAGTCAGCCCGTGAAAGTTACTCGGGCGGAATTCTCACCGGATGATAAAAGACTTGCCACGGGTGACGAAAACGGGGTAGTGAAAATTTGGAATGCCGGGGATGGCGGTTATCTTTTTAGCAAAAAATTTAACGGGTACATCATGTCGCTGAATTTTTCCGAGGATAACAGGCGATTGCTTATTGTCTCAGTGCCGGACGTATATATATTGGACATGGAAAATGAAAGCGTTGTTCCGGTTGAAAATGCGCCCGCCGATCATTCCTACAAATGGGTAGCAAATTATGCGGAGTTTTCACCGGATGGTGAAAGAATTGTTATCGCGAACGATAATAATATCGCCGCAGTGTCAGGGCGCAATGGCAAAACATTATTCTTCCTGAATCATAGAGGGCTCGAAACCGACGACATAACAAAAGCAAAGTTTTCACCCGATGGTAAAAAGATCATCACTGCGAGTCTTGACGGAACGGCAAAAATATGGAGCCGGGAAGACGGAGAGCTTTTACTTTCGCTGCAGCATAGAGGCCCTGTAAATTCAGCCGAATTTTCATTCGACGGGCAATTGGTTGTGACTGCGAGCAGCGATAATACGGCAAAAGTTTGGAACGCAGAAACGGGAAAACTTTTGCTGTTGCTAAAACATAGCGGCGCTGTGAAATTGGCCCGATTTTCAAAGGACGGCACAAGGCTGGTAACAGGGGCCGGAGAGGCAGCCGGGATTTGGGACTTATCTTCCGGTCTACCTGAAAAGAAGGAGATCAATAACTGGCTCGAACAGAAAAATTTTTTTCATATGGGAAATGCGTTTATCCCAATCAATTGAAATACTATTGAAGCAGGGAACGTGAGCCTTTTGCCAAACATGTTATTCTTAACATTTGACACTTTTCAACTATTGTTTTACAAAGGTTTAAGCTAAAATTTATCATTCCCTGTAATTCCGAGTTTCCAAAAAAGGAAGACTTTACGTAATGAAAAGATGTCCTAGTTGCAATAACACCTTTGACGATAATCTGCGCTTTTGCCAGAACGACGGCACGGCTTTGCTGGATGAACCCGCGGCAGGCGGCCTGGGCGAAGACGATCCGCTTCAGATACCGGACTTTGATCCGAATAAGACCGCGGTCTTTTCCGCGAGAGACGAGATGGACGTGCTGGCTACGCCGCCGCCTCCATCTTTTGGAGATTTGGGCAGTTTGCCGTCGCCGGAACCGGAGAGTTTTTCGCCTCCGCCGCCGCCGGACAGCCACATTCCGCCGCCGTTCGGGCAGCCGGAAAATCAGCCGATCCCGTCCCCGTCACAGCCTCCGCCGTTTGCGGAGCCGGAGCAGATCTATCAGCCGCCGCCATCACCTTTTGATTCGCCGTTTTCGCCGCCGCAGGGAGCAGGCGCTGCGCCGGATTGGAATCCGCCGCCGGCGCCCGTCCAGCAATGGAACGATCAGTCCAGCGGTTTTGGCAGCAACACGCCTTTTCAGCCGCCGGGCGCCGTGCAGGGCGAGAAAAAGGGCTTGGCGATCGCTTCGCTGGTGTGCGGTATTTTGAGCTGCATATGCTGTATCTCGATCATAACCGGCCCCGCCGCAGTGGTCATGGGCGTTATGGCGCGCAGCAAAGCCTCCGCCGATCCGATGAATTACGGCGGCAGCGGAATGGCCATGGCCGGTATCATCACCGGTGTCATCGGCGGATTGGTTGGCACACTCGCTATCATCCTGCAATTGATCGGCGCCTTTGCCAAAGGGTTCTAAAAACGACTTAGACCGCGAAACAAAAAAGGACAGGTTATATGCCTGTCCTTTTTCGTGATTTTTAAATTACCCCTGGCTTTAGTCCTTAAATTCCCACTAGCTAAAGCGGGTTGTCTATAAATTCGTTTATTTTCAATTCGAACTAAGGTATGGCGGGTGACTTTCGTGTTTTTCGTGCGTTTCGTGGTTAATTCCGGAAGTTTTTACCACGAATCACACTAAACGCACGAAGGTATCGCTCATCAGGAGGATCAGTAAGAATTGGAACCACGAAACACACGAAACAACGGTAGTGGGTCAGTTTGAAATCTATCCTTAAAAGTCCCCGGGCGGGGACAAAAGAAAATAGCCCAGGGTAAGTGCCGGTGAGTGAAAGCAGCGAGCCCACCTGCGGGTATATGATTCCAAAACGATCCAGCCCTGAAAGGGCGACAGAATCCGGCTATTTCTGCCGCCCTTTTCAGGGCCGGCACCTAAAATTGATCAGTACCCAAGGCTAAAGCCCTGGGCTATTTTCTCCAGTCCGCTACGCGGACATTATCGTTTTCAAACTGACCCACTACCGAAAAAAACGCACGAGCAGCTTGTAGAATCGATTAGCCTGGCAATCCCAATTCACTAATCATTACTCTTTTTCCAGATTCGCATATTTCTCGATCAGCTTTTTCAACCCGTAGCCGGGAAAGCTGACGGAGAGTTTTACGTTATCGCCCGTGCCTTCGCGGCGGAGGATCACGCCCGGGCCGTATTTGCTGTGGCGCACGCGCACGCCGGGCAAAAGCTCGCCGGGGCCCGCGGCATTTGAAGAGGTTGTCGAACTGCCGGAGGAAACTGGTTTATCGCTGGCGGAGCGCAAAAGATTGTCCATGCTGCGCGAGCTATCCAGCGCCGACGGGGGCGCCGAGGGAGGTTCCGGCCCGCCACTGACGCTGCCGCCGACGGCCTTCGCTTTTTGTTTTTTGAAAAATTCGTTGATGGCGTCAGTGGTGTTATAGGTTTTACCGGCGTAATTGTTGCGCGGTTTTTTCGGGTAATCGGTAAAAGTATTTGGCGGTTTTGGCTGGCCCTGGAGCGAGCGCAGCGTGTCGCGCGTCTGCTGCGAGCTTCCGCTCTTGGCAAACCGCAGCCACGATTCGGACTCGCTCATATCCTTGATCATCTCGAGCGGCATTTCGCTTAAAAACTGCGAAGGCTCAGAATAAATATACTCACCGTAAATTCTGCGCCGCGCGGCGTGGGTCAGGTAAAGCATTTTTTCGGCGCGCGTGATCGCCACATAGCAGAGCCGGCGTTCTTCTTCCAGCGCCGCCGGGTCATTGATCGAACGCGAATGCGGAAAGATGCCATCCTCTAAACCGGCGAGAAACACGATCGGAAATTCCAGGCCTTTGGCGGCGTGGACCGTCATCAGCGTGACGGGCGCGTTGCCGTCAAACTGGTCGGTGTCGGAAGCGAGCGCGGCGTGGTCGATAAATTCGCGCAGGCCGCCTTCTTCCTCGTCATAATCGACGGCGGCGTTGACCAGTTCTTCCAGATTCTCCAGGCGGCCTTGCGCTTCGTCGGTATTTTCCAACCGTAGCGCGTTGGCGTAGCCGGTGTCTTCGATCGCGCTGGTAACGGCTTCGGAAACCGGGCGCGGCCCCTGCGCGGCTTCGGAAAGCCGCAGCTGTAATTTCAAAAATTGCTGTTTGAAAGTTATCAATGCCGTGATCGCGCGCGGCGCTAATTTTCTTTCCGGTTCAAAGGCCGGATCGGTCAGCACGTTGATGGTTTCCCAGGCGGAAATATCTTTTTCCCGGGCCGTGCGCTGCAGTTCATCGAGCGTCGTTTTGCCCAGGCCGCGCGGCGGCGTATTGATCACCCGCATCAGCGCGATCGAATCATACGGATTTAAGGCGAGCTTGAGATAGCCGATGACGTCTTTAACCTCGGCGCGCTCGTAAAAGGAAAAACCGCCGACAATGTTATAGCCGATGCGGCGCTGGCGAAAAGCTTCTTCGAACTGGCGCGACTGCGCGTTGGTGCGATAGAGCACGGCGAGGCGCATGTCGGGTTTATCGCCCAGAAAACGGTCGACCTGCCCGGCGACAAAACGCGCTTCGCCTTCGCTGTCGGGCGCCTGAAAATAACGCACCATCTCGCCGCCGGATTGATTGGTCCAGAGCTTTTTCTCTTTGCGGCCGATATTGTTTTTGATGACGGCGTCGGCGGTGTCGAGAATGGTTTGCGTTGAGCGGTAGTTTTGCTCGAGCAAGATCGTTTTCGCGCCCTGGTAGTGTTTTTCAAAACTGAGAATGTTGCCGATATCGGCGCCGCGAAAACTGTAAATGCTCTGCGCATCGTCGCCGACCACACAGATGTTCTGCTGCCTTTCGGTCAAAAGGGAAATGAGCGAAAACTGCAGCGCATTGGTGTCCTGGTATTCGTCGACCATTATATATTGATAACGGTCGTTGTATTTTTCGCGCACATCTTTCGCTTTTCTCAGCAGCGCGACGGTCTTTATCAGCAGGTCGTCAAAATCGAGCGCATTAGCGCGATGGAGTTTTTCGGTGTACATCGCAAACACCCGCCCATGCCGGATTTTTTATCGGTCTGGTAATCGGCGTTGGCGGTGTACATGGCCGCATCTTCACCGCGGTTCTTGGCGGCGCTGATCGCCGAAAGCACGCTGCGCGGCGAGAACTGTTTTTCATCCAGCCCCAGCTCTCTAACGGATTGCTTGATGACCTTGGACGAATCGTCGGTGTCATAGATGGTAAAGCTTTTGGTGTAGCCCGCTTCGAGCGCGTCGATGTCTGAGCGCAGGATGCGCACACAGAGGCTGTGAAAGGTCGAGATCAGCGGCGCGGATTGAAGATTTTGGCCTTCGAGCAGCTTCTTGACGCGGTCGCGCATCTCGCCGGCGGCCTTGTTGGTAAAGGTCACCGCCAGGATGTGCCACGGCGTAACCCCTTTTTCTGCGATAAGATACGCGATGCGTACGGTGATCACACGGGTCTTGCCCGACCCGGCGCCGGCCAAAATAAGCAAAGGCCCTTCGGTAGCCTCGACAGCTTCGCGCTGCTTTTCATTGAGCGTTGAAAGTAGATCCATTGGTATGGTTTTAGTTTAAAGGGAGAATGATGTTGCGTCAATGAAACATAAGAGAATAGGCCACGGATGAACACAGATGGGACGGATTAGCACGGATTAAAAAGTATACTGAATTTCAGATCCGCGTAAATCCGTTTATCCGTTAAATCCGTGGCCTATTTCTTCTTCCT
>CAVYCB010000015.1:0-8003 GCA_963766895.1 uncultured Acidobacteriota bacterium
AAGCCACTAAGAACGAAACGATCGCCAAAAATCAGGCCGAGGAAAGACGCCGCGAAAAGCCGAGGCGCAAACAATTAAGGCGAATAACGCATTGCGGCTCCGCCTGATACGGAAAATGGACGGCAGGAATTGTGTAAATTATTATCCGTTCCGGGCAGCGGTTTATTTAAATGCGGCCTATCAAATTAAAAATACTAATGACGGTTCGAACGAGACGTCCGATATTCGCTTTTTTACTGCGGCGCTCAATGAGATCGATCGAATCGTTAAACTTTTTGCTAAAACATTCCGACGCTATCAATTCGGCAAAATTTTCGCACGCAGGGAATGAAATAAATTACAGGCTACCTTGCCCAAGATCGTACCGCCAGGGTTTGGAATGCGGAGAACGGTGAGTTCCTTTTTGAGGTTCAACATCGAAAGCCCATTTATTCGGCGGTATTTTCACCGGATGACAGAAAAATACTAACAGCCAGTTTCGATCAGACTGCCGCGGTTTTTGGGATGCCGAACACCAGGAACCCCCCTTTTTTGGCTGCGACACCAAAGTGCCGTTAAAGTCGCGGTGTTTTCTCCCGACGGGAAGAAAGATTATCACCGCGAGCTCGAATATTATTGGCCAAAATTACGATAGCACGGCCAAGGTTTGGGATGCTGAAACCTGGAAAATTACTTTTAACTTTACCTCATGACGATTCCGTTCAATCGGCAGGAATTTTCGCTTGACGGGAAACGGATAGTGACCGCCGGTTATGACAGGAAAGCTAGAATATGGGATGCCGAAACAGGAAAACTTCTCTTCGTATTAAGCCATGATTATATAGTTTATTCGGCTAGGCTCTCATCGGACGGAAGGTAAGGTTCCTAACGAACTCGACAGACTATATTGGTAGAATTTGGGACGCTGTAACAGGGAAGCTGCTCTTTGAATTGCAGCATTCGGACGCTATTAAGTCAGCGGAGTTTTCTCCGGATGGGACGCGAGCGATCGCTGCCAGGCATGGACAAAACGGTCAAAGTTTAGGGGAGCCACTCCAAAACAGGGAAACTTGCCCTGGTTTTGTCTCATCGGGGGTTCCGTTTTAGCAGCAACGTTTTCGCCCCCGACGGGGAGAGCATCGTTACCGTCGGTGCCGACAAAACCGTTATAGTTTGGGATGCTGATACCGGTAAAGCTCTTTTTTTCGTTTGAACATTCCGGCCCTGTCAATGCGGCTGTTTTCTCGCCGGATAGCAAGAAGATCGGCGTCTATGACTTGACCGGTGTCGCTTCGGTTTGGAGTGTCGTTAGGGATCGGGTTTTCAGTGTCTCTTGAAATCTTCCGGACTCTCTCCAACGGGCTGAATTTTCACCGGATGGCAAGAAAGTCGTTACAACACTTTCCGCCATAAGTCCGGATAGAACAGTTCGGATATGGGACTTAGAGGGCAGAAACAACACTCTTTTATTGCCACATCAGGGGGCGGTAAATTCTGCCCGTTTTTCGAGTGACGGGACGCGGCTGGTAACGGCTAGTACCGACAGAACAGCCCGGATCTGGGATACAAAAACGGGGGAGCTTCTCTTTGTTTTACGCCACAAAGCGGCGGTGGCTTCCGCCGTATTTTCTCCTGATGGCGATAAAGTTGTCACAGTCGCATTCGATAAGGAGGCCTACATCTGGAACGCGAAAACCGGGGCTCCTCTTTTTTTACTTACAAATAGCGACATTGCTTATTTGGCGGAATTTTCTCCGGATGGGAAACTTTTAATGACAGCGGGTTTCGGCGCCGCGGCTGAAGTATGGGACGTCGATTCCGGAAGACTTCTTTTTTTGTTAAATCATAAAGACGGCATACGCGGAGTGAAATTCTCCCCGGACGGCAAAAAAATAATTACCGCCAGCCTTGATAAAACGGCTAAAATATGGGAATCCAAAACGGGAAAGCAGCTTGCCGAACTAAATGCTCAAGGTGCGGTTAGCTCGGCCGTATTTTCACCCAACAATAGATTAATTTTAATGGTGATTGACGACAAGGTTACGGTTTGGGATGGGGAAACAAATAAGATGATATTTTTACTCGAACGGCAAAATCTTATTTTCTCGGCTGAATTTTCCCCGGACGGAGAAAAAATAATTACTGCCGGCTCGGATAATGTGTCCAAGATCTGGGATACCAGGACGGGGAAACTTTTTGGGCTATTGGCGCATAAAGATTCGGTTATGAGCGCAAAATTTTCACCCGACGGGAAAAAGGCCATTACAGCCAGTTCGGATAAAACTGCTAAAATCTGGGATCTTGATACGGAGATTCGCTCCCCGAAAGAAATAGATAAAATAATTACGGCGCAGGTTCCGCTCTATCTATATAAGGGGGCATTATTGCCGCGTTAGAAAATTTGGGGGTTAGACAGCATCGCAATCCTGTGACGGCGCTGATATTTGGTTTTCCGCAGATACAGAAATATATGATTTGACACTTTTCAACTATTGTTTTACAAAGGTTTAAGCTAAAATTTATCATTCCCTGTAATTCCGAGTTTCCAAAAAAGGAAGACTTTACGTAATGAAAAGATGTCCTAGTTGCAATAACACCTTTGACGATAATCTGCGCTTTTGCCAGAACGACGGCACGGCTTTGCTGGATGAACCCGCGGCAGGCGGCCTGGGCGAAGACGATCCGCTTCAGATACCGGACTTTGATCCGAATAAGACCGCGGTCTTTTCCGCGAGAGACGAGATGGACGTGCTGGCTACGCCGCCGCCTCCATCTTTTGGAGATTTGGGCAGTTTGCCGTCGCCGGAACCGGAGAGTTTTTCGCCTCCGCCGCCGCCGGACAGCCACATTCCGCCGCCGTTCGGGCAGCCGGAAAATCAGCCGATCCCGTCCCCGTCACAGCCTCCGCCGTTTGCGGAGCCGGAGCAGATCTATCAGCCGCCGCCATCACCTTTTGATTCGCCGTTTTCGCCGCCGCAGGGAGCAGGCGCTGCGCCGGATTGGAATCCGCCGCCGGCGCCCGTCCAGCAATGGAACGATCAGTCCAGCGGTTTTGGCAGCAACACGCCTTTTCAGCCGCCGGGCGCCGTGCAGGGCGAGAAAAAGGGCTTGGCGATCGCTTCGCTGGTGTGCGGTATTTTGAGCTGCATATGCTGTATCTCGATCATAACCGGCCCCGCCGCAGTGGTCATGGGCGTTATGGCGCGCAGCAAAGCCTCCGCCGATCCGATGAATTACGGCGGCAGCGGAATGGCCATGGCCGGTATCATCACCGGTGTCATCGGCGGATTGGTTGGCACACTCGCTATCATCCTGCAATTGATCGGCGCCTTTGCCAAAGGGTTCTAAAAACGACTTAGACCGCGAAACAAAAAAGGACAGGTTATATGCCTGTCCTTTTTCGTGACTTTTAAATTACCCCTGGCTTTAGTCCTTAAATTCCCACTAGCTAAAGCGGGTCGTCTATAAATTCGTTTATTTTCAATTCGAACTAAGGTATGGCGGGTGACTTTCGTGTTTTTCGTGCGTTTCGTGGTTAATTCCGGAAGTTTTTACCACGAATCACACTAAACGCACGAAGGTATCGCTCATCAGGAGGATCAGTAAGAATTGGAACCACGAAACACACGAAACAACGGTAGTGGGTCAGTTTGAAATCTATCCTTAAAAGTCCCCGGGCGGGGACAAAAGAAAATAGCCCAGGGTAAGTGCCGGTGAGTGAAAGCACGCGAGCCCACCTGCGGGTATATGATTCCAAAACGATCCAGCCCTGAAAGGGCGACAGAATCCGGCTATTCTGCCGCCCTTTTCAGGGCCGGCACCTAAAATTGATCAGTACCCAAGGCTAAAGCCCTGGGCTATTTTCTCCAGTCCGCTACGCGGACATTATCGTTTTCAAACTGACCCACTACCGAAAAAAACGCACGAGCAGCTTGTAGAATCGATTAGCCTGGCAATCCACAATTCACTAATCATTACTCTTTTTCCAGATTCGCATATTTCTCGATCAGCTTTTTCAACCCGTAGCCGGGAAAGCTGACGGAGAGTTTTACGTTATCGCCCGTGCCTTCGCGGCGGAGGATCACGCCCGGGCCGTATTTGCTGTGGCGCACGCGCACGCCGGGCAAAAGCTCGCCGGGGCCCGCGGCATTTGAAGAGGTTGTCGAACTGCCGGAGGAAACTGGTTTATCGCTGGCGGAGCGCAAAAGATTGTCCATGCTGCGCGAGCTATCCAGCGCCGACGGGGGCGCCGAGGGAGGTTCCGGCCCGCCACTGACGCTGCCGCCGACGGCCTTCGCTTTTTGTTTTTTGAAAAATTCGTTGATGGCGTCAGTGGTGTTATAGGTTTTACCGGCGTAATTGTTGCGCGGTTTTTTCGGGTAATCGGTAAAAGTATTTGGCGGTTTTGGCTGGCCCTGGAGCGAGCGCAGCGTGTCGCGCGTCTGCTGCGAGCTTCCGCTCTTGGCAAACCGCAGCCACGATTCGGACTCGCTCATATCCTTGATCATCTCGAGCGGCATTTCGCTTAAAAACTGCGAAGGCTCAGAATAAATATACTCACCGTAAATTCTGCGCCGCGCGGCGTGGGTCAGGTAAAGCATTTTTTCGGCGCGCGTGATCGCCACATAGCAGAGCCGGCGTTCTTCTTCCAGCGCCGCCGGGTCATTGATCGCAACGCGAATGCGGAAAGATGCCATCCTCTAAACCGGCGAGAAACACGATCGGAAATTCCAGGCCTTTGGCGGCGTGGACCGTCATCAGCGTGACGGGCGCGTTGCCGTCAAACTGGTCGGTGTCGGAAGCGAGCGCGGCGTGGTCGATAAATTCGCGCAGGCCGCCTTCTTCCTCGTCATAATCAGCGGCGGCGTTGACCAGTTCTTCCAGATTCTCCAGGCGGCCTTGCGCTTCGTCGGTGTTTTCCAATCCGCAGCGCGTTGGCGTAGCCGGTGTCTTCGATCGCGCTGGTAACGGCTTCGGAAACCGGGCGCGGCCCCTGCGCGGCTTCGGAAAGCCGCAGCTGTAATTTCAAAAATTGCTGTTTGAAAGTTATCAATGCCGTGATCGCGCGCGGCGCTAATTTTCTTTCCGGTTCAAAGGCCGGATCGGTCAGCACGTTGATGGTTTCCCAGACGGAAATATCTTTTTCCCGGGCCGTGCGCTGCAGTCTCATCCATGCTTCGTCTTGCCCATACCTCTCTGCCAGGTGTATTGATCACCCGAAGCAAAGCTATAGTCATCAAAAGGATTAACCGCGAGCTTTAGATAGGCTATGATGTCCTTGATCTTGGCCCGTTCATAGAATGAAAAACCACCAACGATGTTGTACTCGATCCGCATCCGCCTCAAAGCTTCTTCGAATAAACGTGACTGAGCGTTTGTCCTGTAAAGCACAGCGTGCCGCTTGACTACTGGGGTTTGTCGACGCTGGTGTTCGATTTGATCTTTGAAAGGCAACAAACCTCGCCTCTCCGTCGGCGTCGTATGCCTGATAATAAAAGATCCGTCTTACCGCCCTGATTAGCTAGGTCCATAGCTTTTTCTTTTCTTCTGATTGACGTTGTTGTTGATGATGGCGTGAGCAACATCGAGGATCGTTTGAGTCGAGCGGTAGTTTTGCTCGAAGAAAGATGACCTTTGGGGATCGGGATAATGCTGTTCAAAATCGAGTATGTTCCTGATGTCTTCGCCTGCCTAAAACCGTAAATGCTCTGAGCATCGTCGCCAACAACACAGATATTCTGCTGCTTTTCAGTGAGGAAAGTGCGATCAGTGAGAGTTGTAAAGAGTTCGTATCCTGGTATTCGTCGACAAGGATGTAGTCTGTTATCGGATCGTTATATTTCTCACGAGTCTCAACATAAGACTTTCGCAGCAGCTTGACTGTCTTTGATCAGCAGATCGTCAAAATCAAGTGCGTTTGCTTTTTGTATTCAATCGCTCGTCCATAAAGTTTGAACACCTTTGCCGATCGTTGCCTTTTTACTCCGTCACCGTACTCGACTTTTGAGGCGATAAATACCCTTCAAAATCCTCCCCACGAATTTTTAGCCGCACTCATAGCATTCCTCACATTTCGCGGTGCCAATTGCTTATCATCGACGCCAAGGTCCTTGGTAGGTGTAGCCTTGACCACCTTAAGTGAATCGTCGGTGTCATAGATCGTGAACGATTTCCCTATACCCCTCTTCCAACTTCTCAATATCCTGCCCGCAGTATCCGCACACACAGGCTGTGAAAAGTCGCGATCAGAGGCGCAGACGGCAGCTTTCTGCCCCTTAAGCAGTTCCTCAACCCTAGCACGCATTTCCGCTGCCGCTTTATTTGTAACGGTCACATCCAGGATGTTGTGCGGGGGTACCCCCTTCAGCTCCGAGATCAGATGAGCAATGCGAACCGTAATAACACGGGTTTTGCCCGAACCGGCCCCGGCAAATATCAGCAACGGCCCTTCGGTAGCCTCGACAGCTTCGCGCTGCTTTTCATTGAGCGTTGAAAGTAGATCCATTGGTATGGTTTTAGTTTAAAGGGAGAATGATGTTGCGTCAATGAAACGCATTCGTTTCATGCTTTCGGTTTCGTGTGTTTAGTGTGATTCGTGGTTAAATTCTTCTCCAAGCTAAAACCCTAACCACGAAATACGCGAAAACGAACGCTGGAATTTACAGTACATATCTTTTCCATTCGAGTTTAGGGCGGGCACCAAAGTTCATCAATAAGCCAACCCGAAGCTTGCTGATTTTCAGATAATTTATTATTTGAGCTTCTTCCAGGCCTGAGAGTCTTTCCAGAACTTTCAATTCAATTATTATTTGGTTGTAGCAAATAATGTCCGGAACGTATAAGGTTTTAAGCGGCTGATCTTTATAATTTATCGTTAAGGATTTTTGAGATTCAAAAGGAATATGTCGTCTCTGCATTTCCATTTGTAATGCTTCGTGATAAACGGCCTCCAGAAACCCGGTGCCAAGTTGGTAATAGACTTCCATCGCCGCACCGGCGATAGCATAGACTTCTTCTTTGAACAGGAGCTCAGGCATGTGGGATACCTCATTCTATTTTGTGTATTTCCTGATCGATTTTAATAGTGATGGTATTTACAGTCAAAAAGAATTTAACCACTAATCACACGAAACGCACGAAGTATTGCAAATGATAATCCGGATGCCTCTGGTTTGGTGGGTTTAGTATTTTTCGTGGCTGATCTTAATTTCCGGAAGAGGCTCCAGTCAAAAGAAAATCAGCCACCAGGCACGCGAAAAACACGAAGTTATTGGAGGGTAATTAAGAAGCTTCTTGTTTAGTGTATTTGGTGTGATTCGTGGTTAAATTCTTAAATTATCGACATATATCGACAAAAGGTTAACCACCAAACACGATACAAACGGCGCTATTTTTTGCGCATCTCCCTTATTCTCTTCAAAAATTGCGGTAACAACCTTGCCGTCTGAAAGAGTGAGCCGGTGGCGAAGCGGCGGGCTAAACCTCTAAATAATTCCACGGTGTCGGCGTTGTAATTAAACCACCACATGTCGGCGAAGATGGTAGATCACGCTACTTTTAGATCTCCTTCTTCTTTTTTCGACTTCTGTTTCTTAACCAGACGCTCTTTATATTGATCTTGCAGTTCTATGTAGTGCTCGATCAATTTTTTAGGGTCATTATCGAACTCCGCGGAGATTTCTTTTCTTACTTTTCTAATTTCTTCGATGGCCTTATCTGATTTCATCGGTGGCGCCTCCCAGTAATTCTAAAGGTGTTACCAGCATAGGGATATGTAACCCAAGCATATCATTGATCCGCTTAATATGTCCGAATTCATTGGCATTGGCGATCAGTGGAACGGTAACTCTCAATCGGAGATGCGACGATGAGCGATGAAGTCAGTACCGGGAACGTAGTGACCGGCTTTGAGCGAAGTGAATTGTTTACCCATTAACACGATTGCTCAAATGATAAAGATCAGCCGGTCACTACGTTCCCGGTACTGACTCCGTAATACGTATTGCCTATCACGGCTTACGGCG
>CAVYCB010000016.1:0-456463 GCA_963766895.1 uncultured Acidobacteriota bacterium
CTTGCCTATAAACCTTAAGCGTGAAAACAGCTAAATAAATAGCTCGCCTGACGGCACGGCTTGTCCGCACTGATTCTCAATGCTTACTATTTGAAAAGGGTCAGTTAACCTGCAAGCGCGGGCGTCCCTCCTGCTCACGCAACGCGCAGCGTATCATTATCTTAGTCCAGATGCAAGTTAGCGCGGAGCCTGCGTTTGAAGGCAAGATGCCCGCGCTCCCATGTTTACGGGCCAATTAATATTTTAAAGTGGCTACACCCATGAATCAGGAAAGAGTTTGGCATAGCAGAGGTTATCTGCCTCATTTCGAAGGAGGCGATAAAAAGTTCACTGGATTACCATTTGTCTCAACGATTCTGCCTTAGTACGTATTAGAACAAGATGAGGAAGAACTCGAAGATCTGTCGAAAGCCTAAAATATGCGGTTCGCTGGGGGATCGAGGCTTTCCTGGACCAGGGGTAGGGCATATGCCACCTGCGAAAGCCGGACGTCGCATTTATGATGCAAAACTCCCTGTTATTCGCGGACAACAAGACGTATCGCCTTTTGTCCTGGTCGTAATGCCTAATCACGTTCACTTTTTGATAATGCCCATATTTCCCAACTCTCTTTCGGGAATTCTGCATTCGATAAAATCCTACACAGCTAAAGAAGCAAATAAATTGCTGGACCGAACCGGCACGTTCTGGCAGATCGAATATTTTGACCGGTATATTCGTGACGACAGACATCACCAAAATACTTTTAATTACATTCAGGTGAATCCGGTTAAAGCAAAACTCTGCAATGTTCTGCGGATTGGCCGTTTAGCAGCGCCCACTATTGGAAATAGATAGGTTAACCTGGAAGTTTAAGGGTCTAGTTAACCTGGGAGCGCGGGCGTCCCCGCCTGCAAGATCGCGTTAGCGATCTGAAATACCATAGCTTAGATGGCGGTTAGCGCGAGGCCCGCGTGCAGGCAGGATGCCTGCGCTCCCAGGTTTACGGGCTAAAAAATCCAAAATCCCTTGATATTTACAGTAGTAAAACTAATTTTATTCGAGGTGACAAAGCAATTTAGCTAAGATATTATAAAGGCTCGAAATAAACTCAATATCCACAGCCGAAGATAGAATTACCCAAGAGGCGTCCGCAAAGGAAAAGCCGCGCACTGAAAAGCAGATGCCTTTTGTCGAGCGCGCGCTGAAATTCCTCAGCTCGGTGCGGTTAAGGGGTTGTTCTGCTGTGCATCATGGTGCTTTCTCCGTCACCGGCATGGCCATCATGCAGCAGAATGTGGAAGAGTTCGAAGCCTCTGTCGGGCTCACTGCCCTCGGAAAAGCTGCTCGGAAGCTGGCTGTCATCTTTGATATTTATGACTCATGGTATTTCAACGGCCTGCTGCTTTTTCTCTCGCTCAATATCATTCTTGCCTCGATCGACCATTTTCCCGGCGCCTGGTCTTATGTGGTGAAGAAAAAGACCACCGCTTCGCCGATGTTCCTTTCCGGCCAGCCGGCGCACGGTGATCGAGATGCGGGCGAAACGCTGCGGAAGCAGTGGAGAAGATCAAGGCGGCGTTTAGGAAACGCGGACTTCGTTCGCGGGTCACACAGGTGGCGGATCGCACCGATGTTTTTGGCGAAAGCGGCACCTGGAACCGGCTCGGAGCTTACGGCGTGCACGTTTTCTGCTGACGCTTTTTCTCGGGCATTTTGTCGCGCTGCAAACGGGTTTTGACGCCGATGTGCGGCTGATGCCGGGCACGGTGACCAATCAGATACAGATCATCGATCACAAACTCGACCCGCTAAAAGGCGTCAGCATCGAGCGCTATATCGCGGAGCCGCCGTTCACCATCACCTGCACCGACATCCAGCAAAAGCTCGTCGATCCGAAGGCTCGATAGATATCGCCAACACGATGATTGGAAGACGAGCCTGCGCATCGACGATCCCGTCTATGGCACGCGACGTGGATGTTTCGCTCAACAAACCTTTTTCCTATCGCGGCTACCGTTTCTTTCAGGCTTCGGCCATCACCCAGGGAGCGCCCGCACGATGACGCTCGACGTCACGCCGCAGAGCTGCCCAAATAGCGGTGTCCCTTTTCAGATAACACTGCAGCGCACCGGTGAGGCGTCCTGCCCGACGGCACAAAGGTCGAATACCAGGCATTCTTTTCCGACTTTACCATCGAAGGCGGTCAGCCCGATACGCGCTCCGACCAGTACAATAACCCGGCTGTAGCGCTCAAGATCACCACCACGCAAGGGCAAACTCTTAACGCCTATGCGTTGGCGCCAAGCTGCCCGACAGCGCTCCGATCGGCGCGCCGGTCGCGGGCTACAAATGGCATCTGGCGGCTTATGAAAAATCGCCGCTGGCCATGTGCTTTCGATCAAATACGACCCCTTTTACGGCAGTATATCGCGTGGTATATCGGTGGATTGGCGTTATAATGATGCTGTTATTGATATATTGTTTCGCCCACCGGCGCATCTGGGCAGCTGTCGAGGATGCGGGCGGCGGTGTTTATAAAGTCGGCTCAGGCGGCAACACCAACCGCAACCACTTTGCTTTTGAAGATCGCTTCAAAAAAATAGTGGCGGAATTGGAAGCCGGGGCGTCTAAAGGATAAATATGAAGCGCGGGTACCCCCCCCGCAAAGGCTGCAAAGCAGCCTGATTAGTGTGATTCGTGAATTTCGTGGTTAATGTTTTGTTTATTGTTCCGAAATTGAATTAACCACCAAACACACGAAAAACACTAAAGACGCATTCGCCGAAGGCGAGATATTTAATAGCGTCGGGTGAAACCCGGCGTCACAAATCGCAAAGGTATCCCAACGCTGAAAAGCGTTGAATTTATTTGATAATTCGTCACCTGCGGCGACGAACAACATTTTGCTCATTACGTCGGGTTTCACCCGACGCTTATCGAATTCGTCACCTTCGGTGACAATCGTGAATCGTAAATCGATCCGATTGTCACCGAAGGTGACGAATTCAATAGCGTCGGGTGAAACCCGACGTAATGAGCAAAATGTTGTTCGTCGCCGCAGGTGACGAATTATCAAATAAATTCAACGCTTTCAGCGTTGGGATACCTTTGCGATTTGTGACGCCGGGTTTCACCCGACGCTATTAAATATTTCGCCTTCGGCGAATGCGTCTTTAGTGTTTTTCGTGTGTTTGGTGGTTAATTCAATTTCGGAACAATAAACAAAAACATTAACCACGAAATTCACGAATCACACTAATCAGGCTGCTTTGCAGCCTTTGCGGGCAAGATGCCCGCGCTCCATATTTATCCTTTAGACGCCCCGGCTTCCAATTCCGCCACTATTTTTTTGAAGCGGTCTTCAAAAGCAAAGTGGTTGCGGTTGGTGTTGCCGCCTAAGCTGACTTTAAAAACACCGCCGCCCGCATCCTCGACAGCTGCCCAGATGCGCCGGTGGGCGAAAAAATATATCAATAACAGCATCATTATAACGCCGAATCCGCCGATATACCACGCAATGATACTGCCGTAAAAGGGGTCGTATTTGATCGAGAGCACATGCGCCAGCGGCGATTTTTCATAAGCCGCCAGATGCCATTTGTAGCCCGCGACCGGCGCGCCGATCGGAGCGCTGTCGGGCAGCTTGGCGCCGAACGCATAGGCGTTAAGAGTTTGCCCTTGCGTGGTGGTGATCTTGAGCGCTACTGCCGGGTTATTGTACTGGTCGGAGCGCGTATCGGGCTGACCGCCTTCGATGGTAAAGTCGGAAAAGAATGCCTGGTATTCGACCTTTGTGCCGTCGGGCAGGACGGCCTCACCGGTGCGCTGCAGTGTTATCTGAAAAGGGACACCGCTATTTGGGCCGTTCTGCGGCGTGACGTCGAGCGTCATCGTGCGGGCGCTGCCCTGGGTGATGGCCGAAGCCTGAAAGAAACGATAGCCGCGATAGGAAAAAGGTTTGTTGAGCGAAACATCCACGTCGCGCGTGCCATAGA
Source organism: uncultured Acidobacteriota bacterium (assembly GCA_963766895.1). Lineage (GTDB taxonomy): Bacteria > Acidobacteriota > Blastocatellia > Pyrinomonadales > Pyrinomonadaceae > DASYKT01. Next base: position 3,978 of record CAVYCB010000016.1, read on the forward strand.
CGGGATCGTCGATGCGCAGGCTCGTCTTCCAATCCATCGTGTTGGCGATATCTATCGAGCCGTTCGGATCGACGAGCTTTTGCTGGATGTCGGTGCAGGTGATGGTAAACGGCGGCTCCGCGATATAGCGCTCGATGCTGACGCCTTTTAGCGGGTCGAGTTTGTGATCGATGATCTGTATCTGATTGGTCACCGTGCCCGGCATCAGCCGCACATCGGCGTCAAAACCCGTTTGCAGCGCGACAAAATGCCCGAGAAAAAGCGTCAGCAGAAATACGTGCACGCCGTAAGCTCCGAGCCGGTTCCAGGTGCCGCTTTCGCCAAAAACATCGGTGCGATCCGCCACCTGTGTCACCCGCGAACGAAGTCCGCGTTTCCTAAACGCCGCCTTGATCTTCTCCACTGCTTCCGCAGCGTTTGCCGCCCGCATCTCGATCACCGTGTGCGCCGGCTGGCCGGAAAGGAACATCGGCGAAGCGGTGGTCTTTTTCTTCACCACATAAGACCACGCGCCGGGAAAATGGTCGATCGAGGCAAGAATGATATTGAGCGAGAGAAAAAGCAGCAGGCCGTTGAAATACCATGAGTGATAAATATCAAAGATCAGCAGCCAGCTTCCGAGCAGCTTTTCCGAGGGCGTGAGCCCGACAAAGTAGGCTTCGAAACCTTCCACATTCTGCTGCATGATGACCATGCCGGTGACGGAAAAAAGCACCATGATGCAGAGCAGAACAACCCCTAACCGCACCGAGCTGAGGAATTTCAGCGCGCGCTCGACAAAAGGCATCTGCTTTTCAGTGCGCGGCTTTTCCTTTGCGGACGCCTCTTGGGTAATTCTATCTTCGGCTGTGGACATTAAGTTTATTTCGAGCCTTTATAATATCTTAGCTAAATTGCTTTGTCACCTCGAATAAAATTAGTTTTACTACTGTAAATATCAAGGGATTTTGGATTTTTTAGCCCGTAAACCTGGGAGCGCAGGCATCCTGCCTGCAAGCGCGGGCTCCGCGCTAACCGCCATCTAAGCTATGGTATTTCAGATCGCTAACGCGATCTTGCAGGCGGGACGCCCGCGCTCCCAGGTTAACTAGACTCTTAAACTTCAGGGTTAACCTATCTATTTCCAATAGTGGGCGCTGCTAAACGGCCAATCCCGCAGATCTTTGCAGAGTTTTGCTTTAACCGGATTCACCTGAATGTAATTAAAAGTATTTTGGTAATGCTCGTCGTCACGAATATACCGGTCAAAATATTCGATCTGCCAGAACGTGCCGGTTCGGTCCAGCAATTTATTTGCTTCTTTAGCTGTGTAGGATTTTATCGAATGCAGAATTCCCGAAAGAGAGTTGGGAAATATGGGCATTATCAAAAAGTGAACGTGATTAGGCATTACGACCCAGGACAAAAGGCGATACGTCTTGTTGTCCGCGAATAACAGGGAGTTTTGCATCATAAATGCGACGTCCGGCTTTCGCAGGTGGCATTTGCCGTACCCCTGGTCCAGGAAAGCCTCGATCCGCCCGCGAAGTGCGGCTTTCGGGCTTTCGTCATCTTCGAGTTCTTTCTGCCATCTTGTTAATACGTTCTGAGGCAGAGAATCGTTGAGACGAAAAGTGATGAATTGAGCTTTCTCGCCTCCTTCGAAATGGGGCAGATAACCTCTGCTATACCAAACTCTTTCCTGATTCATGGGTGTAGCTACTTAAAATATTAATTGGCCCGTAAACCTGGGAGCGCGGGCATCTTGCCTGCAAGCGCGGGCTCCGCGCTAACTTGCATCTGGACTAAGATATTCGAACGCTGCGCGTTCGTGCAGGCGGGACGCCCGCGCTTCCAGGTTAACTGACCCTTTTCAAATAGTAAGCATTGAGAATCAGTGCGGACAAGCCGTGCCGTCAGGCGAGCTATTTATTTAGCTGTTTTCACGGCTAAGGTTTATAGGCAAGTAGAAGCGCTTGGCAAAAATCAGATCATTCTTTCGTCTTACTTTTGTCACGAGAAGCGGACTCCCTAAATGTCTAACGTAAATTTCAGATATCGGATCTATCTTACCGGGCGGTTTTTACTGCCCACGCGGAGCCTCGCTTAAAAAAAGTCTCAACCAGACATGATTGGGCAAACCTGAATTTGGGAGGTTTTATCTATGCGATTAAAACATTGGCTGGCACTATTTTTGGTGCTGAGCATGGCCGGCTGCAGCAGCATGTGCACAAAAATACCGAGCTGCGGGATCTTTACCTTTACCGGCTCAAAAGTCGACACATCGACCGTCAACGGGCTGGATATGAATCTCAGCTACGATTTTAACCCGGCCGATTGCGGTTCCAATTGCAGCTGCAACACGGTCGCATATATCCAGATCGTCCGCACCGTCGATATGGAAGACAGCACTTATATATATCCTTCATCGGAAAAAGAGGAGCGCGCCAACGACAACGGCTGGTATATCGACCGGCTGGAAGGCAAAAAGTGGGGATACTACGGCCGCAACGATGACGGCAGTTTTGCCTCGACGCTCGATACGGGTTCGGAGAACGACCCGGCCATCTTATTTGATGCGCCCAGCCGCGGCGAAGCAGAACCGTGGATAGACATCTGGTGGCAAGCGGTCAGCGTGCCGGTATGCATCCAAAATGGTTCAGGTTGTGAAAACAAATTGCTGGGCTATTACTTCTGGAGCTGGGTGGTCGAACCTTCCGGTGTGGTGAATGACCCGATCCACGCTATCGCCTGGGAAGACCACGACGGCGAGGTCAACAGGGCGGTAGACGAATGGAATCTACAGGCGCCGACGCTGGGCAAAAATACATTTTCGGCATTCACCCGCTTGCCGTAAGCGCAGGAGAAACGAGGATCAAAATGAAAATAAAATATCTACTCATATCAATTGCGATCACAGCCGGCTGTTTGCTGTCGTTATCCTGCTCGAAAAAAGCCGCTCCGGGAGTGCAGGCAAGCCCGCCGCCCGAGGCAAAAGCGCAGTTGGAAAAATTACAGGTCGCCGAGGATAAAAGACGGACGGTCGAAGCCGAATACCAGGGAATGCCTGTGGGCGAACTGGCGAAAAGGCTCGTAACCGATTCGAATAAAGACATCGAACCATTCAACTCTCTCGCGTTTCGCGAAATATCAAAACGCGGCGCCGGGGCGGGCAGGGAGCTCGCGGCGCTCATCAAAACGCCCGATCGCAGTTCATTTCTGGCGCTGATGGCCGTGCGCAAAGCAAACCGCGATGAGTACGCGAAAATAGCGGAGAAGGTAAGGATACCGATCCTGATAGACGCGCTGGCCAATTCGAAATACTTCAATACCTGGGGCCTGCCGCATCTCTACTGGGAAGACGCCGCGAAAGCTATCATCGAAAGCGGCAAGCCGGCGGTGCCGGGTTTGGCAAAACTGCTGGCCAACAAACACGACGCGCCCGTTTGGGGTTCGGAAGAGGTCGCGGAGTATAAAAAATACAACTATCGCGTGTGCGATTATGCGCTGGCGCTGACGCTGGAGATACAGCAGAGAAAAGTGGAGATCCCCGTCAAACCCGAAGGGCGCGACCGCCTGATCGCTTCGCTCGGAGCCGGCGGACCGAAGATCGGGCCGATCATCTCCCTCGTCGTGAACGATAAGTCGGTCGGCAGCAAACCGGTGCGATGATAAGAACGTTTAGGATCTAAATTCCGCAGGGTGTTCACCTGTTCCAGTGAGCACAAGTGAACACCCTGTTCCAAAAATGTTCCAGAAATCTCGTAAAACTCACAAATCCGCAGACTAAATTAAAAAAGAACATTGAGATCGGGAAATTCAGGCGCCTGCCGCTCTTTTCCCATCTCAGCCACCTGAAAGCATAACTCAGCGGGGAAATCTAGTCGTTAAGAGATTCGAGGTAATCAGCATTTGCGCGTCGATTTTAGAGAATGAAGCCAGAACCCGAAGCGGTAGCGAGGGGTTTCTCCGAAAAAATACCGAAGGCTCAAAATCTAAAACTTAAAACCAAACCCCTCGCTACCGCTTCGGGTTCTGACCTCATTGCTTTTTGCAGCTCCCGCCAAAATTAGTTTTTCTACTGTAATTATCAAGGAAGTATTCGCCTGCCTCCGGTGGAAAATAATGCGTCTTTAATGGATAATGATTAGTTGTTAGCCACTAATTACACAAATAACACGAATTAAAGATCCTTATTCGCGCTATTGGTAACAATCGTGGCAAAACCATTATTTCATTATTAGAACCATGGAAATGATATCTGCGGAGATCGCCGAAAAACCTTTAACATTCGGTAAAAAGCTGGGCGCCTTTATGGAGCTCACTAAACCGCGCATCGCGGTAATGCTGGTGCTGACTTCGGCGGCCGGGTTTTATCTCGGCGCTAATACGTTAAAAGCTCCGTTCAACTTCGTACTGTTTTTAAACTCGATGATCGGCATCACGCTGCTGGCGTTTGGCGTGGCGGCGCTCAACCAGTACTGGGAACGCGACCTCGACAAGCTGATGGAGCGCACGGCGAAACGCCCGCTGCCCATCGGAAAATTAAGCGCGACGGAAGCTTTGATATTTGCCCTGGCGATAACGGCCGTGGCGGAAATTTACCTGGCGCTGGCGGTGAATTTGCTGACGGCAGGTTTGGGATTGACCGTGATCGTCGGCTATGTGCTGATGTACACGCCGATGAAAACACGCACGCCAATCTCTACCGCGGTGGGCGCGATACCGGGCGCAATGCCGCCGCTGATGGGTTGGACGTCCGCCGCAAATAACATCACCGTCGAAGCGCTGGTTCTATTCTGGATACTTTTTATCTGGCAGTTTCCGCACTTTTTGGCGATCGCCAATATGTACAAGGAACAATACCGCGCCGCCGGCATCCGGATGCTGCCGGTGGTGGAAAAAGAAGGGAAGAATACCGCGTTTCAGATCGTCTTCTTTAACCTGGTGATCCTGCCCGTCAGCGTTATCCCGTATTTTACGGGCACGTCGGGAATTATTTATTTTATCGGAGCGATCGTGCTCGGGCTTTGGTTTTTGTATGCGGGAATAAAAGCGGCGCGGGAGAAAACTCCCGAAGCTTCGCGCAAGCTGCTGATGACCTCGGTGATGTACCTGCCGCTGATATTTTTCCTGATGGTGGTCAATAGTAAATAAGAAATTTAGCCGCGGATCGACGCGGATTCACACAGATCAGAAAAATTCTTATCCGCGTTTATCCGTGAAAATCCGCGGCTAGAAGATCTCAGGCTGCTGTGCAGCCTTTGCGGGCAGGATGCCCGCGCTCCATATGGAAGTAAAAGTCGGAACCATCGAACCGCCGGAAGAAGAGATCGAGGAAAAGAAATCTCGTTCAGCTCGACGCACGGGCGGGGGTAACGGTTCTAACGGCGGCGGCAATAAAGGCCGCAAAGGCGGTGGAGGAGGCGGTCGCGGAGACGATAGCGGCGGCGGTGGCTCCAGTGGAGGGGACCCGCCCGAGTCCGAAGAACGCAAAGCCGAATCTTCCGCGTTAAAATACCGCATCAGCATCTGGTTTCTGGTGGCCGTCGCTTTTATGACGTTCGCCGGGCTTTCGGCGGCCTACATCATGCTCGCGTCAAACCCGCAGCTTGAGTGGCGGCCGTTCGACCTTCCTTTCCAGCTTTGGATCTCGACCGCCATCATCTTAATCAGCAGCATCACCTACGAATTCGGCAAAAATAATCTATACTCCGGCCGGCAGGTGCGGGCGCTCAACTGGTTTCTCGTTACGACCGGGCTGGGCGCGATTTTTATCGCGTCGCAGGTGATCGCCTGGCTCGAACTCGTCGCCCGCGGCGTCTATATGACCGGCAATCCTTATGCGGGGTTTTTCTACATTTTGACGGCGGCGCACGCGGCGCACGTTGTGGGCGGAATGGCGGCGCTCGGCTATGTGGTCTTAAAAAGCTGGCAGCCGACACAGAGCGCGATCGAACTGAAAAAACGCCGTTCGGCCGCCGGGATGAGCAGCGTCTTCTGGCACTTTTTAGGCGGGCTGTGGATCGTGCTGTTTTTGCTGCTGGGTTTTTGGAAATAAATATGGAGCGCGGGCATCTTGCCCGCCTCTTATCAGTAGCGTCTGCGTTAGCAGATGCGTATTCGAACGCGCAGCGTTCGTTGCGGGCAGGATGCCCGCGCCCCATAAAGCGCTTTCAGAAAGAAAGGGAAATATGATTGAAAACGTGATCGTTAGAGAACTCCGGACGTTTGCCTTTAACGCGGGGTGGGCAAGCGCATCTGCCACTGTTTATGTCGGCACCGATTACTATACCGCGCCGAAGATAACCGTCCAGACAAATCTTTCGCGGGTGATGGGCGGCGGCATCGCGATCGCCGATCTGCGTTCAACCACTTTTTTTTCGCGTGACGGTAAAACGATAACGCAGCTTTACCAGGCGCCGGTCGATGTTCGTCTTGAGGGCGAAGAAGCGCTGGTAGTTAAAACTATGAGCAAAGATGCCGTTCTTCACGCAGAGAGCGTCACTTTTAATTTACGGGTAAAAGACATGGCGGCCGCATCAACCTGCACCGTTTTTGTCCATTCCGGAAGCCTTTTGAACGCGATCATTGCGGATCCGATCAAATTCGTATTCGGCGACCCATAGAAGGAGCATATATAAAATGACTGAAACAAATTCCCAAAACTCATCCGGAGAGGACATACGCGTCGTTTATCACCGCGAATCGGGCAGGATCCTGCATGTCCATCATTCGTTTGCGATACCCGGCGTCGATCTGCCGGCAGAAAATGTGCTCCACGCCGCGGCGCTCGATATTGCGCTTAAGAACAGCGGTGAAAGCGCCGAAAAACTCGATGTTCTCTCTGTCGCGGGCAGCGAGTTCCAACCCGGCACAAGATACAAGGTCGATCTGCAGCGAAGATGTGTGGTCAGCGAAGAGCATGGCGGAGAGTAGAGTATGGAGCGCGGGCATCCTGCCCGCAAAGATCGCTTTGCGTTCGAAGAAAGACATTGACCACGGATAAACACGGATAAGGGGGATTTAAACGGATATGAAATTCTTATCCGCGTTTATCCGTGAAATCCGCGGCCAAAAAATTTTAGGCTGCTGTGCAGCCTTTGCGGGCAGGATGCCCGCGCTCCATAGCGAGGAACTTTATGCATTGTCCAAATTGCGGACGGAAAACTTCACCTGAACTGAAATTTTGCCGTGCCTGCGGGATGAAGCTTGATTCGGTGGCGCGGGCGGTTAGCAGCCACCTGGAAGGCGGCGAGCCCGGGATGGCGGTCGATGCCGCCGTTGAAAAAAAGAGCGCCGGCGGGGCGGGCAGCAGCTTTTCCAACCTTATATACATCGGATTGGCGCTCAGTTTTATCGGGGTCGTTCTCGCCGTACTCGGGCAGGGAGGGCTGGCCAAATTTGGCGCGCTGATCGGGGTGCTCGGCGTGTTTGTCATGATCATAGGGGCCTTGCCGGCGGCGGCCAGATTCGACCGGGCGCTGCTTCGCTCAATGGGGAGCAAGGGAGAACCGAAGCGCGAGGAAAAGGAATCTGCGCCGGACCACCCGGCAGCACTAGGCTCCGGTGACGATTTTGAACCCGTGGAATCAGGGTCGAGACCCGTGTCCAGCGTGACCGAAGGAACGACCAGAAACCTGGACGAGAATAAAACTAAAGTTGTGCGGTAATTTTAGATTTTAGATTGCCGATTTTGGATTTGTTTTTTAGTGTTGCTTCGTGTGTTTTGGTAATTCAATTCTTAAGATGTTAAAAACTGAAACCACGAAAATAACACTAAACAACACGAAAAAAACATAAATCTAAAATCTAAAATCCCAAATCTAAAATCGAGTGGGGGAGGAATAGTTTGGAGTTACTCAGCTGGTTTCCGCATATCAACGCATCGCTGAATGCGCTGAGCGGAGTTTTTCTTTTATTCGGATTTCTTTTTATCAAACTGGGAAAGGTGCATAAACACCGGGCGTGCATGCTCTCGGCATTTACTACATCTATTCTTTTTCTCGCCTGTTATATTACTTATCATTCGATCCGCACTTATTATTTCGGACTCGGGCCGACCAAATTTACCGGCGAGGGCATCGTGCGCCCGATCTATTTTCTCATTTTGGGAACCCACACGGTTTTGGCTATAGTGGTAGTTCCGTTTATTCTGGTTACGCTGCGGTACGCGTTAAAAGGGAAATTTGATTCGCACCGGCGCCTTGCCCGCTGGACCTACCCCATCTGGCTGTATGTTTCGGCTACTGGTGTTATCGTGTACTTAATGTTGTACCAAATTTATCGTTAGTGAATTGAAAAATAGTGAATCGTGAATAGATTTCGTGTGATTCGTGTATTTCGTGGTTAAATCTAATAAATAATTAGCCACGAATCACACGAAAAACACGAAACCGGTTTGCCGAGAGGCCCATTCACGATTTACGATTTACGATTCACTATTCACGCGAAAAAAAACTATGTCAATTCTCATTGTTGTTGCCCATCCTGATGACGAAGTGCTTGGCTGCGGCGGGACCGCGGCGGCGCTGGCGATGCACGGCGAAGAGGTGCGCAGCTGCATTTTGAGCGGCGATGCCGCCGCGCGCCAGGACCGTCCCGATGTGGACACTTTTCATTCGAACACCAACGAGGCGCAAAAGGTGCTGGGTTTTCAACCGCCGGTGCTGGGCAACTTTCCCAATATCAAATTCAATTCCGTGCCGCACCTGGAACTCGTGCAGTTTATCGAAGCTGCTATCGAGCAGACCCAGGCCGAGATAGTTTTCACTCATCATCCTAACGACATCAACGACGATCACAAGCAGACGTCGTCGGCCTGCCAGGCGGCGGTGCGTTTGTTTCAGCGCCGGATAGGCGTAAAGCCGCTGCGCGCGCTCTATTTTATGGAGATACTTTCGGCGACCGATTGGACATTTCCGTCGGGCAGCGAATTTCGCGCCGATACTTTTTATGAAATAGGCGCCGAGCTGTTAGAGCGAAAACTGGTGGCGCTGCGTTCGTACCAGGGAGTAATGCGCGATTTCCCGCACCCGCGCAGCGAAGAGATCCTCAAGGGCCTCGCGGCCTATCGCGGCGGCCAGGCCGGTATGCGCTACGCCGAAGCCTTCCAGACCGCTTTTCACGCGCTGGGGCGGAAATAGTGTGGAGCGCGGGCATCCTGCCCGCAAAGCTTGTCGCCAGACAAGCTCGCGCGGTAAAAATAGACGAGCTATTTACAACGCGAAGCGTTCGTTGCGGGCAGGATGCCCGCGCTCCATAGCAAAGCTTGCTTTCGTTCATTCAAAAACGCTATTCTGTTAACTCGATAAAAACTCCCTTCAGTTTTTAAATCAATGTACCGAAGTGTTTTAAAAGAGGATTCTGGACATCGTGCTGGCGTTGCTCGCCCTCGTGCTGCTTTCGCCGGTGATGCTGGTGGTGGCGATCTGGATATATCTGGAAGACCGGGGCCCGATCTTTTTTACCCAGCAGCGCCTGGGCCGGGGCGGGCGCACTTTTAATTTTCTAAAATTTCGCTCGATGCCCGTAAATACCGCAAGCGTGCCTTCGGCCAAGGCCAGGAAGCTGACGGTGACCGGCATCGGCAAGATAATTCGCCGCACGAATATCGACGAGCTGCCGCAATTGATCAATATCTTAAAGGGCGATATGAGCATCGTCGGCCCGCGCCCGGCCATTCCTGCACAGGAAAAACTGCTGGTGCTGCGGCATAAGGTCGGCGCGGACAAACTCGCTCCCGGCCTGACCGGCCTGGCCCAGGTCAACGCTTACGACGGCATGCCCGAAAACGAAAAAGCCCGCTGGGATGGGGAATATGCCGCGAATATGAGTTTTCTCACGGATGTGAAGATCGTGCTGAGGACTTTTGCCTACCTTACCAAAAAACCACCGGTTTATTGAGTTGATAGAGTTTGTCGAGTTTATTGAGTTTGAGAGTCTGAAGTTTCTTTCTTGACTCACAACTCTATAAACTCTATAAACTCTATTAACTTATGAAGTTCGGTTTTGTAACTTGTGTTCAACTGGGACTGGCCTGCATGGAAGCGATCTATGCCGCGGGCGGGGAACTCGACCTCGCCTTGACGCTTACCGACGATAAAGCGCAGAGTAAATCCGGCCGCGTCTTTATCGACGATTTTTGCGCCGGGCACCATATCGACCTCGTTAAAATTCGTCATATCAACGACGAGGACGCCATCAAAGCCATCAAAGACCGCGGCATAGACTGGCTTTTTATCATCGGCTGGTCGCAGATCGCGGGGGCGGAGGTGCTGGATGCGCCAAACCGCGGCGTGCTGGGCATTCACCCCACGCTGCTTCCGGAAGGCCGCGGCCGCGCGCCCATTCCAAACGCCATTCTGAAAGGCCTGACACAGACCGGCGTGACCCTCTTCAAGCTGGACGCCGGTGTCGATACCGGCGAAATTCTCGCGCAGGAGATACTGCCGATTGCTAATGACGAAACGGCCACGATCCTCTATAAACGCGTGAATGAAGCGCATAAAACAATTATTCACACTGTTTGGCCTGCACTAGTTAACGATACGCTTGAACTCCGCAAGCAGGATGAATCGAAGGCGACGATCTGGGAAGGCCGCACGCCGCCGATGGCCGGATCACATTTGGAATGACGGTGGAAGAGGTCGACCGGCTGGTGCGCGCGACCACCCGGCCCTATCCCGGGGCGTTTGTAAAAAGAGCGGATAACAGCATTCTGCGCATCTGGAGCGGGCGCATCAGCGATATCGACCACACCATCGCCGACAGGTCGGAACTGGTCGAACTCAGCGACGGGATCTATGAAGCGCTGGATTTTGAGAAAGAGTAAAACCTGGGAGCGCCGGCGCTCTTGTCAGTAGCGCTTGCGTCAGCAAGTGCGTTTCTTATGCTTTTACGCATCTGCTAACGCAGACGCTACTGACAAGAGCGGCAATGCCCGCGCTCCATATTACGGGAGCGCCATAAACTTCACGCCTTCCACCGGGATCGTGCCGCTAAAGTGCACGGCTTTGAGCATTATTTTTTCATCTTTATCAAAATACGCTTTTGACGGGCGCGCGGGCACGGGGATGGTGAAAACCTCTCTGGTTTTTGTTATCTCTACCTGGCGGTAGCGGCGCCGGCACGGGTAACGATCTCCACATTGACCGGCAAACGGAAAGCGGCAACCATATCAGCGCGGGTTTTCTGTACCTGCTCGATGTCCAGCACCAGGGCTTTTTTCTTCAGATTGTAGCTGCTCTTTATCCGCAGGTCGGGGAAACCCGTGCCGTAGACCCATTGATTAAAAAACCAATCCAAGTTTTTGGCTGAAGCTTCTTCCATCGCGGCCTGCAGGTCGGCGGTCTCGACGTTGTCGAATTTGTTTTTATTCAGATAAAGATTGACGCCTTTCCAGAACGCTTCGTCGCCCAAAGTTTCGCGCAGCATATAGAGCACCACGCCGCCCTTTTGATAAGTGGTCACGTCAAAAAGGTCGTTGTTGGGCTGGGCGTATTTATTGACCAGCGCGTGGTGCCCGGGTGTTGTGCAGGTCCTCCGCCATAAAGCGTCCCGCATCGGTACGCGCTTTTTCCAGGTAAGCTTTGCGGCCGCCTTCGCTTTCTTTAAACACGGCTTCCATAAAAGTGGCAAAGCCCTCGTTAAGCCAGAGCTGCGACCAGGTTTTACAAGTCACCAGATCGCCGAACCACGAATGCGCCAACTCGTGCGAGACCAGGTCGTCCGTAAAAGGGCGCATCATTTCCAGCCGCGCCGCGAGAATTTCGGTGTCGGCCATCGTGGTCGCGGTGATGTTTTCCATCCCGCCGAACTGAAATTGCGCCACGATCGTCTGGTCGTATTTCGGGTAGGGAAATTTCACGCCCGTCATCTTTTCAAACACGGCCATCATCTGCGGTGTCTTGCCGAAGGCGGCCTGGCCGACATCTTCCGTTCCGCGGTACATGAAATAGCCGAGCGGGACGGCGCCGTATTTTGCTTCGACCCGCGCATAATCTCCGGCGACAAAAGATGTCAGGTAAGTGGAATGCGGCACCGGCATTTTGTAATGAAAGGTTTTGGTGCCGTCGATGTTTTCAGTGGTGTCGAGCATTTCTCCGTTGGCTACGGCGACCTCGCCCGAAGGCACGGTGATGTATTGCTCGCTGGTCGCTTTGTCGTCCGGGTAATCGTAACAGGGAAACCAGAAATGATTTTCCTCGGCCTCGCCATGCGTCCACACCTGGCGCGGGTGAACGAGCTTGCCGGTTTTTTCCTTCATCTCGTCGACAAAATAAACGCCTTTTTCCGGCGCGGTGATGGTGTATTTGATCGTGGTTGTGATCATTGCTGTAGGCCCGTGTATGCGCGGTCCAGAGTAATGATCAGTTTTTCGCCTAAGGTTTTATACTGCAGCGATTTTCCGGCCCCTCCACTGTTGGCGTCATCGAGCGTAACGGAGTCGATCGTCATTCCGGCGGCGTCGAGTTCGAAACTGATAAAATTATCGGCCAGCGGTTTTAGCTGCACAATCGTCTGTCCAATCACTTTTTTCTCTTCGTAATTTATGTTGCTGCGGATCAGGTAATGCTGCACGTCATAGGTGCGCCTGCCATGCGTCGAAGCCGGCGCAAACGGCGCCTGCGCCCAGGCCGGCAATGATGCCGAGAATGTGAGTAATGTTAAGAGGAAAAGTGGCCGAAATATTTTCAAAAACATATGTAGACGGTATTATACGTGCGAATTTGATTCAAGTTTCGAGTGAGAAGTTTACCTCGGTCGGCGGAATCTGAAAGCCGTATCGGGTCAAGGAGTAACGTTTCGTGTGTTTGGTGTGCTTCGTGGTTAATGTTATTAGAAATTAACCACTAAACACACGAAACACACTAAAAGGTGCAATAGTTGATCAAGCGTTCATTTCGCTGGCGGCGCACTGCCCCACCCTGCGCCACTGCCCCACCTGCGCCACTTTTGCCCCGGAAATTTCGTGAAATTAACAAATCCACAGACTAAATTAAAAAAGAACATTGAGATCGGGAAATTCAGATACCGGCCGCTATATTTTCCCACCTCAGGCCATCTGAAAGCATAGCTCAGCCGGGAAATTTAGTCGTCAGAGGTTTAATTTTATTCACGATATTCAGGGTATTTTTGTGGTTGAATTTCCGCTTAAATAAATGGATTTGCGGCTTGCCGCAGTGATGTGCGGTAAGCCTATGGCTTACCGGCATGATCAATATTTGACGGAGGCTCAGCCTTCCGTGTATTTTTAAGGAGGTCTCCCGGAAAGGCAGAGCCTTTCCGCACAGCACGGCGGCAGAGCCGCTACCTCATCTTGCATCACGGCGCCGGCTCGTCCCTGCCCGCACTGGTTTCCATGCTATAATTTCCGCGCATTTCATATTAGGAGCCTCTCATGCCCGACGGATCGATCGACATTACCGGAACAGGAAATTTTGCTGCCAGCGGTGTAAGCAATTCCACCATCAACGCCTCGATAGTGATCGGCAAGTCCGGCGAATACCGCGAGCTAAAAGATCATCTCGACACGCTGCAAAAGCTTTTCGATAAAACTCCGGAAAATGAGACGCAGGAGCGTCTTGCCCTTAGCGCGAAGATCAACGAGCAAAAGGCATTTCTGAGGAGTTTTGAACAAGACGTTGTTAAACTGGCGGAAACTTTTGACAAGATTGACCTCAACAGCGAACGCCTGCAAAAAGCCAAAGAACATTTTGATAACGGCGAGATCACCGAAGCCCGCGTGCTTTTGGAAGATGCGGAAGAAGAGAGAGCGGATAAGGTCGTTCGAGCGTTAGCAAAACAAAAAGAATCTCAGGAAATTTTACAAAACGCAGCAGCAGAATATTTGATCCTCGCGCAGGCAACCGCCCTGAATCTTGAAAACCCTAATCGTTTTGAAGATACCTGCCGTTATTACGAGCAGTCGATCGCCGCTTTCGCTTCATTCGATAACCTTTTTGCCAACGCCCACTTTTTGCAGGGGCACCGTCAATACAAGGAAGCAATGAGTATTTATGAAAGGCTTAAAGTGGAGTTTGCCTCCGATCTAGCGGCCGAAAATCTTGCTCTAATGTTTAATAGTTTGGGAGAATTGCACCGGGATCAAAATGAACACGAGAAAGCAGAGGGTGAGTATCGAAATGCTCTGAATATTTCCCGGAAGTTTGAAGTCGAAAATCCCCATTCTTACCAAATGATTGTCGCCTCTGTGCTTAATAATTTGGGACTACTTCATACGACGCAGAAGAAATACAAGATAGCGGAAAACGAGTTTAATGAATCTCTTTCGATCAAAGGGACGTTAAGCTGGAAAGATAATACAGTTTCTTTATTTGATATCGCGGCAACACAGAATAATTTGGGAGAATTGTACCGGTATCAGAATAAATTTCAGAAAGCGGAAGGGGAATACCGGGCGGCACTTGAGAAATATCGCATAATTACAATTAAAGACCGGCAATTATATCTGCCGTACGTGGGATTAGTTCTGAATAATTTAGGGGCGCTTTATTGCGACCAGGGGATTTATGAAAGGAATCTGAAAGCTTATGAAGCGGCCGATCAGGAATTGTCCGAGGCTATACAGATCAGGCGGGAATTGGCGGTCAGTAATCCACAAGCATTTCTTCCCGATCTGGCAATGACTTTGAACAATCTCGGAGAACTGTATCGTCGCCAGGCCGTTTATTCGAAGGCGGAGGAAGCTTTTGATGAATCGTTAAATATTTACAAAGAATTATCTGTTGAAAATCCCTCGGCATTTCTTCCTTTGGTAGCGACGATATCTAATAACCTGGCTTTAATATATGAAGCTCAGGAGCAATATGACAAAGCGGAAGAAAAACATATTGAAATTCTGGAAGTCAGACGGAAATTGGCTGAAGAAAATCCCCTTGCCTTCGAGATCGATGTCGCGCAAACTCTATACAATCTGACCCGTATTTATTCTTTTTTGAATGAACCCGAAAAGATGGGTAAATGTGTGAAAGAAACGATACGGATATTAGAAAAATACGAAGATGAGGTGCCGTATATCGAGGGGTATCTAAAGAATGTAAGGGAAATATCGAAATATCTTGAGCTGGATGAAAAGTAGAGAGAGTCAAAGACTATGCGTAGTAAGAAAAAAGCAACCGCGGGGCTGCCTAAGATTTACCCGGTCGCTACGGCTCCCGGTTCTGACAAGAAAGGGCAGGTACGAGACCTGCCCTAAATTTCCGATCATTGCTCCCACCACCCCGTCGCGCTTTGCGCGCCACCCCTCGTCCGGCAGGAGGGGAGCCTGAACCTACTTCAAGTATTTATCAAACCAGTCGATGGCCTGGGAGTACCAGTATTTCGAGTTTTGCGGTTTGAGGATCCAGTGGCCTTCGTCGGGAAAGACGATGAGTTTTGATTCGATGCCTTTGAGCTGGAGCGTCGTATAAAGCTCGAGGCTCTGGGTATAGGGCACGCGGTAATCGATCTCGCCGCAGGTCACCAGCGTCGGCGTATTAAAATTCTTGGCGAATTTATGCGGCGACCAGGTATTGAACATCACCGGGTTGGTCCACGGCTGTCCCTTAAATTCCCAGTTGTTGAACCACTGTTCTTCGGTCGCGATCATGCTCTCCAGGTTATACACGCCGGCGTGCGAGAGAAATACCTTGAAGCGAAAACGCGGATCGGTGTTGTGCCCCATCATCCAATCGACCATATAGCCGCCGTAGCTGGCGCCGGCCGCGCCGATGCGGTTTTTATCCACATAAGACCGCTTGATGACCTCGGCCACACCGTTGCGAATGTCGGTCGCTGCCTTGCCGCCCCAGTCGGCGGAAACCTCGTTGACAAATTTCTGCCCGTAGCCGACCGAGCCGCGCGGGTTAGGCATAAAGACCACATAGCCCTGATTGGCAAAAACCTGCGGGTTCCAGCGGTAGCCCCAGCTATCGTAAAAAGCGCTCTGCGGGCCGCCGTGGATGATCACCAGCAGCGGATATTTTTTATCCGGGTCGAAATCTTTCGGCTTGATGATAAAGCCGTGCACCTGGGCTTTCATCGCGCCCGTCCAGGTCAGTTCCTCAGCCGGGGCCAGTCCCGCCGGCTGATTCGCCGTGGTGACATTGATGTAAGGGCGCCCGCCGGTCTGCGTGCCGTCGTTGCTGGCCAGCACGATCTCGCCCGGTTGGGCGATGCTGCTGGTGATGAAGACAAGCTTTGAACCGTTCAGCGCGTTATTCAAACCCGAAGCCGAAACGGTGTTCCAGATTTTTGTGGCCTTGCCGCCCGCCACGGGGATCGAAAAGATCGGAATGTGGCCGCGGTCGCCGGCGGTGAAAAATATTTTCGAACCGTCCTGCGAGAGGATGAATTCATCGACCTGCAGATCGAATCCGGTGGTCAGTTCGGTGCTCGTGCCCGACGAGCGGTCGTAGCGCATCAGGCGCGTGCGGTCGGCTTCAAAGGCCGGCGTCGCCTGCGAACGGTAGATGATGTATTTTCCGTCCGGCGTATAGACGGGCGAAAATTCGTAGCCTTTATTTGCGACGGTGATGTTGCGCGCTTCGCCGCCGGCGGTCGGCACCACATAGATGTCGCTGTTGGTAGAGATCGCTTCGACCTTGTCGGGATTGCGGAGGTATGCGATCTCGCGCCCGTCGGGTGAAAAGGCGTAATCGCTGCCGCTGGCCGCGCCGTAGGGCGGGGCGTCCCAATCACCGGTGGTCACTTCGCGGGCCTTGCTGTTCTTTTCGGCCGCCACCACAAAAACGTGGGTGCGCTTTACATCCGTCCAGCCCGTCCAGTGGCGGAACAAAAGGCGGTCGGTCGTATGGGCTTTCATCTTGCCGGCGTCGGCCGCGTCGTCCTTGCGTTTGTTGCAGGCATCGTCGCCGCTGCATTCCGGGTAGACGTCGGAGCTAAAAAGCAGCCAGCGGCTATCGGGCGACCAGACGGGCTGGCCCGCGCCGCTCGAAAGGGTGGTGACCTGCACCGTGTCGCTGCCGTCAGGTTTCATCGTCCAGAGCTGCCCGCCCGTTACGTAGGCGATGCGTTTGCCGTCCGGCGACCAGCGCGGCTGTGAAGCGGCGCCTTTGTCGGTTTTGGTGATCTGCTGCGGAGTGCCGCCGCCGATCTTGGCCACGTAGATCTGGTTAACATAGCGGTTGCCGTCCCAATTAAGATCGCCGACGGAGTAGGCGACCCACTGGCCGTCGGGCGAAACCTGCGGATCGCTCACGCGCTTGCCGCGCAGCAGATCGTCAACCGTCCAGACCGGGCCCTGGGCCGAGACGTAGAAGGCCGACAAAACCGTTAAAAGAAGCAGAAAAGAAAGCCGTTTCATAGTTCCTCGCTTGCGAAAAAGATTGTTGTTAAAGCGTTTAGATTATCGCACTAAAGCAGGCGAGTTCAAAGTATGGAGCTTGGGGCATCTTTGCCCGCAGCGAACGCCCCGCGTTCGAAGTTTTCAATTTATGCGCGCTTACGAGCATGTCAAAATCCACCAAAACCGTGTTTCGTTTCACCGGCGGGTGCAACAAATGAAACAAATGAAACAAAATGTTCCAGAAATCTTAAAAATCACGCGTAATGATCCAAAAGTATCTAAAAGCGGCTTGAAAAGATCAGGGGAACCTTTTGGAGTTGCCGAAAGCAGAAATGCCGCGAAACTATTATTGCTTATAGCTGCTCGTTTGGTAAGAAGGGTTTGGAGAAGTTTGTTTGATTTAAAACAATGGCCATTAGGATGAGGTCAGAACCGGGAACGGTAGTGACCGGGTTTCCGGTAATTTAATTGTGAGTTATTAATGAATAATTTAAGAGATGGCAAAAGAGTTTATTAATCATTCAATATGGTGCTTATCCCCTAACCGCAGGTAAAAGCCAGTTTATGCTATATTAGCATTTTTCACCTGCATTTTATGGCAAACTGGCTTAACAATAGACCACTTACGCAAGGGGTCCTTGGAAATTTCATTTTTCAGTTGCTTTGGATTTTGGGAGGGGCGGTAGTGTCTGGAATTACTGCTTACTCCGCATACCTAAAAGATTTACCGCTTTATTGGATTATTCCTTTAACAATTGCCACATTTTGTCTTTTTATTTGGGGGTTATATGGGCTAGGACGTTTGGCAGACTGGCGAATAAATAGAAAGCAAAAAACGGATGAAACGATAAGCGATACATCCGAATCAGAAATTCAAAAACTAAAAGACCATCACGAGGAACGCGAAACAAAATTGATCGAAGCAAAAGAAGTTATTAGGGATGAATTGAACGCTAAAAATCAATCTCTCAGAGAGGCGCATAAAAAAGAGATAGAAGGATTAAACCAACAGCACGCTAATTACTCTGAAGAAATAGAAAAGGAAAATATCCGGATTAAAAAAGCGTGGGATGAGAAAAGATGGTTAATGGAGTTAGCAGAAAAACAAGCCAAACAAATCAAGCGTTATATTTCCATTGTAGATATAGGAAATGTCGCTCAAAATTTTGAAGAACATCATCATATAAAATCCCTGATATTTTATTTAAGGATTCGTAATTGCTCTGTTTATGAAATAACTTTTGAAAATAACATAGAGGGTAGATTGCATTTTAGAAGTAATCCCTTAATTGGCACAAAATTATTTAACGAATTGCCGCCGCCAGTTATACAAGCCGGAAAAATGACAGAGGTATATATCACTCAAAGGTTAGACGCAAACGAAGTAGCTTGTATGAGGGATTTGCTGGCAAGGCGAAAAGCCGGAACCTTTCACGACAATGTGATAGTTGTTTTAGACGGTTTGATCTTGAAGGTTAAAGATAGTTCTGATACTCCGCATTTTGCGCCAACGCCCTTAGAGTTTGCCACTAGATTTTTGGATTTGGAAAATTTTTAATTATGAAACCAAAAGAAAAACAGAGAATGAGAAAAGCGGAAAGGCTTCGGATTCCGATAATTCAAAGTTGAAAAACCTATAGTCAAGGGATAAGTACCTTCAATATTAATCACTAAAACAAACCCGGTCACTACCGTTCCCGGTTCTGACTTATTATTTGACTAGTATGTGGACATCGGCGCTAAGACCGTTGCCACAAAACAACACTAACAATACGAAAAAGCAAAACACGCTCCATAACTGTCGCGTTTCTGCCTTGCGGACAGGGATGCCCGCGCTCCATAATAGCCGGGTGATGACCGAACCGCTCTACCAATGGATCCCCGAACGCGGCCCTTCACTCGCCGCCATCGAGAGAATGCGCGCGCATTTTTCCAAACCAGAAGAACCGATGGGCGAGGCGTGGTTCAATACGAATGCTCGAAGGATATTCACGGAACTAAACGATGAAGAATCATTCAAAAAGATCAAGCCGAGCGATCTCAGTATCGAGCCGCTGTTTGAAATATCATCGGGAATTTCCTGTTTCGGCCACCGGGAAGAATGGGATGCCTGGTTCAAATATTTGCTCCCTTCTCTGATCTCTCGCAGCAGGGAGCATATCTTTTTCAGTGGATGGCTTTTACAACCGGTCGTGACTGATTTCATGGCCGTTTATTGGACGGGGATACCGGAAGAATATCCGGGCTTTCGGCAGGACGTGTTGGATTCACTTTCTCAATGCCTGATGGGCGATTGGCCGGAAGACGAGCCCGAAAATGTGAGTTGGAATTGGGCAGAGCCGGAAAAGAATATTTCTGCGATGATGTTTTTCTGTTTAAAGTATCTCAACCGGGAGGAGACCGTTACCTGGGTGAGATCGATCTTTGAGATAGAGGATATCTATTGGCGTGCGGCGCTCGCGGTTTGGTTATCGGCCGCCTGGGATATTTTAAATGAACCGTTGATCCTTCCGTCGATGATCGAAAAGGCGAAGCCGGAACTTGAATGGGAGAATTTTCACACTCTCGGCTCACAATACGGTTCGGCCGATGCGCGACATCCGCCCCATAACGATTACAACGACAATAAAGATTTTATTCCCGGTGAAAATCCAAAGCTCTTTGTCGAACAGGCCCGAAAGTACCTGACAAGCGAAAAGCTGATTCAGTGGGCCTGCGATTTTTCTACAAATAAATTGATCGAAGAAGCCACTTGGGGGATCACCGAGAAGCTTTTGGAAAAAATTGCCGCATGACCGGAAAAGTTAATTCGGACGCTGCGGGCCCGGTGCGGGCAGGATGCCTGCGCTCCATATTAAAACCTCCTAGACATTTCCTGCGTATTAACTCAGAAGATTTTTAAATGAATAGGCATTGCCCATAAACAATGGGGAAGTCAAAAAAGAACGGGTCAGTACCGGGAACGAAGTGACCGGCTAATGAGCGTAGCGAAAAAACTAACAGTATCCGGTCCCACGAGAGAAGAAGCCGGTCACTTTCGTTCCCGGTACCGACTTCATTGCGATAACCATTTATTTCATGTATGGACGACGCCAATTAAATAAAGGAAGTTTATGAAAAAGTTTTTCTGCCTTGCACTTCTCATTTTTCCGCTCTCTCTTTTTGCCCAGCAGCCTGCGGCTCGCAGCGACGCCGGAACTTTATTCGGCGCAGACGCTGCGCGATCTGAAAACCATCCAGCAGGCTGCGCTGCGCAGCGATTACGCTTACCGGCAGCTGGCGCATTTATCGAACAACATCGGGCCGCGGCTCTCGGGTTCGGCGCAGGCGGCGCAGGCCGTGAAATACGTTGAGGCCGAACTGAAAAAACTCGGGCTGGAAGTGCGCTTAGGGAAAGTGATGGTGCCGCACTGGGTGCGCGGCGAAGAGCGCGGCGAACTGGTGGAGTTTCCCGGAATGGCCCCGGGCACAAATCAGAAAATAGTGCTGACCGCACTGGGCGGGAGCGTGGCGACGGCGGCCGGCGGTATCACGGCGGAGATCGTAGTGGTCAATAGCTTTGCCGATCTGGCGGCGCTGGGCAAAGATAAGATCGCCGGCAAGATCGTGCTTTTCAACAACAAGTTCGACCGGGAAATGGCGCTGGCCGGGCAGGCGGGCAACGCCTACGGGCAAGCGGTTGCCTATCGCTTTGCGGGCGCGGGAGCGGCGGCGCCGTTTGGCGCGCTGGCGGCGCTGGTTCGTTCGGCGGGGACTTCGGAAAATCGCCTGGCGCATACGGGCGCGATGGGTTATCCCGACGGCGTGACGAAGATCCCGACCGCCGCGGTCTCAAACGAAGACGCCGACCTGATCGCATATCTTGCGGCGCAGGGCGGGACCAAAATTCACTTGACGCTCACGCCGCAAACGCTGCCGGACACCGAAAGCTACAACGTGATCGGCGATCTAAAGGGAAGCGAGAAGCCGGACGAAGTGGTCATCGTCTCCGGGCACCTCGACTCATGGGACCTGGGGCGCGGCGCGATCGACGACGGCTCCGGCGTGGCGGCGGCTATGCAGGTGGCCAATATCCTGAAACAGCTCAAGCTTCGCCCGAAACGCACTATTCGCGTGATCGCTTGGATGAACGAAGAGAACGGCGGGCGCGGCAGCGCCGGTTATTTTGCGGATGAGGCGGCCAACATCGCGAAACACTTCGCGGCGATCGAAATGGATTTCGGGCCGGGCCACCCGCTCGGTTTTGCTTTTGCGGGCAAGCCGGAAGCACTGCCTTTCTTTAACCCCATCTCAAACGCGCTGCTTTCGCAGGGCGCTTTCCAGGTACAGACAGCGCCTAACGTCGGCGCCGATACGGCCAGGCTGACCGGGGCAGGCGTGCCTTCGTTTGCGCCGCTTTCGGACGCGCGTTTTTATTTCGATTATCACCATACGGCCGCCGACACTCTGGATAAAGTTAACCCGAAAGACCTGGCGGAAAACGCTTCCGTGCTGGCGGTGCTGAGCTATGCGCTGGCAAATCTGCAGCAGCCGCTGCCCAGGTAAAATTATGGAGCGCGGGCATCATGCCCGCAAAGCTTGCCGCCAGACAAGCTAGCTTTCTAATTAACACGTGCCTCTATCGAAACCACTCGGACGCGAGGCGTCCGTTGCAGGTAGGGATTTCCGTGCTCCATAACTGCTAAATACCCATTCTTCCGGGCGTTTACACAACCCCGCTTTTACCGGATTATTTTCAATATAATTTATAGTATAGAAGTAATGTTTCTCGCTTCGGATATAGCGATCAAAATAATCTTCCTGCCAAAATTCGCCTTCGCGTCCGAGTATTTTATTCGCTTTATTCGAAGTATAGGATTTTATAGAGTGAAGGATTTCAGATAACGAACATTCGGTCGATGGCCTCAATAAAAAATGTGCGTGATTAGGCATTACTATCCATGCCCGCAGATAATATTTTTTACTTTCGAAAAACAGCAAAGAGTCCTGTACTAATGAAGCAATTCTTTTGTCGCGCAAATAACAAGCGCCATATCCCTTGTCGAGATATTTTTCGATCCGCTCATATAATTCCAATTCCCGAATGTTATCGGGCTCGGATTCCAATTGCTTCTTCCATTTTTTGATCAGACTAACAGGCAAAGAGTCACCCAGGTGGATCGTAATAAATTGCGCCACCTCACCACCGTCAAAATGCGGCAGATAGCCCCTGCTGTGCCAGCCTTTTAATTTTGATTCCATATGGGAGTTATATGGAGCGCGGGATCCCTCCTGCCCGCAAAGCTTGCCGCCAAGCTTTCTGATTAACACACGCTCTATCGAAACCCTTCGGACGCGAGGCGTGCGTTGCGGGCAGGGATGCCCGCGCTCCACACTTAACACGATTTATTTTATAAGCCCTCTGAATTAAAACCAATTCTAATGCGGGTACTCATTCAAATATTGGCAACGGTTGTTGCCGGGACCAAGGCAGGCTCTCAATTTTTACATACGCATGTGTCGAAAACATTCGGACGCGAGGCGTCCGTTGCGGGCAGGGATGCCCGCGCTCCATACTCTCCATGCTAAGGAATATAGGCGCTGGGGATCGGGTGGTCGCCGAGGCCGCCGTACTGCTGGAATAAAATACCCGATGAGGAACGGTTTTCATACCAGATGCCCGTGCTGTTGCGAAAGACGGCGATGTCGGCTCTACCGTCGCCGTCGTAATCGCCCGGCACCAGGTAATCTCCCGCCTGTCCGAAAGGCGCGGCGTAATAATTAAAATCTTCCGAGCGCAGGATGAACCAGAATCCATCCGAAGGCCGCCAGATGGCAACATCCGTTTTACCGTCGCCGCTATAATCCGCCGGGGCAGGTACATCGGTGTCAGTGCCGAAAACCGTGACGAAATTTCCGCCGCCCGAATACTGTATCCACCATTCGCCAAAGCCGGTCGCGGCATTTCGCCGGAAGATCGCCTGGTCCGACCGGCCGTCGGCGTCATAATCGCCCGCCACGGGAATGTCGCCGCTGCTGCCCCAGGGCACGAACGAAAAAGTGCCGTCCGAGGAATTGTCGATGTACCAGTAACCGTTCGACGGGCGAAAGACGGCCAGGTCGGCTTTACCGTCGCCGTCAAAATCGGCAGGCGCTGGGAATATCGCCGTTCGCGCCGAAGATGGGCTGGCGTCCCAGGCCGGTGCTGCTCTCGGTAATGATCCAACTCCCGCTGACGGGGGACCATTCGGCGGCATCGGTGCGCCCGTCGCCGTCATAGTCAGCCGGAACGATCCGCCTGTTCGCAACGTTATGCATGCTGACCGTGTGGTTGATCCCGGTGGTCGAAAACCGGAAGATCCAGTCGCCCGTACCGACACCCTTGAGAGAAAGATCGGTGATGCCGTCGGCATCGAAATCAAACGGCGTTTGCTGGTCGCCGGTAATACTGTAGGTAATACCGCGGATGCCGGTTTTATCGGTGCTCTCGTTAGCGGTTACGCGGATGCTGCTGTTGGGCAGTATCGCCAAACGCTCGCGCCCACCAGGTTTCGCCAACCCGGAGCATTCGGTATCAGCAGAATCCCGTCGCCGTCAAAAGAAGTATCAAGCGTGCCGTTGCGGTGAAAACGCGAAACAAGCAAACCCGAGGAGGTGCCTGACGAGGCGGTGCCCACCACGACGATCTTGCCGTTTGACTGGATAGCGAGGTCTGAAATTCTGGAATTTGTCAGCGTCTGGGCGGAAATCACCAGCTTGCCGCCAGTGCCAAAACTGCCGTCGTATGAACCGTCGGCGTTAAAACGGACGAGCGCCGCGCGGCGTTGGGTGCCGTCCGTAAAACCGCCGGCCACGATCTTACCATCGGCCTGGAGCGCGACGGCCGACGCGTATTCGTGAGGATCGCCAAAATCGGTGGCGGTAAAACTGTCCTCGTCAAAGGTAGGGTCGCTGTCACCGTCGGCTTCGTAGCGGACCACGACAAAAGTGTTGCCTTCGGAACTGCCAAAATCGGCGTAGCCGGCGACGACGATCTTTCCGTCAGGCTGGACCGCCATGGAAAGGATACTGTCGCTTTGTTTTGTTATCGGGGTGATCAAAGTGCCGCCGCTGCCGAACGTATTATCAAAAGCGCCGTTAGCAGTCAGGCGGATAAGCATAAAGTCGGATACGGTGGTTACGCTGCTGGACCCCGCCGCCAGGTATCTTTCCGTCCGGCAAAACGGTGACCGCGGTGATCAGCGACTACGTGCCGGTCAAAAATTTACCGCCGCCGTTAAAAGACGCGTCGAGCGAGCCATCCGCGTTGTAGCGGGCGAAAGCGGCGCTGGTATTAAAACCCTGGCACAAACCGGCCGCAATTATCTTGCCGTCGGATTGGAGCGCCAGCGCGTTGACCGTACAGGAAGAGCTAAGAAAAGCTGTGACGACAGCCCCATTGACGCCAAATGAAGAGTCCGATGCGCCGGAGGGAAGCAGCCTGGTGAGAGCGAAATCGGATCCGGACCCGAAGGGAAAAGCCCTCCGCGCTCCGCCCACTACTATCTTTCCGTCGGGTTGTATCAGCACGGGGCCGGAAAAGTTGGGCCCGTTAGCGCCGGTCTGGGTGACCTGCCACTGGATCTGGCCGGCGGCAAAAACGAAGACCGGAGTTTGAAAGAGGATCAAAACGACGGCGAAAAGAAGGGTTAAAAATGCAAGATCTTTCTTTAAGTTCATAGTCGCCTCCGGAATAGGTGATTCGACTGATCATGGGCCTTGCCGACTTTGGCTATAAAATCTTTTAACTTAAAAAAAATGCGTATCCCTGGGAGCGCAGGCATCTTGCCTGCAAGTGTGACGCTAGTCACACTAACCAGCGTTATTTGTAGAGATCTTCAGACCGCTGCGCGATCTTTGCAGGCAGGATGCCCGCGCTCCCAGGTTTAGCTGCAATTTTTGGTATTATCACCCAAATCATTTTCCGCGGGGAACGCTGACCGGCGTGTCCGTCGCGTTGCCCCATTTTAGAGTTTTGACGTCGCCGGCGGTGTTGCTGCTGAGCACCCAGAAAGTAGCGTCCGCTTTTCGCCAGAGCCCGACATCGGCGCGGCCGTCGCCGTCATAATCACCCGGCACGCAGAGGTCTTTATTCGCCAGCCCGAACTGCTTGACCACCATCTGGCCGTCGCCGCTATTGAGCACATAAAATTGCCAGCGGCTTTCGGCGCCGTCGTTGCTGTTGCGCATAATGGCGATGTCGGTCTTACCGTCGCCGTCATAATCGGCCACTGCTACGGCGTCGCTCGAGAGTCCCCATTGCGAAACAAGATCGCCTTCTTTTGAACGCTTGATGTACCAGAGCGAATGATCGTCATTGACATTGGTCTTGCTGCGGCGCACGGCCAGGTCGGCTTTGCCGTCGCCGTCATAATCGCCCACGACAGGGTCGTCACCCAAAAGCCCCCAGGCAACGGCGGTGAAATCTCCCGGCTTGGTGGCGGTGCTGGGTTTGTAATAAAAAAGGCTCTGCGGCTTTTCCGGCGGGCCCGCGCGATACACGGCGAGATCGGCTTTCCCGTCCCCATCGTAATCGGCCACGACTGAAGGATCGTCAGTTTCCAGGCCGAATTTTTCGATGCGCGCGGTCTGCGTTTTGGTCTGCATTATATAAAAGGTAGCGGTCGCAGGGCGAAACACGGCGATATCGGTTTTGCCGTCGCCGTCATAATCGGCAGGGACAAGCCGGTCGCCGCTGTTTCCGAAGGCCGCCGAAGTGCTCTTACCGCTGCTGTAGCTGATCCACCACGTGAGTTTTTCGCCCTCGGCGCGCACGGTGACAAAATCCGTCTTGCCGTCGCCATCGTAATCGCCGACAACACTCTTTGCGCTTTTACCGGCGGCCCCGGTGTGTGCCCTGGTATATGAATGCGGGAAGGAAAGAATTCCGACGAGGGAAATGACTGCGAAATAAAAACTAAAACGAATTGCGTTTTTCACTAAGTAATGCCTCCTGAAAATAATGGCTATTTTAGCACACATCATCAGAAGGGACTTTAAGGCGATTAGTTGCCAGGGAACGAGGTCAGAACCGGGAACTCTATCTCTAGCTGAAATCGAGTTTATACCGCGTAGCGGTGATTTGACCGTAGCCGTGGGTTTTAACCCACGGTATGAATTCGATGGTTAATGCCGTCGCAGCGCGACGATTGATTTTGCCCATCCGTCGCTCGCGCGACGTGCGCTTGTCCGTCGGACTTCCGTGGGTTAAAACCCACGGCTACATTCACCTAATCGCTCCGCGATTAACACACCGCGCCTACTTGCGTTTCGAATATAAAAATCGGAAGATACCGTATGAACAGACCGCCGCCATATTTTCCGCAAAGCCAGCTGTCACCGCCGGACCCGAACCG
This sequence comes from uncultured Acidobacteriota bacterium, assembly GCA_963766895.1. GTDB lineage: Bacteria > Acidobacteriota > Blastocatellia > Pyrinomonadales > Pyrinomonadaceae > DASYKT01. The sequence goes on from CAVYCB010000016.1 coordinate 30,642, forward strand.
TTACAAGAAATTTAAGGCTGTGATCGTAGGCTTGATCTTATTGTTTTTGCTGCTGCTGGCCGGTGCCGGGGTAGGGATATTTTATTTGATCAGATATTTAGCGGGATAGTGAATAGTGAATAGTGAATAGTGAATAGTAAAGAGCGTTGGGAATCCGACGCTTTTATTTTTTGCGTTAAAAGAAGACGCGCTCCATAAGAGCGCGTCCATTAATCACTAATCACTAACCGTTATACATTATTTCTGCGTTCCATCGAGCGCGGTAGTTTGCGATCTTGGTTTTGCTTTCCAAGCGTCGGCGGCTTTCTGTGCCAGGTCCTTGGCGCGGGGCAGCGATTCCAGCGCTTTCTTTAACTGGTTGTCAAATTCGTTGCCGATCTGGTACGAGGTGTACATGCCGTAGGTCGCGGTCGCCAGTTCCGTGCGCAGCGCGCGTGCCACGTAGTCGCGTTCCTTATCGACCTGGGCCGGGGCCAGCTTGTATTTATCAACCGCGTATTTTTTGAACGCCTGGTAGAGCGCATCGTTTACGGGGAAGTCCGTCGCTTTTACATCGCCGACATAATCGAGCGGATTATTTACCCGGTAATTTTCAAAACCCGGCAGCTTTCCATAGACGAGGTCGAGCGCAAAAGCAAAGACCGGGTCCTGCAGCTTGGTGCGGATCTGCACCTGCTCATTGGTCAGCAGGGCAGCTTTGATCGGTTCATCGGGCGTGATGCCGCCGCCGGAGTAGACCGGGCGCCCGGTATCGGTCTTTGATTCGGCGCCGGTTGTGGTCGTTTTTTCATCGCGGAGCGTCCCGCCCATATTGTAGTAGCTGTAAAGATCGCCGTTGGAATAATCGCGCTGGATGAGGCGGCCGGAAGGCGTCTCGTATTTCGCGATCGTCAGCAGCACCATCGAGCCGTAATCCAGATTAAAGGGATTTTGCACCAGGCCCTTGCCAAAGGTCGTTTCGCCGACGATCAGCGCGCGGTCATGGTCCTGCAGGGCGCCGGCAAGAATTTCCGAGGCCGAAGCCGTGCCGCGATTTACCAGCACCACCATCGGCAGCTGTTCCGGATCTTTATTGTCGGATTTCGCCACGTCATAACTTCCGCGAATGCGTCCTTTTTGCGTAAAGATGATCTGCTCGCTGTTTAAGAAAGTGTTGGCCACCTGTGTCGCCTGGCGCACGAGCCCGCCGCCATTGCTGCGCAGGTCGAGCACGAGCTGCTGCATACCCTGCTGTTTTAATCTTTTATAGCCATCGACAAACTCGCCATAGGTGGTCTGATTAAAACCGCCGGTCATAGCGATGTAACCCACGCCGGGCCGGATCATATAAGCTTCCGGAATCGAAGGCTGGGCGACGGCGTCGCGGATGATCTCGACCGTTTCCAGCTTCTTGGTGTCGTAGCGTTCGACGGTGATCTTGGCGACGGTGCCGCGCGGGCCGCGCAGGAAATTACGCACGTCGGTGAACGGTTTGCCGAGCATCGACGTGCCGTTGACATCGACGATCTTGTCGCCGTAGCGCAGGCCGGCGCGGTTTGCCGGGGCCTCTTCAAAAGTCGCTTTGATATAGGTCGCCAGCTTGACGCTGTCATTGCCGCCGCCGGCACCCGGATCGCGCAGATCGCCGATCGTCGCGCCGATGCCGAAGTAGCGGGAATTCTGCTCGGTGCGAAATTCCGCGTAATCTTTGGCGTCAAAGTAGTTAGAGTGCGGGTCGAGCTGGTGCAGCATGCTCTCGATCGACGATTTAAAGAGTTCGTTGTAATCAAGCTGCTTGCCGCTGACGTAGTTTTCCTGGATCACGGTCAGGGCCTCGGCCATGTCCGCTTCCATCTTCTCGGCCGTGACCGGGCTGGAAGTTTTGGAATCGGCAGCCGCTGCTGCTCTTTCCGCCACCACCTTTTGCCTGACCGCCGTGCTCTGCGCGGCGATCGGGAACTGAAGTGTAATTAATGAAGTAAGTATTAAGAGTGCTAGAGTTAGACGTTTTTTCACAAAAATCTCCTGGTGTCGCGTCTGACCGGATAAAATTGCCCTAAAGCTGGATTTCTACACGGCTTATCTGCCATAATCGGCGCTAGAACTTAAACGCAGTTCGGGCCCGATTGTTTCAAATAATAACATTCGTTGGAAGAAAAAGCGATGAAAAGGGTTGCTTGGCAATAGTTTATGGAGCGCCGACTTCAGTCGGCAAGCGCGGTTACGCGCTAACGTTCGATAATTGAGAAATATGTTGAACGCTACGCATTCATGCCGAATAAATTCGGCGCTCCCAGGTCTAATGCAGCACGGGCCTTTTGATTAAGCCGCCTTCGACGTCGTTGAGAGAGTGGGTGGTGATAAACGCTGCCGGGTCTATTTCGGTGGCGACGTGTTTGATGGTCCCGATCTCGAGCCGGGTGACGACGCAATAGAGGATCGATTGCTCTTCGCTGACCGCGCCCTTGCTGCCCATTCCTCCCGAACCCCTGAGCACGGTAACGCCGCGGTGCAGTTTATCGACGATCGTTTCCTTGATCTCCTCGCTTTTAGCCGAAACTATCAGGATGGCGGTGTATTCCTCTACGCCGTGCACCAGAAAATCGATGGTCTTTGAAGCCGCGATGTAAGTAAGGATCGAATAGAGCGCTGATTCGACGCCGAGAAAAAATGCCGCCGCGAGAAAAATAAAAATATTCAGGATGAGGATGACGTCGCCTACTTTAAGCAGGTGGCTTTTGCGGCTGATCAGGAGCGCCGCGATCTCCGTGCCGTCTAAAACGCCGCCGCCGCGTATCGCCAGGCCGATCCCGCCGCCGAGAAAAAGCCCGCCGAAGACGGCAGTCAAAAGTTTATCGGAAGTAACATCGGGAAAATTGACGAGAAATAAACACAGGGCCAGCCCGACGATCGCCGCGGAAGTCTTGAGCGCGAATTTGGGACCGATCTGACGATAACCGATGACGATGAACGGCAAATTTATCACCAGAAGCAGGAGCGCCAGCGGGATGCCGAGCACCTGGGAAACGAGCATCGATATTCCGGTCACGCCGCCGTCGATAAAATGGCTCGAAAGCAAAAAGCCCTCGATGCCCATCGCGGCAGAGAAAATACCGAGAATGATCAGAATGCTGTTCTTGACCTCGCTGGCAACGTTTTTCATATATTGCGGTTATTTAATATTAACATAGTCGCGTAGCGATCGTGCCCGTAAACCTGGGAGCGCAGGCATCCTGCCTGCAAGCACGGCTTGCCGTGCTAACCAAAAATAAATAAAAAAGGAGTTTTAGATCGCTGCGCGACCCAAGCAGGCATCCTGCCTGCGCTCCCAGGCAGAGCGCTCAAATTCTTTTTAGACTTTAGAGTGGCCACGGCAAAATCTCGCGAAGGCAATATCGACCAAATGGTTGCTGATATATATGGAACTCTTGCCCCTTTTCTCTCGTAATCAATTGCGTTACACTTAGGCACCTTTTTTCTTTTTAACACTACGGAGGAATTTTCAATGTTCAAACGAGTCTTTCAGGCTTTGTTGCTGGGGTTGTTTGTAGTTATCGGAGTATCAGCCCAGACAAAGCTGCTGCGCTTTCCCGATATTTACGGCGAAAAGGTAGTCTTTACATATGGCGGCGATCTTTGGACCGCTGCGACCACTGGCGGGGTGGCGACACGGCTGACGGCGCACCCGGGCGTGGAAACTTACGCCAAATTTTCGCCCGACGGCAAATGGATCGCCTTTACCGGGCAATATGACGGCGACGAGCAGGTTTACGTCATCCCGGCGGGCGGCGGCGAGCCGAAACAGCTGACCTTTTACCCGTCGAGAGGGCCGCTGGCGCCGCGCTGGGGTTACGACAACCAGGTCAGCGGCTGGACGAAAGACGGCCAGTATATTTTTCCGCAGCCAGAGAGATTCGTGGTCGCTGCCGATCGCAAGACTTTACACCGTTTCGCCTGAGGGCGGCCCGGCGGAAGCGCTGCCGATGCCCGAAGCCGGTTCCGGCGATTTTTCGCCCGACGGCACAAAGATGGTCTACTCGCCGCGCTTTCGCGATTTCCGCCCCGAAAAACGATACAGCGGCGGCCAGGCAAACACGCTTTATATCTACAATCTGCAGACCGCCGACGCGCAGAAAATCTCCGACAGCCCGCGCGCCTGCCGCGATGCGATGTGGATGGGCGAACGATTTATTACAACTCGGACAAGGACGGCAAATTTAATCTTTACGCCTACAACACGGGCAGCGGCAAAACCACACAGGTCACGACCAATAAAGATTGGGACATCCGCTGGCCGAGCAGCGACAGCGACGACCGCATCATTTATGAGCGCGACGGCGAACTCGAAATTTTCGACACCGGTTCAAAGCGCGCGACCAAACTCACGATCACCGTGCCCAACGACGGCGTCAACCGCCGTCCGCGCCAGGCCTTTGTCGGCAGCCAGATCAGCGGCTACGCACTGATCCCAAAAGGTGAACGCGCAATTTTCGGCGCGCGCGGCGACATCTTTACCGCGCCGGTGGAAAAAGGCGGGGTGCGAAACCTGACGCATTCTTCCGGCGCGCACGAACCGCGCGGCGACCTGGTCGCCCGACGGCAAGTGGATCGCGTATATTTCGGATAAAAGCGGCGAAGAAGAGATCTGGATCGTCGCGCAGGACGGCTCGACACCGGCGCAGCAGATCACAAGCGGCGGACAGGCGCAGCGATACGGCCCGGCATGGTCGGGCGACGGCAAGAAGATCGCTTTTTCCGACAAGGACGGGAGGCTTTATGTCGTGACGGTGGCGACAAAACAAATGCAGCAGATCGCCGACTCGCCCAACGGGCTGATCAACGATTACGATTGGTCGCCGAAAGGGAATTACGTCGCCTATTCGATGAACGGCAGCAGCGGCGCACAGCGCGGTCTATATCTGGAGCGTGAGCGACGGCAAGACAACCGCGTCACACCCGCGTCGTTCAATTCGCAAAGCGCGGCGTTTGACCCGAGCGGGAATTATCTTTATTTTTTGAGCGACCACGAATTTGCGCCGCAGATCTCCGGCGCCGAATTTAACTACGCGACCAACCGCACCACGCAGGTCTATGCGCTGGCGCTCAGAAAAGACACAAAAAATCCGTTTCCCTTATGAGAGCGACGAAGCAGCGGTCACGGAAGAAAAACCGGCGACACCTCCGGCAGCTACTCCGCCTGCAGGCGCTGCAACGCCTCCGGCATCTCCAAAACCGGCGGCAGCAGATGCGACACCGGAGATCATCGATTTTGACGGGATCGAAAAACGCGCGACCAAAGTGCCGCTGCCGGCGGACAATTACGGCGGGCTTTCGGCCAACAAAGGGCATTTGATGTATGTGATCCAGCCGCCCTTCTATTACGGACGCCAGGCCGATTCACAGCCTTCGCTGCGCATTTATTCGCTCAAAGACCGCAAGGAAACCACGCTGCTGGCGCCGGCCTTCGGCTACGCGCTTTCCGCCGACGGCTAGAAGGTCATGCACCAATTCCGGCGGGCAATACGCGGTCATTGACGCGAATCCGGCGGGCGAGCGTTCGCGCAAGAATGTTTCCACCGCCGGGATGAGTCACCGAAATAAATCCGGTCGAAGAATGGAACCAGATCTTTAACGAGGTTTGGCGGCGTTACCGCGATTGGTTTTACGTGGCGAACATGCACGGCTTCGATTGGGTCGACGATCCGCGAAGATTACAAGAAATGGCTGCCGTATGTCGCGCATCGCTCGGATCTTAATTACATCATTTCCGAAATGTGTTCGGAGCTCACGGTGCAGCACGCCTATATTGACGGCGGCGATTTCAACCTGCCTGCCGCGCGTGCGCGTCGCGCTTGCCGGGCGCAAGGTTCGAGGTCGACAAAACGGCCAAGCGCTATAAGATCAGCAAAATTTTCGGCGGGCAGAATGAAGAGGATATTTACCGCTCGCCGCTGACGGAAGTGGGCAGCGAGGCAAACGTCGGCGATTACGTTCTGGCAATCAACGGGGAAGACGTGACGGCCGAGCAAGGACATTTATGCCTACCTGCGCGGAAAAGCCGACACGGTCGTCACCTTGACCGTGAACAGCACGCCGACATGCAGCCGGCGCGCGCACCGTTACCTTCCGCCCGATCACTAACGAATCCGACCTGATCTATCTCGATTGGATCGGACGCCAACCGCCAGCGCGTGGCGCAGATGTCAAACGGGCGCGTCGGCTACATTCACATTCCCGATATGGGCGCGGCCGGTATTCGCGAATTCATCAAGTGGTATTACCCGCAGCTTGATAAAGAAGGCCTGGTCGTCGACGTTCGCGCCAACGGCGGCGGCAATGTTTCGCGGATGCTGATCGAACGCCTGCGCCGCAAAGCTGCTGGGCGTGAATTTCCGCCGCGGCGACGCCGAACCCGGCACTTATCCGGACGCCGTTTTCCGCGGGCCGATGGTTGCGATACTGAATGAAAACTCGGCTTCCGACGGCGATATTTTCCCGTATATGTTTCGCCAGGCGGGCTTGGGTCAGCTGGTCGGAAAACGAAGCTGGGGCGGCGTGGTCGGTATCTCTAACCGCGGCGGGCTGATCGACGGCGGTACGGTCAACGTGCCTGAGTCGGCGCTGGCCTCACCCGAAGGGCAGTACATGATCGAAGGTTACGGCGTCGATCCCGATATCGAGGTCGAAAACGATCCGAAATCCGTCATCGCCGGACACGATCCGCAGCTCGAACGCGCGATCCAGGAAGTGATGAAAAAGATCGCGACCCCGGTCAAGCTGCCGAAACGCCCGGCCGACCCGGTGAAACGAGCCGTAAGCAGAAGGCAGTAAGCGGAAGCAGGCTCGATGGCGGGCTTGTTTCTTTTAAAATGCGGCGGTAAACCTGGGAGCGCAGGCATCTTGCCTGCAAGCGCGGCTTGCCGTGCTAACTCGGGATGAGTAAAAAGAGTTTTAGATCGCTGCGCGACCCAAGCAGGCAAGATGCCTGCGCTCCCAGGCAGAGCGGGCCCGGTTCTTTTTAGAATTTAAACTTGCCAAAAATTTTCTCCCTCGTGCTAATATAATGCTGTTTTTTTGCATCTAAAGGTCTTATGTTTAAAGCAGCCTCACTCAAATTCTTTGCCGTAACTCTATTTGTTTTATCGTTTACCGCTTTTGCTGCCGCTCAGGAAGCGGAGCGGAAACCGGCCGACCGCCCTCTGAAAGTAACCTACAATCCGTCCGGGGAATACACTTCCGAGGCGCGGGCGCAAATGCTTTCCGGCTGGATCAAGCTGCGCGTAACGTTCCTGGACACGGGCGAGCTCGGCGACATCTTTTACGTTGACGAAAGCGCCGCGGATAAAGCTTTATCAAAAGCGGGCCTGCTGAAATCCTCCTACGATGCCGCGAAAAAGATAAGGTTTGAGCCAGCGATCAAAGACGGCAGTCCCGTCACGGTCACTAAGGTCGTGGTATACAATTTCGAGATCGGCGAGCGCCCGGGATTTCGGGTGGGCAGACGCCCTTAGGCTTAACCCGACAACGCGGCTGAGAAAGGTCAAACATCATGTCAAAATTAACCGGTTCGATACTCTTACTGTTGACCCTGAGCTTGTTTTGTTTTTCGCAAACGTCAAAAAGCGCGGCGCCGGTAAAGTGGGAAAGATATTCCATTCCCGGTCAGCAGGCGACCGTGCTATTGCCAAAGCCCCCGGTTATCGTGCTCACCGGCAGTACTTGCCGGGGAGAAAAGGGAAACGATTACGGGGCCTATGCCGACGGCGCGGCCTATGTGGTAGGCGTGGTGAGCAAGGTCGATCCTCATAGTCGCTGCCCGAACAGAAAAGAGTTTGACGAGGAGAGTTTTGCCGGCCGGATGGCCGCGGTGCGAAGCACGACGTACGGGGACGTCAAGACGTCGGACGTAGAAATAAACGGCCGCAAATGGAAGCGGATCCAGGGTAAAAATGTCGTTCACATGCTTTACAACGACTTTGACCACAAGCGCTGGTTCGAGATCTCGATCTCCAGTCACGATAAGGAAAAGCTCGAAGCGAAAGATATTTTCGCATCGCTCAATTTAGATCAAAATATAAAAGGCATTTCGATCAAGTCGAGTTCAAAGACAATGTTGGGCGACGCTCAGACGGAAGTGAAACCGGTGCTTGTCCCGGCCGCTCCGCCGGTTCTGCCGCTTCCAGGCACTTCCGCCTACGAACGTATGGGCGGTATGGAGGGGCCGCGGCTAAAAAGCGATGAAAATGATTTTAAAGGGGTGCTGATCGCCATGAAACCGCAGCCGGAGTACACGGAATCGGCCCGCCTGAAAAAGGTGACCGGCATGGTCAGGCTGCAGGTGGCCATGTTGAATAATGGGAGCATCGGCGCGATCAGCGTTGTCAATGAATTGCCCGACGGCCTGACCGAATCATCCATCGCGGCAGCCAGAAAAATTCTTTTTGTCCCGGCGAAAAAAGACAAAGTCGCGGTCAGCGTGACAAAAGTTGTCGAATATCATTTTAATATCTTTTAAGGTTTTGCCTGTAAAGTTTGGAGATCTGCCACGAATAACACGAATAAGATTTATCGGCAGCGCTAAAGTCTTTAACAAGTCAAAAAAATAAAATAGACTAAACCCGGGAGCGCGGGCATCTTGCCTGCAAGCGCGACCTGCTCGCGCTAATGAATGTAAATCAAACGCTTTTAGATCGCTTCGCGATCTTTGCAGGCAAGATGCCCGCACTCCCGGGTTTACGTCTATTTTATTCCCGAAGCGAGAAAGCCTCTGAAAGAGCGACGAAAGAAAGCTGAAAGAAGATGTCTAAATTCCTGTTATTTGTTTTCATGATACTTTGCGCGGCCGCGCTCGTTCCCACACCTGTCCCGGGGCAAAAAACCGGCGACAAACTCCCGGAATATTGGGGCAAGTATTCCGTTGGGGACAAAAACGCGTCGGTACTATTTCCGGAGATGCCGGTCAAGGTCGCCGACAGCTCGCAGGAATGCTATGGGCGGCAGACCGATAAATACGGAATTTTTGACGATGGCGCCGTTTATGTGCTGACCATTTCCTACAAGATAAAACCGACGGGTTATTGCACGGCATTTCGTGAATTCAGCCCGAAAGATTTTGAGGCCCGGGTACTGTCATATAACAACGGCAAAAAATTGCCGGCCGGTAACGGCAGGGACCAAAGCGGCCTGGCCCCTGTTATATTCAAAGGAAAATACGCTATTATCAAGCTCTACAACGATCCGGAACATTCGCGCTGGTTCGAACTCACCGTTGTCACCGCCGGCACGGCCCCCGATGAATCCGCGGCAGCCGTAAAAGCTTTCCTGAATTCGCTGGAGATAAGCAAAAAACCCGGGGGAACCGAGATAGGTGAAGGTTACCTGGACAACCCGGCATCTTCTTCGCCCGAGCCCGAGGCTTTACCCACGCCGACGCCGACACCCACTCCTACACCTACACCTACACCAACGCCGACTCCGACCCCGGCCCCGACGCCTCCGCCGGTCGAGCCGTCGCCTGATGCCGGTAAAACTCCGCCGCCCGATAGCATCGAATATGGTACGGCAGGGCCCGGCAAAGCACCCGGCCCGCCGGTTAAAAGTAATGGCGCCGGTCTCGGGGGAGGGTATGGCCCCGGCCCCGGGGGATACCGCGGCCCTTCGGTGGCTGTTAACAGGGACCCTATGAAGCCTCTCACGCTCGTGCTAAGGGCAAAGCCGGCTTACACTGAAGAGGCGCGGAAAAATCAGATATCGGGGCAAGTAATAGTGCGCATAGCTTTTAACGCCAACGGCCGGGGTCGGCTCAGTATATGTGGTCAAAGGCTTGTCCCACGGCTTGACCGAACAAGCGATCGCCGCCGCCCGAAGGATAGTTTTTATCCCGGCGCAGCGAAGCGGCGTGTATATCAGCATAGCCAGAGCGGTGGAGTACAATTTCAGCCTTTATTAGAGACGCCCCTTTCGCCGATCCAAAAGGTCAATTACAATAAATCCTGCCGGCGATCTTGATGGATGAGCTATCGGCTTCATTTTTTATCCGGTCCGCGCGGAAAAGGCATCGCCTTATGACAAACGTTACTTCAAAGAAATTTTGTCTGGTGTTTTTGCTGCTCTTAACGGCAGCCGTCGGTATTTGCCGGGCGCAAAGTAATGTCGCGCGCACCAAATGGGAGAGATATACGATCCCGGACCAGGGCGCTACGATCTTAATGCCAAAATTGCCGGTTGTGGTGAAAGCCGAAGACAATTGCGGGGGCGAGAAAAGTGCCATCTATGGAGCTTATTCGGAAGGCATCGCTTACGTCTTGAAGGTAGTTAATGCCGTCGAGCCGGACACGCTTTGCAGGTCTACTCGTATCAGAAGGTTTAGCGCCAATAATTTTTCCCAACGCCTGGAAGCCTTTCGCAGAAGGGATAAGGACACCGAAGAATCCGAGATCGAAAAAGACGGCCGCAAGGTAAAGCGTTTTCAGAGTAAAATCGTCATTACGCTGCTTTTCAACGATTATGAGAACAGGCGTTGGTTTGAGCTTAGCGCTTTTGGGTATGAGCTTGATAAAGAGGAAGTAAAGAAGTTTCTTTTTTCTCTCAACCTGGATCAAACAATAAAAGGGAGCGCGATCGGAGAAGGTGCCTGGGCTGTGCTTGGTGACGATCTGCCCGAGGGACCGGTGATCCCGGCAGAAAAAAATGACGGGAAAAATGACGCCGGCAAAGAGCGTGAGGCAGGAAAAGGTAAGAGCGATACGGCCCCGGGCGCCAAAACGGATTCACACAGGCCGCTTCTGATAGCGTTTACACCGCTTCCCGGCCTTACCGAAACGGCGCGAAAACTGGGTATTGCCGGTAAGGTGAGATTAAAAATCACCTTTGCATCCAATGGGCGGATAAGCGATATTTATGTGGAAAGCGGGTTGAAGTACGGTTTGACCGAGCAGTCCATTGAGGCCGCTAAAAAGCTGATTTTTGTTCCGGCAAAAAAAGACAATGCATTTATCAGCGTGACAAAAAACCTGGAATACCGCTTTAATCTTGATTGATGCCTTATCTTTTAGAAGTTAAAGATCTGCAGACCCATTTTCCGACCCGCGCGGGACTCGTGCGCGCGGTCAACGATGTCAGTTTTTACCTGGACGAAGGCGAACTGCTCGGGCTGGTGGGTGAATCGGGCTGCGGCAAATCGATCACGGCGTTATCGATAATGCGGCTGATCTCGCCGCCGGGCAAGGTCGCCGGCGGGCAGGTACTGTTCAAGGGCGAAGACCTGCTAAAAAAGAGCAATGAGCAGATGCGGGAGATCCGCGGCAATGACATTGCGATGATCTTTCAGGATCCGATGACCTCGCTCAACCCGGTTTTTACCGTAGGCGAGCAGATCGCCGAAGCGCTCCGGCTGCACCGTAAATTAAACAAAAAACAGGCTTGGGAAGCCGCGATCGAGGCGATGAAGGAAGTGTCGATACCCGACCCGTCCCGCCGAGTGAGCGATTACCCGCACCAGCTTTCGGGCGGTATGCGCCAGCGCGTGATGATCGCCATGGCGCTGGCCTGTGACCCGGAGCTGCTGATCGCCGATGAGCCGACAACTGCTTTAGATGTAACCATTCAGGCGCAGATACTTGAACTGTTAGATGAACTCCGGCGGACACGTAAACTGGCGGTTTTGCTGATCACGCACGATCTGGGCGTGGTGGCGGAAGTGGCCGACCGCGTCTGCGTGATGTATACCGGCAAGATCGTCGAGGAATCGCCGGTGAATGAGATCTTTGCGCACCCGAAACACCCTTATACACAAGGGCTGCTGCGCTCCGTACCAAAAATTACCGAGGTCGGAAACGCCAGGGAGACGCGCCTGTCCACCATCGAAGGCATCGTGCCCAGCCCGACCAACCTGCCGCCCGGCTGCCACTTTGCGCCGCGCTGCGAATTTCGCATGGAAAAATGCGTCCACGGCGAGATCCCGCTGTACCACCCGGTCGCGGAAGTGGATGTCAGGTGCGTGCTGTATGATAAGGTGTGATCTGGCGACGAGCGCAGTTAAAAATTTCCCACAGAGGTTAAAAACATGGACGAGGGGTACATTAAAATCTTTCGATTTTTCAGCAGATTTTTCGGTTCTTTTGGTTTGCTCGCGATCATCTGGAGCCTTCCAACGATCCTGGTCGATGCGGCAGTAAATGTCAGCCGGAATGAAATGATCCTGATCCTCGGGCTTTGTCTTTTCTATGCCATATTAAGAGGGCTGATAGAGGCTTATATGGACAAACAAAAAGCGGATAGTGAGAATGAAGACCTGCATATTCGCTGAAAATAGCGTCCGGGTTCCGGATTCGTGTTATTTCATGTATTTTCGTGGTTTCAGTCCATGGAAGGGTTTAGCTTAAACTAGCGCAAGGACATGGAACCCTAATCACGCTAAATCAGACAAAAACCTGGTCGCTACGGCCCACGAATTTGACTACCATAGCCTTACTAGACAATTTAATTTTTATAGGAGAATAATATGCCCGGCCCAACCACAATTTCCGTCAGAGCGCTGGCCTATGGAGGCAAGTTTGTCGGCCAGCATGTCGGTTTTGCGCAGATCGATATTTACGGCCCCGATGATGCGACGACGCCGCTGGCGAGCGGCCTGGCCGACCAGGGATTGGTAGCGGGCACGGATGGTTCCGGCGTCGTTTCTTTCATCATGGGCCAGCCGTACCCGTGGGGTTATCCGGTACGCGCCGACGAGGCGACGCAATTCACCGCCGAGATCCCACTGACGGAACCTACGGTGCTGACGTTCGTGGCGACATCGGTGGCGGACCCGCGGATATCAACTTCGGTTAGCCGGCTGGTGCTGCCGAACGTTTCGCTGACCGGGGCGACCGGCGTGGTTTTGGTGCTTCAGGGATTGCTGGCGGGGCTGACGGCCCCTGCCGCGGGAACTTCGCTGGCCGCGGGAACGCCCATTACGATCACGGCCCAGGTGCGGATGATGTGCGGCTGCCTGATCGACAACCTTTTTTGGCCGGCGGGCAATTTTAACGTGCAGGCTGCTATCAGCTCCGGCGGGGAAACTTTGCTTCTGCCGTTAAGCTATAACGGCACCCCCAGTTACTTTTCCGCGGATTACACTTTTCCCGGCGCCGGTGTTTATCAGATCAGCGTGACCGCCACGGAAATGAACGGGAATGCCGGCAGCAGTTTAGAACCGGTTACGATCACCGTGACTTAAGATCCGAGATGTCGGTAGCGTCTGCGTTAGCAGATGCGTTTCCGGCAGAATAGATAAGATAGACGCATCTGCTAACGCAGACGCTACTGACAAGAGGTTTTGCCGAATTAATTCGGCGCTCCATGGAAACAGCAACTCAACCTCAAGCCACAGAACTGGTGCGCATTCGCGACCTGGTCAAGCATTTTCCCGTCGAGGGAAGCGTCGACGTGGTGCGCGCGGTGGACGGTGTTTCGTTCGATATTGTGGCGGGTGAAACGCTGGGGCTGGTGGGCGAATCGGGCTGCGGCAAATCGACGGTCGGGCGCTGTATCCTGCGGCTGATCGAACCGACTTCGGGCGAGGTGATCTTTGACGGCAAAGACGTGACGAAAATGGGCAAGCATGAATTGCGCGAGCTGCGCGGCGAGATGCAGATCATTTTCCAGGACCCCTACGCCAGCTTAAACCCTCGCTTGAGCGTACAGACCATCATTTCCGAACCGCTTATCATCCACGGGATCGGCGATAAACAGGAACGCAAAAACCGCGTCGCCGAGCTGCTGAAACAAGTGGGCATGGACCCGGCGTATATGAACCGCTACCCGCACGAATTTTCCGGCGGACAGCGGCAGCGTATCGGGATCGCGCGCGCGCTGGCGCTAAATCCGCGGCTGATCATCGCCGATGAACCTGTCTCGGCGCTCGACGTTTCGGTGCAGGCGCAGGTCGTTAATTTGCTGCAGGACCTGCAGCAGCAGCTGGGGCTGACCTACCTTTTTATTTCGCACGGGCTGGCGGTGGTCGAGCATATTTCGCAGCGCGTGGCGGTGATGTACCTGGGTAAGATAGTGGAGATCGCGGCGGCGCGCGAGCTCTATGAAAACCCGCTGCACCCTTATACACAGGCGCTGCTTTCGGCCATCCCCATACCGGACCCGACACAAAAACGCAGCCGCGTCATTCTCAAGGGCGATGTGCCGACACCGATCAATCCCCCTTCAGGCTGCCGTTTCCGCACGCGCTGCCCGCTGGCCTCGCAGGAATGCGCCGAAGATCGTACCGGAACTCCGCGAGATCACTCCCGGACATTTTTCCGCTTGTATAAAGACGCCGGGATACTAGGCATGGAGCGCGGGCATCCTGCCCGCTTATAGTGAATAGTGAATAGTGAATAGTGAATAGTGAATAGTGGATAGTGGATAGTGGATAGTGGATAGTGGATAGATAGAACCCGGGCAAAGCAGGGCTCCTTCTATTCACTATTCACGATTTACTATTCACTGCTATAATGACAGCAGTTCTTAATTAAAAATCAATCAGCAGTTCGTTTTCATTTTTCACTTTTACAGGAGGAGTGTATGGAAGAACCTAAAACGGGTGAGTGGCAGGCCCCGCCGCCGCCGGAAGGGCCAGTCGAGCCGGAAGAGCAGCCGCAAATGTCAGAGGTCGGTACGCTCGCGAATATTTACATCGAGCCGGGCAATACTTTTCGCGACCTGCGCGCCAAGCCGCGTTTTATCATGGCCCTGGTGCTGTCGATAATCTGCGGCCTCGCGCTGTGGTTTGCCATCGATCAAAAGGTCGGCATGGGCGAAGTTTTTATCGAGCCGATGAAGAAGAGCCCGCAGTATGAGCAGATGAGCGCGTCGCAGCGCGATGGCGCTATGTCGTTTTATCGCGGCCCGTTGTTTAAAGGGATATTGTTCGGCGGCGTGGTCTTTGGCACGGTCGTTTATGTGCTTATCGGCGGGTTGATCTACTGGCTGCTGGCCAACGCGTTTGGCGGCACGGCCCGCTTTATGCACGGCGTTTCGGTCTGGACGTATTCGGTTTTCGCGCCCTCGGTAGTGGCCACGCTGGCTAACGTGCTGGTGCTGCTGCTCAAATCAAAGGACGACATCGATACGGCAGCGCTCCAAAGCGGCGGATTTGTCCGCGCTAACCCGACGGCGTTCATTGATGTCACGCACAGCCCGGTGCTCAACGCGCTGCTTTCACCGATCGATCTTTTTCAGATCTGGATGGTGATACTGGCGGTGATCGGCATCCGAACGGTATCGAAAATCTCGAACAGCTCGGCCTGGACGATCGTGCTGGGATTAAAACTGGTGGGAATAATTCTAGGCGTGGCGATGGCCGCGATATTCGGAAACGCGGGCAAATAAGCCCCTCTTTTTATCAGCCGCTAATTACACAAATAACACGAATTAGAAACTTCTTTATTCGTGTTATTTGTGTAATTAGTGGCCGTATTTTTTATAACAAAGTTATTCGTACCTGAGGGCTTCGATCGGGTCCAGCCGGGCGGCTTTCCAGGCCGGGTAAAGCCCGAAAAAAACACCGATACCGATACTGACCACAAAGCCCGCTACGGGCGCCTGCCAGGGAACATAGGACGGCATCACTAATTTTACCAGGTAAGTAAGGCCGAAACCGATGACCAGCCCGATCACGCCGCCCATCCCGGTCAGCGTGGCGGCTTCAATAAGAAATTGCAGCAGGATATCTTTTCGCTTTGCGCCGATGGCTTTGCGGATGCCTATTTCACGCGTTCTTTCCGTTACCGATACCAGCATGATGTTCATCACGCCGATACCCCCGATCATCAGCCCGACCGAGGAAATGACCACCATCGCCAGGAAAACGCCGCCGGTGATCGCCTGAAACTGCTCTATTAAACTGGCGGCAGTTTCCATCGAAAAATTATTCTTTTGGCTCAGCGGCACGTGCCGACGGATGCGGAGCAAATCCTGCACCTGGTCTTTTGCCTGTTCAAACTGGCCCTCTTTGGCCACCGCCATGATAAAAAGATCGTCAGCCTGAGGCTTGATCCTGCGCGCCGATCCCATCGGCATATAGATGATGTTGCTCTGGTCGTTATTACCGCTGCCGCCGCCAAAAAGCTGTTCCCGTTTTGCCAGCACGCCGATAATGCGAAATTCGCGGCCGCCCACCTCGATAGTATTTCCGATGGGATTTTCCAGCGGGAAATAAGCTTCCCTGACAGATTCGCCGATCAGGCAGACATCTACCTTGTCGTCGCTTTCCTGCCTGGTGAACCAGCGGCCTTCGAGCAGTACTTCGCGAGCTGGTCTTTTCGATGTCGGGATAGGTGCCGTTGAGGTTAACCGCGGACGACGTTTTGCCGTTCTTACCGGTGACCATGATCTTGTTGCCAAAAAAATTGTTGGAAATATCCAGGAACGGCACCGCGGTTTCGATGGTCGGCAGCTTGGCTATCGCATCGACGTCATCGGTGGTGAGCGACTTTCTCATTCTTTCTTCGCGTGTCGGCTGGGTGGTGCGGATACCGATATCCATTTTATAGAGAAAGATCGAACGGGTGCCGAACTGCTCGACCTCGTGATTGACGGCGACATTGATACCGCTGATGATCGACGACATCAGCATCACGGTGATAACGCCGATGACCACGCCGAATATCGTCAGAAACGAACGCATCTTATTAGTGCGCAGCGTATCGAGCGCCATCTTAAAGTTTTCGTAAAATGAGCTGGTAATAAATTTCATATTACTCGTACCTCAATGCGTCGATCGGATTGAGCCGCGCTGCTTTCCAGGCCGGGTATAATCCGGCCGCGATGCCGACACCGGCGGAGACAGCTATCGCCAGGACGGCCGCCGACCAGGGAATACTGGTCGGGAAAAACACCCGGGTAACGATAAATCCCGCCAGGTAGGCGAGCAGCAATCCGATCGCGCCGCCGAGCGATGCGAGGGTAGCCGCTTCAAAAAGAAACTGGCGCAGAATGTCCTTCTGCCGCGCGCCGAGGCTTTTCCGGACGCCGATCTCCTTGGTCCGTTCCGTGACGGCGACCAGCATGATGTTCATGATGACGATCGCGCCGACGAGCAGGGCGATACTGGGAACGATGGCCACGACTATCAGCGTCGGGCCCAGGATCCGGTCGCGCACGCCGGTGATCGCATCGGGCGTCAGCAGTCCGAAATTGTCTTTCTCGTCCGACTCCAGCTTGCGCTTGATCCGCATCAGCGTGCGGACCTCTTCCACCGCGTCGTTAAAGACCTTGTCGTTCTTTGCCTTGACCAGAAAATACGGCGCGCGGTTGTTGCGCAGCCCGCCAAAGGCTTTGCCGAAAGTTTTTATCGGCAGGTGAACAAAATTATCCTGCGGGCGGCCAAATACCGGGCCTTTTGCCTTTAGTACGCCGATCACGCGGTAGGGAATTCCCTGGATCTCGATCTCGCCGCCGACCGCTCCCCCGCCGGGGAAAAGCTTGCTCGCCACATCGGCCCCGATAAATGCCACAGAGGCAGCGGTGGTGTTTTCAGATTCGATAAAATAACGCCCCTGCGTAATATCCATCTTTTCGATGTCGGCTACGACCGGTTCCGATCCCTCGATCTGCACGCTCTGCAAAGTTTCGCCGTTGCGTTTTATATCGCGCCCGACGTTGCCCGCCTTGGCGCCGATCTTATCGACCAGCTGCGCGTGGTCGCGGATAAAATACAGCTCGTCAAAGGTCAGCTCTTTGTTGCGGCGCTGGGCGGCGGCGATGGTATCGGTGTCTTTGAAATCTTCGAAGGCGAAACGCCGGACGGTAAAAGAATTGGAGCCGATGCCGGCGATCTTTTCATCGATAAAACCGATAAATCCGATCAAAACCGACATCACGATCATAAAGGTCATAACCCCGATGATCATTCCGAGTAAGGTAAGGAAAGAACGCAGTTTGTGCGCCCAGATGGCGGAAAAGGCAAGTTTTAGCGATTCTGAAAAATTCATTCTAAGCTTATGTACGATTATACGTTATAGACACCGAAAAGTTTATTTTGGTTAAGTACGGTTTTATAAAGCGATACCTATGGAGCGCGGGCATCCTGCCCGCAGAGCGCGGCGTGTCGCGCTATGTCGGTAGCGTGGGCGTCAGCCGATGCGTCTCTCGGGTTACTTGTTCTATCCGTGTTTATCTGTGTTCATCTGTGGATAATTATCTGTGGATTTACGCATCGGCTGACGCAGACGCTACTGACAAGAGGCAGGCAGGATGCCTGCGCTCCCAGGTATACGCGCATTTTACGCATCGGCTGACGCCGACGCTACTGAAAAGAGGCGGGCAGGATGCCCGCGCTCCATATTACTCATACCTCAGGGCATCGATCGGATCGAGGTGCGCGGCTTTCCAGGCGGGGTACATTCCGAAGACTATTCCGACCAGGGCGGACATACCGAAGCCGACCAGTATTGCCCACAAAGGCACAAAAGCGGGGAGCGGGGAATAGGTATTGATCAGCAGGCTGACAGCTTCGCCGATGGCCAGGCCGATAATTCCGCCGATGGCGGTCAAGACCACGGCTTCGATAAGAAATTGCGAGAGGATGTCAAAATGCGTCGCGCCCACCGCTTTACGAATGCCGATCTCCTTGGTGCGCTCGGTTACGGAGACGAGCATGATATTCATTACGCCGATACCGCCGATCATCAGCGCCACCGCCGAAACAGCCGTGAGCACCAGGTAGGTCGCGCCGGTCAGCTGGTTGTAAATATCGAGCAGGGAATCCTGTGACGAAACGCCGAAATTATCCTTGCCGCCGATTGGTACCTGGCGACGGCGGCGCATCACATCTTTTATTTCCTCGATCGCCGGTTTGACGACGTCGCGCGATCCGGGCGGACCACTATCACGAACACCACTTCGGGCATCGGGATGTCCTTATAATATTTTTCAAAAGTTGAAATGGGGATGAAGATCGAATTGTCGCGAGACTGGCCGAAAAATTGCCCGAGGTCGCCCATCACGCCGACGATGCGGAACGGGTAGCCGCCGATCTTGACGTCTTTGCCGATCGGGTCATCGTCGCCAAAGAGCGCTTTTTTGACATCGCGCCCGAGCACGGCAATGTTGGTCCGCTCCCGCACATCCGTGTCGGTAATAAAGCGCCCGGTATCCAGGTATTGTGACTGGACAAATTCGTAGTACGGCGTGACGCCGAAAAGGATAGGCGTCTCACTCTGCTTTTCTTTGTAGCGAATGACTTCGGCAAGTTTGCGGCGCAGCGGGGAAACGCCGGACAGCTGCGGGACCTCGTCGCGCAGCGCCTGCGCATCGTCCATCGTCAGCTCTTTGCGCATCCGCTCTTCCTGTCCCGGCGGGCGGCCAAAGCTGGGGCTAAACTTGGAGATGAAAATGGTATTCGGACCCGAGCGCTTCGATCTGCTCCGCGAACGACCTGTTCAAACCCTGGATGATCGAGACCATGATCATCACGGTCAGCACGCCGACCGTCACTCCCAAAATGGTCAAAATCGAGCGCAGTTTGTTTTCCCACACCGTCTCCAGCGCCATTCGGGTTGATTCTCTGAGGTCTTCCAGGGTCATGTCTTTTTATGGAGCGCGGGCATCCCTGCCCGCAACGGATGCTTCGCATCCGAGACGCATCGGCTGACGCAGACGCTACTGACAAGAGGCGGGCAGGGATGCCCGCGCTCCATACGCGCTCCATATCATTCCCGTCTCATCGCCTCCACGGGGTTTAATCTTGATGCCTTCCAGGCCGGGTAGAGGCCGCTGGCGATGCCGACGATGGAAGAAACGCCGATCCCCATCACCACCGCCCAGATGCTCGGCAGCAAGGGGAAACCCATCGCCCTGGCGAGCACAAAAGCGAGGCCGAAGCCGGTGAAAACGCCTATCACGCCGCCGACGGAAGTGACCGTCACGGCCTCGATCAAAAACTGCGTCATGATATCGTTTTGCCGCGCGCCTACCGCTTTGCGCAGCCCGATCTCTTTGGTGCGCTCCGTTACGGAAACGAGCATTATATTCATCACCACAATCCCGCCTACCACCAGCGAAAGCGCGGCCACACCGATAGTGACAAAAAAGATATTTTCCGTGGCGGTATTAAAAAGCCCGACAAAAACGTCCTGTGATTCGACCGAAAAGCCGAGGTCGTCGTCGGTCGCGGCCCGCCCGCGGCGAACGCGCATGATCGTCGTCACCTGGTCTTTGGCGGTTTCAAACTGCGCCGGGTCTTTGACCTGAAAATGCACCGTCAGGGAATCGCGCGAACCGTAGAGTTTCTGCGCCGTCTGGTAAGGGATCTCGACAAAATTGTCACGGGAAAAACCGAGCACGCTGCCCAGCGGAACGGTCACGCCGATGACGCGAAATTCCAAACCGCCGACGCGCAATACCTGGCCGACCACTTTTTCCGGCGGCGCGTCATCCAAAAGATTTTTTATGATATCGGGCCCGATGACCGCAACGTTCGTGCCGGCTGCGCCTTCTTCGTCGGTCCAGAGGCGGCCGGTGTCGATCGTTACGGCCTCGATATCAAACATCGGCAGCGTCACGCCGCGCACCGGGACATCGCTCGATTGCTGGTTGCCGTATTTCACGTTCTCAACGCCGTTGAGGGCAAAACCGGTGCGCCAGCAGAGCGAACACTGCCGCTGCACGACGAGAGCGTCCTCTTCGTTAATGTCTTTGCGGCGATTGGTTTTGATCAGCTCTTCGCGGCTTTTGATGATCAGCGGGCGTTTGGTCAGAGTAAAAGCGGTCGAGCCCTGCGCGGAAAAAGTCGAGGAAACGGTTTGCTCGAGGCCGTTGATGATGGTCACCACCGCGATCACCGCCGAGACGCCGACGATCACGCCGGTCAAAGTCAAAATGGTGCGGAGTTTATTGGCGCGGAGGCTGGCGAGGGCGTTCTTAAAAGATTCCCAGAGGACCGCCACCCGAGAAAAAAGAGACGAAAAAACAGATCTGAAGCGCCCGGTTACCATTCCCTTTTATTAAACAGCAATTGGTAAAGGCTTACCAAATGCGAAAACAGCACGGCCGGTACGATTACCGAAGGCAGCCAGATGAAGGGGTAAAGCAGCACCGCCCTGGCAGGCTGGTCAAAGGCCTGCAGCTGCGCCGGGCCGGGAACTGAAAGGATCGCGTTAGTGACAATGTTTATCAGTAGAAGCAGGCAGACGACATTCCAGACGATCAAAAGCAGCCGGTTAGTGCGGCCTTTGTTGGTGCGAAAGGCAAGAAAGAAAACCAGCGGCGCGGTGACGCCGGAAATGATGTCGAAATTACGGCCTTCAAAGGTCATCAGCTGCGGCACCAGCCCCGCGTGATACCACCAGTCGATGACAAACTCGACGGGGATGCGCACGACGCTTAGCAGCGTTAAGACCGGCAGGGAAATAGTGGCGAGGAAATTACGCGACCGGGGAAAAACGAAAACGAGAATTATCAGCAGCAGCACGGGCCCGATCGCCAGCAGAAAACGCGGCTTACCGTCAACCGTGGTGTAAAAACCGGCATCGGCCAGGTAACCTTGAAAATACATCCAGCCGCCGAGCAGCACTGCCGAAAGATATATATATGAACGCTTGCGGTGCGCCGTCCAAAGCGCGTAGAGGAAGAAACCTGCCGTGGCCAGGACGGTGAGGATGAAAATGAAGGTTATATAAACGGTTGGCAGTTGGGTCATCATTTAAAATACCCAAATCATAATTAAATGATCGACAATGAAGTCAGTACCGGGAACGGAGTGACCGGCTTCTTCATCCGATGGGCTAGATACTGATAGTTTTTTCGCTGCGCTCATTAGCCGGTCACTGCGTTCCCGCTACTGACCCGTTACTTACTACCGCTCGCGCCCGTCGTCTTTTTGGACATGCTCGTTGATCTCGTCTTTTTCGATCACGCCGTCGCGGATGGTGATCACGCGGTGGGCGCGGGCGGCGATGTCGGGTTCGTGTGTGACGACGATAATAGTGTTGCCTTCTTCGTGCAGGTGCTCAAAGAGGTTCATGATCTCGTAGCTGGTGGCGGTGTCAAGCGCGCCCGTGGGTTCATCGGCCAGCAGGATCGACGGGTGGTTAACCAGTGCCCGCGCGATCGCGACACGCTGGCGCTGTCCGCCGGAAAGTTCGTTGGGACGGTGCATCACGCGGTCGCCCAGTTCAACCGAAGCGAGCGCGGCCTGTGCCTTATCATGCCGCTCAGCGGCGCGCATCCCGGCATAGATCAGCGGAAGCTCGACGTTGTGCAGGGCAGTGGCGCGCGCCAGCAGGTTAAAGGTCTGGAAAACAAAGCCGATCTCTTTATTGCGAATACGCGCGAGTTCATCGTCGCTCATGGCGGAAACGAGCTGGCCGTTGATCCAATAATTTCCCTGGGTCGGGCTGTCGAGACAGCCGATCAGGTTCATCAGCGTTGATTTGCCCGAACCGGAGGGGCCGATGATGGCCAGGTATTCGCCCTTTTTAACGTTAAAGGAGACACCTTTTAGCGCGTGCAGCTGCTCGGTACCCATCTGGTATGTTTTCCAGATGTCGGTCATCGAGATCAGGGCGTCAGGAGCGGCGATATTTCCGTTGCCGGATGAAACTTTATCGTTCATATGTGCATCTATAAAAATAGCCGGTAGTCAGTAGTCAGCGGTTTTCAGATTATCCAACGGCTTCATCTGATATGTTCGCAAGCTGATGAAAATGTCAGAAGAGGGTAGTCCAAATCCATCTGACTACCGGCTACTTTTTTAACTTTGGAGGCCTTTTAGGTGGCCGAGTTTCCGCCTTCTTTCTTGGCCTGGCGTTTTACCTGATCGCCATCCTTCAGATTTTTCAATACGCGCGTCGGGCCGGTCACTACTTCCTGGTCCGCCTGCAGACCGCTGGTGACCTCGATATCGGATTCGCCGGTGATACCCGTCGTGATCTCGACAAATTTGACCTTGTTGCCGTCAAGGATATATACGCCCTTGATGGTTTTCGGTTTTTCGCCCACGCCTTCGGGTTTATTTATCGTACCTTCCGGTGTCGGGGTCGGCGCGCCGCCGTCTTTGCCGCCTTCCGGCTGCTTGTCTATCACGGCCTGGAGCGGCACGGCGATAACGCTGTTCTTGACGTCGGTGGTAATGGTCGCGGTCGCGCTCATTCCGGGACGCAGACCGTCCTGCACTTCCGGCGCCAGGTTGTTCAAGCGGATAACGACGCGGAATTCTTTTGCTTCCTGCACGTTGATGTTGGTTGAAAGGCCGCCGGTCGTCTGCGATTTACCCAGTGCCAGAGGGGTTTTCTGCGTGACCTCGCCTTCGATCTCTTTATCGCCGAAAGCATCGACCTTGATCTTTGCTTTCTGGCCGACCGACACTTTATCGATCTCGGTCTCGTCAACCTTGACCTCGATGTTGATGGTGGACATATCGGCGATGGTCATCAGCGCGGTGGACGAAAGATTGGCCACCGCAAAGGTTCCCACCTTGGAAGGGATTTCCGCGATCACGCCGTTGATCGGGGCAACCTGTAAAGTTTTATCACGCTGGTCTTTCTGACCGCGCAAAATGGCCGCCTGCTGGTCGGCGCGCGACTGGCTGCTGCGGACATTCAGATTGGCGGTATCGACCGCGCGGCGGGCATCCTTAACAGCGACCTGCTGTTTGCTATAACGCTCGGTCTGTTCCTTGACGGTGAGTTTTGACGACTCCAGGCGCGCCTGCGCATTTTTTAGTCCCACCCGCGCGTTGTCCACTTCGTCTTTTGCTTTATCAAATTCCTGCCGGGAAACGACGCGGGCTTCGACCAGTTCGGTGGTGCGGGCCAATTCGCGGTTTGCCGCATTGAGCGCCACCTGGGCTTTGTCCACATCGGTTTGCGACGTTACGACATTCTGCCGGGCAGAATCGATCGCGGTCTGCGATACATTTAATTCCTGCTGCGCCTGCGCCAGTAAATTTTGCGCGCCGGTCACCTGCGACTGCGAAACTTGCACTTCCTGCTGCTGCTGCTGTAAAGCGGCGACCTGGGCATCGGTGCCGGATTCGAGCTGGTTGGGGTCTAATTTTACCAGCGGCTGGCCGACGGTCACTTTATCGCCCTCTTTGACATAGATCTCTTCGATCCGGCCCTGCACCTCACTGGTCAGGTTCATAAATTGGATCGGGCGTACTTCGCCTGAGGCGGTGACGGTCGAACGCAGTTCAGGCTTGGTCTCGAGCTTGACCGTGGTCACTTCCGGCGTGTCCGTCCGGCTGGCAAATACCGCGCCAATTATGATCAAGGCCAACACCAGGGCGACCACCACTACGATAATGATTTTTTTCTTTCGGCTGAGAGCCATTTCTTATATTCCTCGGTTTTCAGGGTAATTATTTATATTACTTATTTTAACAGACGCAATAGACCCAGTAAATGCGTTAAAAATAGATACGAGCAAGTTTCACTGAGAGTTTCAACAAAATGTGGAGCGCGGGCATCCTGCCCGCAACGGACGCGCCCGCGTCCGGGTTGTCTTAATATCAATGGCCCGTCCAGTTAAAAGGTGTTAGCTTGCCGGGGCAAGCTTTGCGGGCAGGATGCCCGCGCTCCATATGCGCTCCATATCATCCCGTCAATTCATTCACCCGCTTTCGCTTGCCCGCATAGGCGATATCCATTATTCCCGAAAGCTGGAACCGCACCAGCGAAAGCGGATGCTCGGCTTCGACATTGGTGCGCTGGATCTGCAAAGGGTTGTTGCCGGGGCGAATTACTTCGGAATTGGTCATAAAACTCAGATCGAAACCCTGCTTGATTAGATAGGCGGCGGGCTTTGAATAAGCGGATTCTTCACCGCCCGTCCAGCTAAAAAGCCGCACCGGGTGGCCGAGCAGTTCTTCCATCTCTTTTTGCGCGCCGAGAATTTCATCGCGCATTTTTTCCACCGGGACATCGGCGCTCAAACGGCAGTGCGTGTCGGTATGGCAGCCGATGATATGTTTTTCATCCAGCCGTTTCAATTGCTCGTGCGTAAGGACCTCGATCTCTTTTACGAACCACGGTTTTTCGCCTTTCACGCCGTGCTTTTCTATCACCCATCCGGAAGGCACAAAAAACCAGCCGGTAAAACCGTATTTTTCCAGGATCGGCGCTGCCGTCTCGAGATGCGTGGTCGAGCCGTCGTCAAAGGTGATGATCAAACCCGGCTTGTCATGCGGCCATTTGCCGGAATCCAGGAATTTGGTGAGGTCTTCATAAGTGACGTTCACAAAACGCGTGGAGTAAAACTCGACGTGCTTTTCAAAGCTTTCCACCCAGGGCTGATTTATTTCGTGATAATTTACCGCGCGGATAAAAGGTGAAAGGGTTTTTCGCTGGATAAAATGCCCGAGGGCGTTGACGCCCAGGATATCCAGTAATTGGGCAATACCACGTTTTAAAGATTGGCTGCTCATTCGCATTCTTTAAGGGCTTTGCCCTAGTGCTGTGCGGAAAGGCTCTGCCTTTCCGATTTCGATTAAAAAATTTCAGCGAGGCTCAGCCTCGCGTTTCTTAGGTTAGTTTATCCGGAAGGGCAGAGCCCTTCCGCACATCACTGCGGCATAGCCGCCATCAAAACATCGCGTAAATGAACGGTGAAACTTCCTCCGTCGATTCCTCGTCTTCCTTGATCGTTTCGGCCAATTCGACGATGGGCCCGGCGAGCGCCGCAAGCTCGGGAAAGTCCTGCCAAAGCGCTTCTAATTCTTTTGCCAAATTGGCGGAGTCTATTTCGTGAACATAATTGCCGTCATCTTTACGCTCAATATAATAACTTGCAGCGTCCGAAGGCTCGTCATCTTTACCGAGCGGGAAAAATCGGATGCCGCGCTGCTTGGCCGCTTCCGCCAACGGCAGCAGGTGCTCGCGATAAAACGCGCGCAGGATCTTTTCTTTTTCTATATTTGTTGTGCTCATACAAAATAACGTAGTAAACCTGGGAGCGCAGGCATCTTGCCTGCTTGGGTCGCGCCAGCGATCTAAAATGTTTTTAATCTGCGTTCGAGTTAGCTTGCAGGCAAGATGCCTGCGCTCCCAGGTTTACGCAAATTTCCTTTTATACATTTTCTCTCTTACTACATCTAAAGCCCTTCGGGTTACGCCTGCTTCGATCCTCTCTAACTTTCCGCTGCCGTGTTTTAGAAACAAATAAACGCTTTCAAATTTACGGATGTTATGGCTCTGATGAAAATCCCACATCAGCTTATTATGCGCGACAGAAACCTGCGCGACACGAACGGTGCAATCCAGACCCAGGCGTTCGAGCCTTCCTTTTAATTTTGTCTCAAGCACATTTTCACCCGAATTTAATATCGGCGAAAGCGCCGCGATACAGGTCACGCCGTTTTCCGTCAGCAGCCCCGGCACAGTTTCGATAAAGTCGAGACACAACCCGATGCCCATCTCGCCGCCGAAAGCATCGACCGCGCTGTCGGCATATTCTTCCGGAAAAAATAAAAAAGGCAGATTCCAGCTCACCAGGTCAAATTTCCCATAGCGGCCACCCAGCTTTAAGGCATCGTCTTCATAAACGCGGACACTGGCCAGATTATTAAGCTCGGCGTTAAATTGCGCCAGGGCAGCCGCGCGGCTATTAATGTCTATGCCTATGCTCTCGCCAAATCCGCGCGCCTTTTTCGTAATAGACAGCAGGATCGCGCCGGCGCCGACACCGCAGTCAAGATACGCGCCGCTTACCGGCAAGCTGCTTTCCGACATAATTTCGATCTGCCGCAGGGAATCGAGCCCGATATAAGTGTGATTAAAACCGGCGATGTCTTTGTCGTTCGCAGCGGGAAGAAAATCTTCCGGCAGCATGACGGTTTCATGCGGGTTGCCGTGATCGTTCAGCGGGTCTACCAGCAGCAGCAAACCATCTAAGACGACGATGCTGAATTTGCAGACGAAATTACCTTCACCAGTTTCGCGCAAAAATTTGTGCCTGAGCCATTTATCAACACGGTCAACCCCGATGATCTCTCCCCATTGCTCACGCGATAAGTGATCGTTGCGGCGAAAGGCGCTGTAGAGAAGTTTGTCGCGCTTATCTGCCCGGGCCAAATAGAATGATGAAAGCGCCGAGGCGTCCAGCTGCGAACTCTCGCCTTTCAAATAACGTTTCAGGATGCGCGTTTCGTTTCCCAGCGGCAGGCCCCCAATTTTTGGCGGCGGATATTTCTGCAGGCGTTCCAAACCGAGCCCGCGCAGCGTCGCCGCGAAAGGCTCGCGATGCGCACCCTTCAGGTTCATGATCCAATCTTCGCTGGGGCGATAGTAGCGCATAAAATTCTACGGAGCGCCGAATTCATTCGGCAAGCGCGGTTACGCGCTAACGTTGCGATAATTTTAGAGACATATTGAACGCTGCGCGTTCATGCCGAATAAATTCGGCGCTCCATTTGCGGCGCTCCCAGTTCTAATCCAGCTCGTATTCCTGCTTCCAGGATTCATCCTTCTCGGCCGCGGGCTGTTCCGTTTTCCAGAGCAGGCAATCTTCCAGCACCAGCAGGTCCATTTCAGTGCGCATAAAGCAGCGATAAGCGTCCTGCGGCGTGCATACTACGGGTTCGCCGCGCACATTAAAAGATGTGTTGACGATGACCGGGCAGCCCGTGAGTTTTTCAAACTCTTTAATTACGGCGTAATAGGCCGGGTTGTCGTCAGGGTGCACGGTCTGCACGCGCGCGCTGTAATCGACGTGCGTGACGGCCGGGATGTCGCTGCGCGGAAGATTTACGATCGCCATCAGGTCAACATTGTCAGAGGGATCTCCGGCATCAAACATCGTGGTGTCCATCGGAATTTGCCGTTCTTTTTTCACCGGCGCGACCAGCAGCATATACGGGCTTTCGGTGTCGAGCTCAAAATACTCCGCCGCTTTTTCTACTAACACTGACGGCGCGAACGGGCGAAAAGATTCGCGGTATTTAATTTTCAGGTTCATTGTCGCTTGGGTTTCGGCGCGGCGCGGATCGCCGAGGATCGAGCGCCCGCCCAGCGCGCGCGGGCCAAATTCCATCCTGCCATTTAAATAACCAACGACCTTGCCGTCCGCCAATGCCTGCGCGATCTGTTTAGCGTGCTCGGCCTCGTCAGTAATTTGGTGATAGGGAAAACTGTGGCGGTCGAGAAACGCGCGCACTTCGTTAGACGAAAATTTCGGGCCGAGATACGAGCCGCGCTGCGTGTCGCGCCCGGTCGGATTCATCTCGCGCTTTACGCCGAACTTTTGGTAAGCCATTAACAGCGCCCCGCCCAGCGCGCCGCCCGCATCACCGGCAGCAGGTTGGATCCAAACATTGTCAAAAATTTTCTCGCGCTGTAGTAGACCGTTAGCTACGCAGTTGAGCGCTACGCCGCCGGCCATCACTATATTTTTCTTGCCTGAGAGCTCACGCAGGTGCCGCGCGGTTTTCAGCACGATCTCTTCGGTCACGGCCTGCACCGAAGCCGCCAGGTTCATCTCGCGCCGCGTGATCGCCGATTCAGGCGCGCGTGCGTCACCGGCGAAAAGTTCGGCAAAGTTTTCGTTCGTCATCCGGTCGGTGTCGAGATAACCGAAAAATTCCATGTTCAAACGGAACGAACCGTCGTCTTTTATATCGATAAGTTTTTCGCGGATGGTGTCGGCATAAACCGGTTTGCCATAGGGCGCGAGTCCCATCAATTTGTACTCGCCGGAGTTAACTTTAAATCCCGTGAAATAGGTGAACGCGCTGTAGAGCAAACCCAAAGAGTGCGGGTAGTCGATCTCTTTTAAGAGCTTCATCGTCTCACCTTCGCCGAGCCCCAGCGTGGTGGTTGCCCATTCGCCCACGCCGTCAAAGGTCAGTATCGCCGCTTCGGAAAAAGGCGAAGGATAAAACGCCGATGCCGCGTGCGACGCGTGATGCTCAGTGAAATAAACTTTCACATCCGCTTTCAACATATCGCGGATATATTTTTCGACAAAAAGTTTTGTGCCCAGGATCGAGCGGCTGGCCTTTATCCATTGATCTTCGGTTTGCGGCGTTTTTGATAGGATCGACTTCAACACGCGGTCGAGCGTCAGCAGCGGATGGTCATAAAAAACAACGGCGTCTAATTCATCGGCTTCGATAAAGGCTTCGCCCAGGCAGTAATTGATCGCATGGCGGGGAAAACGCGGGTCGTGTTTTTTGCGCGAAAAACGCTCTTCCTGTGCCGCGGCTAAGACCCGGCCGCCGCGCACGATCGCCGCCGCCGAATCATGATAGAAGGCCGAGATGCCCAAAATGACGGGTAAGCTGCTCATTCCCCAACTCCTGTAGACGGGAATCCTTCAGCGCCGGCGGGAAAGAAGCGGTACAGGGTTTTCGCCAGCGATCTGGCCAGCAGCTTGTGATGCTCCGGCGTCGGATGAATATCTTTTTCAAACCGGAAGCCACGGCGTTCGGCTTTCGGCACGGCGTAATAATCCGGCAGAGGATCGTGAAATATAATCGATTTAGCCACAGAGGGCACAGAGTTCACAGAGTTAGCGATTCCTGCGAAGTTAGTCGACTCAGACATCTCTGTGGGCTCTGTGACCTCTGTGGCCAATTCTTTGAACCGCGCACGGTAATTTTCCGGCGAGGCTGTTTCCTCTACATATTGATAGAGGGGAACGGGCATGAGAATGACGGGTTTTTCGATCTCGGCGATCCATTGTTTTAGTATCGCGCTCATCAATTGCCACTCGCGGCCTGCGGGCGAATCGTATTCCGGCAGCGGCTGGTAGCCGGACATTTTTTGCACCACATCTTTCACGCCCAGTTTATTAACGATATTTCGCAGCCACGGCAGCCGTCCGCCCTGGTCGACAAAGTCTTTATCTTCTTCGGGCAGGTCTTCGGATTTTAAAGGCTCTTTTGGCACCGGCACATTTTGCAGACTTAAGGTGCCGTCGGCTTCCAGTTCGAAATAAGGTTTCGCCAGTAAGACCTGTTCGCCTTCGGATGTGACGGATAAACGATGGCGCGCGGCGATCCGGCGGATGTTTTCCACCTGCGCCGCGATAACGACCAGGTCATGTTCGTATTCACGCGCGATCTCTCGCCAAACCAGGTAGTGCTGGTCGGTGCCGGTGCCGGGCAGGGCAAAGTTATAGACCTCGGCATTAGCTTCCGGGAGCAGCAGAGTTTCCAGCACGTCACCGAAACGGTGCTTGTTGCTGACGGCGTCGCCGGCGGTGAATGAATCGCCAAAGAGCAGGATGCGGAATTTGCCCGGCGTTTTTTCTTTCGAATATTCGTGCTCGGAGCGGAAACCCGCAGAATTTGTCCGCACAAGATACCCGCCGCCTTCGTGTTCGAGGCGGAGTTTAAGGCCGGGAATGAAGCGGTATCCGATGATCGGGTGATACTCGAAAAGCTGTATACTCGATTCAAAACGTTGATGCACAAGGATTTTTCGTACAGCAAAGTATAGCCTAACTACACGTATTTGCTCAATTTTCGGAATATTGATAATGAATACTTTGCGGCTCCGCCGCAGTGCTGTGCGGTAAGCCTATGGCTTACCGGCGGGCTTAATTTTATTGGGCGGAGGCTGAGCTTCCGTGTTTTTATTGGATATGCCTCGGAAAGGCAGAGCCTTTCCGCACATCACTGCGGCGGAGCCGCAAAAGACCCCGTCGCTCTCCCACCACCCCGGCCTTCGGCCACCCCTCCTCGGGCAGGAGGGGAGTTTCCCGGTTCTGACTTCATCGCCAAACTTGCCCGCTTAAACGCCAAGCCGTAGAAACCCAAGCCTTAAAGCGCTATATCAGATGACGATTTATTTTTTTTGAGTTAAAATAACCCGGTAATATTGTGTCCGGACATAGGTCAACATATTTTAAGGAAACTGATCAATAATGAGCACTTGCGTAAGCTGCGGAACGGTAAATAGAGAAGGCTCACAATTTTGTGACCAGTGCGGGGCGCTGCTGAAAACTACGGCGCCGTTCGGTCCGCGAAACGGCGGGGAATCGGCCGGCTCGCCGCAGATGGTGACGCCTATCCCGGCCTATGTGCCGCCCCCGGCTTCCCCTTCGGTTTCCGACTATGACACGGGCCCGGAAACAGGTACGCCCGGCGCCCATGTTACTTCGCTCGGCGGGTTAGTGCCGTCGGACCCCGCGCCCCCGGCGGCGCTGGAGACGATGGTGGCGATAGCTAATGCCGACACCGAGCAAAAAGAGGAAACCGCCAAGAACGTTCACGCCAAGCTGATCATCGAACGCGGCTCGGCCGTCGGGACGGAATTTTCGCTTTCGACGGGCGAAGCTTATATCGGCCGCTGGGACGCGGACAACGGAATTTTCCCGGATGTCGATCTGGATGCGCACGACCCGGAAGCCAAGGTTTCTCGCCGCCACGCGCGGGTAACTTTTAAGGACGGCGCTTATTCGGTGGAAGACCTCGGCTCGACCAACGGCACTTTTATCAACCGGGGCCGCCGCTTGCTGCCGGGCAATCCTAATATACTTAAGGACGGCGATGAAATAATCGTCGGAAAAACATTTTTGCGCTTTCACGTGGTCAAATAAAGAGTAAACAAAAAGACATTTAAGCACCTTGGAAAATACCACCGAAAACACAATGGCTTGTCACGGCTGCGGGATGGACACCGGGCCCGACGCGGTCTTCTGCCCGTACTGCGGCGCTCCGCAGAAGAAGAGTGAACCGACTCCGGAGAGTCAAGATTTGGGAAATGAGGAAAGTAAGGGAAACGAAGAAAGTGAACCGAGTCCAGCGAGTCTGGAGGGTCCGGAGAGTGGGGAGCCGGATAGCGACGGGTCAGCAGCGCCGGCGTCAGCCGATGCTCCGGAGCCGGTAAGCTCAGTCGATGATGATCAAGAGGATGAACCGACCGTTCTTTACACTTCGCAGGAATTTGAGCGCTTAACCACTGGTGAAGTGAGCGGCGGTGAAATAAATGGCGAGGCGAAAGATGAAGATGCGGAATCGCCGATCGTCGAAGCAAAAACCACCGGTGAGATTTCCGATCCCCTGGATCCCATCGATTCAATAGGCCCGACCCACTCACCGGACTCAACGGACTCAACGGACTCAACGGACTCAACGGACTCAACCCACTCAACAAACTCACCAGACTCGACCGACTCGATTGACTCTTCAGACGTGATCCAATCGCTCGGCGCAATAGATACTGTCGATACTATTGAGGATGTTTCGAATAACCTGCCGTCGGCGCCGGATTGGCTGAAAGAGGGGCCGAGGGCCGTGTCTTCCAATATTCTGCCGGAAAAGCCGGAGAGCACCGGGAACGAGCAGCCTTTCACTAGCCAGATCGAAGAAGCCGATACCGCCGGGCGAAAAAGATCAAAACAAGCGCACGTGCTGACCGAAGGCGCGCTGCTCAATACCCGTTACGAGATCGTGCGCAAGATCGGCGGCGGGGGAATGGGCGCCGTCTACCTGGCGAGCGACCGCAACCTCGGCGGCGTGCTGCGCGCGGTCAAGGAAATGGTACAGTCGCATATCGAACCCGAGCAGCAGGAAAAAGCGCTGCAGGATTTCAAGCGGGAATCGATGCTTTTGACCTCGCTCGAACACCCGTGCATCCCGACCATCTACGATTATTTTTATGACGAAACCGCCGGGCGTTTTTACCTGGTGATGAAATATATTTCGGGCGGCGACCTGGCGGCGCGGCTGCGTTCGACACCCGAAGGCAAGATCGATGAAAAAAGCGTGACCGAGTGGGCGGCGCAGACTGCCGACGTGCTTGATTACCTGCACAGCCGCCAGCCGCCGATCGTCTATCGCGATCTCAAGCCTTCAAATTTGATGATCGATGGAAACACGGGCCGCATAATGGTGGTCGATTTCGGCATCGCGCGCTGGGTGACCAAGGATGAAAAAGGCGTCACCGCCGTGGGCACGATGGGCTACGCTCCGCCGGAGCTTTTTAGCGGCAATGTCGAACCGCGTTCGGATATCTACAGCCTGGGCGCGACGATGTTTCACCTGCTGACCGGCGCCGATCCGCAGAGCAATCCGCTGCTCATTTTTGATTTTTCCAAGAACCCGCGCCCGCGCCACGTGAACCCGAACGTTTCCAATGAAATGGAACAAATCCTGATGCGCGCCGTAGAATATAGTGTCGAGCTGCGCTACCGGTCGGCGGAGGAAATGCGCGAGGCTTTGATCACCCATCTTGAGCGCGTGCGGTACGGGCAGCTGACCTATGGGCCCCCGCAAACATCGTCGCCGTCTTCGTCAGGCGGGATGACTTCGGGTCAGAACCTGGTGTTCTGCGGTTTCTGCGGCGAAAAGATCTTTGTCAGCGATGTTTTTTGTCCTTATTGCGGCGCCAAGCAGGCCGTGGCCGACGCGCAGCAGTCTGCCCGCCAGCCGGTTCCTTTTGCGCAGCAAATGCCCGGTCAACCGTCTCGTCAGTCGTCTCATCAGGCCGGAGGGCAGACGCTGGCCCGGGTTACCGTTTTGGGAACAGGGGAACTTAATCCGCCGACATATCGTTTGGAAAAGCTGAGCAACGTGGTCGGGCGGCGCGATCCGCAGACGAATATTTTTCCCGAGGTCGATCTTTCCAAATACGACCCGCAGACCAAGATCTCGCGCCGGCACGCGCGCATCTGGAAAGAGGGCGACAGTTTTATGGTCGAAGACCTCGGCTCATCAAACGGTACGGTGGTGGTCAGCTCGATGAACGAAGCGATCAGGCTTTTGCCGCACCAGCCGCAAATTCTGGTCGATAAGAGTAAACTGGTGGTGGGCGATACGACTTTGCAGTTTGTAGTTGGATGATATGGAGCGCGGGCATCTTGCCCGCATGAACGTTGAAAGCGTTCGAAAGAATTTAGCCGCGGATCAGCACGGATTTACACGGATCCAATCACTAATTCTTATCCGCGTTTATCCGCGAAAATCCGCGGCAAGAAGGTTTTGAATAAATGGCAGTAAGAACCGATAGAGCCGTTCCGGCGCGCAGAATGGAACAGGTGATAGTGAATTTCGATGCGGAGCGGGTCGCGGCTCCGTTCGTGCTGCGCTGCGCCGCATTGTGCGTCGATTATATGGTGGTCGTCGCGATACCCGTGCTGATCCTGATGATCGGGCGAATGATGGGCAATGACGGCAGCAAGCTTATCGGCGGCCCGCTCAATACGATGGGCTGGCTGATCGCCATTCTGGTGGGCTTGACCAACCTGGTCATCCTGCCGGCAGTGGGCGGGCAGAGTTTGGGCAAGGCGCTGACCGGTATCCGAATAGTGGCGATGAACGGCGAGGCCGCGAATTTCAATCAATTGCTGCGCCGCAATATTCTCGGGTACTTATTGACCGTGGTCACGTTCTTTTTAGGATTTATCGCCGCCGCGTTCACCGCAAAGGGCCGCGCCCTGCACGATTACATCGCGGGAACCGTGGTCATTTATGCGCAGAAACGGCTGGCGAGAAAGAATGATTAACGGTGAGTGGTGAGTGATGAGTGATGAGTGATGAGTGATGAGTGACGAGGTCGGAACCGGGAGTAAGCTCCCCTCCTGCCAGAGGAGGGGTGGCAGCCGCTTCGGCTGACGGGGTGGTGGGAGAGCCGCCGGATTTCAGTTTTCGAACGCAGGAGCGTTCGCTGCGGGCAGGATGCCCGCGCTCCATATAAGAATTTATGCCGCAACTTCTTATCAAACATTCAAACCGTCCGGCGGACAAATTCGATCTGGTGCGCATTCGTACCACGATCGGGCGTTCGGCGCGCAGCGACATCTGTTTGCCCGACCCGTTCGCTTCGCGCATTCACGCCGAGGTGCGCAAGGAAGGCGACCGGTATTGGCTGCAGGACCTCGGGTCGGCCAACGGCACGCGTTATAACAGCTCGCCGGTGAGCGCGGCGGTGCCGCTTATAAACGGCGGCGAGATCCAGATCGGCGAAACATCGCTAGTCTTTGACGAGCAAAAAGCGCCGCCCTCGCGCAGCGCGCCGCTGATCAGCGAAGACATCCGGGGCTCTGAGCCCGCGGTTACGATCGCGCTGTCGCCTGCGTCGAGTAAGATCACCGCCGGGCTGCTTGATTCGATCACCGACCGCGGCCTGGCCGGGCAAGTGCCGGGTTCGGCGCCGGTGGTGAGTGTTTCCGGGGCTGTTTTAGGTGGGGCGCGGCAGCAGATCGACGGCTGGGGATTGATGAACAAGGTGGTCGTGGGTTTGCTCGGCTCGGCGCGCCTGGAAGAAACTTTGCAGACCGTGGCGGCGCTTGTTTTTGAAGCCGTGCCGGCGGAGCGCTGCATGATAATGTTTCGCGACGCGCACGCCGCGTCGGACGATCTGAATGTGCGCATAGCGGTGGCGAAAGTTCGCGGGCAGGAAGCCGAGGCGGAAGACGTGCGCGTCAGCCGTTCGGTGCTGCACGAAGTTCTAGCCGACGGCAAATCCGTGCTGACCTCCGATGCGCAGCACGACCCGCGTTTTTCCGGCCAGACCATCGCGCTGCAGGGGATCCGTTCCGTGCTGGCAGTTCCGCTCGCGGTCAACGAAAACGTCTTTGGCCTGATCTACGCCGACAGCCCGACCTACGAGGTCAATTTTACCGAACAGCATCTGCAGATCCTGACGACGCTAAGCTCGGTCGCCGCTATCCGCGTGGAAAACGCGCGTTTGCTGGAAGAAAGTTTCGAAGGCGCGCGAATGGAGCAGGAGCTGAAATTCGCGATCGAGATCCAGCAGAACCTACAGCCTAATTCAGCGCCGCCTGTGGAAGGTTATGAATTTCAGGGGATCAGTTTTTCCTGTTACGAGATCGGCGGCGATTACTACGATTTCATTGAGCGACCGGACGGCAAAATGCTGATCGCGCTGGGCGACGTTTCCGGCAAGGGTACGGCCGCCGCGCTGCTGATGTCTTCGCTGCATGCGGCGATCCACGGGCAGGTGGCGGCGAAATCGACGCTTGCCGAAACGGTCGACGCGGTCAATTCTTACCTGGCGGCCAACACGCCTTCGAACCGTTTTGTCACGTTGTTTTTAGCGGAGCTCGATCCGCCGACCGGCGCGCTGACTTTTATCAATGCCGGGCACAATCCGCCGCTGGTAGTGCACCCGGGCGGTAAGGCCGAGCAGCTTGCGTCGGGCGGATTCCCGCTGGGAATTTTGGGAACCGCCGTCTATGAAGTGGGCCAGGCGCAGCTGGAACCGGGCGGCGTGCTGGTAATTTATTCCGACGGCGTTTCGGAAGCGGCAAATCCGGAAGGCGAAGAATTTGGGTTGGAACGCCTGGCGGATGTCGTCAAATCTCATCTCGGCAAATCGGCCGCCGGCTTGCGCGACCGCGTCGAAAGCGCGCTGTCTGATTTTTCCAAGACCGCCCCCGCCGGTGATGACATCACGCTGGTCATTGTGAAACGAAAGTCTGAAGAGGCTTGAGTCTGGATTAGTGCGGAATGTAGAGTGCGAAATGCGGAATGTAGAGTTCGGAAGGTATGAGGTCAGTAGCGTCGGCGTCAGCCGGTGCGTCTGCGAGGTTTTTTGATATATCTAACAACAACCACATGAGCGCAACAGCTAACAATCACATGAGCGCATCGGCTAACGCCGACGCTACTGACTCCGCATTCCGCGCTCCGCATTCCACATTTCTTTTTTGCGCCTTTTTGTGGCTGCTCACTTCGCTGACTTTTTTTGGCTGCGCCGATCTGCAAAAACCCGAGATCAAACAATTTTACGGCGAGATAAAACCGCCCGCCAAAAAAGAGTTTCGCTGGGCCAACGGCAAGCTGCCCAAACAGCTCGACCCGGCGCTTGCCTTCGCGCCGCCGGAAACCGATCTGGTCCGCGCGGTCTATGAAGGCCTGACCGATCTTGATCCGAAAACCCTCGAAGCAAAACCCGCCATTGCGGAAAGCTGGGAAGTTTCCGCCGACGGCCGGACCTGGACATTTCATTTACGCACGGGCGCAAAATGGTCCAACGGGCACCCTGTTACCGCGCGTGATTTTAAACGCTCCTGGCGGCGGCTGGCAGAGATGGGAGCGGATGTTCCCAATTCGAGGCTGCTGAAAAATATCGTCGGCGCGGAGAATTTTTCCATCGATGACGGCATTACCGTTTTGCCCGATGAAGAATTTGAGGCCGCGAAACCGGAAGGCATGCCGGGCCCCGCTTTGCAGGAAGCCGCGCCTGAAAGAAACGGCGAGCCGCAAAAGGAAAAAGCAGCGGCCGACGGGCCCGCGATATCTGTGCCGTCCACCATGTCCGCCGCACCGCAGGCGGAGATAGCACCGAAAAAAACGCCGGTTAAAAGCTCTTCCGTAAACAAATGGCTGGGTGTTGAGGCGGTCGACGATCAGACCCTGCGTGTCTGGCTGATCCAGCCGGACGGGAATTTTCCCGCCGCCGCGGCCAATCCGCTGTTTCGCCCGGTTTATGAAGGTGACGCCGGGCTGCACACGATCGCCAATGCGCCGAGCGCCGTCACCAACGGGGCTTTTCGCATCGCTTCGGTCGGCAAAGACCAGGTCGAGCTTAACCGCTCAGATATTTTCTGGGCGAATGAAAACATCAGCCTGGACAAAATTTTTATGATCGCCAAGCCCGACGCCGAAAGCGCGCTCGCCGCTTACCAGGCGAACGAGATCGATGCGATCACCAATACTCATTTCGAGCCGCTCGCGCTAAAACTTCTCGCGCCCTACCGGGATTTCCGGCACACAACCCACAACGCGCTGACCTTTTACGAATTCAATACCGGCCGCAAACCGTTTGACGACCTGCGCGTGCGCAAAGCGCTTTCGATGATGATCGACCGCGCGAGGATCGTGCAGGATGAGCTGGAAGGCGCGGGCGAACCGGCTTTTGATTATCTTCCGTTTATCGGCGATGAGAATCAGAAGTTGACGGAAGACGCGCCGGAAGCAAAACGGCTGTTGAAAGAGGCGGGCTTTGCGGACACCAATAGCTTCCCGGCGATCCGCTTGCTGATCAACCGCAACGACGTGCAGCGGCGCATCGCGCAAAGCATTGCCGCAATGTGGCTGAAAAATTTTGGCATCCCGACCCAGATCATCATCAAAGATCGCGCGGAATATGAAGAGGCGATAAAGAACGGCGACTATGACATCGTGCGCCGCGGGGTGGTGATGCCGACCAACGATGAAACCACCGGCATGCTGACCCTTTTTACCGCCAACCACGGGCATTTTGAGGCCGCGCTAAACAACTGGCAGGATGAACGCGATAAAGAATTGTTAAAGCGGCTGGAAGAATTTAACAACCGGTCGAACGTGACATTGGCAGCGCCCACACCTGCTTCAAATCCCCCTGAGCGTCCGGGTGCGGAAACCGAAAGCCCGCAAAGCGCGAAAGAAAGTGATCCCCGTGCGGCAAAAATATTTCTCACGGAAACGGAAGCCCTCGAACAGATCCCGGCGATCCCGCTCTATTTCGCCGTTTCCAATTCGCTGGTAAAACCTTACATTAACGGCTTTGATACCAACCTGCTGGACGCGCCTTCGCTAAAAACCGTGGTGATCGACGACAAGTGGAAAAATTCTCCGACGCAAAAATAGTTCTATAATTTTAGAACGTCCGTGTGTTTTAATTGGCCTTGTCCTTAATATTTGTGGAAGTCAAAAGTAACGGGTCAGTACCGGAACGCAGTGACCGGCTAAATGAGCGCAGCGAAAAAACTAACCGTATATGGCTAGTCGAGATAAGAAGCCGGTCACTACGTTCCCGGTACTGACTTCATTACGATAATCACCTCTTTT
Organism: uncultured Acidobacteriota bacterium; assembly: GCA_963766895.1. Classification (GTDB taxonomy): domain Bacteria; phylum Acidobacteriota; class Blastocatellia; order Pyrinomonadales; family Pyrinomonadaceae; genus DASYKT01. The sequence goes on from CAVYCB010000016.1 coordinate 69,334, forward strand.
GTTTAAGAAAATCGATTACGCAAGGTAATAAATTATGAAACTCCTTCTCACTCTGTTATTGACCGCTTTATTCGCTTTGACGACATTCGGCCAGGTAGAAAACGCCGGAAACCCGCCGGCAGAGTTTAACCTCGGCTTTGAAAAAAGCTCGGACGCCGCAAAATTGCCCGATAAATGGGCGCAATGGGGTACGGGTTACAGCCTGAAAACCGACAGCAGCGAAAAAAGGAGCGGAAACGTTTCGCTTTCGCTGGAACCGGCGGACACCGCCGCTTCATTCGGGGCGGCTGCTTATCAGATACCCGCGCTTTATGAAGGCAAAGAGATAGAGCTTCGCGGATTTCTAAAGCTTAAGGACGTCACCGGCGGATTTGCCGGGTTGTTTCTTCGCGTTGACGGCGAAAGCGGGGTAATGGAGTTTGATAACATGCAGTCGCGCGACATCAAAGGGTCGGCGGATTGGGCGCAGTTTTCGATCACGCTTCCGCTCCCGGCGGAAGCCCAGACCATCTATGTCGGCGCGCTTTTAACGGGCAAAGGAAAACTGTGGGTTGACGATCTGCAGATCCTGATCGACGGAAAAGATTTCAAAGAAGCGAAGTCCCGTCCCCCGGTCGTATTTAAGGCCAGCCTGGACAAAGAGTTCGACGCCGGCTCTAAGCTCGGCGCCCTCAAGCTGGAAAAAAGGCAGGTAGAAGACCTGGCCGTGCTCGGAAAAGTGTGGGGATTTTTGAAGTATCATCATCCGGCGATCGCCCGCGGCGATCACAACTGGGATTACGAATTGTTCCGGATCCTGCCAAAAATTCTGGCGGCAAAAAATAAGAACCATAGGAACGAAATACTTTTCGCATGGGTGGAAAGCCTGGGAGCTTTTACCGCCGGCCCGCCCCCGCCCCCGGCAGCGCCCAAAGCTCCGATAAAAGACGGGGTGAAAGTTGCGGCGGTTCCGCAGATCAAGCTTAGCCCGGATCTTTCCTGGCTAACGTCCAAAACTCTGGGCGATAAACTGGCCGGGCAATTAACCGCGGTCAAAAATGCCAAGAGGGAAAGCAAAAATTACTACATCGGATTTGCGCCCGGCATCGGAAACCCGATATTCAAAAATGAGGCAGCGTATAAAACGATGGCCTATCCCGATGCGGGTTACCGGCTGTTGAGTCTGTTCCGCTACTGGAACATCATTCAGTATTTCTTTCCGAATCGTCATCTGATAGGAGAAAACTGGAACAATGTTTTGCCGGAATTTGTTCCGCTGTTTGCTAATGCCGGCGATGAGCTCGAGTATAAAAAAGCCGCGCTGGCACTGATCGCCAGGATCCACGACACTCACGCCAATATCTGGGGATCGGACCCGACGATGGCGAAATACCGCGGGCTTAACCTGGCGTCCGTCAACATAACTTTTGTCGAAGACAAGGCCGTGGTCACTCACTATTGGGACCAGGAACTGGCGGAAAAAGCCGGGCTAAAGATCGGCGACGTGATAGAGACGGTGAACGGCAAAAAAGTTTCGGACATCATTAAAGAAAAATTGCGGTTAACACCGGCTTCAAATTACCCGACGCAGCTGCGCGATATCGCCCGTTTTCTTTTGTACACCAACGAGAGTTTCGTAAACGTCAGGTACATGCGAGACGGTGTTTCGAAAGAGGCCAGGGTCGAAACCCGCACCAGGGACAAATTCAAGATGGGCTTTGCCGACGTCTATAACAAAAAAGGCGAGGCTTATAAACTGATCGGTACGGATATCAGCTATCTTTACCCCGGCTCGCTAAAAGAAGGAGAGATAGCAAAGATAATTCCGGAGATCGCCAAAACTCGCGGGCTGGTCGTCGATCTGCGCACCTATCCTTCGGATTTCATCGTCTTTAGCCTGGGAGAATTTTTGCTGCCGGGGCCCACGGATTTTGTTAAGTTCACCGGCGGAAGTCTCGCCAATCCGGGCCTTTTTAACTATACGGAGCCGTTAAAGGTCGGAAAGGAAAACAGCAGCGCTTATAAAGGAAAAGTTGTCATCCTGATAAATGAGTTGACGCAGAGCCAGGCCGAATATACGACCATGGCTTTGAGGACGGCCCCCGGCGCGGTCGTCATTGGCAGCACCACCGCCGGCGCGGACGGCAACGTCTCGCAATTCTCGCTGCCCGGCGGTATCAGCACAATGATCAGCGGTATCGGAATTTACTATCCGGACGGCCGCGAAACGCAAAGGATCGGCATAGTGCCGGACATCGTTATGACGCCGACCATCAAAGGAATTAAAGAAGGCAAAGATGAACTGCTGGATAAGGCGCTGGAGATCATAAATTCAAAATGAAAACGGAGTCAGTAACGGGAACGTAGTGACCGGCTGATTTTATCGCTTAAAGGAAGGGAGTGCAGCACTGTTCCAGTGTGCGCCAGTGTTGCACCTGTTCCAAAAATGTTCCAGAAATCGCGTAAATCTCACGTAACGGCCCAAAAGTATATAAAAGCGGCTGGAAAAGATCAGCGGAACGTGTAAAAGGCCCGCAGGAGGGAATCGCCGCGAGGATATTATCGCCCATAGCTGCAGGTATTGTAAGAAGATTTTCCTGTTATTATCAGGTTTTTTGCAGTTTTCGTGTTATATCGCACAGGCTAAACCTGGGAGCGCGGGCATCCTGCCTGGCTGGGTAGCGAAGCGATCTAAAAGTCTCTGATTTACGCCAGTTAGCGCGAGCAGCGCGCTTGCAGGCAAGATGCCTGCGCTCCCAGGTTAACGTCGACTTTTTAATCCGGCGAACTTTGTAAATTTAGCTAAAAGGAATAAAAAGATGAGCTGCCGGAAAAGCGATCGAGCCGATAAACGCGAATTAGATCGGCGCCGGCTGTTAGGGGTAATAGGTGATGGCCCGATAACTTGTCGAAAGTAAATTTAGAACGGGTTTGCCTTTGACTGTTTTCTTTTGGTAGGTTTTCCGAACGGTCCAGTTTCCCTGAGCGTCGAATTCGTATTTATGGACCCGGCGATCGGCTGGGAGCTTTTTGTCAAGCAAATATTCTTCAATAATGCTGCCGTCTTTATCCAAAATGTTGACGTTATACGATGTTTCCGTGCCGTCAAAGTCATAACTTATTTTGTCTATCCGGCCAGGGAGATATTTGAAAACGTAGCGGTCGAAAAGTGTGCCGTCTCCCTCGTACGTAGATTCTTCGATCAGCCGTTTTTGCTCGTCATATTTATATTCGAACCTCCAAGCGTATAGAGGCTTTGCGGTCGGGGCGGCGATCCCGATATCCGGGGGCCCAGCAGATGAAATAGACGCCGGTATATCAGGAGGGGCCTCCATGATGGTCATAACCTTAACGCGCAGAGGAGGCCGCTGGTCTTCGTCAAAGTATATATAGCTCTCGCTCGATACACGTTTGTTATCGATATAACCCCAGACAGTCACAACTTCCGGGTAGCCTTCCTGAAACTCCAACTCTTTGACAAGGTATCCGGCCTCGTCAAAATATTTTTCCGAGAAATGCTCGCGCTTTACCTTAGGCTCTTCCTTATCTTCCAGAACGCTTTTTACTTTGCCCTTTAGCCCGGCGTCCTCGGCATCTGTTCTCGCTTTCGCAGTGCGGGGCGCTTGAGGTAAAGTTTCCGGCGCTGCCTGTTCGGTCTTTGCCGCCACCAGTTCGTCATTGGTCAGGATATGAAAGGAATCCAATATGCCGGTGAACTGAGGCTCGTCGAGATCGGTCGGAAAAACCAGCGTCAGGCAAAACAGTCTTTTACCTGAAATGAACGCCCGTAGTATGCCTTTTCCCCCCGGGTATGTTATTTGCAGCTCAAAACCCTTGCTGCCCTGAAACGAATATTCTTTTTCCGTCACCGGCGCGGACATTGAGGCGAGCGATTTATTCAGTTCGGTTTTGAGATACTCCAGCAGCCGGGTTTTATCGTCTTGCGTTAATGCCCCTTTTTTCTTGGTGAGAAGATAGTAAGTTACTTTCGCGTTAATGATTGGGTAGACTTCCCAGGAATAAGCTTTGCCTTCACCGTCGACGCCGACCTGAGGGGCGGAGATACCAGCGAACTCAGCTGATTTGTATGCGGAGGGCAGGTTTATCCGGAAACCGCCGTCGGCTGAAATGAATTTTTTATCATTTTCCTGCGCAAAACCGCTCATCGCGGCAAACAACAGAACGAGTGACAATTTGAGCGCTTTTTTCATAATGCGAACGAGTTTTGCGGGAAAGGAACCAAAATGGTGCTGAGGGCGGGAATCGAACCCGCACGCCCCGAAGGACACAGGATTTTAAGTCCTGTGCGTCTACCAATTCCGCCACCCCAGCACGAGTAAAAAAGATAACACGGCGGGCGGAAAAGGCGCAATTTTGAGATTTAGATTTGGATTCGTGCGTTTAGTGTATTTCGTGGTTAAAATTGCCGTTGGATCATGTACGAAGCGGAAATTAGCCACGAATCACACGAAACGCACTAAACAAGACATCGCGTATCACGTATCGCGTATTACGCTTTAGGGCTTGAAGATTTCCGCATTTAACCCAATACTGTAAGCGAAGAATCTGCTATGGATAACATCGCTTGGATATTATGGACACTGCTGGGGGTCGGCTTGATCGTGGCCGAAATTTTTACGCTCGGATTTGTGCTGTTCTGGTTTGGGATCGGCGCGCTGGCGGCGGCCTTTGTCGGCTACCTGGGGCTGGGCATTTTCTGGCAGTTTTTGGTCTTTGCGGTGGTTTCGATAACGCTGACCGTGATGTCGCGGACGATCTTTTCGCATCGTTTTGCGCTCGGTGAGGGCGACAATGTAAAAATGAATGTCGACACCCTGCCGGGAAAGATCGGCACGGTGACCATTGCCAGCGCCGGCACCATGAACGAAGGCGAAGTAAAAGTGTACGGCTCTATCTGGAAAGCGTTTCCCGCCGATGGCGAAACGCCGCTGCTCCAGGGCGAAAAGGTCGAGGTCGTGCGCATCGAAGGCACCTCGATCTACGTGCGTAAGGCCGTAGAAGAGCTGCCGGGATGGCGGGGGGAGTAGGCGGAAACGCGACAGTTATGGAGCGTGCTCTCTTTTATTCCATAATTCCACGCTTCGCTATTCCAAAAATTCCAAGCTGAGCCAACTGAAACACTGGAATATTGGAATATTGGAATAAAAACCGGCACGCTCCATAACTGTCGCGTTTCTGCCTTATGACCAGGTCGGGCTTGGTTAAGTAATATGGAGAAAAAAAGCCTCGGAAAGAAATTGGTGCAGGCTGGCGGATGGCAGATCGCCAAACGCGTGGCGAAGTCCATTCCGCCTTTCGGAACGGTAGTGGCGGTCGCTCTGGTCGGGCTGGATATCAGGAATAAAGGGCTTGTCAAAGGAGTGGTGAACTCAGGCATCGACGCTATTCCTTTTGTAGGTTTAGCAAAAAATGCGGTCGAGCTTTTCACGGGGGATTTTATTCCGGATAAGCCTAGAGAGTCTGGAGAGTCTAGTGAGTCTGGGAAGCCTAGAGAGCCACGATAACGATTTAGGATTTGTTCGTGTTACTTCGTGTGTGTTCGTGGTTCCAATCTTACAGCCTTGTAAATAGAGTGTTTAAGAAGTAACCACGAAATCACACGAAACAACACGAAAAAAACAAAACAAAAAAGCAGGAACAAGGCCTGCTTTTCAATCTCCAATCAAAAAATCCGCATTCCGCATTCCGCAAGAACTGAAGACACGCTCCATAACTGTCGCGTTTCCGCCTTAAACCGGGTCTGCCGTTATTTCCAGGTCTTCGTGATCGGGCATATCGTTAAAGATAAGCTGCTCGACCTCTACCACGCCGTCGGCTGAGGCCGCCAGGTCGTCGCCGTCTAACCGCGCCAGCACGATAGTGATATTATCTTCGCCGCCGCGTTCATTTGCGATCCGCACCATTTCGGCACAAGCCTTGTCCAGATCGGCAGAGTGTTTCTTTACCGAGCCGAGCATATCCTCGGCATGCAGTTTATTTGACAAACCGTCGCTGCAAAGCAGCACCACGTCGCCGCGGCACGGCACGATGCGGCAGGGAACGGGGAAAACCTCGCTCTGCGCGCCCAGCGCCTGCAGGATAACGTTTTTCAGCGCATGGGTTTCCGCTTCTTCGGGTTTGATCTGGTTGGCGTCTATCAGCTGCTGGACGAGCGATTGGTCTTTGGTCACCTGGGTGATCTCGCCGCCCCGCACCACGTATGCGCGGCTGTCGCCCACCTGGACGATATCCAATTCATGCCGGGTAACCGCCGCCGCGGTAAAGGTCGCGCCCATCCCGTTAAACTGCGGGTCGCTGCGCCCCTGGCGGTGGATCTCGCTATTGGCGTGGACCGTCGCTTCATAGAGCTTTTCGATCAGGCTTTCGCCGCCCGGTTCCTCATCACCCAAAGTTCTGTCCGGGTCGCCGTCGAGCAGGCGTTTGCTTACGCCTTCGACCGCCATTTTGCTCGCTACTTCGCCGGCTAAGGCGCCGCCCATCCCGTCGGAAACGGCCAAAATGAGCCCTTCGTCGCCCACGTCCAGCTTTTGCGATTCGACGGGGAAACTATGCGAGTCTTGTTCGCTGGTCCAGGTTTGCGAAGCGTCAATATTCAGCACGAGGTAGTTATCCTCATTGCCTTTGCGTACGCGTCCGATATGTGATGTGGCGTGCACCTCAACGGTCAACATAAATCAACAGTAATTATAACTTAATAGGAAACTTTTTGGCTATATTCCAAACTTTAGATTTTGGATTGAATATAAAGCTCATAAATGAAATATGCGGCTATCGTAATGAAGTCAGTACCGGGAACGTAGTGACCGGCTCACGAGCGAAGCGAGTACCGCTTTCTTAATAAAGAGCGCTTTGGCTTAAAATATGTTCGCTGCGCTCAAAGCCGGTCACTGCGTTCCCGGTACTGACCCGTTACCTTTTGACTTCAACCTATCTTAATATCAATCTAAAATCTAAAATCCCGAATCCAAAATCAAATTTGCGCCAGCGCCTGATCTAAATCTTCAATGATATCTTCAATATCTTCTATTCCCACGGAAATACGCACCAGCCCGTCGGTAATACCGAGCTTATTGCGTTTATCTAGCTGGCACAGACGCATGCGTCATTGAGGCCGGGTGCGAGATCAGCGATTCCACACCGCCCAGCGACTCAGCCAGCGTACATAGCTTGACGGATTCTAAAACTTTCTTTGCATTCTCTAAGCTGCCGGTTTCAAAAGACACCATTCCGCCAAAGCCGAACTGCTGGCGCTTGGCTACCTCATGCTGCGGGTGCGAAACCAGCCCCGGGTAATAAACTTTTTGCACCTTCGGATGTTCGCCCAGGAAATTGGCCACCGCGCGGCCGTTTTTATCGTGAGCTTCCATTCGGATAGCGAGTGTTTTTGTTCCACGTAACACCAAAAAGGCGTCCATCGGCGAAATGATCGCGCCGATGCTGTTTTGCACAAATTTGATCCATTCCGCGTCGGTATCATCATTTAAAGCGACAAAACCGCCCACGCCGTCAGAATGCCCATTGAGATATTTGGTGGTCGAATGAACGACGATGTCCACGCCGTGTTCGATCGGGCGCTGCAGGTAAGGCGACATAAATGTGTTGTCGCACACCACGCGCGCATCATTGGCGTGCGCAACGTCGGAAACGGCCTTCAGATCGGTCACGGACATCACCGGGTTGGTCGGCGTTTCGACAAAGACCATCTTGGTGTTGGGTTTCATCGCGGCTTCGACATTAAGAGCGTCGGTAGTATCGACGAGGTCGAATTCGATGCCGTAATTTCGCAGCACGCGGTCAAACAGACGAAATGTGCCGCCATAGGTGTTGTCACCCAGGATGACGTGATCACCGGACTTGACCAGTTTCAAAGTGGCGTCGATCGCCGCCATTCCCGAAGCAAAAGCGTAGCCGTATTTCGCGCCCTCGAGCGCGGCAATATTGGCTTCGAGCGCCGAGCGCGTCGGATTTTGCGTGCGGGCATATTCAAAGCCGCCCGTCGGCTTACCGAGCGCTTCCTGCTTGTATGTCGAGGTCTGGTAAATGGGGACCGAAACTGCTCCGGTGGTCTGGTCGGGCTCATTGCCCGCGTGAATTGCCTTGGTCGAAAAACCCATAAGTATAAATTAGCGCCGTATAATCAGAACGTTATGGTAGCTTGGCAGGGAAAAGGGTGTCAAATAACCGAAGTGGAACAGCGTTTCAGGGTATTGATTCGCGGCTCTGCCGCAGTGATGTGCGGTAAGCCTATGGCTTACCGGCAGTTCTGACAATTATTTGGCGGAGGCTGAGCCTCCGTGTATTTATAAGGAGAGCGACTCGCGGAAAGGCAGGGCCTTTCCGCACAGCACGGCGGCAGAGCCGCAAACCCTCGCTACCGCTTCGGGTTCTGACAAGAAAGGCGCATAATCGTTGGGCAACATCCTAAACTCTCAAAAAGGAACTTAAGTAACATGAAAAACATGCTCATCAGATTGCTCGTGTTGGCACTACTGGCTTCCGGAACCTTGAATTTGCTCGCGTATTCAAAATCTGACCCGCTGGAGCAGTTGAACACCGACTTTTACGGCCGGCGTTATTTGGCGGCCACGGTTGACGAAAATGACACGCTTACGATCACGCTCCGCTATATTCCGGAAAACCCGATGGAATCAGGCTCAACCCATCATATCTATATCGCCGATGTAGATGTGGAAAATGATATCACCAGTGATTAATTTATGGAGCGCGGGCATCCCTGCCCGCTTCTTTCACACACAACAGAAAGAACATGAAGATTAGTAGCCACAGAGGGCACAGAGACCACAGAGGAAAGACGAGAATAATGATCTCTGTGTACTCTGTGTTCTCTGTGGCTAAAATTCTTTAGCGCGATCTGCGGGCAGGGATGCCCGCGCTCCATACACAAAATTTATGATATTATAATTCTCATAACACGAATGGATATCAATCAGCTAGAGGTATTGGTGACGGTGGCGAAAGAGAAGAGTTTTTCGCGGGCGGCGGATATTCTGAACCGCACGCAGCCGGCCATTTCGCAGGCGATCCGGCGGTTGGAGGCCGATGTAGGCGAGAAGCTTTTTGACCGCTCTTCCAAAGACGGCACGCTGACCTCGGCCGGGAACGTGCTGGTCGAATACGCCAAGCAGATGCTCAACCTGCGCAAGGACGCGCAGAGCGCCATTCGCGAACTCAAAGACCTGCACCACGGCAAGGTGACCATCAGCGCCAACGAGCACACGGTCTTTTACCTGCTGCCGGTGATCCGCATTTTTCGCCAGCGCTACCCGCACATCAAGGTCGAGGTAAAGCGCGGCGTGGCCAGCCGCATCCCGACCGAGATAATCGGGCGCGAAGTGGAACTGGGCGTGATCTCGTTCAAGCCGCATGACGAATCGGTAAAATCCGTGGCGGTCGAAGGCGACGAACTGGTGATGATCGTCGCGCCAAAACATCCGCTGGCAAAATGCGGCGAGGTTTCGGTCAAAGATCTGGGCGGAGAAAATTTTGTGGCGCACAACGCGCCTTCGCCGTATCGCGAAAGCGTGATCGAAACTTTTGAGAAATATTCGGTGCCGCTCAATATCAGCGTTGAGCTGCCTTCGCTCGAAGCGATCAAAAAACTGGTGGAAACCGGCACGGGCGTGGCGCTGGTTCCGAAATTGTCCGCCCAATCCGAACTGGACCAGGGAACCCTAGCCGGCGTTTCAATAAAAGAGATCAGGCTGGAAAGAAAGCTGCATATCATCTATCGCCGCAACACGGTGCTGTCTCACGCGGCGCAGGCCTTTTTGGACACGGCGAAAGATGTAGGAAGCGGGAAATGAGGTCAGAACCGGGAAACTCCCCTCCTGCCCGAGGAGGGGTGGCCGAAGGCCGGGGTGGTGGGAGAGCGACCCGGGTTTCTTATCGTTGATAAAAGAGAGAACCACCCCGTCATCGCTTACGCGATGCTACCCCTCCTTCGTAAGGAGGGGAGTTTAAAGGCAAAGCCTTTCCGCACAGCACGGCGGCAGAGCCGCGAAAACCCTCGCTACCGTTCCCAGGTTCTGACCTCATAATTTAGAGGATTTTAGCGTGATTCCGTGGTCAATACTTGTAATAAAAGACGGAAACCACGAAAATACATTAACTAACACGAATTCAGTATAATCTTTTACAAGGAACAAACTTGTGGACAATCTGAAAATTGCGCGCGACGAAGAACTGCAGAAGGCGACCGCCAGCGATGAGCGGCGCGAATTTGACCGCAAAAAGCTGATCGTCGAGGTGGGCTTTAACGGCGGCGAGACCACCGGCATTGCCAATACCCGCGACATCGGGATCGGCGGGTTTTACCTCGCCACCAAGACCGAGCTGCTCGAGGGCACGCTGCTTTTCTTTAAACTCGCGCTGGGCGACAGGGAAATGAGCCTAAGCGGCGTGGTCGTATATAGCGACCCGGGCCAGGGCGTCGGCGTGCGTTTTCACAATCTGTCGCCCGAAGACGAAAAACATATTCGCGAGACATTAGGGTTGTAAGTTTTGCGAACTTCGCGTTTCTTCCTTCGCGGCCTTTGCGGTTAAAAATCTTACCGCAGAGAGCGCAAAGATGAAGACGCGAAGAGCGCAAAAAAGGCAATTAACCATTAATCACTAACCGTTAATCATTAAAGAAAAATTATGTTTGATCAATTTACGCTCGGGATCGAGGAAGAATTTCAGATCGTCGACCCGGTGACGCGAGAACTGAAGTCGCACGTTTCGGAAATTCTGGACGAAGGCAAACTGCTGCTGGGCGAGAAGATAAAGCCCGAAATGATCCAGTCGATGATCGAGGTCGGCACGGGCGTTTGCGCGCAATATCCAGAAGCCCGCGAAGAATCTCCAAGCTGCGGTGCATCATCTCCGCGCTGGCGCGGAAAAAGGGCATGGAGATCGTCGCCGCTTCGACGCACCCGTTCTCGCACTGGGGCGATCAGAAGATTTTTGACGACGAGCGGTACGAGCTGATCGTCGAAGAACTGCAGATGGTCGCGCGCTCGCTGCTGATCTTCGGCCTGCACGTCCACGTCGGTATCCCGAGCCCCGAGCGCCGAATCCAGATCATGAACGCCGCGCGGTATTTTCTGCCGCACGTACTGGCGCTGACCACGTCGAGCCCGTTCTGGCTGGGGCACAACACGGGGCTCAAATCGTACCGCTCCGAGGTGTTCAAAAAGTTTCCGCGCACCGAGATCCCCGATCATTTCGAGTCGTACCAGCAGTTTCGAAGGCTATGTCGATCTGCTGATCAAGATGAACTGCATCGACAACGCGAAGAAGATCTAGTGGGACGTGCGCCCGCACCCGTTTTTCCCGACGCTCGAATTCCGCATCTGCGATATCCCGACGCGGGTCGACGATACGATCGCCGTCGCGGCGCTATTCCAGGCGATCGTCGCCAAGCTGGACACGCTGATCGAAAAGAATCTCGGCTTCCGGCTCTATCACCGCCGGCTGATCCAGGAAAATAAATGGCGCGCGATCCGCTACGGGCTGGACGGCAAACTGCTCGACCTGGGCAAGCAAAAAGAGGTCCCGGTCAAGGACCTGATCCGCGAGCTGCTGGATTTTGTGGACGAAGTGGTCGACGAGCTGGATTCGCGCAAAGAGATCGAGCATATCCACACCATCCTCGACCGCGGCACCTCGGCCGACGAACAGCTTAAGGTCTATGCCGAAATCGGCGACAATTTCACCCGGTCGTCGATATGCTGATCAAAAATACGATCGAGAATGTGCCGGAGAAATGTTTTGATTAGTATGGAGCGCCGAATTTATTCGGCTCCCGTCAGTAGCGATAAATTTAACGATAATTAAACCAGGGGGAGAACAAAAAATATGCCGGCAGCAAACGGAATTACGTTGGATCAGGCGAACAAGGTGATCGCGGCGGCGCGCAAGCGGGCGAATAAGATCAAGGTGATGATGAATATTGCCGTGGTGGATGCAGGGAATAATTTGACGGCTTTTGCGAAGATGGACGGCGCCTGGCAGGGCAGTATCGACATCGCGCAAGGAAAAGCTTACACGGCGCGGGCCTTTGATATGTCGACCAAAGATCTGGGCGCCGCTTCGCTGCCGGACGGCCCGCTGTTTGGCATCAACGCCAGCAACGACGGCAGAGATAATTATTTTCGCAGGCGGTATTCCGATCGTGGATAGTGAGGGAAATGTCGTGGGCGCAATCGGCGTTTCAGGTGGAACGGTCGAGCAGGATCAGGATGTTGCCGAGGCCGGTGTGGCAGCTTACGCGTAATTAAACTGCGAGCGTTTTATAAAGGAAACCCGGTCGCGCTCCCACCACCCCGGCCTTCGGCCACCTCTCCTCAGGCAGGAGGGGAGTTTCCCGGTTCTGACCTCATAGCGGATAATGCGCTGGCGGAATTGAGAAGGCGGGCAGGATGCCCGCGCTCCATAAAAAAGTAACCACCCCGTCACGCTGCGCGACTGCCACCCCTCCTTGAAAAGGAGGGGAGTTTAAGAAGGCCGTGCTCCATAAAAAGAGTAACCACCCCGTCACGCCGCGCGGCTGCCACTCCTCCTTGAAAAGGAGGGGAGTTTAAGAAAGGCCGTGCTCCATAAAAAGAGTAACCACCCCGTCAGCCGAAGCGGCTGCCACCCTTCCTTCAAAAGGAGGGGAGTTTACGGACGCCAGCGCTACTGACTTTTTATCTGCCTTGCGTATTCTTCGGCGAGGACGTGGTTAAACCAGCCGCGGTGGTGGCCGCCGGAGTGCTGGTTGTCTTCGGGCAGGGCGGGGATGGCGGCTTCGACGGATTTAACTTTCGGTGACCAATCGGCAAACCCTACCGAATTATTTTGCGCCCAGGTTTTCAGCCATTCATAGGACGTTCCGTTGTCGCTCCAGCTGACGACGAGCTGCGCATTATTTTCTTTGGCAAAGGCAGCTAAGCGATCAAGCACCGGCCCTTCCAGTTCGGCGATGGAGGGAACTTGCTGCGTCTGGCCTTTCATATTATCAACTTGCGCGGTGCCGCGCCGCAGATTAAAGATGGCGGCTTTAAGGCGAATGCCGAGCTGCAGATCGTCGGTCAGCCATTGCATCGGGCGCACGAACGATCCCCAGGTCGGGCTGCCTTCCACCATATGTTTATGCCGGTAGCCCGTCTTAAATAAATTATCGTCTTCAAAGTCATTGGCGCAGCCGAGATAGAGAATTACTTTCGGCTTGCCGATGGAGCCGGAAAAACGTTTGAGCGAGATCAGCGCCTGCTCGCCGCCCGAAGCCGCGATGCCAAGATTTACCACGCCGAATTTCTTTTGATAAAAACCGTTCTCGTCAGTGTTAAGAATTAGGTCGAGCTGCGCCGGGTAAGACATGTCCGCCGGCAGCCCGGTGCCTTGGGTAAAAGAATCGCCGGCGGCAAAAACGAGATTTTCATAGCCCGCGAAATCGTCCTGAAAATTTACCGTGCCGAGCGCATTTGTACGGACCTCCTGCTGAAAGTCGGTGGTTTTAAAAAGGTGCACGTTCGGGCGCAGCCGCGTTCCCAATTCTTCGTCATACTGGTATGACTGGAGTATCGAGACCTGGTAGACAGGCAGGAAAGTACGCAGAATGACTTCGGCAATGAGCAGCATTACAAAAGTCGAGATCAAAAACGCAAAAATGCGTCCCAGGCACGAACCGCGGCGGCGATCAGGATTTTTCATAAATTAGCCTAGCGAGTCTATAGAGTTTGTAGAGTCTATAGAGTTTGTAGAGTCCAGAGCGTTTTTTGTGTGTTAAGAAGCTTTAAAGCTCCGGACTCTATAGACTCTATAGACTCAATGGACTCTATAGACTCAATGGACTCAATAGACTCAATGGATTCACTGACTCGATAGACTGTATTCTACTTGTGTCGCTTAAAATACTGAATCTCGCGTTCGTGTTTTTCGGCCGCTTCCTTTTGTTTTAAAGGTGCCGAGGTTTCTGCGCTTACCGGTTTTCTCGTCTTTTTTGATCGAATATATACGGTATTCGCCTGATTTTAACTTGCGTATCATAATCGTACCCTCAGATCTTTGATATGCAAGCAATGTACCAATAGTAAATATGTTTAGAGTTCAAGCTTCAGCTTGTCTTGGTCACTAATAAAGAAACAAACTAAAGTTTGAACTCTGAACCGTTTACCCCGCCGATTTGCCGCAGGCTATTTCATAGGTGCCGGCGTTATTACACTGAAAGGGCTTGGCGTAATCGGTGGGCTGCCCGCACGTATAATAGAGGTAGATGGCATACCAGAGCACCGCGCGATAGTTGTTGCAGCCAAAGGGGCCGCCGGCGCATTGCTGATTCCTGATGTTCATCGCTTCCCAGCTCATATTCATCCAGCGCAGGTAATAGGCGCCGATCATTTCGCCGGTCCGGTCGTCGCCGCCGGAGCAGTGAACGTAAACGACGGTCGTTGGCTGCGAGAAGGCGAGGATCTGGTGCAATTTTTCGGTGCGCGAAATGAGCGTATCGGGCAGCCACGCGTCGAGGTTCAGCGCCATGTATTTCGTCACGGCTTCGTCCCGCAGCGGGGCATCGAAGGGGCAAAGCCCGGTGCCTTTTGTCTCCCAAAAATCGAACCATCCCTGGCCCGAGTTGGCCTGAAAATATTCATATTCGGACACGATCTGCGGCACCTCGCCCGCGTTTTCCCATTGCTGCAGGTTGATGTCGTATATCTTGTAATCGGCGGGCATTATTATATTCGACTTGCGGCCGGCATTCCTGATCGCAGTTACCAACCCCGTGTAGTTAAAACTGTTGTCATCATTGAGCGGTTTAGAGCCGCGGAAGAGATAATTCGTGCCGCCCTCGATCGCCTGGACCGAATCTACAAAATGCACATTCCCGACTTCAGTTCCATTTGTACTGTCCATAGTTTTTTTACTCCTTAGTAATGTCTTAAAGTTGCGGTGTCGGCGCGGAATGTAATTCGGAATAGCTGATAACTGATAGATGATAGATGATAGATGATAGATGATAATGATAGAGGATAGATCGAATCTTTCAGTTATCAGCTATCATCTTTTATCTATTCCGAATGGCACTGAAAAACCCAGCACCTCAATTTAGGGGATCGCTTACTCCTTTTCCAGCAGGGCCAGCATTTTAGTTGGCGTATTGAGGTTGCGGTTGGTGGCGAGCACGCCGAGTTGTTTCTCCAATTTGGGGTTTTTGAAAAATCGCGATTCGCTAAAACCCACATGAAACATCATGTAAAGCTCGCGGCCCTGGAATTTGAAAATTTCAGTCTCGGAATTGCATGCGTCCAGGAATGTTTTCATCGCCGCTTTGGCGGGTAATTCATTATAAAAATTGATATAGGTTTTTGTGCCTTCGGGCGGATTTTTGAAGGGGTTGTTCTTTAGTAACGCCGACAGTTCGGCTTGCGAACGGAGCATTACTTTGACGTCATAGCTGAGGCGTTCTTTCAGATGCTTTTCGATCTTTGCCGTCAACTTTTTTTCGTCTTTTTCTTTAGTGTCGAAAATTATATTGCCGCTGGCGATATACGAACGCACGTTTTCAAGTTTAAGCTCGGCGAAAATCGCGCGCAGCTCGTCCATTTTGACGTTGCGCTTGCCGAGGTTCATTCCACGTAGAAATGCAAAGTAGGTGATCATAGTAATGATTAATTGTGAATGATTAGTGATTAATTTAAGAGCTGGCCAAAGAGTTCATTGATCATTAACCATCAATAATTAATCACTATAAGCAAAGCCGGTCACTGTGTTCTGAGGTACCGACACGTTACCTTTTCAATTTCAAAGCGGGCGGCGGCCCTTGCGAAAATCATAGATTATCCGGCCGGTAACTTTGATCGGTTTGCCGCACCTGACGGTCGGGGTGAACTTCGACATTTTTGCGGCCTGGATCGCAGCCAGCCTGGCTTCGCCAAACTTCGCATCCGATCTGGCCGAAGTAACTTTACCGGTTTCATCTATCGTTACATTGACGACTACCGTGAGGCCGGACCCGACGCTGCGGGTCATGGTAAAGAAGCTCGGGTGGATCAGGCTTTTTGCATAACCATTTACGATCCCGATCTCCAACTCGTGATGTTTGAAATTAAGGCCCGCTATATCTTTATTTGATCTTGCCAGGTAAAGCGATCCTATCACTTCGCGCCAGGCGTTTTCGCCCGTGACAGCATCTTTGTCAGTGCGCAGATAGATCATGGTAATAAACCTGTTGCCCAAAAGAAACGGATAAATTTCACCGGAGCTCGGCTCATTATTATAGACGCCAATGTAGCGATTGCCGGAAATGTCCCGCCCGTTAAGAGAGAGACAGGTGCCTTCCTGCCGCGGCGGGTCAAGCTGGGTGGCCAGGCCTTCGTGGATCGAATTAACATAGAGCGTGTTTATCACATTCTGCATGCGCTCATAATCTTCCTGCGATCCGGGGCTGGCCAGCGGCGATATCAAAGAGATCAATACATTCGTCCCTTTTTTTGAAAGCAATATATTTTGAATATCCGAAGTACTTTGATCCGTTATATTCCAATCCGGCGGGTAGCTGAATTTGAGCCCGCCGCTATCGAAAGTTTTAAGCGCTCTGGCAGAGGGCTGTGCGAAAACTGAAATGACCGAAAATAAAAAGACAAATACTGCCGCTTTTTTCATGCAGTCATTAAACATCAATAAAGTGGTTTTTGTAAATAGATTAAATAGGGAATAGGGCTTAATGCATACCGGGATCAGACTTGTTACTAATAGCCTTGCCCATAAAGTCACTGATACGGCCACTAATTACACAAATAACACAAATAAAGAATTCATTAATTCGTGTTATTTGTGTAATTAGTGGCTAAAAGAACCGTATCACTAATCACTAATCACTAATCACTACCTTATCTCTTATAAACCACGCCATTCTTCATGACAAAGGAAACCTTCTTGAGCGTGTTGATATTATCCAGCGGATTTTCCGGCACGGCGATTATATCGGCGGCCTGCCCGGCCTTGATCGCTCCGCGCTGTTTATCAACGCCCAGGAGTTTGGCGGCGTTGGGCACCATTATCTTGAGGATGTCTTTGTTGCTCACGCCGGCCTCGGTAAAGCTGTCGATGTAAGAGACGGCGATCGTGCCGCGTGTTTCGCCGGGCTCGGCAAAGAACGCGTCCGTGCCGTAGGCCATCGTGACGCCGATCTTATAAGCGCGTTTTAACCGGTCGAGAAAAACGCCGTGAAAAAATTTCGGGAAGTCCGGGCCGCCTCCCATTAGGCCCGCGGCTTTTTCGGTAAAATCGGTCCCGACCAGCACGACGTTATGGTCCTTGGCCAGCTGCAGCACTTCATCGGTCATGCGAAAACCATGCTCGATGGAATCGACACCGCCGAGCACGGCATTGCGCGCGCCTTCGGTGGTCATGCAATGCGCGGCGAGTTTGACGCCGGCGCGGTGCGCTTCGCCTACCATAAACTTGATGTCATCGGCAGTATAGATGTATTTCTGATCGTCCACCACGATCTTTATCACCAGCGCGCCGAAGTGAATATTTTCGCGGATGGCTTTTACCATCTCGTCGTGCGTGTCGGCGTAGAGATATTCCGGGTTGCCGAGTTCCGGGCGGTCGGGCTGCAGCTGATACTGGCCGCCGAAAGGCGCGATGATCCGCCCGGCAGTGATCATGGTCGGGCCGGGAACGATCCCGCGTTCGATCGCCAGCCGCAGCGCAGTGTCGCCGTAGCGGCCGTTATTGCCCACGTCGCGCACGGTGGTAAAGCCGGATTCGAGCATATCTTTGGCGTTCCTGGTGCCCTCGACAGCGCGGTAGGCGGTCGTCTCCTGCATGTCGATACTGAACTGATTGCGCTCTTGCGGCACAGTGGTGTAGCAAAGATGCGAGTGAGCGTCAAAAAGGCCGGGCAGCACCGTGGCGCCGGAAAGATCGATGACCGTCGCACCGGCGGGGATCGCCAGCCCGGGGCCGACCGCGGTGATCAGGCCTTTCTCAACCAGGATGACCTGATTCGCGGCGGTAGTGCCGGTTTCCGGATCGACAAGTTTTCCGGCTTTGATGGCAGTAACCTGTAGCGGACGCGAAGCAGGCCAGGGCCAGCAAAAATACGGGTGCAAAAACAGCTTTAAAGTATTTCATTAAATTGGTCCTATCAATAAATTTTAGGTCTATGTAAAAAGTATCTACGAGGTTATATTTGCGAATGTTTCAGTCAATGAGCTTAGGGAGCGCCGAATTCATTCGGCTCGAGCGCGCAGCGCTCGAAAGCGCACTTGCCGACGCAGGCGCCGCCGACATGAGTAACCACCCCGTCACGCGAAGCGCGTGCCACCCCTCCTTCAAAAGGAGGGGAGCTAAAAACGGGAAACCTTAACCCGAATTTCCCCGTATAACCGTCAACATTTCGTTCTATCTTTAGTTTCTTAAGGAGCAACGCTATCTGTATGAATTTCCTTCGTAAAGCTTTTTCTTTTCTCATGCTGCTGAGTATGTGCATGGCGACGATGGCCCAATATAAAGCCTTCGACACGGCCCGGATGGATTCCGGCGCCCTGGCCTGCGACAATTTTTATCAATATACGAACGGCACCTGGCTGAAAAATACCGAGATCCCGCCGGCATTTTCCTCATGGGGAACCTGGGACATCCTCGGCACCAGCTTACGCGAACGCTCGCGCGATATTCTCGAGAAAGCCGCCAGGAACACCTCCGCCGCCCGGGGTTCCAGCCTCCAGCTGATCGGCGATTATTATGCGTCGTGCATGGACCTGGACGCCATCGAAGCCGCCGGGGCCAAACCGCTCGATCCGTTCTTAAAAGAGATCGACGCCTTAAAAGACGCTAATGACCTGCGGAAAGAGATCGCCCTGATGCATCGCCGCGGCGTGCAGCCGGTCTTCGGATTTTTTATCTTTCTCGATGAAAAAGACAGCACGACGAATATAGCGAACGTCGGGCAGGGCGGGCTTGGCTTGCCGACCCGCGACCACTACACGAAAACCGATGAGAAATCCAAAGAGCTGCGCGATAAATATGTTGCTCACGTAGCGCGAATGTTCGGTCTGCTGGGTGACAGGCCGAGGCAGCCAAGGCAAATGCCGACACCGTGATGAAGATGGAAACGCGCCTGGCGCTGGCTTCAAAAACGCCGGTCGAACTGCGCGAACCCGAAGGCTACTATCACAAGATGTCCGTCGCCGAAGCCAATAAACTGATGCCCGGTTTTTCCTGGGAAGAATACGGCAAGGAAGTGGGCGCGGCCAAATTCGACACGATCAACGTCGGGCAGCCGGCCTTCTTTACCGAAGCAGCCAAAATGATGAGCGATGTTTCGATCGCCGATTGGAAAACCTACCTGCGCTGGAACGTGGTCAACGCCGCCGCCGGTTCGCTCTCGAAAGCTTTTGACGATGCGAATTTCGATTTTTACAATCGTACGCTGAGCGGCCAGAAAGAACAGCTGCCGCGCTGGCGCCGCTGCACCCGCTCAACCGACAATAGCCTGGGCGAAGCGCTCGGCGAAGAATTTGTCAAAACGAATTTTACGCCCGCCGCAAAACAGCGGATGAACGAATTGATCGATAATCTTTTTGCCGCTTACAAAGAGCACATCAACAAGGTCGATTGGATGAGCGAAGATACGCGCAAACAGGCGCTGGTCAAACTTGCCGCCATCAAACGCAAGATCGGTTACCCCGACAAGATGCGCGGTTACGCGGGCCTGACCATCGACCGCAAATCATATTTTGATAACAGTTCGCGGTTGGGTGAATTTTTCGTCAAGCGCAATTTGAAAGACCTGGGGATGCCGCCCGATACGACGCGCTGGGCAATGACCGCCGCCACGCTTAACGCGCAATACAGTTCAAACTTTAACGACATCACTTTTCCCGCCGGGATTTTGCAGCCGCCGTTCTTTGATTTCAAAGCCGACGACGCGATCAATTACGGCGCGATCGGCGCGGTCATCGGCCACGAACTGACCCACGGCTTTGACGATTCGGGCAGCCTCTATGACGCCGCCGGAAATCTGAAGATGTGGTGGACGGACGCCGACCGTAAGAAATTCGAGGAAAAAGCGGATTGCGTTACCAAACAGTTTGACGCTTATGAACCGGAAAAAGGCGTGTTCATCAACGGCCAGCTGACGCTGGGCGAAAATCTGGCCGACCTTGGCGGGCTTTCGATCGCTTATGACGCGATGCAGAAATCAATGGAAGGCAAAGCGCGCCCGGAAAAGATCGACGGCTTTACGCCCGAGCAGCGGTTCTTCTTCGGCTGGGGACAGGTCTGGTCAGGAAAATACCGCCCGGAACTCACCCGGCTGCTGATCCAGTCAGACCCGCACTCGATACCCGAGTTTCGCGTCAACGGCCCGCTCGCCAACATGACCGAATTCTCGCAGGCCTTTGGCTGTAAAGACGGCGATAGGATGGTGCGTGAGAAACAGTGCAGAGTATGGTAGTTTCGGTAATACGTTATACGCGTTAGTAATAGGTAATAAGAAAGCCCGGTGATAAGCCGGGCTTTTCATTACTTCAATTTAAGCTCATTTCTATAGTTTTCATAAGGAGCCTTCATTTCAATGCGCTCAAAAAAATTATCAGCAAATGCTAAAGTTGATTCTACTGTCCACTTTGCACAGCCGTAGCCCAAATATTTATCGGGAAAAAATGAGTTGCCAAACCCTTTCATAAATTTACTCTCTGGAAATTTTCCTGTTAAACCGTTGGTTAAGTTTTTTGAGGGGCTATCTTTATTTATGCGGTCAGCGGTGCCGGTTTTTTCATCCAAATTAGATGCCCATATAACGTTTTGGGGTTCTGTATGGATCAGATTATTACGCATCTTGATCAATAAATCAGCATTTTGATAAACAGATGAACCTTTATCGAATAAGGATTTATTATTTAAAGTAAGAGCTATCTGATATTTCTCTAAAATCGAATAGGCGGCCGTTCTAGGAATTCCTATATCCCACATCTTTGCCATCAACTGTCTTTCGAAAGTAAGAGGGTTTTGGTGATGCGATGTCCGGAAGTCATGTGCAGAATCTGAAAAAATCTCATTAATCGCCGCTTCAAGGAAC
Source organism: uncultured Acidobacteriota bacterium (assembly GCA_963766895.1). Classification (GTDB taxonomy): domain Bacteria; phylum Acidobacteriota; class Blastocatellia; order Pyrinomonadales; family Pyrinomonadaceae; genus DASYKT01. The sequence goes on from CAVYCB010000016.1 coordinate 90,407, forward strand.
CCAGTCGCAGCAAAAATACACGCAATTGCTAAATATTCATTATTATGACGAGCCGTGGGACAAGCCGAAATACTATCTTCAACATCACATTCTAATTTCTCGCTAAGATTTGCAAAATATACTGCGGCTTTGAGATGGTCATGCGAGTAAGATTTTCGGGTATAAACAGCAAACTTAAGCGGAAAAGATTCTGGAATATTCATACTTTGACAATTATTTCATATTATTAATTTCTATTCCACAGATTTCAGTTTCCCAAAATCCAAATTGGTTTAATCCTGGAATTTTTGGAAATAACGAAGCGTGAAATTTTGGATTTGATAATGGTTAGTAGTGAGTAAAAAGCCCGGGGATGAGCCGGGCTTTTTCTTTCTATGGAGCGCGGGCGCTCCATAACTAAAACATCGAATTATTATTCGCGCATTTTTTGGGGATATCCTGCACCACGTCCCAGTGCTCGACGATCTTGCCGTTTTCGTCGTGCCGGAAAATATCGATCCGCGCAATGCCGGTCGAGCCGGGCATTTCCTGATAACAGTGGAGCATGACGAGGTTGCCTTCGGCGATGACGCGCTTAAAATGCATGCGTTTGTCGGGATTATCCTCGGCCAGCTTCGTGTAATAATCCACGAACGCTTTTTTGCCGTTTCCGACCGCAGAATTATGCTGGACATAAACATCCCCGACATAATCCCGGATAGCCTGCGTAGGGCGTGACTGATTGAACATCAGATCGTAAAATGCGATGGCGTTTTCTTTATTGCGTTCGAGTGGGGTTTGCATCACACGTTATTATAGCACCTATGCTTGATTTATGGATAGGGGCTCCTGCCCGCAGCGAACGCTCCGAGTGCGAAAAAAATAATTAGCCGCGGATTAACGCGGATGCACACAGGTAAGAATTTTATATCCGTGTTTATACGTGAGAATCCGCGGCTAAAGTTTTCTCGCTTCGCTCATTGCGGGCAGGGATGCCCGCGCTCCCTACGATGAACGCGGAGCGTTCGTGCCGAATGAATTCGGCGCTCCAGGTTAGTGCTTAAAGTGCCTGATTCCCGGTAAACACCATTGCGAGGCCGGCTTCGTTGGCGGCGGCGATAACTTCTTCATCGCGCACGCTGCCGCCGGGCTGGATGATGGCGGTGATGCCGGTTTTGGCGGCTTCGTCCACGCCGTCGCGGAAAGGGAAGAACGCATCCGAAGCGAGCACGGAACCTTTAATTGAAAGATCGGTTCGCGCGGCGCGCATGGCGGCGATGCGGACAGAGTCGATGCGGTTCATTTGCCCGGCGCCAACGCCGATGGTTTGAAATTCGTTGGTAAAAACGATGGCGTTTGATTTCACGTGCTTGCACACCTGCCAGGCAAAAAGCAGCGCTCGCAACTCTTCTTCCGAAGGCGCGCGTTCCGTCACCACTTTCAGATCTGCGGGTGAAACTTTTTGCAGGTCGCGGTCCTGCACCAGCATCCCGCCGGAGATGGTGCGGTACTCCAGTTTTTCCTGCGCAGGCTCGGCTTTTAATACGCGCAGATTTTTCTTTCCTTCCAGCACCGACAGCGCGCCGAGCGTATAATCGGGCGCGATCACCACTTCGGTAAAAATTTCCGTGACAATTTTGGCAGTGTCCGCGTCGAGCGGCTGATTGAAACGCGACGATGCCGCCAAAGGCCGAGACCGGATCGGTCTGGAGCGCGCGTTTATAAGCCTCCAGATTATTTGCGCCCAGCGCCACGCCGCTCGGGTTGGTGTGCTTGATGATGGCGCACGGCCAGCGAGCCGAAATCACCGACCAAAGCCCAGGCGGCCTCGGCATCAATATAGTTGTTGTAGGACATTTCCTTGCCGCTCAATTGCTCAGCATTGGCAATACCGGCACCGGTGATCCCGCCGTCGGCGGGGGCATCTGAGAGATAAACAGCCGCGTGCTGGTGCGGATTTTCGCCGTAGCGCAGGTCGGCGTATTTTTCCATCTCGACCGAAACATATTCGTCCGCCAGCGAAGGCTCGTTAGAATGCTCGGGTTCATCGCCAAAGGGATTGAAGGGTTCGAGAAAATCCAGGTCGTCATCCGAAAGCTGCGCCGCCAGGTAGCTGGAAATGGCCAGATCGTAGTTTGCCGTGCGCGTATAGGCAAGCGTAGCGAGGCGCTGGCGGGTGAGCAGCGAAAGCGAGCCGCCGGTATTTTTCATTTCGCCGATGATATACGGGTAAAGCCCCACGTCGGTGACCACGCCGACGTCGCGCCAGTTTTTCGAAGCCGAGCGGATCATTGCCGGGCCGCCGATATCGATATTCTCCACCGCTTCTTCCAGCTCGACGTCTTCTTTTGCCACGGTCTGCTGGAAAGGGTAGAGATTTATCACCACCAGGTCGATCGGTTCGATCGCGTGCTCGGTCATCGACGCCTGGTGTTCCTCGTTATCGCGCAGCGCCAGAAAAGCGCCGTGAATTTTCGGGTGCAGGGTTTTCACGCGGCCGTTCATCATTTCCGGAAAACCGGTGACATCGGAAACCTCGCGCACGTCCAGCCCTGCTTCACGCAGAGCGCGCGCCGTGCCGCCGGTGCTGATGATCTCCACGCCGAAGTGCTTTAACTCCTGCGCAAACTCGATGATGCCTGTCTTGTCCGAGACGCTGATCAGCGCCCGTTTGATACGTCTTAATTCGTCTGTCATAAGTTGTAAAAGGTCATTATATAGACTGGGAAGGGAAGGTACAAAGAGGAGAGAATTTAACAGGAAACGAGGTCAGCAGCGCCTGCGTTAGCGGGTGCGTAATGTGAGCCGGAATATTGCGCATCGGCTGACACCGACGCTACTAACTTCATTATCGATTTACGGACGGGTATCTCTAAAAGAAAAAGCGTCCGAACAGTAATAAGCTCACAATAAAAGCTACTGTTATCAATAAGACTTTGATTAGGCTCATATTTTAATTCCCCAATAGCTGAAAAAGAATCTAAATCTTAATTACCTTTGATGCAAAAGTCAATAAACACGGTTGTTTGGTTGAAAGATAAAATTTTGAGATTTTGCGGCGATCTTAAGTATTTGCCGTCTTTTTTTCTGCTTTTTTATCGGGGCGGAAGCCTTACCGTCAAGGAGGGCTTATATTCAGGATAAATTAAAGCCCTTGCTGACACGCGGGCTTCCGTCGCACGGCAAAAAAATGCTTTGACTTTTGCTCAAAATAGCTATATGTTCGAGGCCTAACTCAATCCCAAGGGCGCTTTGCCTCGTTAATTACTTACGTGATCTGGTCAGTCGGGAAACCGTAGGCCTTTAATTCGACACTGCATTGAATTTCAGGAGGTGGAATATGTCTCAATCCTATCCACGGATCCTTTATGTCGATAACGATGCCGATTCTTGTGAAATAGTGCAGATGATGCTCGAGCAGGCGGATGAAAGCTATAAGGTGACCACTCTTGACTCCGCCGAAGAAGCCGCCGGCCTGATAAACTTGAGGCCGTTCGATCTGTATATTTTCGACCAGCCGTGGCACGTTCCATCGGGTCTGGAATTGTGCCGCCAGGTCCGTGAAAAAGACGGGAAAACGCCGATCCTGATCTTTTCCGTGCTGTCACGTGAAGCCGACCGGGAAAAAGCCGCCGAGGCAGGTGCTAATGAATACCTGGTCAAAGCGGACGAAATTCAAAAACTGGTGGCGACGGTAAAGCGGCTTCTGGATGTGCGGTCCCGGGGCGGGATAGATGTTTAGTGTTTTTGGTCAAAGTGGCTTGCCTATAAGTTGCTCATATTATAAAGCAGATAAATGTAAATAATGCAGTAAACCTGGGAGCGCAGGCATCTTGCCTGCAAGCGCGGTCACCGCGCTAAATGGTAATTAAATAAGATCCCTTAGATCGCTGCGCGACCCAAGCAGGCAAGATGCCTGCGCTCCCCAGGTTAACGCCCTATCATCTATCTCAGCGATCGATAAATTTAGGATTTTTGCTTTATGAGCCAAAAATATGCCTGAATGTCCGCTGGACTACAGACGAAAGCCGGCTGGTTCTGTTAAAAATATTAGCGACACCGTCGATTTTCTTACGATCTTAAAGAACTACCCAAAGATATTGCTATTTTTTCGAAAGGGTTAATGTGCCTCATTCTGCGTCGCAGATCCTTTATGTAGATAGTGATGAATCCTGTTGCGGGCTCGTGCGGCGGCTGCTTGGAACTGACGGCGATCACGAGGTAACCACCGCGGGCACAGCTGAAGAAGCGCGGGAGCTGATGGCGGCCAGGACGTTCGATCTCTACATATTCGATCAGCCCTGGCGTTATCCGGTGACGGCGCTGGATTTGTGCCAATATGTGCGGCAAAAGGACGGAAATACCCCGATCCTCATATTTTCAGTGCTCACCGGTGAGGCCGACCGCAGCAAAGCGCTGGCGGCAGGCGCTAACGAATTCCTCATTAAACCTGATGACGTGATGGGGCTGCCGGAAACCGCAGGCCGTCTTTTGCAGAAGAAGATGGTTTCTCGGGGGAATTTCTAACCGGCGCCGTCCATAAAAAAATAAAAGTTATTTTTGATGAGCGATACACGTTTCGTGTGATTAGTGTGATTCGTGGTAAAAATTTCAGAATTAACCACGAAACACACGAAATACACGAAGGAAGAAACCCGGTCGGCTCTCTCACCACCCGTCAGCCGAAACGGCTGCCACCCTCCTCGGGCGGGAGGGGAGCCTCTCCGGTTCTGACCTCATCACAATAGTCATTCGGGGAACTCACGGCCGGCTTAAAATCAAAAAAACAATAGCTTTACACACTCCATGTAAAAATTTTTCCACAATGTTCGATACCTGACAGACCTCTAGAAACCTTTTGCTATTAATTCTAACGTATCGTTTTAACTAAGAATTTAGGCATTTGATTCGAAATTGCATGAGAATTTAGAGGGATGAAATATGTGTTACTCCTATCCTCAAATCCTTTATGTGGATTCCGACTTCGGATTCCTGCGAGATCGTGCGGATGATGCTGCAGCAGGCAGATGGAAATTACGAGATCACTACTCTTAACTCTGCCGATGAAGCTGCGGAATTGATGTCGAAGAGGGCCTTCGACCTGTATATTTTCGATCAGCCCTGGCGCCAGCCGTCAGGCCTCGACCTGTGCCGTAAAGTGCGCGAAAAAGACGGTAAGACCCCCATCCTTATCTTTTCCGTAATGTCGCGTGACTCGGACAGGGAAAAAGCGCTGGCCGCAGGCGCCAATGTCTATCTGATAAAAGTGGATGATATTGATCAGCTTTGCAACAACGGTCAAACGGCTTTTAGACAGCGGCGAAGCGGTCGCGTTGGCCCATTAGGCAAAGCCGGATGAACGTTATTGAGTTTTACCCGATAACAGAAGTGTGCCGGTAGCCCGCGCGTTAGCAAGGGCGCCCTCCCTGACGGTCGGGGCTACTGACACGGACGCAGGCCGTCACTGCTTTCTATGCTACAATCAGCCTGACGAATTATCAGGTTTTTTGAAAATTCACCACAAATGACATCGGGCAGTGAATCCTAATCACCTCCTTGTGCCTTTTGCTGTGTTTTGCACGCGAAACGGACTAATCAAGGAGACCCCAAATGCCCGGTAAATTACCAAGGCTTTCTACCAGAAACTATATTTTAAATACCCTGCCGGACGAGGACTATGACCGTCTGCGTCCCGGTATGGAAGAGGTCGATCTTCCGCGCGGCAAAAATATTTATCGCTCTGATGAACCGATCAAATACGTCTATTTCCCGGATTCTTCAATGATCTCCGTCGTCACCAATACGTCCAGCGGCGAAAGCATCGAGGCGGGCATTATCGGTTGGGAGGGAATGGCCGGGATCGAGGTGCTGATGGGCGTCGATTCAACTCCTAATGAAAGCATGGTCCAGATCGCTAACGGCGCTATCCGAATCAAGACCGAATTGATAAGAGAAGAGTTTGAAAGGAACGGCGCGCTGAATAAATCGCCCTGCGCTATATGCACGCGCTGCTGATGCAGGTCAGCCAGACGGCCCTCTGCAACCGCCTCCACTCGCTGGAACAGAGGCTTTCACGCTGGCTGCTGATGTGCCGCGACCGCGCTGGCTCGATGAGACTAAGACTGACACAGGAATTTCTCTCGATCATGCTGGGCGTAAACCGCCCGACGGTCTCGATCGCCGCCACTACTCTGCAGAGCGCCGGTTATATCAAATATTCCCGCGGGCGCATCACGATCGTAGACAGCTCCAAGCTGGAAAAGTTTACCTGCGAATGCTACAGCGCGGTAAAGAAATTATGGCCGCCCGCGGTGAAATAGATATCCGCCGATCGCTGCCGTAGGTTTACTGAGAAGAGAGAACCACCCCGTCACGCGAAGCGCGCGCCACCCCTCCTTCGTAAGGAGGGGAGTTTAAGAGGCGCTACAAAAACTCCCCTCCTTACAAAGGAGGGGTGCCCGCAGGGCGGGATGGTTCTCTCACTTTTACGCATTCACCATCACCAAAAATGCCTTCCCACACCCGAATATGTTAAATTCTAAATAGCCTTTCTATGCGTTTTCGCAAGGATCTAATAGTAAAACTGGTGCTTGCCGCGGTAAGCATTTTTTTCTCTGCCGTTCATATTTACGCGCATTCAATCGAAGCAAAAATAAAATTCATTTCGCCGTCCCGCGTACTGGTCGAGGGCAAATTTCTCGAAGAGCGGTTTGCCGAGGAAAAGAACTGGACATTTTTACAGAGCTACGCCGATGTCAGCGATCTGGGCAAACGCATTAATAAACTCACCCTTTTTGATGAAAAGGGCGAGGAAGTGTTTTACAAAAGATTTGCGCCGGGCATATACACCGCGAAAAGCGGCGCGGTGCGCTGGCAGTATGAGATCGATCTGAAGGCGATGAATGAGCCGACCGCCGCCGCTCATGTTTCGTGGCTGGGGCCGGACGGCGGATTGCTGATGCCGGAAGATCTGCTGCCGCGGCTGACGCTGGGCGCGGGCGAAAAGGTTTCCGCCCTGATCAAGCTCGAGCTGCCCGCCGGGTGGAAGGTCTTTACTACTGACGATAAGGGTGATAATAAAAGCGGCGATGATAAAGGCGATGAAGCTGAAGGCGAAAACGAATACAGCATCGACAACGTTTCGCGGAGCGTCATGGCCGTCGGTAAGATCTGGCGCGAAACTTCTATCCGGCAGGGTTCGGCGGACCTAAGTTTTATCACCACCGGCGAATGGCAGTTTCCCGACGAGCAGGCGCTGGGGATCGCCCAGAGCATTCTCGCGGAGCATTACGGCGTTTTTGGCGAGATGCCGGGCGACAATATCCAGATCATCCTCGCGCCTTTTACCAAGGCCGTGGACCTGGGATTTTGGCGGGCGGAAACACGCGGGGCTTCGGTCGTGGTGATGTCGAGCCAGATGCCTTTTAAGAGCCAGGCGATCCAGCGTCTTCATGAGCAGCTTCGCCACGAGCTTTTTCATCTCTGGATCCCGAACAAGCTGGCGCTTGATGGAAATTACGATTGGTTCTTCGAAGGCTTTACGCTTTATCGGGCCCTGCGCACCGGGCGGCGGCTGAATCAAATACGCCCGTCCGATGTGCTTGACGTGCTGGGGCGCGCCTATACGCTGGGCGACCTGGAAAGAAAAGACCTCTCGCTGATCGAAGCGTCAAAGCGCCGCTGGGAAGGGAATTTCGATTACGTAAACAGCCGCGGAATGATCGTCGCGTTCCTCTGCGACCTGGCGCTGATGCGCGAATCGCGCGGGCGGCGTTCGCTGACCGAGGTCTTTCGCGAATTGTACCGGAAACATAACGATTCACACCCGGAGCAGGACGGCACCAAAGCGATCCTCGCGATCTTAAAAAGCCACCCGGAACTGCGCGCCATTACCGAAAAATATATCGAAGGCAAAGAAAAGATAGGCTTGGGCGCGGCCATCGCCGATTTCGGGCTCGAAGCGCAAACGTCGGCGGGCGCGACGATAATAAAAATAAAACCAAAACTGACCGGGCGGCAAAGGGATATGCTGGGCCGCCTCGGCGTAAATCCGAATTAATGAGACCGGGTTTGCGGCTCTGCCGCAGTGATGTGCGGTAAGCCTACGGCTTACCGCAGGTGGAATATTTTATTTTTCGGAGGCTCAGCCTCCGAAAGTTCATTAGTATTAACTCACGGAAAGGCAGAGCCTTTCCGCACAGCACGGCGGCGGAGCCGCAAGAGACCAGAAAGATAAACCCGGTTTCGGCTGTTTTATGACGTTCCCGGTCCTGACCTAATCGTTTTATATTAAAGATCACAAAAACAAAATTCTCCAAAACCCTTCCTACAAAAACGGACAGCTATAGGTAATAATAACCTCGCGGCATTTGTGCTTTCGGTAACTTTCTAAGTTCCGTTGATCTTTCAAGCCGCTTTTAGATACTTTTGGGATACTACGAGTGATTTTTAAGATTTCTGGAACATTTTTGGAACAGGTGGTTCATGGGCACACCCTGGAGCATGATGTTCCACGTCGCTTCCGTGAGCCGATACTAATGAACTTACGGTGAGTAAATAAAATATCCCAACTGCCGGTAAGCCATCACTGCGACAAAAGAAACCCCTCGCTACCGCTTCGGGTTCCGACTTCATTGTGTGTTAAATTACTTAGCGGTGAAGGATGTTATTTTCTCTATGAGTAAGCTTAAATTTTTCCTGTTTTCGATAGCATTGGCGAGCCTTTTACTGCTCGGCGGCTGCAGCCTGTTTGAAACCAACAGCGCGGGGTTTTTCAGCACGCCGGATAAAGCGACGATCATTACCGCTAAGGCCCAGATCCGCAGCTCGTATTCGGTGGTCGCCACCGATCTGCTGGAAGTAAAGCGCGGCGAGCGGCTCGATATCCTGGAAGAGACCGATTACAACAATGAGCACTGGTTTCGCGTGCGCGGGCTGGATGAAGACAGCACCGAAGGCTGGATCGAGGCGCGCAACGTGATCACGCAAAAGACGCTGGAAAGATCGCAGGCGCTGGCCAACGAAGACCGCGGCATACCTTCACAGGCGACGGCCCAGCTCAAATCCGCCTCGAACCTGCGCCTGGCGCCGGACCTGACCCCGGAAAATATTTTGTTCAAGCTCGAGAACGGCGCCACCTTTGAGATCATCGGCTGGAAACTGGTGCCCAAGATCAAGGAAGCGGACGACGTGGACGACGCGCCGAAATCCGGCGAGAAACAGGATAAGAAACAAAAGACCCCGCGCGAAATAAAGAAGGAAGAAGAAGAGCACGATTCCCTGGATGAACGCTACGACATCTGGTACAAGGTGCGTTTTGACCCGAGCGTTTCGCCCGCGCCCGCCGGCTGGTTATTCGGTCGCCAGGTTTCGCTGCAGGTGCCGGCCGACATAGTTCATTACCAGATCGGCGAGAAAAAATTCGTCACCTGGCAGCGGCTCGATGATATCGACACCGCGTCCACCGCCGGCAAGAATAAGGACGTCGCGGCGAAAGAATCAAAAGCCGGAAGCTGGGTGATCTGTGCGCACAGCAACAAGGCCAAGGCCGAGGACGGCAACGAACCGGATTTTGACAGCATTATCGTGATCGGTTACGACCGCTACGACCAGCAGCATTACGCCGTCTATCGCAGCGGCGAGATCTGGGGAAAACTTCCGCTGCGCGTTGAGGGCGTGGGTGATAATAAGATATTCAAGTTTGCGATACGCAATACCAACGGCGAACTCCAGGAAGTGCAGTTCACCACTTTTAAGGACAGCGCCGGGCACTTGAAAGTAAACGCGCCGCCCGAAGTCCCCAAGTGGGAAAGAGGGAAATAGCAGGGAAGAAGACAGAAGACAGAAGACAGAAGACAGAAGACAGAAGACAGAAGACAGAAGACAGAAGACAGAAGACAGTACTAGAATCTTCGCCGTCTTCTGAATTCTGTCTCCTGTATTCTGTTACTTTATTATGGACAATCCTTTCGGCGACGAACCCATTGAGTTAGAGATCACGGACGTGCTTGACCTGCACGGCTTTGTGCCCGCGGAAGTGGGAAAGGTGACCCGCATCTATCTCGCAGAGGCGCGCAAGAAAAACTTTAAATGGGTGCGGATAATTCACGGCCGCGGCATCGGAATGCAGCGCGACCACGTGCGTAAAATTTTAGCGGAAACCGATTTTGTCGAATCCTTCAAAGACGGCGATGAACTCTCAGGCGGCTGGGGCGCGCAGGTGGTTAAATTAGTGAATCGTGAATAGTGAATCGTGAATCGTGAATCGTGATAAGTGAATCGTGATAAGTGAATCGTGATAAGTGAATCGTGATAAGTGAATCGTGATAAGTGAATCGTGATAAGTGAATCGTGATAAGTGAATCGTGATAAGTGAATCGTGATAAGTGAATCGTGATAAGTGAATCGTGATAAGTGAATCGTGATAAGTGAATCGTGATAAGTGAATCGTGATAAGTGAATCGTGATAAGTGAATCGTGATAAGTGAATCGTGATAAGTGAATCGTGATAAGTGAATCGTGATAAGTGAATCGTGATAAGTGAATCGTGATAAGTGAATCGTGATAAGTGAATCGTGATAAGTGAATCGTGATAAGTGGTTATCGTTACGTACAAGAAGGCCCGGCAATAACCGGGCCTATTCACAATTCACAATTCACAATTCACAATTCACAATTCACAATTCACAATTCACAATTCACAATTCACAATTCACAATTCACAATTCACAATTCACAATTAGCTTTCCTCTATCACATCCGCCCAAACCTCTTCTTCCTCTAAAACGACGTCGGCGTTGTCGTAATATTCCATGGCCTGGATGATCTCGGCTTGTTGGGCGAGGTGGTCTTCGGCGTCATTGACGCGGCGGGAAAGACGCGCGCAGTGTTTTTCCAATTCGGCGATCCGGCGGCGCTGTTCTTTGCCGAGCCGTTCGAGATAGCCCATATAAAAAAGCTGCAGGGCCGCGACACCGGCCAGAACGATCACCACACCGATCAACAGATACATTGTTGCCATACACTCACCTTGATCTTGTTCAATACAATAAACACAGAAAAAGAGCCTTTTTCCTGTTTGCCGAACGTGATTTCAACTATGCTGCGATTATAACCTCGACTATCGGCAAAGGAAAAGACAAATTTTTAAGAAATGCGTTTTTCAGAGGGAGAATAGGCGTTAACCTGGGAGCGCAGGCGTCCCGCCTGCAAAGATCGCGCAACGATCTGGAGACTATTTTACTTATGAATTATTTAGCGCGACGTGGCCGCGCTTGCAGGCAAGATGCCTGCGCTCCGGGGTTCAGACACCAGTTGTAATTTAATGACAAATCACTTGAAAATCGCCACTAATCGGTGTTTATAGTCTCAGATATAGGTTTGAGAGGCTATAATAGATCTAATGGAAGAACGTAATTTACAACTGCTTTACACACTATTGTGCGACGACGTGCGCATCGAGATGGGCAATAAGATCTCGCTGATGGGTGTGTTTCAAAACATAATGGTCGAGAAACTGCCCGTTTCGCTGATCAAATTTGCCGTCGTCAACCACCTGGAAGGCGAAGGGGATTATCACACCGAGGTGCGCATTCTCTCGCCTGATAAGAGCCGAGTGGTGGTGACCTCGCAGCCGACACAGGTCTCGCTCGCGCCAAATAGCTATACCGATAACGTAAGCTTTTTTGTCAACGTCGTGTTTCCCGCCGCCGGAACCTACTGGGTGCAGACGCTGACCGGCGCTGATGTTCTGGAAGAACTCCCGTTGGTCGTGACCGACATCGATACCGTAAATCGCCGCTCCACGAACGGCCACCCGGTGGAAGAGATATCTGGGGTAGTAAATTAGGGAAGAGCGGAAGCAGGAAAGAGGAAATTAAGAAATTGAAAAGGGCGTCATGATAAATATGGCGCCCTTTTCCGGATCCTAATTTCCCGGATTTCCTCAATTTCCTACTTTCCCTCTCCTTACGGCTTGGTCAGGTCGGTTTGTTTTGGCCCGCCGATATTGACCGGCAGGTTGAACGACAGGCGATAGATGCCCGCCGAATCAGTAGCTTTTTCTTTTATCATCGGCTCGACGCCTTTATAGCTGACGGTGACCCGGTATTTGGTTTCCTGGTCGGTCGGCTGAAAGCGAAAAACGAATTCGCCGTCCTGGCTGCTGTAAATGGCCTTGATCTTCTCCCAGACCCCGCCGCCCGTCAGCCTGGATATTTCGACCCGCGCGCCCTGCACGCTAAAACCGGTCGCATCGAAAACGCCGCCCTGGATAGTGACCAAATTGCCGCGGTCCTGGGGCAGGACAAAATTCCGGTCGCTGAGGTCTCTGACTTTGCCTTTTTTGACCTCGGTACGAAACGAACCCGAACTGTAGCCGTCCTTTTCAAAATGCAAGATATAAAGCCCGTCGGCGAGGCCGGAGATAAAAAACTCGCCCTTGCTGTCGGTCGAAGCGCTTTTTAACGTTTTACCTTCCTGGCTTATGGTCACGTCCACGCCGGCTAGGCCGCGTTCGTTTTCATTTTTAACTTTGCCTTTTACCCCGCCGCTCTGCGCAAATGCCGCGAGCGAAAGCGAAAGTGTCAGGATGAATAAGATTGGATAACGCATCGGTTTATTGAGTGAATAGTGAATAGTTTCGTGCGTTTAGTGTGTTTCGTGGTTAAGTCTTCGCCTTTTAAGTAACAATCTGAGAATTAACCACTAAGCACACGAAACACACGAGAGAAATTAAATTCTCATCGTCACTTTGCCGAAACAGCCTGTTCGGCCTCGATCTTTAATTCCTGGCGAAACTGTTCCGCTACATCATTGATGATATCGTCCAGCTTGCGGGTTGGCTTATAGTTGACGAGTTTCCGGGCTTTATCGAGACAGGGAACGCGCCGCTGCATATCTTCAAAGCCCTCACCATAAGCGTCCGTATAGGAAATAAAGCTGATCTCGCTGCGGCTGCCGGTCATTTTCACGGCTTTTTCCGCCAGGTCTTTGATGGTGATCTCTTCATCGTTGCCGATATTTATCACCTGGCCAAAGCATTCCGGCGTATCCATTATCTTCATCAGCGCCTCAACCACATCCAAAACGTGGCCGAAGCAGCGCGCCTGCGAGCCGTCGCCATGGACGGGAATTGGCTGGTGCTGCAGCGCGGCTTTGATGAAATTGGGCACCACCATGCCGTATTGGCCCGTTTGGCGCGGCCCGACGGTGTTAAAGAGCCTGACGACCATCACCGGCAGCCGGGTTTCTTTCCAGTGCGCCAGGGCAAGAAATTCGTCCAGCGATTTAGCGCAGGCGTAGGCCCAGCGATGCTTGCTGGTAGCGCCGGTCAGCACGTCGTCGTCTTCGCGAAAGGGGATCGCCGTGCCTTTCCCGTAAACCTCACTGGTGCTTGGAATTAACACGCGTTTGCGATAGCGTGAGCAATAGCGCAGGACAACATCCGTTCCGCCGAAAATGGTCTCGATCGTGCGGACGGGCTGTTCCATGATAAGTTTTACGCCGACGGCGCTGGCAAGGTGGAAAACCCGGTCATGATCGCGGATCAAGCCCTCCATCAGCCGGTCGTTAAGCACGGTGTCGATAATTACCGTAACGCCTTTTTTTCCTTCCAGGTGGGCGATATTTGAATAACGGCCGGTCGAGAGATCGTCGATGATCGTGATCTCGTTGCCGCTGTCTTTGAGGAGCTCGTCGGCCAAATGGCTGCCGATAAAACCCGCCCCGCCTGTGATCAGATATTTCATTTATTAAAAGTCTCCAATGAGTGTGAAAGTGTAATTATATAATAAGTTAGCAAACAAGTGTTAAACAATAATATTAAATTCGTTTAGTGTATTTCGTGTGTTTCGTGGTTAATCCCATTGCGTAGTAAATGACCCCGGAGATTTAGCCACTAATCACACTAATCAGACGAATAAAGAAGCCCCCTGGAGGTATGCCGAATGAATTCGGCGCTCCTTGGCGCTCCGTGACGCTACGCGTTGGTGCCGAATGAATTCGGCTCTCCGTGGCGCTCCATATTAAGCTCATTTCTAAAATATTCGACCGTTTTCGGCAGGCCATCGGCCAGTTTGATCTTCGGTTCCCAACCGAGCAGGGCTTTGGCCCGTTCGATCACCGGTTTTCGCTGCTTGGGATCATCCTGCGGCAGCGGCAGATATTTTATCTTCAGCTCGGTCTCACAGGCTTTTGCGACCTCTTCGGCCAGCTCTTTCATGGTAAATTCGCCGGGATTGCCCAGGTTCACCGGATCGTGGATGTCTTCGCCGCCGCTGCCGGCCGTATTCATCAGGCGCATCAAGCCCTCGACCAGGTCATCAACATAGCAGAAAGAGCGCGTTTGCTCGCCGGTGCCGTAAATGGTCAATTCCTCGCCCTTTAGCGCCTGGACGATAAAATTTGACACTACGCGCCCGTCGTTTTCCAGCATATGCGGCCCGTAAGTGTTGAAAATGCGGGCGATGCGGGTATTGACGTTGCTCTGGCGATGGTAATCCATCATCAGCGTCTCAGCCAGCCGTTTTCCTTCGTCATAGCAGCTTCGCAGGCCGATAGGATTGACGTTGCCCCAGTAATCTTCCGTTTGCGGGTGGATGAGCGGGTCGCCGTAGACCTCTGAGGTAGAGGCCTGCAAAATACAGGCGTGAACGCGTTTGGCCAGCCCCAGCATATTTATCGCGCCCATTACGCTGGTTTTGACCGTTTTTACCGGATTGTACTGGTAATGCACGGGCGAGGCCGGGCAGGCAAGATTGTAAATTTGCTCAACCTCAAGCAGGATCGGCTCGATCACGTCATGCCGGATCAATTCAAATCTTTTATTGTCGAGCAGGTGCGAAACGTTGGAACGCCGCCCGGTAAAGAAATTATCCAGGCAGATGACCTCGTGGCCTTCGCTTAAAAGCCTTTCGCAAAGATGCGAGCCGATAAAGCCCGCGCCGCCGGTAACAAGTATTCTCATAAGTGAATCGTGAATCGTGAATCGTGAATCGTGAATCGTGAATCGTGGGTGCCTATAAGATAGATATCAAGTTTTGGCAGTTTTCGTGTTGTTTAGTGTGGTTTCGTGGTTCCAGTTTTAAGTCTTTGATTCCCGAAGTTTAAGACCTGAAACCACCAAATCACACTAAAAGACACGAACAAAACATAAGACAAATCCCTGACTTATCGGCAAAGCCGCGAATCGTGAAGGAAGAACATCAGGAAAGCGGACGTTTCTATTCACTATTCACGATTTACTATTCACCACTATTTTAAGTGTTTCTCAAAAAAGGTCAATATTCTCGAATACTCATCGGTCCAGCTTTCGGGCCGGGCAAAGGTATGATTTTCCGCCGGATAGAACATGGCTTCGAAATACGGCGTCTTGCCCAGGCGGATAAGTTTCTCGACCAGCTGCACCGAATCCTGCACGTGAACGTTGTCGTCCTGCATTCCGTGCAGGATCAGCAGCGGCTTTTCGAGCTTATCGGCATAGGCGATCGGCGAACTGCGTTTGTAAGCTTCGGGGTTCTTATCGGGAAATCCCAGCCGCTCCGCCGTGTAAATAGGCGACGAAGCGTAGTAATTCTTCCAGTCCGCCACAGGCCTTAAGGCCGCCGCCGCCGCAACCTTGTCCGGCGCGCGAAAGATCAGCATCTCCGCCATAAAACCGCCGTAACTGCCGCCGTAGACGCCAACCTTACCGGCATCGACGCCGTAGTTTTTTACCGCGTAATCGATCGCGTCAACGTGGTCCTGCATGTCGGGCCCGCCCAGGAAATCATAAACATCGGTGCGCCACGCCTGCCCGTAACCGGCGGAGCCGCGATAGTCGATGTCCAGCACGACGTAGCCTTTTTGCGCCAGCATCTCGTTGAACATGAACTCGCGGTAATAATTGTTCCAGCCATTGATCGTGTTTTGCAGGTAACCCGCGCCGTGAACAAAGATCACCATCGGATATTTTTTGGCGCCTGTTTGATTGGACCTCTGATTGGCGCTTCTTTGATTGGCGGTTGCCGAGGACGCGGCGCTATGCTCGGCCGGCAGGTAAATTTTTGACTTAATGACTTTACCGTCTTTGCTCGGTATATCGACAAATTTTGGCGTGATCCAGGCCATCTTTCCAAACGCTTCCGGGGTTGAGTGCGTGATTTGCGTGGGCATATTCAACCCGCGGCAATTCACGCAAAAGCGTCCGACGAAAAGTTCCGCCGGTTTGTTCCATTGCGAACCGGTGAAAAGCACCTCCGGGCCGTCATTGAGTTCGTCGATCTGCGCGCCGCTTTTCATTCCTTTGTCGTCGCCGGTATAGACTTTCACCCGCTCGGGACGTTCCTGTCCGGGAAACACGGCATAAAATTCGCGGATCTCGGTGCCGTTTTCGGTCGAGGAATAAAATAACGTTTCGCCGTCCGCCTGCCACTTTGCCCAGTCGACCTCGTAACTGCCTTTGGTTAACTGCTTGATCGCGACGTTATTCGTAAAGCCCGCATCCGATGGGTTTCCTCCACGGATCTCGCCGGTCGGATTAGGTTCCGATTTTTGGCGCTCGAGTGTCGCCAGGTAAAGGTGATTGTAGCCGTCACGTTCGGAGCCGAAGACGATCTGGCCGTCATTTTTCGGATTGGGTTCGACGATGCGCGAAAGCCCGGCGATCCATTTCGGGTCGGTTTCTTCGGTGAGCAGAATGACCTGCTCGCCTTTGCTGCCGATATCGTAAATGTAAAAAAGCTGGCGGCGTTTGAGGTCTTTATCCACGCGGTCTACGATCAGGCTGGAATTATCCGCCGCCCAGCGCAGCCCGCGGATATAACCCGCGCCTTCCGGTCTCGGCAGCCTCGCCTCAAACGGGTGCTCGGTCGAACCGTCGGTTTTTACCATGAAAAGACGCTGCTCGCTCCAGCCGCGCCGGGGATTTTGCGCCTGTACAAATTCGTCCAGGTAATTGGGCACCACCAGCGCGCGCTGGCGCGAAGAATCAGACACGACATACGCCATCAGGCTGCCGTCTTTTGAAGGCGTCGAGTTTTGCACGCCGATAAAGGCCGCCGGATTTGCTTCACGCGTGAGCTGAATGAGAGAGAACTGGTCGGTTTCAATAACAAAGACGTTGCCGCTTTGCAAAAAAGCGATGCGGCGATTATCCAGCCAGCGCGCAAAGACCTCGGGCGTCTGGGTTTTGGTCAGGCGCCGCGGAGCGGGAGAAGCGGCTTTGATGGCATTGATGTAATCGGTTCTGGCTATCTTTATCCTGTTTGCGACTCCCAGGTATTCCTGGACGAGCCCGATAAATACCTGGTTAGAGATCAAAACCGGGTAAGCGTCGCGCTGCCGCGTAATTCCCATCACCGAAATATCGAGTTCGCTGGCAAGCTGTAAGATATCGCGGGGCTGGGCCGGCGGGTTAGCGGCTGCCTCCAGTGCGGCGATCAGGCTTGCGCGCTTATCCGCCGCGCTTTGCGGCCATTTTTGGTCTGGATACCGGCATCCTTAAACGCCTTGATCAGGAGCGGGGTGAGGTCGGTAAGACGAGTGAGTTTTTCCACCAGATTCTTCCAGGCGGCGGCGACTGAGGCGTCTCTTCCGTCCGGCGAAATATCATCGGCCAGGTCCATCATCCAGAGGTCGCCGTTTTGCGTAAAGAGAAGCTTTTTCGAATCGGGCGACCACTCTATATTGCCGATCTGGTTTTCGCGCTGGCGGCTGAATTCATCACGCACCGTTACCCCATAGCCCAGTTTATTTTCGGAGATGGGCGGACGCATTGCCGGCAGCAGGTCCGCCGGGCGCAGAATGATCTTTGGCTCGCCGCCGCTCCAGAGATAGACGTTGCGCGGCTCTTTACCATCGGCGTTCCAGGTGAAAACGACCTTCCTGCCGTCCGGCGAAAGACGCTCTGCGTCAGGCCGCATCCCGGCGATCGAAGGCTCCGCCATGATCTGCGGCACGGTCAGGGTTTGGGCAAAAGAAAGGCTTACAAAAAGTAAGCTGAGAAATAACAGGAAGGCAGGTTTCTTCATAGATTTAATTAGATTCTTCTTTTTTTGCTTCCAGTAAAGCTTCAAGCTCCGGAAGTACAAGCAGATCTTTAGTTCGCCCGGTGGCGCGCTTAGCTTTGATCAATCCTTCAACGGATAAAACCAGCACGTCAAAACCGAATAAGGGCATGCTATTTGCGGCGGTTTTCACATCCTCATAAATGCCTAGCCCGGCAACTTCACCCAATAGATCAATATCTCCAAGGCTGCTCTGGAAAGTAAAGTTAGTTCCGTTAGACAAACTGCTTTCGTCGAATATAAAAGGTAAACTATCAGGAAAATTTCTCGGGCGAAGATCAAATGGCGCGAGCGCCGCAACTATTTTGGAGAAATTTTCCTTTGTACGCCTGTAACAAAGATCAAAATCAAATGTCGTATGTGAATTGGAATGGATACGGAAAGCTACTCCGCCAATTATTACAAATTCAACATTATTTTTTGACAATGTTGTGATTACGGACTTAATTTTTACCATTTATACCGGTCCGCTTCGATTTTTCAACTTCCTGCTTTAACTCTTCAAACGATTCCATTTCCTGTTGAAGTTCCATTAGTCTTTGCTCAGGCGTAAGTTTTAGCTGCCGCAGTAAAAGCGTGAGGTCGATCCCGAACTCCTTTGCCGCCGCCGCCTTACTGCCCGGGCGAGGGTTGAGCAATCTTTCTTCCAAGCTTCTTTTCATAATTCTATTTTACGGCGTTTCCAGGGAATTTACACGTTTTTCCGCCTTTTGCGCTTCGCTTAAACGTTGATAATCGTAGATAGCGTTTTCCCAGGTGCCGTACATGGCGTTCGGGAGGGCGATGAATTTGCTGCCCCAAAGCTGCCGTACTTTATCGACCTCGGCGAAACGTTCCGCCACGGGCTTTCTTTCGAAAACGCCCGACATATCGTCGAGATTATCACCCATCAGCAGCACGATGCGGTATGTTTTGGCGACGCGTGTCGCGCCGTTCGTTCTTGCTGGAAACGCCGCCGGTGCGCAGCATAACGGTTTCATCCGTCACGCCCTGAAAGCCGGCGCTTTTCAGGTTGTCCATAGTAGCCTGTTTTTGCACGTCGTCACGGTTAGAAACGAAAAATACCTTGACGCCTTTTGAGACCGCATAATTTAAAAATTCGACCGATCCGGGGATCGCTTTTGCCTTCCGCAACTCGCCCCAGGCATACCAGCTTTGTATTAAGAACGTCCGGCGTTTTTTGATATCTTCGGCCTGCGAAGGAGAATTATCCAGCACGGTCTCATCTATATCCACCACCACCGCGCGAGGTTTTTTGCGTTCCGGCTTGGGAAGCTTTTTCTTATCCTTTTCGTCCATGTCCAGCACTATCTTTGCCCAGTTATAAGCCTGGTAGGTAAGCGCCCGGTATTCCGCCGCCTTTTGCATATAGAGCGTCGCGCCCACCTGATATTCGTTGTCGGCTTTTACCTGTGCCGCCGTACCCTGCTGGGCGGTCGCGGTATTTGAGATCAGCGGCGTGACCAGGTATGTCGACACGGCAGTAACCAGGATAAGTGCGAAATTTAGCGCGTAAGCTCGGGGTTTCATTTATGCTCCTCGAAAGTTTTGAGATAAGATTTAGGTCAGAAAGATTGTAAAACTATTTTCTTCACCGCCAAAGCGGAAAACTTTGTTTCGGTAATTATGGACGCCTCGGAAAAAGAAAAGAGATTGCTGCCGGAAAAAGCGGAAAAAGGCGATGACCGGGCAAACTGGTCGCACGATATCGAACATCGCGATTATTACTACGACGATTCGACCGGGTATGAGGTTTATGACCCTGAGCAAGAAGAGGCGGAAGGGGAAGAAGGAAAACGCGGAAATTGAGGGAAATCACGGGTAGTGTCCTAATTTGAATTGCCGGCAGAAGGTGCATGTGTCGGTAGCCCGCGCGTAAGCAAGGGCGCCCTTCCTAACGGTCGGGCTACTGACACCAAGTTGAACCACCTAAATTAGGGACACCACCAAAACAAGAATAACCTTGCTTTTTAATAACACATTCGTGTAAAAATGATTGTCATCCCCGGCAACAACAGCTATTCCAAAAGACGGCCAAGTTTGACGATTTTCAAGGCTGTTTTTAAATTGCCACTAGCTTTAGCTAGTGGATAGGAAAAACTCTTCAGATCTTAGGGCTTTAGCCCAAAATAAAGAATTCGGCTAAAGCCGGCTGTAAATCGCTGTTCGATAACCACTAGCTAAAGCTAGTGGCAATTATGCCTTTAGAGGCAAAGCCATAAACAAAAGAAAAAAATGAAAAGATCGCTGCTGCTCGTACCTGCTGTCTTACTTATCAATTTGCTGTCTATTGCCGCATGGTCCCAGGAAAAGTGTTTCCAAAGCGAATGGCTGCAGCAGGGCCACCACGTCGTTTTTAACATAAAGGGAACAAACGTGACCGGCAGATTCATCGTTTCGCGCGATGGCGAAGACATGGCCTATGATCTTACCGGGACCATAAAAGCGAATATTTTGACGGTAAAATTCGCGGGCGGAAAAATGCCCGACGTCTCACCATCCGAGATGAGGGGAAATACATGGGCGATCACTCCAAAAGGCACCGAAGAGATCTTAAGGATAAAAGTCTACGGCAAAAATTACACGACCAATAAGTACGAGGTAAGCAGCGCCGACTATCGGTCGTGCACGCCGTCTTATGCCGGGCTGACCGCACTGGCTAAACCGGTTGCGTTTGTTAAAGGTTCGACCTCGGCAAAAATGGATCTGTCTTTCGCCGATAATAACGAATGGAAAGTTTTTTCGATCAGCGCGCGAAGCGGTCAGTCGCTGGTGGTCGAAGCATACGGATGCGGGATCAAGGTTTATTTGCCTGACAAAAAAATTCACGAAGAAGACGAAGAAGGTGGAGGGAAAGCGAGCACGCTGCTCGATGTCGTTAGCATTTTTCCCCTGCGGCAAACCGGCAAGTACCTCGTCATGCTGCAGAACGCGGGCGGAAATGCGCAGCGTTCGAGAAAAGTTATATTCAAAGTTACCGATTGATTAGGAGAAAATCTATGAGGAAAAAAATTACCAGTATTTTAATATTGACGATCGTGGCGTTGAGTGTTTCGGCACTGACGTTTTCGGCGGCAGCTGATGGCGCTGCGGACCAGCCGTTCATGCGCGCGGCGCGCAACAATTGTAATCTCGCGCTGGGATTTTTCCGCCACGCCACGGCGGATAAAGGCGGCCACCGGGCTAATGCCATGAGCATGACTTCGCGCGCGATCGCGGAGATCAATCTGGGCATCGCCTATGATCGCCGCCATGACAGCGACTTTGACGCGAACGATGTGGTCACTTCGGACCAGCCGAATATGATCAAGGCCAAAGACGCTTTGAAAGATGCGCGTGAAAATCTGGAAAAAGCGAGCGATGACAAAGGCGGCCATCGCGTAGCGGCTCTCAAACTGGTGAATGACGCGATCGATGAAGCCCAGCGCGGTATCGATTGGGATAGGAATCACTAATACTATTTTGGATGTCATTTAGAAAGGGCGTCAGTTTCCGTGCGTTTAGTAGTTTAGTGTGTTCATGGTTAAATATCTCGCTAATCAAGAATTAACCACGAAAAACACGAAACGCACGAAGATCGCCTATCGATCTACCTTCTTCCTTAGCCGCTTAGTCATGCAGCAGCCCTACGCTAAAATTGTATAATTAAAGCTGAACAAAAATTGTTCGAAATTCATTGGAGGTATTACAAGATGAAATTCTCGAAGTTATTTTTATTACTAATTTTAGCGGTATTAAGCGTCAATACTTTTGCGCAAAGGTCGGAATTACAAAAGGCCGAGGAGCGCGTCAACAGCGCTTCGGAAGTGATGCGCGAGGTGATGCGGATCGACGACAAAGCGATCCCGCGTGACATCCTGAAAAATGCCTGGGCGGTGGTGGTTTTTCCCGGCGTGCTGAAAGGCGCTTTTATCATCGGCGGGCAGGGCGGCAAAGGCGTGGTCGTGCGCAAGTTGGCGGACGGCAGTTGGTCAGCCCCCGCGTTTTAAATATTACCGGCGCAAGCTTTGGCGCGCAGATCGGCGGCCAGAAGATCGATTACATTTTGGTGATCAGGAACGATTCCGGTTTAAAGGGATTGCTGGAAGATAAATTCGAAGTCGGCGGGGAAGCCAGTGTTGCCGCCGGGCCCGTGGGACGCGCCGCGGCCGCATCGACCAACCCTTCGCTTAACGCGGGCATCTTGAGCTACTCACGGGCGCAGGGGCTCTTTGCCGGTGTCTCGCTCAAAGGCGCGGTCATCTCGCAGGATAAGGATATGAACATGGCGATCTATAGTAAATCCGCTAAGGGCATGCTGATCGATTCAGTGACGCCTTGGAGCGCCGCGCCTGAAAGCCTCCAGCTATTTCCGGAAACCGTGGCACAATTCGCGCGGTAAGAAAAGTGTTGGATATATTCGCGGCTTTGCCGCAGAGAAGTGCGGTAAGCCTATGGCTTACCGGCGGATGAATATTTATTTGGCGGAGACTGAGCCTCCGAAGATATTATTGAGAGGCAACCCAACGGAAAGGCTGAGCCGCACAGCTGCGGCGAGATTTTAACCTATCTCAAACCGGCATTTCGCCGTGCCGTTACGCTCGCAGGTTTCTTCCACGTCTCTGTCTACGATCTCGCCCACCAGCGATTCAGCCAATTTGCACACTTCCTTGTGCCGGGTGACGGCCGCGGCCAGCGGGCAGCTTTTTCCGCTGATCACGACACGGCCGTTTTTTTGTGAAACAGCGGCCACGCCGCCGATGTCCGTTAATGCTTTTAACGCGATCTCGAGACGGGTATTTAAACTTGTCTTTCCGACTGACCTGGTATGGCGCCGCGATCTCTGCGCCGATCTGGCGCAGTATCTGCTCGACCTTTTTAACCGGGAGTTGTTTTTTTAACACGCCGATCGTTTCGCTAAAAAGGGAATCGAAAGGTTTCGGGAAAAGCGCCTCGGCCGCCGGGCTGAGCGAATAGGAAAAATGCGGCTTGCGAAAACCTTTGGTCACGCCGTTTTGAAACACCAGCCCGTCGCGTTCCAGCGAGAGCAGATGCGCGCGCACCGCATTGTCCGACACGGAAAGTTCTTTCGACAATCCGTCTACTGTGCGGTCGCTTAGGCGCAGCAGTAAAACTATCTTGCCCCGGGTGCTTTCAAAAAAGCGATCATCTATCTTTGTTTTTCTCATCTTTATCTCACCGCTGAACATTCTAACACAAAAACCGCATTATTAAAATAAGTCAATGATTTAGTTGACTTATTATTTCAATTGAAATATGATGCGGATATAAAGGTTTGAGATTTGAGCAGTACGAATAGATAAAACACGGAGGACAAGTTTTTATGAGTCAAGTTATTGACAATACAGCAGTTAAAAGCGATGTGAGTTATCAGGCATTTTTGATATTGCGGTTGGGATTTATCGTGGCGCCGATAATTGCCGGTCTGGATAAATTTCTGCATATTTTGACCGATTGGGATAAATATCTGCCGGCGGTGGTAAATAATGCGCTGGGCGGAAACGGCCATCAATTTATGCTGGTGGTGGGTGTGATCGAGATCATCGCCGGTATCGGCGTCCTGCTAAAGCCGAGGATATTTGCATACGTGGTATCCGTGTGGCTGGTGCTGATCATTATCAACCTGCTGATGATACCGGGTTATTTTGATGTGGCTTTGCGCGACCTGGGATTGACGCTGGGCGCATTGGCCCTCGGCAGATTGAGCGAGAAATTTGCGTAATAACAGTAAGTTCGAAGTTCGAGGTTCGAGGTTCGAAGTTGAGGCTCGAACTTTGCACTTTGAACCTCGAACTTTGAACCATCAAGCCGCCGTATGATCGAGCTCGACTTTGATCGTGCGCCATTTGCCTTGCTGGAATCTGAGGAAGCTGAGCACGCAGCGCGTCATATGCCCGGCCAGGATAGCCAGCCAGATATGCATCGGCCTGCAGGTCGGTCGTTTTTGAAACGATAAAGCAGATGCCGAGCGGAATTATGACCTGCGAAACGATCGAAATATAAAGCGGGCCCTTGGTATCGCCGGTGCCTTGCAGCCCGCCGGTATAGGCCAGAGCGGCGGAGATAAAAATTCCCGAAACGCTGAGCACGCGCAGCAGGTTAGCGCCGATCTCCAGCACGGCCGGATCTTTCATACCGAAGATTCCCAGCAGTTGGGTGGGAAAAAAGAAGAAAAACAGCCCGATGAACACCGCGCCGGCAACGCCGATACGGGCCGCAGTATGCACCCCCGCTTTGGCGCGATCGGGATTTCCCGCTCCGAGATTTTGCCCGGCCACCGCGGCCGAAGCTCCCATCAGCGCGTTGGAACCCCAGGTGACCAGCGAAAACAACTGGCTGTATGAGACGGCGTAGACCGCCTGGACAGCGGCGCTTTGCGCGACGTTACCCATGAACCAGTACATCATCACGCCGCCGATGTTCATCGCGATGCCTTGAAAACCGGCCGGCAGCCCGAATTTAAATAGCTGCTTGATCACTTTCCAATCGGGGGCGTAACCGCCCTTTGGAAAAGAAACTACCCAGCCGCCGCCGATCAAACGCCAGATGGAATAAACGCCCACCAGCCCGGCCGCCAGGCAGGTTCCCATCGCCGCGCCCGCCGTGCCGAAAGCCGGTATCGGGCCGAAGCCCCGGATCAGGATGATGTTAAAGAGCAGGTTCAGCACGGTCATTACCACACCCAGCACCATCGGCGTACGGGCGTCGCCCGCCGAACGCAGCGCGCCGCTGAGCATAAAATAGATCATCAGGCCCGTGCTAAAGACGAACATTATCCGCAGAAACGGAAGCGCCTCGGCGATGACGGTCGCGTCCGAACTGACCATCTGCAAAAGATATGGAGCGGAGAAATAACCCACCGGCGCCAGAATGCCGAGCGACATCACGATGGCCGTCAAAAATCCCTGGTAAACGGCGCGGTTGGCGCGTTCATGATCGCCCGCGCCGACAAAGCGGGCCACCAGCACGCTCATGCCGATAAAGACCGACGAGATAAAAACAATGACCAGGATGAAGATCTGAAAAGCCGCGCCGATGGCGGCGTTGGCCTGGTAACCGATCAGGTTGCCGACCATGATCTGGTCGACCCAGCTCTGCACGCCGCTAAAAAGATTGGTAAAGATGGCCGGCCAGGCGATCTTCCACACCGCCGAACCCAAGGGGCCTTCGATGATAGAGCGATCGTATTTTTTTTGACCGGGCTTTGCCTCCGGCGCTTCCGGCAACACTTCGCCCTCGGGCAGAGATTCGATTGATTCAGATTCTTGCATTAGTAATACGTAATACGGATTATACGATATTGGGGTTTCTTTTGCGCATTGGCTAAACAAGACGCAAAAAAACGCGACATGGAGCATTATGCGCCAGCGTGCGCCAGTGCCCCACCTGCTCCAAAAATGCTTCAGAAATCATGAAAATCCCGGGCGATCGCTCAAAAGTATATAATGGCGGCTTGAAAAGATCAGCGGAACTTAGGGAGTTCCGAAAGCAAAAATGCCGCGAGACCATTATTGCCGATAGCTGTCCGTTTTGTAAGAAAGGCTTGGAGGCTTTGTTTTGTTCGCAGGTTTTATTGTGATTTAGTGGTAATCGTAATGAAGTCAGTACCGGGAACGCAGTGACCGGTTAATGAGCGGCAATTGGTTTGTACATTATCGGTGTTAGCTTTATGGAAAAGTTTAAGCCGGTCACTGCGTTCCCGGTACTGACCTCATTACACTTTTATTCTTTATGTCACAGCACTTTTGGTTTATATTAAGCGGGAAAGTTATTTATATCTCACTTTAAGGCGGTTCCTTTAGATACTCTCCCAAAAGGCAGGTTTGACCTCGCGGAAGATATCATCGACATCAAAAAACTGCTGAAAAAGATAAATGATCTTAGGGCGGAGAAGATGGACGAGATCGCTAAATTTTTGGAACAGGAGATCGGCTTGCGATCGGCTGATAGTGATGTCGGCAAAGGCCCGTCAAGCAATGAAACACATACTGAGGGCAGCGGCAACATTATCCTTCAGGATGTAGCGGGTTCAGATATCAATATTTCAGTCGGACAGAGGAACAAAAACAAAAGACCGAGGTCAAACCCCGAGAGCCGCCGGTCGATCCATCGGAAAAATTCTATCCCGCTCCCTTTATTCCCGATCTTAAGTATTTCGTCGGCCGGGAGGACTTGCTCGCAAATCTCAGCACAACTCTGCAAACGACATTACAAAGCCTCGATCCATGATATTTCGGGGCTCGGGAAAACCTTCGCCTGCTATAAATTCGCCGCCGATAATCAGGGTAAGTATTCAAAGATATTCTTTGTGAACTGCGCAAAAGAAGCCATGATGGAAAGCCTCGCGAGACTGGGGCTAATGCTGAACTCCGGCATCGAAGAAGCAACGCAGGATCAGCAGGCCATGGCTTTTAAGAACTGGCTGGAAACAAACGAAGGGTGGCTGGCGATATACGACAACGTCGATCTTCCCTTTGAACTTAAAAAATACATTCCCAACCAGAAGAAAGGCGATTGCATTTTTACATCTAATTTTAGTGATGTTGCCGATTTGGGTGAAAAAGTAAATATCAATAAATTGGACGTAGATGATTCACGGCGTCTGCTCTTTAACCGCAAGGAAGGAAAACAAAACGAAACCCCTCACTTTAAAGATGCGCAGGAAGAAGAATTTTTTGAAAAGCTCATCGAGGAAATAGACGGCCTTCCGCTTGCTCTCTCTACGACGGGCGCATTCATTCGAAAGAAGAAGCTGAAATTCAGCGAATTTTGGAGAAGGTTCGAGAAAAAAGAAAAAGTAATTATCGAGAATGAAGACGGCGCGGGAGTTTATCAAAACGGTTCCGCCCTGCGCGCTTTCCTGGTGGCACTGGAAGAAAATACAACCCAAAAAGAGGACGATCTTCCCGGAATTGCCGAACTTGTAAAGCTGGTATACGGGGTTACAAGTTTTATCTCGCCTGACAATATTCCCGAAGAATTCCTGCGAGATATTTTTAATTCGGTTGAGAAACAATTGGAGGTAGCTGATGCCGATGAATATTGGGAAGAGGCCCGCGCCAGACTCTGTGATTATGATCTCTTCAAAATGAATGAAAATAGTGATACATTTTCTACCCACCGGCTGATTCAGAAAACTATCCAATCGCAAATGTCGAACGAAGAAATATTAACGCTTTCGGAAGGCGTATTAAAATTCCTTACGACATTTTTCCCAAAATACGACTATAACAACAAGTCGCAATGCGAGAGGTACTATCAGCATACCCTAACCGCGCTTGAGAATACTGGTAAAGCAGGATTTGAAACGAAAGTTTCAGATGTGCTTTATTTTGGATCGGAAGCTATCAGCATGATCTGGGCAGTTACGAGCAGGCGGAGAAATTCCATCAAGGAACTTTGAGATATCGCGGAAGTTGTATGGCGAAGAGGCGGTAAAAACCGCTACTGCTTTGAATAATCTAGCAGGGGTGCTAATAGATCAGGGCAAATATAATGAGGCAACTCTAAAATTAAAAAAGGCAATTAAAATATATAAAAAGGAACTTGGTGATAAGCACAAACAGCTTGCGGCGCCTTTGAATAATTTGGCTCTGGTTTACAAAGTTCGGGGCGAATTGGATAAAGCAGTTAAACTTTATAAGCAATCTATACAAATCGACAAAAAAACAATCAACAAAAAAACTCCAGACCCGAGTTATGCTACGCGCCTAGATAACTTGGCCGCTCTATTTCATGAGCAAGACAAATACGATGAGGCTATTGAATTACACAAGCAAGCGATGGCGATCACACTAAATGCTGTCGGCAAAGAGCATCCGGATCATGCAATCCGATTGAATAACTTGGCCGTTGCTTACGCAAGTCTAAAAAAATATTCCGAGGCATTGCCGCTTTTTGAGGAAGCATTGCGGATCTTGGAAGTTAAATTGCCGTCGGATCATCCGCGCATAGCGATAGCGACGAAAAGCATTGAACTTTGTAAAAGTATGCTAGGGGACGTAGAGAGTAAATAGTCGTCCGCAGGCACGTCGTGTGGAGTATACTGGAATCTAATTTCAAGGAGGTGATAAACATGATCGAAACACGGTATCCGAATGAGAGCCAGGAGTATCGCGATGCGCGCGAGGCATTGCTTAAAGACGAGCAGGAGCTGATCGAGAAAACAAAGTCGGTGGCGGAGAAACGCCGCGGCCTGCCGCTCGGCGGGGAGTTGAAAGAGGATTACGTCTTTCAGTGGGCCAATGAAGGGAAAGTGGGCGAGAGTGTGAAATTTTCCGAGCTGTTCGGAGACAAAAACACTCTGCTGCTTTACTCGTTTATGTTTGGCCCGAACTGGGACAACCCGTGCCCTTCGTGTACGTCGCTGATGGACGGGTTCGACCGGACCTCGTACCAGGTCACGCGCGACGCCGCGTTCGTGGCGATCGCCAAAGCCCCGGCCGAGCGGATCGGCGCCTGGGCAACGCAGCGCGGTTGGTCGCAGATCGCGCTGGTTTCGGGGTTTGAATCTCCTTACCAGGCGGATTATAAATGCCAGGGCGAAACGGATGATATGCAGCTGCCGGTGATGCATGTATTCACGAAGCGGGATGGAAAGATCTTTCATTTCTGGGGAACCGAGACGATGATGAATCATGTGGACACGGTGTGGCCGTACTGGAATCTGATGGACTTTACGCCCGAAGGCAGGCCAAACCTCGACACGCCGCCGCAGCAATTCCGCTCGAAATTTTTGGAAGAAAACTATCTGAATAAGGAGTAGAGATTAGTGATCAATGTCTTGTCAGCAGCGTCAGCGTCAGCCGATGCGTGATCTTCGCCGCAACAACCACGCATCGCCTAACGGCGACGCTACTGACCTCATCTTTCACGAAAAAAAGCCGCCTGTTAGTGAGGCGGCTTTTCTGCTTTTAGAAATGGATCAATAGGCCCATAGACCGGCGGCCGGAACATCACCCGGCGTTCCAAATGCGCGGGTCAATATCGATCCATAAAGATAGTGAGTGTCGCCGGATGGATACCATCTCATCGAGCTAGGCGACCAGCCGAAAGTCGAAGTCGAGGGACGGTACCAGGCTATGTCGCTGATGCCGTCGCCGTCATAGTCGCCCTGCAACGGGACATCGTGATCCGGCCAACCGCGGTCGATCACCGAATAGGTGGTACCCGTTACACGGTCGAATAATTTCCAGTTGCCCATCCCTGTGTAATACTCAGCTTTTGATTGCCATACCATTAGATCCGCTTTTTTGTCGCCGGTGTAGTCTGCCGGGTTGAGCAGCTTGTCAGTGCGGTAATTGCCAAAAGCGTGCACGCCCACCAGCGTCTGATTAATAGGATCGCCGAAATACCAAACCACCTGGCCGGTGGCGATATAGACATAAACGAAAACGACCTCGTCCCGCCCGTCGCCATTATAATCTGCTCCGCGAAAGGCAAATTCGTATGTCTCGGGATTATTCTGGCCGAACAGGTAAACGTACTGCTGCCCATTATTGCCCTTGATGTACCAATAAAATAAGCCCGTCGAAGATTGATAACGAAGCACGGTGTGGTTGTCATAGCCGTCGCCGTCGTAATCGCCGAAATAGTTGGCGTAATCGCCGGCCTGTCCCCAACCGGTCAGTATCGTAGTGGGCGGCGGGCTGACGTAGTCGAGAAAGGGAGCATCGTAAAACGTGCCGTTGCGGAAAACCGAGACCTCCGTCTTGCCGCCGGTGCTGATGAGAAAGTTGCCGGGCGTTACCTGATCGGAAGCGAGCCCGTATTGAAAGGTCGTGACCACATCCGGCGGTGTGTCGGCATTGCGCATTATCTTCCAGACCCGGTTGCCGTTAAGTTGATTAAACAAAACGAAATCGCTGCGCTTGTCGCCGCCGCTGTAATCGAGAAAAGCGATTCGCGGAGGATTGCTGCCGGCGAAAACCGACTGTGACAAGGCCAACGCGATGACGGCGGTGAAACAAAATTTTAAATGGGAGGAGAGATGACTTCTAATGAAAGGGTTTGATATTTTCATAGCTTTCTCCTTTTTAGTGACTACACAATCGGATTCTACAGAGAACGAAAAACAGAGACGGTTTGAAATAATGATGACAAAAAAGCAGACCTTTACTTTCCGTATATCAAAAAGACGAGACGAGGTCAATAATTTTGCGGTTGGGAATGAAGTCAATACCGGGAAAGAAGTGACCGGCTGATCTTATCGCCTGGCAGTAAGTATATAGTTCGCTGCGCTCAGAGCCGGTCACTGCGTTCCCGGTACTGACTCCATAGCCGAAGTGAAACCGGGTAACCACGAATTACACAAAACACCGGAAGAAAAGAAAGCCGCTTGATCAAGCGGCTTCACTCATCACTAATCATTATCCGTTATCAACTATTTCTTCGGCCGTTCGTTGGCTTTCAATACTCGTTTTCGCAGGCGGATGGATTTCGGCGTTACTTCGATCAGTTCGTCGTCGGCGATGAACTCGAGCGCATGTTCCAGCGACATTTCCTTCACCGGGACGAGTCGCATGGCTTCGTCGGCGGAGGTCGTGCGCGCATGTTGGTCAGTTTCTTTTCCTTGATCGCGTTCACGTCCAGGTCGACCGCGCGGGCGTTTTCGCCGACGATCATGCCTTCGTAGACCTTGATCTGCGGCTTAATGAAAAGCGATGCCGCGTTCCTGCAGGTTATAAAGCGCGTAAGTAGTTGGTTTCGCCCATGCGGTCCGCGACGAGCGAGCCGGTCGCCGCGACCTTTCATTTCGCCCTGCCATTTGTCGAAGCGCAGGAAGAGCGTATTGAGCAGGCCGGTGCCTTTTGTTTCCGTCAGAAACTCGCCGCGAAAACCGATCAGCCCGCGCGAGGGCATTTCGAATTCCAGGCGCACGCGGCCGGTGCCGTTGTTGACCATCTTGGTCATCTGGCCTTTGCGGCGGCCCAGCGCTTCGGTCACGACGCCGATAAATTCTTCGGGCACGTCGATGACGACCTAGCTCGATCGGCTCGAGCAGCTCGCCGTTTTCGCCGCGTCGGGTGATGACCTCGGGTTTGGAAACCTGAAGTTCGTAGCCTTCGCGGCGCATCATCTCGATGAGGATGGCGAGCTGCAGTTCGCCGCGGCCCGAAACCTTGAACTGCTCGGGCGAATCGGTTTCGCTCGACGCGCAGCGCGACGTTGCCGAGCAATTCGCGTTGCGAGGCGTTCGCTTGATCTGCCGCGAGGTGACGAATTTTCCGTCGATGCCCGGAAAATGGCGAGTTGTTCACGCCGAAGATCATCGCGATAGTCGGTTCGTCAACAGCGATCACCGGCAGCGGCTTCGGGTTATCGATGATCGTGATCGTTTCGCCGATGTTGATATCGTCAAAACCGGCCAGCGCGACGATCTCGCCGACGCCCGCGGTATCGCCGTGTTTCGCGTTTCAGGCCTTCGAAAACGAAAAGCTCTTTCACACGGGTCTTCTGACCGTCGATCCGTCGCGCTTGGCGACCAATGACTTCCTGATTCTTGCGATCTCGCCCGAGAAGATCCGGCCGATCGCCAGCCGCCCGACAAACTGGTTGTAATCGATATTGGCGACCAGCAGCTGCAGCGCAGTCGTCGCGCAGCGCATGCGGCGCGGGAATGGTTTCGATGATCTGGTCGAACAGCGGTATTCAGGTTTTCGAATTCGTCGTCAAGCTCTTTTTTCGCTACGCCGTCGCGCGAGATGGAGTAGAGAATGGGAAACTCGATCTGCTGGTCGTTCGCGCCGAGATCGATAAAGAGGTCGTAGATCTCGTCCACGACTTCTTCGGGGCGCGCGTCCTGGCGGTCGATCTTGTTGACGACGGCGATCGCCGGGAAGTTTCAGTTCGAGGGCTTTGCGCAGCACAAATCGCGTCTGCGGCAGGCAGCCTTCGGCCGCGTCAACCAGCAGCACGATGCCGTCAACCATCTTCAGAACGCGTTCGACTTCGCCGCCGAAATCGGCGTGGCCCGGCGTGTCGACGAATGTTGATCTTGTAATCGCCGTAACGCACGGAAGTGTTCTTGGCCATGATGGTGATGCCGCGTTCGCGTTCGAGATCCATCGAGTCCATGACGCGGTCGACGACGGTTTCGTTGTCGCGATAGGTGCCCGATTGCTTGAGCATGGCATCGACTAGCGTGGTCTTGCCGTGGTCGACGTGGGCGATAATGGCGATGTTGCGTATCTTTTTTGTTTCTATCATTGATATAAATCCGTCATTAAAAATAAACGATAATAATGACGGATTAAGGGTGGAAAGGCAAACCGGGAGTTTGATTCCAGAGATTCCACGATCCCAGAGATTCCATGTAACGTCGCTATCGGTTATCTGGAATTTTGGAATTGCCGGAATCTCTGGAATTCTGGAATCAAAGCTAATTCGGCATATCGCTTAGGACCTTCAGATTATTTTTCACGCCCAGCGTGCCGCTGACGCCGCGGGCCAGAATATAGGCGGTATTGGCGTCGCCCCGGTTGTCGGCAAAACCTTCCAGGCTGACGCGCCCGCGTTTGACGATTATCCTGATCGGCGGATTAGTTCCCAGAAAATAGCGGTACAGCCCGCCGCCCCGATTAGCGAAAGTTTGCAGCAAACGAGTGCGAAGCCGGTCATCGGACGGCGAATTGGGCAGCACCTCGATGTTATTGACAACGCGCCCGACGCCGCTAATGTCCGCCACCGCTTCTTCGGCATCCTTTTTGGTCGTAGGGCGTGTGACAAAACCGTTCAGCGTCACGGTGTCGCCGCTCAGCGAATACCCGATAGCGTCAAAAACCCCGTAATAGGGCAGGGTCATGATCTCCTTGCGGATCTGGCGCCCGATGCGGCCCCGTTTCAAACGCGCTGCGGTCCTGCGAGTAAGCAGACTCCACCGTAACGCTTACCAGAAATAAAATAAGTGCTCCAGCTAAATACAAATTTTTAAACATATTTATCCCCCTTTATCTTTATCGGAAGATCAACGGGAACAGGAAGGAATATACCTCTAGATTAGTAAATACGTAGGGGGAAAGTCAATCAGGGATATTTTAGCTAGTGGGTCAATTTGAAGACAGCATGTCCGCGTAGCGGACTGTAGAGAATAGCCCAGGGCTTTAGCCCTGGGTAACCGATCAATTTTAATTGTAAGCCCTGAAAGGGCGGCAGGACGGACTGTTCTGTCGCCCTTTCAGGGCTGAACGTTTTCGGATTCCGGTACCCAGGGTGGCGCTCGCTTCGCTCACTTACCCTGGGCTATTTTCTTTGTCCCCGTTTGGGGACTTAAAGGATAGGTTTTCAAACTGACTACCTACTTTAATCAATTACCGCCGAGCCAGGTTCTGATCTGGCGCGAGACTTCCTCGGCGCTGGGCGGGTCGAGGTTAGACATCACGACCACCGCATAGCCGCCTTTTAATTTTGTCTCGAAAGCGGCGTTGATGCCGGGCGCGCCACCGGCGATGCCGATGCCGCCGGCGCCTGCCTGGCTTAAGCGCGGATCTGATGAAGCGCTGAGCGCTTTTGGCACGGCCAGCTTTCCTGATTCGATCGCGCCCGCGAATTTGAGCATATCTCCCGCGGTCGAATAACCGCCGCCGGCCGAGCTGCCCCGGGCCGGGCGGGTGGTCAAATTATTCATCAGTTTGCCGGGCGTAATTCGCATCGTGTAACCCATCGCCAAATTGTCGACTTTCGCATCGGATTCATAAGAATCGGTGTCTGACATTCCGGCGGGCCCAAATATCCGTTCGCGAACGAATTCGTAATAGCTTTTGCCCGACACTTTTTCGATGATCGCACCGAGAACGATATAGCCGCCGTTTGAATAACGGCTGTCGGTACCGGGTGCGAAAAGCAGCGGGTCTGCAGCGAAGAAGGGAAAATAATCTTTAAGAGTACGGATCTTTGTTTTATCGGCAGCCGCGAATTTCGCGCCGAAAAAATCCCCGATGCCGGACCTCATGGTCAGCAGCTGTTCGATGGTAACTTTTTCCGCGGCCTCTTTGTTCGGATAATCGGGAAGAAACTTGCCGACGGTGTCTTTTAAGGAAAGCTTTCCTTCATCGGCCAGCATGCCGATGGCAAATTGCGTGAATATTTTGTTTTCAGAGCCGATGTTGAATTTGGTATCGATACGGTTGGGTATCTTCTTGTCGCGGTCGGCCAGGCCGTAAGCCGACATGAAAACCGGCTTACCGTTTTTTGCGACCAAAACCACACCGGAAAATTTATCGCTTTTGCTCAGGGCCTCAAGATATTTTTGCAGCGCGGGAACGAGCTCCGCCTCGGCCAGGGTCTTTTGTTCGCCGGCAGTAATATCCTTTAGCGCGTTCTTATCGACCGGTTCGACCTGCAGGCCGCCGATCAGTTTTTCTTCACCGGGAGCAAAAGCGAGCTGGACCTTTAAGGTTTCCCCCCGGGCGGTCTCGACGACGAACACGGCATTTTGATCGCCCGCCGTAATGAATCTCACCAGCTTCGCGCCGGCCAGATCGTTTCGGATGCCGCGAAACCTTTCCAGGCGCTGCTCGGGCGTGATGGAATTATTGGGCGTCATCGAACCGGAAATAAATTCTTTGAGCGCGGCATCGTCTTTTGAACCGAGCATCTGCAGGAACACTGCGGCCCGTTTTCCCGCCGCCGTCGAAGGGAATTCGCTCTGCCCAAAAATGGGTAAAACACAGAATAAAAGTAAAAGAAGCGCGTTTTTATATTTCATATTGATGCTGCCTATAGAGACCCAATTTCCAAATTTATCGCCCGCTAAAGTTAAAAGATCGACGTAAACCCGGGAGCGCAGGCATCTTGCCTGCAAAGATCGCGCAGCGATCTAAAAATCTTTACTTATGACTATTTAGCGCGACGGATCGCGCTTGCAGGCAAGATGCCTGCGCTCCCAGGTTTAGCCGCATTTCACTTATTGAATGGCCAAAAACTTTAACGCTGCCTGTCAGCATACATCCTGCGGGGCGGGCGATGGTTAAGAGGATGAAAAGAGTTTGTAAAAATTGTAAAAAAAACGGATGAGTTTTACCTCATCCGGTCTAAAAAAAGACAGTAGTATGAAGAGACCTTAAGATCTACTGGTCGCGGTCTTTTTCGGAGATCAATTCATTGGTGACCGAAAAAGCGCCTGAAACACCGCGCGCGGCCATATAGGCCATGTTAACATCGCCGCTATTGCGCACCGTTCCCGCGAGGGTGATGCGGCCGCGATTTACCACGATATGCATCGCCGGATTTACGCCCTGCAGATAACCGCCAAGGCTGCCCGTGCGGGCGATCGCGTAAAAGGCTTTTTGCCGCAGTTCATTGTCGAAATTGGAAAGCGGCAAGATCTCGATATTGTTCACCACATTGGTGACACCGGCGATCTTTTGAACGCGTCTTTCCGCATCTTTGCGGGTGCTGTGTTCATTGACCTGGCCGGAAAGCGTTACTGTTCCGCCGCTTACGTTAAACTTAACGAAATCAAAAACATCGTAGTAGGGAAGCATTAGTATCTCGTGCCTGACCTTTTTCTCGAGGGACCTCTGATCAAACGCGCTTTGAGCGCTAACCGATAGCGAAAGCATTGAAACGGCTAAAATTGCCGTTAATACCAATAATTTTGAAGTTATATATTTCATATCATTTTCTGAACAACGCAAAAGTGCCATTGTTATTACGTTAAGTTAGAAGCAATATGCGGTAAAAAAGATGCCAGAGTTCCGGCGGCTAAATCGTATAATAGTGAAACCTTTCGGCTGAAAAGCTCATATATTTATGAATAACTCTTAAAAGGGAAAAAACGGTGACCGCAAAACTATCCATAGCAATAACAACGATCGTAATTTTATTTGCCGTGCTCTTTTCGGGCTGCGGCGAGCAGCCAGCCGGGAATTTCGCGAATTCGAAGCCCGCCAATTCTAACGGATCTAACACCGCGGGCAACGCGGCGGTCAATAAGGTCTCGTTCATCATTCCGGCATCGACGGCCTATGAGGCGCTGCAGTGGCAGGATGTGATGGGAGAGGATAAAAAACCCGCTACTTTGAGAGAGGCGGCCGCGAAGCTTGAACGCATCGTGATGAGCAACGGGAAGTACAAGGATATCCGCATTCACGGCATCAATGGCGGGTTTGCGCTGGCCACGGCGATGCAAAAATTTCGCCTGGGCGATTGGCTGAAAACGGGAGACGACGAAAAAGCCACCACCGCGGCAAATCTCGAAGAGTACAAAGATTATCTGCTGAGCGGGAAAAGATCGTACTACCGGTTCCTGATATTTTCAGTCACCACGGACGAAAACCCGGAATCGCCGGAGGCTTCGATCTCCTTTGAAGACGCTAAAAAATGGGCCAGGGTAAAAGAGGCGGCGGGCAGTGCCAGGAGCACCACCGCGGAATCAAAGGACATGCTCGACGTTCCGCTGACGGAAGACCACCAGTTGAAGGCGTTCATTTATATTTTCGAAAAAAACGAAAGCAACGAACGCGCGCCTACACTGCGGTCGGGCTATGGCGACGAATTTAAAAATTATCTGAATACTCTTTTTATAAAATAATCACGGGAGATCGAACTATGTTAAGCATGGCGAGGTGCAAAACTATTCTGGGCGCTATCTGGGTAGTATTTTTTCTGGCACTTTTTATACTCCTGCTGCTGCAGGTGAACGGAAACAAATATGACGGCAACGCCAGCGCGGTCTGGAGCTGGTTTCTGCCGATGATCCTGCCGACGGTGACGCTGATCATCGGGGTTTTTCTGCTGGACGTGCAGAATAACAGCATCCAGGAAGCAAAGGTCAACGCCACGGTGTTCTACCTGGCGGCCGGCGGTTCGATAATTTACCTGATCTTTCTCAGCTGGATATTTTTTGGTGAACCGTATACGGACAAAAGTATCTTTACCGCGATGAAAGAATACGGAACGCCGATCTCGGTCTTACAGGGCATAGTTAATTCTTTTGTCGGCGTGTTTTTTATGAATAAGAAATAAAGCGGGGCTGTCTATAAAGGCTGGCGGGTGACCT
Organism: uncultured Acidobacteriota bacterium; assembly: GCA_963766895.1. GTDB lineage: Bacteria > Acidobacteriota > Blastocatellia > Pyrinomonadales > Pyrinomonadaceae > DASYKT01. Next base: position 127,430 of record CAVYCB010000016.1, read on the forward strand.
TCGTGTATTTCGTGCGTTTCGTGGTTAATTCCGGAATTTTTACCACGAATCACACTAAACACACGAAATGATCGTTAATCCAGACTACTTTATTTTTTTTGGCTGTGTTGTCTTAGCGCTTCATACAATACGATCCCCACGCTTGTCGCCAGGTTCAGGCTTCTTACTTCCTTGTTTGGCATGGGGATGGTCAGGCAGCGCTCCCAGTTTGCTTTTAAGATATCTTCCGGCAGGCCGCGCGTCTCTCGGCCAAAGATCAGGCAATCGTTTTCGCGGTACTCCCAATCCGTGTAGCTTTTTTCGGCCTTCGTGGTGAAATAGAGAAAGCGGGAACCGGGCAGCGCTTCGTAGAGCCTTTCCAGATCGATATGGCGGTGAAGCTCGACCTCGTCCCAATAGTCGAGGCCGGCGCGTTTTAAGGTGCGGTCGTCCATCCGGAACCCGGTCACCCCTACGATGTGCAGCGGCGTAAATGTCGCGGCGCACAAGCGGGCAATGTTGCCGGTGTTGGGAGGAATTTCCGGCTCGACAAGGGCGATGTGAAGCATAATTATGAAGTCAGTACCGGGAACGAAGTGACCGGCTAAGCAAAAGTAATTCAGCCGCAAAAAAACACAAAAGTCACAGAATCTTTTGGTATTTTTTTGAGCCTTCTGTAGAGATCCAAGAAGCCGGTCAATTCGTTCCCGGTACTGACTTCGCTCTCAATCTAAGCTCTAAACTCCGAACATTGAACGTCCAAGAACGTCCAACTCTGAGCCTATCAGCAGACGTCAAAATACTTCAAACAGACCGCTTTCCATTTTTCCGAATCGGGGCTGTGGCTGTCGAGCCAGGCGCGGGCGCGAACGCACGGGTTATGCGAATCGAGCGCGTCGCCTTCTTCCGCTTTGTGAAGGAGTTTCGACTGCGTATAAGCGAAATGCAGGTTACTTTCCTGCATCGCTTTTCGTTTTACTTCTTCATCGGTTAAAAAATACAAGCGCCCGTCCGGGCCTTGCAGAGTAATGCCCGTCGGTTCGACGCTCGAATCGATCAGCTTGTCGAGTTCGGAATGCTTTTCGTCCATTTTGCCCCCCTTGATGAAAGCGTGTCGGTAGCCCGCGCGTAAGCAAGGGCGCCTCCCTGACGGTCGGGCTACTGATACTATTTTTGGTTATTTGAAAGCAGTTCGTAATTGCCCATTTCGCGGTTGTGCGAATCGAGCGTGCCCATCGCGTCGGCAGTGGCTTCGAGCATTTCCTTGGTCAGCGCGATCGAATCGCTGAGCTGTTCGAAATCCAGCGAAGAGATGCGTTCGGGCGTGGGCATGGCCACCACCTGGTCGTTGACCAGGCCGAAGAAGTTTTCGATCGACTGGAGCCGTCCCTCGACCAGTTTGATGGATTTTTCCAACTCGTCATAAGACGCGACGCGGCGTTTTAATATCTCCACATTCGCCTGCTGAATCTGCTTGGTGCGGTCGTCGGTGGCGGTTTCGGCCGCGCGGTAAGCCTGCGAGAGCTGATTGTGAATGATCTGCCGGTTGATGGTCTTTAAATGCTGCTTGCGGCGGCGATAGACGTCCAGCAAGTCAACGAAATCTTCCCAGCGCTGATCGAGCGAGCGGAGATTGGTCGGCAGGTCGCTGGCACCGGTAAATTTACGATAGTTATCGTAAATATGATTTCTCTGGCCTTTTAAATAAAGGACCGCTTCGCGCTCGCGCTGGGAAAAGCTGTTGATCAGTTTTTCGCGCTGCACTTCGCGGAGCTTAAACCGTCGCTCTCTTTCGCGGCGGTCAACCAATTTTTTATAAATACTCATAGCCGGTACCGAAACCAGGTAAGCGCCCTCGGCAACCAACCCCACTGCCAGCGGAATGACCGATTGCGTATAAGCTGCCGCGACGGCAAAACCGGCGAGCCCCCAGAAGTTGACCGGTTCTTTGACCGCCTCTTTTATATACCTGAAGTTTAACTTATTCAGTTTTTCCAAGCTGGTTTCCATACCCTCTATAGTCCCAACATTAGAACGCTAACTACAAATTTTATTGCGCTGGGGGCCACTAGTTATTCCCCTTGCCGGCTTCGTTCATCAAATGATCGATCTCGGCATCGCGCACCGCGCTTTCACTGCCGGCCGGAAGCGCGTCAACCTGCGGGCTGCCCGAAGGCAAGAGGCCCATCTGGCGCTTGTAATCAAGCAATTTGTCCTCTAACTGCATTTGCGAGGCTTCACGCTCGATGTCCTGCATCTGCGTATCTACCGACGAGGTGCCCAGCTGAAGTTTGGCTTCGGCGGCGGCTACACGGCGGTCGATCTTCTCGCGCATTTCATTAAAGGTCGAAGCATCGTCACCTAGATTGAAGCTGGACATTGTCTGCGCCAGCTGTTCCTGCAGCCTCGCCTGCTTTGAGGCGCTGATCAGCTGGATGGCTTCCTGCGTGCGGTTCTGCATCTGCAGCACATAATTGTCACGCGCTTTCAATGCCTGTTTTGATGCCATGCCGGCGGTTTCCAGTTGCTGTCCGGTTTTATTCAGGTCCAGCTGCGCTTGCTGCAGCTGGCCGATGTATGCGGTGGCAATGTCATCGCGGCCCTGTTTTACCGAGGCTTTGATCTTGGAATCGAGATCGACCACCTGTCCTTCCAGCCGTTCCTTGTTTTTCGCCAGCAGCCGTTCGGTCGCCATTACCTGCGCGACGGAATTATTGAGTTCCGGCACGCGGTCACGCATGTCGCGGATAGTTTGCTGCAGGATCAGTTCCGGGTTCTCGGTACTCTCCATCACGCCGCCAAAGATCGCGCGCATATTACGCTTAAATCTCATCCACAATCCCATGTTTCATCAGCTCCTTAAAATCGGTTTCCCTAAAACCGCTTAAACCTTTACGACATCGCTCTTATCAAAGTTGCAAAATCTATACCAAATATACCAAAAGAATACCAGACTGTTAATCAATTAGCATAGATAAAACGACGTTGGCTGTAAATATCGGTGAAGTCAAAAGATCACCTATTTTCTTTTATCGGCAAACCCGTCGGCCACGAATGTCACAAATAGCACGAATAAGGAATTTTAATTCGTGCTATTTGTGACATTCGTGGCTAATTAATGCCAGGTAATGCCGCCGGCAGCCCGGATGTTTGATCGCGCCCGGGCTTTTTTTGCAAGTTAGCGGGGCAACTAGCGTTCAAAATACGGCACCTAGTGGTATAGCCGGGGCAAAAATGTTTGATTTGAAGTAACATTACCCATTGAGAAATACCGGCATACTTAACCCAGAATAAACTATGAGGATGACGCACAAAATGTTTGCAAGATCTTACCGCGCGGGGATTTCTTTATTTTTAATACTAACTATTTACCTTGGCGCGCTGGCGCCGCTCGGCCCGCCGTGTATGCGCAAAAGGTGGCGACAGTATCAGCCGCGTCGCCAAAAGGGCAAAATAAGAAAATGAACGAAGTAAAAGGATTGGAATTTCGTTTAAGCGAGGGGACCGAGGGCGCGGAGACGCGCAGCGTGACGCCGCCCGCCAAAACCGACCCGCTTTCCCGCGGCGATGCAGACAGCCTTTTAAAACGCATCCCGCCGGTAAAGACCGAGAGCGACGATCAGAAAGATTTTGCGGTACGTGAACGCAGCCTGCCAGCTCCGAAAACCGGCAAGGTCAATCCCGTCAAATTTCCCGCGCCCGAAGACCTCGCGGCGCCCAATGCAAACATTCCCGCAAAACTCGATGTCTTGAGATTTTCCCCGACCGGCGAAGTTTCGATCGCGCCGGAGATGACCGTGACATTTTCGCAGCCGATGGTGGCCATTACTTCGCAGGAACAGGCCGCCGAAACCGTGCCGGTTAGATTGACGCCGGAAGTAAAAGGAAAATGGCGCTGGCTGGGCACCAAGACGCTGATGTTTGACGCCGAGCAGCGTTTTCCCCAGGGCGACAAAATTTACCGCCACGATTCCCGCCGGGACCAGGTCCGCCGTTGGCGGCACGCTGGCAAAAGATGTTTCGTGGTCATTTACCACACCGCCGCCGGTGGTGAAAACCATGCTTCCGGCGAACCAGACAACGCGCCGCGATGTGCTGATGTACCTGGAATTTGACCAGGAAATAAACGCCGATCTGATACTGGCGAAATTGCAGGTGTCCGGTGCGGGAAAACAGATCCCGCTGCGCTTTGCGACACAGGCCGAGATCGATGCCGACAAGGCTGTCAGTTACTACGTCAAACAGGCCCAGCCGCGCCGCTGGCTCGCTTTCCGGGCAGTGGCACCGGATGGCGGCATCGCGGATGCGCTTCCGCCGGCGAGCGGTATTTCGGTGAAAGTGCCGGCCGGTACTCCCTCGACCGAAGGCCCGCTGACCACTGCGAAAGATCAGGATTTCTATTTTTCCACCTACAGCCCGCTGGCGTTTGGCCATGGATACTGCGGTTGGCAGGGAAATGATAAATGCTCGCCGCTGGAAAACTGGTACCTGGAATTTAATAACCCGATCGACGCCGAAAACTTTGACAAGTCGATGATCAAGGTTACGCCGGCGGTAGAAAACCTCAACATCTACCCGAGCGGAAATTACATTTATATCACCGGTCTTAAAAAGGGCCGTACCACTTACACGGTAACCATCGACCCGCAGGTAAAAGACGTATACGGGCAGTTTTTGGGCAAGCCCGCGTCGGCCACGATCAAGGTCGGCAGCGCGCCGCGCGCTCTCTATACGCAGGGAAAAAATTTCGTGGTGCTCGACCCGACCGTCAAGCCTGCTTTTTCGGTCTATACGATCAATCACTACTCGTTGAAAGTAAAAGTGTATTCGGTCCAGCCCACCGATTGGTACGCGTACCGCAAATATATGCAGCGCTACTATGAAGAGGAAGCAAAACGGCCGTCGCTCCCCGGACAACTGGTGGTGGATAAGACCATTCAGATCAAGAACGTGGTTGACGAACAGGTCGAGACGCGGATCGATCTGGCCCCGGCTTTAAACGACGGTTTCGGCAACGCCATTGTGGTGATCGAACCGACCGCGCGCGAAGACAAATACGATCGCACCCGCATTACGTCGTGGGCGCAATCGACGCAGATCGGCCTCGATGCTTTTGTCGATTCCGGTGAAATGGTGGCGATGGCGACCGCGCTCAAAGACGGCAAACCTTTGAGCGGCGTGGAACTCTCGATCTACCCGAAACCGGGCGTGACGCTGAAAACCCGCGCGCAGGTCAATTCATCGCGCTCGTGGTGGGAATGGCTTTCAAGCTGGGGCTCGGCCGCGAAAGAAACCAACGGCGAAGAGATCAGCGACGCCGCATCTGAAGAGGGGGACGCAGCCAAACCGGCTCCATCAGAAGCCGCCCAGGGCGATAATAAGACCGACGATTCCGGCATGCTGCGCTTTGCGCTGCCCGAAAGCACGGACAAGAGCAATATGCTCATCGCCAAGCGCGGTAAAGACACGGCGTTCCTGCCGGAAAATACCGAGTATTACTGGCAGGAAGGCGGCAGCTGGTTCAAACGCTACCCGTCGGACAGCCTGCGCTGGTTCACCTTTACCGACCGCGGGATCTATAAACCGAAAGAAGAAGTTTCGGTCAAAGGATGGATCCGCAAGATCGGCGGCGGCAAATTCGGCGACGTCGAGGCGCTCGGCGATGTTCCAAACGCCATCAGTTACTCACTGCGCGATTCACGCAGCAATGAAGTTGCCAAAGGCGAAACGACCTTTAATGCCTTCGGCGGATTCGATATCAAAATGAAGCTGCCGGACAATATGAATCTCGGCAATGCCAGCCTGACGCTGACCTCCGCGCACATAATATCGGGCTATACCTACTCCATGCCGATCAATATCCAGGAGTTTCGCCGCCCGGAATTTGAGGTCAAGGCGCGGAACGAAACCGAGGCCCCGTACTTTGTCGGCAGCGGCGCGATGGTGTCTGTCGATGCCAAGTATTACGCGGGTGGCGCGCTCCAAAACGCTGAGGTGAATTGGAGCGTGACGGCCAAACCGACGAATTACACGCCGCCCAACCGCTCGGATTTCACCTTTGGTAAATGGTTTCCGTGGTGGCGCAGTTATTACGGCGATAATAATTACACCGAAACGACCACGCAAAATTTAAAAGGCGTGACCGGCGCCGACGGAAAACACCGGGTGAAAATGGATTTCATCGCGGCCAATCCGTCGCGTCCTTACACTGTCTCGGCAAACGCGGCGGTGATGGATGTGAACCGCCAGTCGTGGGCTTCGACCACCAATCTGCTGGTGCACCCGGCCGATATTTATGTCGGCATCCGCACGCAGAAAACTTTTGTCCAGCAGTACGAAAAATTCAAGGTCGAAGCGATCGCCACCGGTATCGACGGCGAATATGCGCCCGGCCGCGACCTTACTATCAAGGCAATCCTGAAAGACTGGGTCTATGACAAGGGCTGGAAGGAAAAGGTCGTCGATGAACAGGCCTGCACGGTCAAATCGACCAAAGAAACGGTCAGCTGTGAATTTACCGCCAAGCAGGGCGGCGTCTATACCATTACCGCTTCGGTGATGGACGATAAAGAGCGCGTTAATGAAAGCGAACTCACGATGTGGGTGGCCGGCGGAAAAACTCCGCCGAAGCGCGAAGTGACCAAGGAAGAGATTCAGCTGATACCCAGCCAGAAGGAATATAAACCCGGCGACGTGGCTGAGATATTGGTGATGGCTCCTTTTACGCCGGCGGAAGGCGTGCTGACCCTGCGCCGCAGCGGATTGGTTAAAACGGAGCGCTTTACAATGGACGGATCGAGCAAGACGCTCAAGATCCCGATCGAGGATAAATACCTGCCCAATATTTACGCGCAGGTGGACCTGGTCGGCGTGGCCGACCGCACCAACGATCTGGGCGAGGTCGATAAGACCCTCGCTAAGCGCCCGGCGCTGGCGAGCGGCACTTTGAACCTGCCGATCTCGACCGAATCGCGCAAGCTGACGGTTACCGCCGAACCCGAAGCGAAAAATCTTGCTCCGGGCGGTGAGACAACCGTCAATATCGAGGTAAAAGACAGCGCCGGAAACCCGGTGGCGGGCAGCGAAGCCGCGGTCATCGTGGTCGATGAGGCCGTGCTGCAGCTGATCGGCTATCGCATCGGCGATCCGCTCGGCACTTTTTACAGATGCGCGGCCCGGACGTGACCGATTACCATCTGCGCGAAAGCGTGCTGCTGGGAAATCCGAAAGACGTGAAACCTCCGGAAACGCCGGTCAACGGCCGCGGGCTGGCAGCTGCGTCTGTTCAGTTTACGGTCGCGGGCTCCGGCGGGGGCAACAGGCAAAGAAGCCCCGCTCCCCCGCCTGCGGCGAAAATGGAAGCCAGAAGAGGCGACACAGAAAGTAATTTCGCGGTCGACGGCCTCAAGGACAGTGCGGATAGAGATGAGGCTAGCCGGCCTGAGAATGATAATACCCCGATCGCTCTGCGCACCAATTTCAACGCCCTGGCCGTGTTCTCGCCGTCGGTGAAAACGGACAGCAGCGGACGCGCGTCGGTGAAAGTAAAACTGCCCGACAACCTGACGCGTTATCGCGTGACGGCTGTTTCGGTCACGACGGACAAAAAATTTGGCGGCGGGGAATCGGCCATTACGGCAAAACAGCCGCTGATGGTCAGGCCCAGCGCGCCGCGCTTTATGAATTTTGGCGACAAGGTCGATCTGCCGGTCGTGATCCAGAATCAGACCGACGCCGCGATGACCGTCGATGTAGCGCTGCGCGCTACGAACGCCGAGATCACTAACGGCGATGGACGCCGCGTGAGCATTCCGGCCAATGACCGCGCCGAAGTACGTTTCCCGGTGGCGGCGATGAAGGCGGGAAAAGCCAGGTTCCAATTCGCCGTATCCTCAGGGAAGTTTTCCGATGCTGCCGAGGTCGAGTTGCCCGTCTGGACGCCAGCGACAAGCGAGGCTTTTGCCACCTACGGCACGATCGACGAGAATGGTTCAATCGCCCAGCCGGTGGAAGCGCCGCGTGACGTATGGCCGCAGTTCGGCGGGCTGGAAGTGACGACCTCGTCCACCCAGCTGCAGGAACTGACGGATGCGTTCATTTATCTTTACAATTACCGCTTCGCTTGCTCCGAGCAGATCTCTTCGAGAATGCTTTCGATGGCGGCGCTGCGCGATGTGCTGACGGCGTTTAAGGCCAAGGATATGCCGACAGCCTGAAGACATCAAGAAACAATTTGCCGCGGACATCGAGATACTAAAATCGCGGCAGCAGGACAACGGCGGGTTCGGATTGTGGAAACGCAGCGAGCGTTACAAATTCCCGTTTGTAACGGCGCACGTCGTTCACGCCCTGGCGCGTGCCAAGGAAAAAGGCTATGCCGTGCCGAATGAAATGATCGACCGGGCCAAGCCTTATCTGAAAAATATCGAGCAGTATTACGATCCGCTCTGGAGCCCGGAAGTTAAATGGACGACCTCGGCCTACGCCTTGTACGTGCGCCAGAAGATCGGCGACCGCGATATCGCCAAGGCCAAACAATTGCTGAAAACGGCGACGCTGGAAAAACTGCCGTTCGAAGCAACGGGTTGGATCTACGCGGTGCTGGCGGGAGACAAGGCTTCGGAAGCCGAGCTCGCCTCGATCCGTACATGGTTAAATAATCACACGACCGAAACGGCCGCGGCGGCAAATTTCATCACCGATTACAGGGACGATGGCTGGGTCATTATGGCTTCGAACCGCCGCGCGGACGGTGTCATCCTCGAGGCGATGATCGCCGACCAGCCGCAGAGCGATCTGATCGCCAAGATCGTGCGCGGGCTGCTGGCGCATCGCAAGGAAGGACGCTGGGGCAACACGCAGGAAAATGTCTTTATCCTGCTGGCGCTTGACAGGTATTTCAATACTTACGAAAAGGTAACGCCCGACTTTGTGGCGCAGGCCTGGCTGGGAAATACATTCGCCGGCGAACAGGTGTTCAAAGGACGCTCGACGGACGTTAACAAGTTTGACGTGCCGATGAGCTACCTGCTCGAACAGGGCGGGGTGTCCAACCTGATCCTTAATAAACAGGGAGCGGGACGGCTATACTACCGCATCGGGATGAAGTACGCGCCGCGCAATCTGAAACTCGAACCAGCCGATTACGGCTTTGCCGTTACGCGCCAGTACGAGGCCGTCGATAATGCCGAGGACGTTGGGCGCGAGCAGGACGGAACATGGGTGATCAAATCGGGCGCGCGCGTCAGGGTGCGGCTGCAGATGGTGGCCACGTCAAGGCGTTATCACGTGGCGCTGGTCGATCAATTGCCCGCGGGGCTGGAAATACTCAACCCCGAACTGGCGACGACCGAGGCCATCCCCGAGGACGCGAAATCGACGACGGTCACCGAGGCCGGAAGCCGCTCGTGGGGTTACTACTACTGGTGGTCACGCAATTGGTTCGAACACCAGAACTTCCGCGACGAGCGCGCCGAAGCATTCGCTTCGCTGCTTTGGGAAGGCGTGTATAACTACTCGTACGTCACCCGCGCAACCACGCCCGGCGTGTTCGTGGCACCGCCCGCCAAAGCCGAGGAAATGTACGCCCCGGAAACCTTTGGACGAACGGGAACGGACTATGTGAGAGTGGAGTAATCGGGGGCGTTATTGTATTTGTCCGCGTAGCGGACTGGAGAGAATAGCCCAGGGCTTTAGCCCTGGGTGCTGATCGATTTGAAGTGCAAGCCTGAAAGGGCGACAGAATTAACCGGATTCTGCCGCCCTTTCAGGCTGGATCGCTTTGGAATGTTATACCCAGGGTAGCGCTCGCTTCGCTCACTTACCCTGGGCTATTTTTTTTGTCCCCGTTGGGGACTTTGGAATAAAAAAAAGAGAACGGAATTTCCGTTCTCTTTTCCTTTGGCCTGTCAAACAAGCTTATTGGGGTTTCGTATCCCGCGGACGGGTTGAACCGCCGGCGACAAAGTCGAGGTTTTCGACCGCGTCGTTCACGGTTATCAACTGCGCTCCATTGGGGAACTGATATTGCTTATGCTCGGCCTGGAACACATAGGAATGTCCCGCTTCGAGGTCGTCAAAGTGATAAAAGCCGAACGGGTTGGTGATCATCGTGCGTGATTCGCCGCTGGGGAGCACCGCAGTGACTTTCGCCATTGAGATCCCGCGCCCATCAGCTGTGACCACACGGCCGCCGACACCGACGAGCGCCGCGGTTGGCGCCAGCGTGGTGCAGTTAAAGTTCAAAGTATAGGCACCGCGGAAGCAGACCGCGTTGCCGGCCGGGCATTCGTTAGCGCCGCCCGCGCCGTTACAAAGACTGCCGTCCGGCCCGCAATAGAACGAGTCGACGAAGAGAAAGTATGTTCCGGCAGGGGTGGCGTCCATCTGCGCATCGGTAATGGTTTCGGTGCCGTTGCCTAATACCGTGTCCCTTCCCTTGATGCAATTGGTGACTGTGTTGGCCGTGCCCACGGGGCAGCCGCCGCCGCCGACTGACAGGTAATAGATCTCCGCATCGTAACCGCCGGTACTGGTCACGCCGATGGTGCAGGTAGCAATTCTCGAGCCGAGCGCCGGAAGCACAAATTTATAAATCTGGTCCGGGCCGGTCGGGGTGGTGTAAAAGATGCTGATACCCTGGATACAGCTGGTATTGACGCCGGTCACCGTATTATTGGAGCCGAGCGTGGTGCCGGTATCGCTAAATGACGTTCCCGCCGGGATATTAGTTCCGGGGCAGGCGTCGGTTCCCGCCAACACCATCGCGGTCGTCGCAGTCGAAAAGACTTCGTGCTCAAAAGCCGCGCGGCGGTCCGTCAAGCGGTCCATCATCGACTTGGACGAGCAAGTTTTCATTTTCTCGTTGATATCAGATATCTGCTGCTTGACTCTTTCCGGCGCTTTCTTAGTGGGGGGATTATCAGTCGTCGCGGCCGCTGCAGTTAGCGGCTGAGCGGCCATCAGGGAACAACAGCTAGCTGCAATGCAAAAAAATGATGTTTTATACTGGCGGGTTTTATCTACAAAATCCTGCAAATATTTGGTACTCATTAACTACCCTCCTCTTAAGTGGAAAATCAGATTCGAAGTACAAATTTAATAATCACAATCCGATCAGGCTGAAATCGGTCGTGGCATGATACGCGCTAAGGTCAATGATGCGTTGTTTTTGCGCATCTGTCAAGCCGGTTTTTCCGCGTCCGGCAACGCCCTTATTGAAACGATTTTTTCGCGAGTTCTCGTCATTTGCGGAAAGCACCTTCTCGATGTTTCCGCGGGCGGCGCCCAAACCGTAAAATTCCAGCAGCAAGCCGATCGCGTCGCTCTTATTTTGGGTCAGCTCTTCATAGCTTAACCAGAGCAATTCCAGCCGCTGTTCTTTCTCCGCCAGGCTCCACGAGGCGACAAATTGCAGGTACCAGGGCACGATGTTGTCGATCAGCATATTAACCTGTGTTTCCTCGTCCAGGTTAGGAAAATCCGCGCGGAAATACGAGTTGAAATAGGCGCCCTGGCGATAAAAATCCGCCATACTGACGACCGCGTCAAAAATATTTCGCACCAGTATCACCGGGCGGATACCAAATGCCTGCATTATCTGAAGGTTTGCCTCGGATGCCCGGCAGTGCTGCTGCGTGACGGTATTTTGCCCGGCAAATTCGATGATCGAGGGAAGATATATCTCCTGCTCGGTCTGCCAGGCGGAATAGACCGCGAAAAGATCGCGGTAACCGGTCAGGTTCACCAGCGTATTTTTCAAAAAAGTAGAGGCGCTTTTTGGAACGCAGGCGATAAAGATATGTTTTCCCAATTCGCGGGGCGTGATCCGCGTGGTAAAGTCCGAAAGAAGCGGCGGGCGTTTTAGCAGCGCCAGCGAATTGGTCAGGTTGATGTAGTAGGTCGGCGACGGTTTGACGGAGATCGCTTTCCGGTAGCATTCGACACAGCCTTCGGGATCGGAGTTTTCAAAGAAAACCAATCCCAATCCCTGAAAGATATCGGCGAACGAACGGCAGAAGGCTTCGTCATCAACCATCGGGCCGATGATCTCAAGCTTTATCGTCTCGCTCAAAAGCGCCCGCGCCTCGGATTTTTTTTCGTTGAAAAGAAGCTGCTCGATGCGCTGTTTGTAAGAAAGCAAAAGGTTGTGCGTCAGGTGGTCGTAAAAAGGGAAATCAGGCTCGACTTTGGCCAGCGCGCTTTTAAAAAAAGTGATGGCCATGTCGGGGTTGTTTTGCTCGAGCGCCTTGGTGCCCAGATCGACCTGCTGCTGCAGCATGGCGGCAAAATTCTGGTCCAGTCCGTTGGCGGTCAATGTTTGCTCGGGCGTGCTCATATGAGGAATGATAGTTTTTTCGCGGGGGATTGTAAATAGAAGGCAGAGGCAAGCAATGTGTAAAATTTGGGCCTCAGATAATTAAGTCAGAACCGGGAGCCGTAGCGACCAGGTGCGGCTCCGCCGCAGTGATGTGCGGTAAGCCTATGGCCTACCGGCAGATGGAATATTTTATTTTCGGGAGGCTGAGCCTCCGAAGGTTTATTAATATCGGCTCACAGAAAGGCAGAGCCTTCCGCACAGCACGGCGGCAGAGCCGCAAGGCATGCCCGTACCGACCTTATTCTCATTTAAGAAAACCTTGCCCGGCAAGATATGCCAGCACTCTCTCCGCATTTTCCCGCGCGGAAAAATTCACGGTGTCCAAAACCATCTCGGCCGTTTCGGGTTTTTCATAAGGGTCGTCGATACCGGTAAAATTCTTTATCTCGCCGCGGCGGGCGCGGGCGTACATTCCTTTGACATCGCGCTCTTCGCAAACTTCGAGGGGCGTATCGACAAAGATCTCGATAAAATTATTCTCCATCATATTGCGCGCTTCATTGCGCGTGGCGCGGTAAGGGCTGACGGCGGCGCAGATCACCGTTCCGCCGTGGCGGACGATCTCGGACGCGACAAACCCGATGCGCAGAATATTCGTATCGCGGTCTTCCTTGGAAAATCCCAGGCCTTTTGAAAGATGCGTGCGGACGACGTCGCCGTCAAGCAGCGTCACGCGGCGGCCTTTTTCCATCAGCAGGAGTTGTAAAATTTCAGCCGTGGATGATTTCCCCGAACCGCTAAGCCCGGTGAACCAGAGGCAGACGCCCTGCACCCCACGCGGCGGATTATTTTCGGCGAGAATACGCGCGGTTTCCTTGCGGCTTAGCCAGGCGGGAAGCGGTTTTCCTTTGTCCAGGTAATCGCCGCGCACGCGCGTGCCGGAGAGGGAAAACACCTTCGTGCCGGCGGGCACTTTGGAGCGCTCCTCGTAACGTTTTTCGCGGCTTTTTTCATTGGGCAGGAAAACCATCTCATCGAAAGAGACAACTTTTACGCCCAGCTCGGCGGAATATTTTCGCACCAGTTTTTTGGCGGCGTCGGGATGATAAAAAGGTCTGCCTTTGGAATCGATACCGGGGCTGGCGTGATCGCGTCCGATAATGAAATGCGTCGCGCCGTAATTGCGGCGGATAAGCGCATGCCACAGCGCTTCGCGCGGACCGGCCATTCTCATTGCCAGAGGCAGCAGCGCCAGCAGCGTTTTCTTCCGGTCGTAATATTTACCAGACAGAGCGATGTATGTCCGCACGCGCGTAAAATAATCGACATCGCCGGGTTTGGTCATTCCGACCACCGGATGCAGCAGCAAAACGCCGCCGACTTTTTCCGCCGCGCGCTTGGTCATTTCTTCGTGAACGCGGTGGATCGGGTTGCGGGTTTGAAAAGCAACGATATTTTTTTGATCAAATCCAGCCAGCCTTTCGCGGGTTTCGGCAGGCGTCAGGCGCAGGTCGCGAAAGTCGATCCGCTTTGGCAGGTTCAGAACGCGCAGCGGCCCTGAGATATTAAATTTTCCCCAATGCCCGATCTCCGCGGCCAGCGGGTGGCGCGGATCGGCGGTCCCGGCGACAATCTGTAAAAATTTTTCTTTCGGCCATTCGTAAATTTCTTCGGCCTTTATTACAGCCAGCAGGTCGTTGCGCGAATCACGCAGAGCGATCTCTTTTCCGATCTTTAAGCCGGGAAATTTATCGACCGGTAAAGTGATCGGCATGGGAAAAAGAATTCCGTCGGCCAGGCGCATTTCTTCCAGAACGCCGGTCAGGTCCGCCTCGTTCATGAACGTGCGCAGCGGAGAGAACGCGCCGGTGGCCAGCAGTTCGAGATCGCAGACCGCGCGTTCCGATAATTGAATGGAAGGCAGAGAATTGGCCCGCGAAAGAACGGCTTTTCGTTCTTGGACGGGAACAAGCAAATTTATTAATTGGTTACCCCAGGGGGAAATCATAGCGGTTATAATGATGCAGCCGATAGCCGATTTTGGATTGCCGATTGCCGATTTTGGATTTCGTGTGTTTAGTGTGATTCGTGGTAAAAATTTTGGAAATTAATCACCAGCCGCACTAAACACACGAAGGCCACCTAAATCCAAAATCCAAAAACCTGCAATCTAAAATCTAAAATCTAAAATCTAAAATCTAAAATCTAAAATCCAAAATCGGCAATCCAAAATCGGCAGTCGGCAATCTAAAATTGCTTAGGCTCCCTGCCCAAAAGAGCCGCCGTAATAATCGGGACGCGGCGGTTCATTATAGATGCCGCCCTGCGGGCTTTCGGGAAATACCATCCGGTAGGCGATGGCGTTTGATGCCCAGATCACCGGGATCACAAACAAAACGCCGACACAAAGCGCGAGGACGCCAACCAGTATGACCAGTGTTTGCAGGATCACTAAAACGATTATGCCGCCGATATTGCTCCAGCCGGCGCGCGCGCTGAGTTTGATGATCTCGCCGATGCCAAGGCCGTCGTTGTCGGTCAGGATCGGCAAAGCAAATTTAAAAGTTATCTGCCAGGCGATAACGAACAGGAGAAACCCTACGCCGGCGATAATGGCAATTACGATCAGGCCTCCCGCCATTGCCGGGTCCATATCGGACTGCGCAAAAAAATTAAATCCGCGCCGCGCCCCCGCAAGCCGAGATTGCCGTATTCAACACCAAAACGGACCACCTGAATGGCGATGCCCGGGATGGCTTCAATCAGCCCTATCACCATCGCCGGGACAAATTTCTCAAAGCCCTTGAACATCATCCCGAACTCAACGGGCTGGCCCCGCATCTGGGTGAATAAACAGAAATAGATCCCGACAGCGATCGGCCCGATAAAGAAAAGGCTCGCACAAGGAATACACCCGGCTATGACCCCGCCCAGCAGCACGATGCCGAGAAACATCCAGTAATTATCCTTGATCAGGTTCCAGCCGTCGCTGATGCATTCGCCGGCCCGGATCGCTCCGCCGTTAAAAGGTATGTTTGCTTCCATATTTTCTTCCTGAAAGTATTTTGCCTAGCACATTGCCACAATCTGTTTTGAAAGACAAATGATGTTTATCGGAATGAAGTCAGTACCGGGAACGTAGTGACCGGCTGTTAACTCTGAGATCAGTGTATATTAAAAACAACTCGCTGCGCTCGAAGCCGGTCACTACGTTCCCGGTACTGACCCGTTAACTATTATTTTGTGGGCAATTTCACTTTTGACTGCTAAAATGTCCGCTATGTTACAGATTCTTAAAGCTGTTTTTATTATATCAGTAATTGCCCTAACGGTAAGTGCGGATTTTGCCGCGGTTGCTGCCGGCGATCTGCAGAAGCTTGTCGATACCGAATTGGCGTTTGCCAAAAAAGCCGCGGACACGAATACGCGCCAGGCCTTTTTGGATTTCACCGCAGACGAGGGAGTTATTTTTAATCCGACGGCGATAAATGCCAAAGCTTTTTGGGAGAAACGCGCCGCGGGCGCCTCATGGCTGGCGTGGCATCCGACCTGGGCGGACGTTTCCGCAAGCGGCGAGGCCGGGTGGGACATCGGCCCCTGGGAATTTCACCCGAAAGGCAAAGACGACGCGCCCACCGCGTTCGGGCACTTTTGCACATTTTGGGTAAAGCAGCCGGACGGGAATTTTAAGTTTGTGGTCGATATGGGGATCGGCTATGAAAAGTCGGGTTTTGCGGACAGGGAAGTCAAATTTCCCTCAGACGCGGGAAAAGGCAGCAAGTCGGTAAAAGACCAGTCGCATTACAGCTCGATCGAGAAGCTTTTTTATTCACGCAGCCTCTTGCTCGCTTACCAGAGCGTGCTGGCCGAAGACAGCGTCCTTTTGATCGAAGGTAAGGCGGTGATCCGCGGGAAAAAAGATGTGCTGGCGGAGTTTAACAAGCAGGATGCTGCTTTTGATCCAAAAGATTCCACCGCGGTAGAGGTTAAATCGCGCCGCACCTACGGCAATCTTTCTTATCTTTACGGCGAAGTCGCTACGACAAAAGCGGACAAGTCGGTTCATAAACAAAATTTTCTGCAGATATGGAAATACCGGAAGGAAAAATGGGAATTGGTCTGCGGAGTTTTTAACGACATTCCGGATAAGGCATGATAAAACGGTTCGAAGTTCGAAGTTCGGAGTTCGAAGTTCAGAACTCTGAACCTTGAACCTTAAACTTTGAACTCTGAACCTTGAACCTTAAACTTTGAACTCTGAACCTTGAACTCTGAACCTTGAACTCTGAACCTTGAACCTTGAACTCTGAACTCTGAACTCTGAACTCTGAACCTTGAACCCTTAACCCCAGCCACTATGACGACACCTTTCGAAAATGTAGTTCAGCTTCTGCGCATAGAAGCGCAAGCCATCGAACACACCGCGAAAAATCTGGACGAAGCGGCGGTCGGCGGCGCGCTTTCGCTGCTGGCAAACTGTGCGGGCAAAATAGTGCTGCTCGGTGTAGGGAAATCCGGCGTGATCGCGCAAAAGATCGCGCAGACGATGACCAGCACCGGAACAGTCGCGGTATTCGTGCATCCCAGCGACGCGCTGCACGGCAGCCTGGGGATCATTTCCGCGGGCGACGTCGTCATTGCGCTCAGCAACAGCGGCGAAACCGAAGAGATACTTTCCCTGCTGCCCGCGCTAAAGCAGAGAGACGTTTCGCTCATCGCGATCGTCGGCAATACCGGCTCGGGCCTGGCGCGGAGCGCGGATATAGTCCTCGATGCGTCGGTAGATCAGGAAGCCTGCCCGCTCAACCTCGCGCCGACGACCAGCACCACTGTGGCGCTCGCGATCGGTGACGCGCTGGCCATGACCATGATGCAGGAAAAGGGTTGGACGGCGGAAGACTTTGCCTCTAACCACCCGGCGGGAAATCTCGGCAAGCGCCTGACGCTGCGGGTGAGCGATCTGATGCACAGCAGCCCCGGCATTGCCCCGGGGGCGGGTTGGATGGAAGTAGTTACGACCATCAGTAAATACGGCCTGGGAGCGGTAGGCGTGACGGACGAGAACGCGCATCTAAAAGGCATCGTCACGGACGGCGATCTGCGCCGCGTCCTGGAGCGGACCGCGCCGGAAAATTTTGCCGAGCTGTCCGCCGAAAATATGATGACAAAGAACCCGGTTACCGTCGGGGCCGGGACACTGGCCTACGAGGCGTTGAAGATAATGGAAAACCGGCCTTCACAAATATCGGTGCTGCCGGTGGTGGACGAAGCAGGAGTTTGTTTGGGACTGCTAAGGCTGCACGATATTGTAAAAAGCGGGTTATAGATATGGAGCGCGGGCATCTTGCCGGCTCTGTCAGTAGCGTCTGCATAAGCAGATGCGTAAACGCAGGAAACGCACTTGCTGACGCAAGCGCTACTGACAGGAGCGCGATCTTGCAGGCAAGATACCTGCGCTCCCAGGATAGAGTGCCGCGTAATATGTACAGGTGGTAATAATGAAAGATCGATTAAGAAAAATTTTTGTTTTAGTTTTTATTTGCCTTTTAAATTTTTCGTTGGTCACCGCGGCTGCCGCGCAAACCCAGCCGCAGCGCGCCGATGTTTCCATCACTCTCAACGAGCAATTCTTTGACGCTCTTCTGGAGACCATTTTCAAAAACTTCAAGCCGGTCGATTTTTCTATCGCTAAAAACGAGAGCAAAAAAGTTAAGTTTGAGAACGCGGCCTATCGACAGGGCGACAAGTGCAACGAAGTGATCCGGCTCGAACGCGAGGTTAATGGAGTGCGGACGGCGGTGCGTTTTCGTGACGGGCGGGTGCTTGCGCCGCTGGCGTTTTCCGGTTCCTACGATGTGCCGCTTTTTGGCTGCGCGGATTTTACCGGCTGGGCGGAAACGAATGTCGAATTAAATTTTGATGCGGGCAAACAGGCTTTGCTGGCGAGAATAAAAGTGGTCAACATCAATCTGAACGGCGTGTCGGGACTTGGCAGCGGGGTGCTGGCGCGGCTGATGCAAAGCTCGATCGATAAAAAGATCAACCCGACGGAAATACTCAACGTCGAAAAACTTTCCTTTTTATTTCCGCTTGAATCGATGGGTGGGAATTTACGCCTGCGCGCGACGGAGATGCGGCCCGAGATATCGCCCGGAGAATTGAAAGTAAAGATCTTTTACGAATTGAGCAAGGCTGATTAGCCCGGGGCGTGAACTGTTCACTGTTAATTATTCACTATTAACTGTTTTACTGAAAACTCTCCTAAAATACAGTTAATAGTTTTCAGTTTATAGTGAATAGTTAGAGATCTCTCTTACTCCTCGACAAAATCGATGACCAATCTTTGCGGGGTGACCTTTTCCAGCCGCCGGATCTCGCCGCGCACTTCCAGGTCCAATTTAACGGTGGTGGTATACCAGCTCACCGCGCCCAGATTTTGCTTTTCGTATTCGGAAAGATTCTGATCTACCAGGCCGGCAAGATCGGAAAACAGCACGCCGTCCGGTTGGGACTTTAAAATATTTAAAATAGCGCGCCGCACCACCTCGTACTTCCATTTATCGATCGATTTGGACGTTTTGTCTGGTGTAGGAGTTCTGCAAACCACCTTGTCTGAATTTTCACTCATAAAAATTAAAGCTCTTCAACGGGTTTGGTCTTACGTAAAGAGGCCGCAAAAGAAGAACCCAAAAATCCCGCGGCAAAATAAATGATAAGCGCCCCGATCACTACCCAGATCGGCATCGGGACCCTCGCGAAAAACGAAATGCCGATGAAGGTGAAAAGAAGGCTGATAATAAATCCGTGCAGGACCTCGCTATAGCCCGCTATTTTTCCGGCAGCAAAGGAGGCGAAAAACACCCCCAGCAGGTAAGTGATCAAAAGCACAATGAACGCCGTGACCGGTAAGCCGGAAAAAGCTGCCCTGAAAGATTCGAAATTTGCCGGATCGGTTCCCGGAGGCATCGGGTGAAGATAGCCGTTGATCACCGTCAGCGCCCCCACGACAATGCTTCCAATTACCATTCCAAAAAATAATCCGAGAATACTGCGTAAAACTTTCATAGGTTTTTGAATGAAAACCGAATTCTTTTCATTCGGCCATATCAATTCGATGAGATGTCATTCTGCTACAAGACGGGAAAATTTTCAATCTGAGTAAAAAATGGCGTAAACCCGGGAGCGCAGGCATCCTGCCTGCAAGCGCGATTCGTCGCGCTAAATAATTCTTAATATTAAGAACTTTTAGATCGCTGCGCGATCTTTGCAGGCAGGAGCCTCTAGCTCCCGGGAAGAGCGCCCGATCTCTTTAAGGTATATTCAGCCCGTCGGGTATTGCGGCCAGCTGCGCCGCGGAAACGGCTTTGACCTTATTCCAATCAAACCCGAAAGTATTCATCGCATCGGGGCTGGTGATCCAGCGTTTTTTACCGTCCACGATAAAATAGATCTTCGGGTCGGTCGCAGCCTTGGCCAAATACGCGCCGTCGGTCAGCGCCGGGCCGACCAGGTAACCGGCGACGCTCGGCATACCGGAAACCGATCCGCCGGAATAGAGATTGTTATAAGTCGGAAGATTCGGTATCCAGCGCAGCTGCTGATCAATGACCAGGTAGATCGTGCCGTCAGGTGTGCTGACGCGCGAACCGTCCTTGCCGATAACGGGGTAACCGGGGTTACCGATAGGCGCGCCCGTCGGGAGCGCCGCCATCTGGCTCGCGCTAAGCTGGCGGGGCGTGCCGTTAAAACCATAACGGCCTAATGCCTGGAGAGAATTGATCCAGCGTTTCGTACCATCCAACACTAAATAGATCTCCGGCTGGCCGGGGATGCTGGCCATGTACGCGCCATCGGTCAATTGGGGGCCGACCGGGTATTTCGCCACGCTCGGAAGGCTTACGGCTGAAGCGCTGCTGTAAAGATTATTGTAGGTTGCCGGGTTGGGGATCCAGCGCAGTTTCCCGTCGATGGCCAGATAGATGGCCCCGTTTGACTGCTGGGCGATACGCATTCCGTCCGTAATGGCAGAGGCCAGCGGAAGAAACTGGGCGGAATAGTACGGCGTCGTCAGGTTGGTGAACCCGGCGGCAACTTTTTCCGCCGTGGTCGGGATGCTGATCGTTGGATTAACTATCCCCGCCGAACGGTAAGGCTCGAAATCTTTCGCAACTTTATTCAGCGCGGCCCTGTTGCTGTCGAGGTTGGCTTCGTCCGGCGTATAGCGGGGCGTATAGCGCGGGTTTGGCGATATCGATGTGCCGTAGATATCGATCTGCGCACGGATCAAATTTAACACGTAAGCGCGCGCGGAATTAGGCGCTGCGCCGGAAAGAGAGATCTGGTGAAAATAAGCGCCTTTTTTACTGTCATTCCAGCTTCCATCGTCCTGCCCGCCCTGCGGCGTGTAGTTTGCCAGAAACGCTCCCGGATCGCGTCCGAGCGCCTGTTTTAAGAACGTGCGGGCATACACTATCCCGTTTTCCAGGTTATAGACGGCGGCAACGGGGTCAAACGGGGGGCGGTCCGGCGCATGTCCGTCAGGAGCGTGCCCGGTCGGCGTGTTGTAGGTTATGTAATTATCAGGCGAAAGATGGTTGGGATCGTAATCGGTGGACGCCGTGCCCGGGGGAAAGATCGCGTTTTTGTAATGATGCCGGTGGCCCCAGGTGTCCTGCTGGTAATGAAAGAATACGCCCAGGCGGACGAGTTTATTGTAGTACCCCGGTTCATTTAACGCGGCCTGAAAAAACAGGTCGCGCCGGGCCAGCACGCCGGAGGTTTTCATGGTCCCGCCCTGCGTGTAACCGTAACCGTCCAGCGCATGCCACTTCCATTCTTCGTCGACATTAGGGATCACCCCGCCCGGGCCGCCATTGGCGACCAGTCCCGGCGAATCGTCCATACCCTGATCGGCCGCGGCCACGATCAAAGCCTCGTCATGAGTGAATCCGACCGATCGGCAGATCACATACGTCATTTGAAAATGCGTGTCTTCTTCATAAGCAAAAGCCGGCAGCGTCAATGCGAATATCGCGGCGACGAGCGTGAAAAATCGGGATAGCGTGAGGGCGGATCTTTTTGCAGGATTCATTTTTTGTTTTTTCCTTTTTGATGTTGTAGTGATCGCTCCAAAATAAGAGGCAGCAGATCTTGCTGAAGCTACCGGCGAACGATCTAAATGGCGGCATTTCGTGTGTTTGGTGTGCTTCGTGGTTAAACTCTTACCGAGAGTCAAACAAATGAAATTAAAAGCTTAACCACGAAGCACACTAAAAGCACGAAACCGGAAATGCTCATTTTTCATCTTTAATTTTTTTCAGCCGTAGACCGACTTGATGGAGCTTTTAACGTCAATTGAAAGAAATGTATACTCATCCGGCAAAATAGGCAAGGCAGTCACAAAGCCGGGTTGGTTTCAGCAAACGCGGCCAGGTTACCGAAAGAAAAATACGCGCAGCGTCTTACCGGTTCGCTGCGCGCTAAATTGTTTCGCAGGGCCTGAGAAAACATTTTATAATGGAGCCGGTCCGGTCCAGGCACCGTTCGGCGTTCTTTGCGAGTTATGATAAACCCGGTCGTCGAGGCCGATAAAAAAGACCTCCAGCCGTCCGTCCTGGTTACTTATGGCACTGATCTGTTTGGCGGAGCCGCCCACCAGGCTTTCGTTTCTCCAGGCCCCACGGTTGGGCGCGTCCTGCCAATTGTGCCAAATATTGCTGTCAGTGCCGACATAAAAGATCACCAGCCGCCCGTCCCTGGCCGTGGCCACGGATATTTGTTTGGCAAATCCCATCAGCAAAGTCTGCCCATTCCATGCGACACTGCCGGGCGCGTTTTGCCAGTTGTGAAAGATGCTGTCGTCTGGGCCGGTAAAGAAAACTTCCAGGCGTCCGTCTTGATTAGCCGCGGCAGCTACCTGCTTGGCCGGGCCTCCCAGAAGAGCTTCGCCGCTCCAGGCGCCATTGGGTGTCGTTTGCCAGTTGTGATAGATCATGTCATCGAGGCCGATGTATACCACTTCCAAACGCCCGTCGGAGTTTCTCACCGAGGTGAGCTGTTTGGCACTGCCCCCGAACCGCGTCTCGCCGGCCCAACCTTCGCGCGCCTGCGGATTTTGCATGTCATGATAGATATTATTATCGGTGCCGATATAAAATATCTCGATCAGGCCGTTCGCGTTCGTATTCGATATTACTTGTTTTCCAAAGCCATTCAATTCGGCTTCACCGTTCCACGAGCCGTTGGGCTCGCGCTGCCAGATATGTTTGACCCCGTCATCTCCGCCGCGATTGCCGAGATAAAAAACTTCTAACCGCCCATCCGAATTAATGTTCGGGCTGATCTGCCTGACAGAGGTGCGAAGATTAATTTCACCGTTCCAGGTGTCAGGTTTGGCCGCATTTTGCGAATTGCTGTAGAGCACATTATCCGTCCCGACATAAAACACTTCCAGCAGCCCTTTGGAATTTCTTATCGCCGCGACCTGTTTTCCTTTATTCAGGACCGGGGACGGGGCAGGATTTCCGCTCGGGCCGGAATTCGCGCCCGGAAGCGGGGCCAGGAGAATGGCGGTCGTAAGATTGGTAAATCCGGCCGCTTCCTTTTGCTCTTTGGTTGGAATGTTAATAGTCGGATCAGCTATTCCGGCCGAGCGGAAAGGCTGAAAATCTCTGCAGACTTTTTCCAGAGCGATCCGCACATCATTTACATTGGCTTCCTCCGACGTGAAGAACAAGCCAAAACGAATTGCGTCGAGAAAAGATATAGAACTGGTATACGTGTCGATCTGTGTCCGGATAAGACTAAGCAGGTACGCGCGGGAGGTATTTTGGGCAGTGTTCGCAAAGCTGATCTGGTGGAAAAACTTGCCATTTTTGCTCCAACCGCTATCTTCGCTGCCGCCTTGAGGGACATAATTAGCCAGGAAGGGGCCGGGCTCGCGCCCCAATCCTTCCTTTAGAAATCGGGAAGCGGCTTTGATCCCGTCTTCCAGGTTCATCAAAGCCGCGACCGGATCAAAAGGCGGACGGTCCGGCTGGTGAAGGTCCGGCCCGTGGCCTAAGGGGGTGTTATAGGTGGTGTAGTTGTCTCGCGAGAGATGATTGTCTTCATAATGATGGCGATGCGCCCAGGTATCCTGCTGGTAGTGGAAAAACACGCCCAGACGGATCAATTTATTGCGAGTGTTGGTCTCTCTGAGTGCGTCATTAAAGAGCTGGTCCCTTCTGGCGAGGATCCCGGCGGCGCCCATATTGCCATTCAAGTCAAGAGCGTGCCATCGCCACTCTTCCTCGGGATGCGGAACTACCCCGAAGGTGTTAGCAACCGTCCCCGTGGAATCGTCCATCCCCTGATCGACCGCTGCCACGATCAAAGCTTCGTCGGGGGTAAATCCGACCGACCGGCAGATCACGTAAGTCATATTAAAATGAGTGTCTTCGTCGTAGGCCAATGATGACAGCGAAAACACTGATATCATTGCGGCCGCTACGAGTAAGCGGGAAAGTGTAATGGTTGTTTTTTTTGTGAATTTCATTTTTCTGTTTCCTTTTTTGTCGTATTTTGTTTAGAGGTTTTTAGCAGGGGATTTTCGCCTCTACCAACTAGCGCGACATTCCGTAAGGAAACGTCTTAAGAAAAATGGAATTATTTCCGGGGGGCTTTTTGACGTTATCAAGTCTTACCGGTTGTCTGTTACACGGCAACGAAGTAAACTCATTTTTTTATGTCAATGCCATTGGTAGCTATCATAGGACGCCCGAATGTGGGGAAGTCCACTTTTTTCAACAAGCTGGTCGGCACGCGCAAGTCGATCGTCGGCGATGAGCCGGGGATCACGCGCGACCGGCTGTACGGCAGTGTCGAATGGCAGGACAAGACTTTTTCGCTGGTCGATACGGGCGGTATCGTGCCCGATGATGAAGCGATCATTCCCGCCAACATTTTCAAACAGGCTTCGGTGGCGATCGCTGAAGCGCAGGTGCTGGTCTGGGTGGTGGACGCCCGCGCCGGCATCACGCCGCTTGATGAAGAACTGGCCATTCACCTGCGCAACACAGGCAAACCCGTTCTGGTGGCGGCCAACAAATCCGAATCGCAAAAGGTCGAAGCCGAGGCCGGGGAATTTCACCAATTCGGGTTCGATATCTTTCCCGTTTCAGCCGAACACGGCAATGGCATCGGCGATCTGCTTGACGATCTGGTCAAAGAACTGTCATTTTCCGAAGAAGCGGAAGAAGAAAAAGAGCGCCCGATCAGGGTGGCGATCATCGGCCGGCCCGAATGTCGGGAAATCCTCGCTGGTAAATAAGCTGCTGGGCGAAGAGCGCGTGATCGTTTCGCCGATCGCCGGCACCACGCGCGATGCGATCGATACGGAGTTGACCGTTGACGGGCAAAAGTTTCTGCTGATCGACACCGCCGGTATCCGCCGCAAAGGCAAGACGACCGAGATGGCGGAAAAACTATCGGTGATCATGGCGCGGAAATCCCTGGAACGCGCGGACGTGGCGATAATTTTGATCGACGCGGATGAAGGCGTGACGCACCTTGACGCATCGATCGCCGGTTACGCCGTCGATGAGGGTTGTAGTATCATAATCGCCGTTAATAAGTGGGATGTGCTGGAAGAGAAGGAAACCAACACGGCCCATTATTATGAAAAAGACTTGCGCGAGAAAATGAAGTTTTTGGATTTTGCCCCGGTAGTGACGATCTCGGCTTTGAGCGGGCAGCGGGTGTTGAAATTGCTGCCGCTGGCGGCAAAGGCCCGCGAAGCGCGCAACCAGCGTATCCCGACCTCAAAATTGAACGCGTTTTTTGAACGCAATGTAAAGCAGCCGCAGGGATCGTCGGCGCCCAGTAAAGGGACCGCGGCGCGTTTGCACGTGCAGTATATGACGCAGGCCGGGGTCAGGCCGCCGACGTTCGTGATCTTTACCTCGGGCGGAGGAAAAGCGGGGCTGCACTTTTCTTATCTGAGATATATCGAAAATCGCCTGCGCGAGGAGTTTGAATTTTTTGCTTCGCCGCTGAAGTTAGTCGAGCGTCACAAGAGTAGAAATAAACGTAAATAAATGGAACAAGAGACACTGGACATTCTGATCCTCTTAAGCCGTTTGATATTAGCGGCCATCTTTGGCGCGGCTGCGATAGCAAAATTTTACGATCCGGCGGGAACCGAAAAGGCGTTTAGCGATCTTGGCATCGACAAATCGCTGACCAGGTTCGGGGTGCGGGGATTGCCGGCGGCGGAAATGATCACAGCTTTTCTTTTGATCATACCAATGACGGGCTGGTATGGCGGCCTGTCCGGACTCATCTTACTGGTTCTATTTACGATCGTGCTGGGTTCGGCGGTTGCGCAGGGTAAAAACGCGGAGTGTCACTGCTTCGGACAATTCTCTTCGAAACCGGTAAGTTGGTTAAGCCTGATTCGCAACATCGTTTTTATAGCGCCTGCGGCGCTGATAGTTTATGCGATGCCGCGCGCTACTTTTTACTCCCTCTACACCGAGATAAGTTTGAGATTGGCCGCCGGGGCTTTTCTACCTTACATCTTGTTGTTTAGCTGCCTGATTCTACTGGGAGTGATCGTTTATTACCTGCGGCGTGGGATCGCATTGCAGGAGCAAATTTTAGAAAATCTGCCGGCGCAAGAACAGGATCGCGAAGCCGGAGAGCCCCATCACCACGAACACATGACCTCGCCCGACGAAGGGCTGCCGATCGGCGCCGTCGCGCCCGACTTTAAACTGCCCGACATGAAGGGCCGGGCGGTTTCCCTCGAGCAGTTGATGACGGCGGGGCGGGCGATGCTTTTCTTTTTTATTTCGCCGACCTGCGCGCCGTGTAAAGCGCTGCTGCCCGAGATCGGAAAATGGCAGGAAGAACTAGCGGGCAAAGTCGATTTTATTTTTGTCAGCTCCGGCGGCGCGGAAGAAAACGCCGAGAAATTGTATCGCCTGGGAGGGCAGGTACTTCTGCTGCAAAACAAGCGTGAGGTGGCCGAGCTTTTCAAAGTTCGCTGGACGCCGACCGCGGTGCTGGTCAATGCCGGCGGGCTGATCGCCAGCCGCCTGGCCCCGGGCGATGGCGCGATCAAAGACCTGGTCGATCTGATCGTCGATCAAATTAGGGAAAACGGCGAAGATCTGAGCTACGTTAAGAACGGGCGCGGGATGAGCCCGAACGATCTGAAGATCGGCGAAGAGCTTCCCGAATTTGAACTGCCGGCGGCAGAAGGCAAAAATATCACCGATGAGATCATCCGCGGTAAAAAAACACTGGCGCTATTTTGGGGAGTGGATTGCCCGTATTGCCGGCAAATGCTGCCGGACGTAAAAGACTGGGAAAGCTCGGGAACCAACGGTGTGCAGCTGGTGGTCTTTTCCAGCGGCGATGCGGAAAAAAATCGCGAGCTGAATCTGCGCGCGCCGGTTGTCATCGATGACGGCGGAGAATTGCGGATCAAGCTTGGGATGTACGGCACCCCTTCGGCGGTACTGATCGATGAATCCGGAAAGATAGCTTCCGAAACCGCAATCGGCTCGGAACAGATATGGTCATTGATCGGGAAGCGGAAGTAAACCTGGGAGCGCGGGCGTCCCGCCTGCAAAGATCGGCAGCGATCTAAGGTCTTTATCGGATGAGTTATTTGCTCGCTGAGATCGCGCTTGCAGGCAGGATGCCTGCGCTCCCAGGTTTACAAGCTAATTTTTATTTTGCCCCTAAAGCCAGTTGAGAATGAACCCAATTGATTGGAAAGTTAATGCCCGGGACGGCAATGCCCGGACGGGAATTTTGCGTACCAGGCGTTCCGTGATTGAGACGCCTGTTTTTATGCCTGTCGGAACCCAGGGTACGGTCAAGGGCGTGCGCTCAGAGTGGCTGGAAAATGAACTCGACGCGCGCATCATTTTGGGAAATACCTATCACCTGTGGCTGCGGCCGGGAGAAGAAACCATTCGGGCGATGGGCGGCCTGCATAAATTCTCCGGATGGAACCGTTCATTGTTAACGGATTCGGGCGGCTTTCAGGTCTTCAGTCTCACCGACCTGCGCAAACTTAATGAAGAGGGCGTCGAGTTTCGCTCGCACCTGGACGGGGATCTGAAATTTCTCTCGCCGGAAGTTTCGATGGAGATACAAGCGGCGCTCGGCGCGGAGATCGTGATGGTTTTTGACGAGTGCCCGCCGGGACAGGTTTCCCATGAGGATGCAAAGAAAAGTTTGGACCTGACGGTGCGCTGGGCGCAAAGATCGAAGGCCCGGTTTGATGAATTACAAAATGCGGGAATGGATACCGGGCGACTGTCAGTAGCGTCGGCGTTACCCGATGCGTCAATGCCCGAAGATCACGCATCGGCTGACGCCGACGCTACTGACAATACAAGCGCGGGATTGCATACGAATTGTTTCCCAGACGAAGCTGGCGCGGACGCGCTCAATGCGGACAGGATGTCCGCGCTCCATATATCCGGCGGCAGGCGCTTTTTGGCATCATCCAGGGCGCGGCGCATTTAGATCTGAGAAACGAGAGTTTAGCGCGCACGGTTGAGATAGGTTTTGACGGGTACGCGATCGGGGGCTTAAGTGTCGGCGAAGAAAAACCGGTGATGTACGACGTTATCGAAGCGGTCGCGCCGCAGATGCCGGAAGATGCCCCGCGATATTTAATGGGTGTCGGCACGCCCGAAGATCTGGTCGAAGCGTGGCCCGCGGCGTGGATATGTTCGACTGCGTAATGCCGACCCGGAACGGACGCACGGGGCAGGCTTTTACCTCGCAGGGCAAGGTAAATATAAGGAACGCGAAATATATTCGCGATCAGGGGCCGCTCGATCCCAATTGTTCCTGCTCGGTCTGCGGGCGCTACTCGCGGGGCTATTTGCGGCATCTTTACCAGGCGGGCGAAATGCTTGCAGCCACGCTTTTATCGCACCATAACCTGGCTTTTTACCTTGACACCATGCGCCGCGTAAGGCAATCTATCCAACTTGGTCAATTCGACCGTTTCCGCCGCGAATTTCTTTACGAACTACGCGCTACCGGTGAAGAGGATGCCCTTTAGGCAGCATAGCAGGCGATTTATTGCATCCTATGCTTCGTAAATCCTTGCTTATCGGATATAATTTACTTTTGTCTTAATTCAATACCATGAGTATTTTCGCACTAATGCTTCAAAGCGACGGCGGCTGGGGAACGATCACGATGTTCCTCCCGCTTATTCTTATATTCGGCATCTTTTACTTTTTAGTGATAATGCCCCAACGCAAAAAGCAGCAGGAACTGACGCAGCTTATCACCAACCTGAAGATCGGCGACCGCGTGGTCACCAACGGCGGGTTGATCGGAAAGATCGTCGAGGTCCGCGATAAAAGCTTTTTTATCCGCAGCGCCGATAAATCGATCATCGAAGTAGCGCGGGGCGCGGTAGCGGGAATCGAAGCGGATGGCAGTAACTAAAAGTTTAACGGCCTTGCGCAAATGCAGGGCGATCTTTATTTAGCAGCAATGAATAAAACGAATTTGTGGATCAGAACCGGCATTATCGTGGCTATCACGCTGATCGGTATCTATATTGTTTTCGGCCCGCGCGATCACGCGCCGGCAGCGCAGGATTTTACCTGGACCGGCGTCAAGGAAAATCTGGCTAAGAATATCAACCTTGGCTTAGACCTCAGGGGCGGTTCGCACCTGGTGATGAAGGTCCAGACCGAAGATTACCTGAAAAAGACCACCGAGAACGATCGCGACGCCGCGCTCGCAGCGGCCCAGGCCGCGCAGTTGCCGGCGACCGATGCTTCCGCGGTAACCGAAAAAGGAAACTATCAGGTCACTATCAACGTCAGCGATCCCGCGCGGATCCCGGAAGTGATCGAAGCGGTCAAGAAAAAGGTCGATTTTACCGGCTGGACAGAGACCCGCGGTGCTAGTTCCATCAACTGGTCGCTGCCCACGACGCAGCAGCAGACGCTGAGCACACAGGCCGTCGACCAGGCGCACAAGATCATCGACAGCCGCTTGAACGGCACTGGTGTAAAAGAACCGACGCTGCAAACTTACGGCGCCCGGAGACCTGCACCAGATATTGCTGCAGATGCCCGGCGTGGAAGACCCGGAACGCATCAAGCAGCTTCTTAATGCCGAAGCCCGGCTGGAATTGATGAAAGTGGTGGGCGCTTCCAATCCGCAGCCGATGACCACCTATCCGACCGAAGACGCGGCGAAACAGTCGCTCGGCGGTGTCGTCCCGGCCAACCGGCGGGTGCTTCCCATCGTGGAACGTGACGAAGACGAAACGGATGAAAAAGCCAAAAAGGACCCGAACAGGCCGCCGAAAGCCTGGGCAGTGGTCGAAAACCCGGCCATTG
Source organism: uncultured Acidobacteriota bacterium (assembly GCA_963766895.1). Lineage (GTDB taxonomy): Bacteria > Acidobacteriota > Blastocatellia > Pyrinomonadales > Pyrinomonadaceae > DASYKT01. The sequence goes on from CAVYCB010000016.1 coordinate 157,103, forward strand.
TTGACGGTAACGAATTGCGCGACGCGCAGCCGGTCAACCGCGCCGGAGGCAATGATTATCAGATCTCATTTTCGTTAAAACCGGCCGGCGCGCAAAAATTCGGCGATTGGACCGGTAAGAACGTGGGCGCCTATATGGCCATCGTTTTGACGGACAAGATCCAGAGCGCTCCTTTTATCAAATCGCAGATATTCGATTCCGGACAGATCGACGGGCGTTTTACCAAAGCTTCCGCTGACGATCTGGTGCTGACGCTTAAATCCGGCTCGCTGCCGGCGAAGATCTCTTACCAGGAAGAACGTACGATCGGGCCTTCGCTCGGCGCGGATTCGATCCGTTCCGGCGTGGCGGCATCGCTCGGCGGCCTGGCGCTCGTGGTCATATTTATGCTGGTCTATTACCGCGGCTCGGGCGTGAACGCGGTGGTGGCGCTGGTCTTGAATATGCTGCTGACGATGGCGGCCCTGGTTTCCTTTGGCTTTACCCTGACGCTGCCCGGTATTGCCGGCCTTATCCTGGGTATCGGTATGGCGGTTGACTCCAACGTGCTGATCTTTGAGCGTATCAGGGAAGAATTGCGGCTGGGATTGACCGTGCCGGAATCTGTCAAGGTAGGTTTCGAGCGGGCATTTATCACCATTATCGATACGCACGTAACGACGATCATCTCTTCGTTGATACTGGCTACCAGCCCGTCGAGCCAGGTGCGCGGTTTTGCCATCACCCTGATCCTGGGTTTGTTGATCAACCTGTTCACGGCGGTGTTCGTTTCGCGCACGATATTTATGTGGCACCTGGGCGGTAAGAAAACAGTTGAAAAATTAAGTATCTAAAATAATGAGTTTATAGAGTTCATTGAGTTTATTGAGTCTATAGAGTAAGAGCGATTGGATTTTTCCGGCTCATAACTCCACAGACTCTAAGAACTCTATAAACTCAATGAACTCAATAGACTCTCTGGACTAATAGAATGATTGAGCTTTTTAACGACATAAAATTTGATTGGATGGGGAGAAGAAAATTCTTCATCTATCTTTCTGTACTTATAATGCTGGCCGGTTTGGTTTCCACCGCGGCCCGTGAATTGTCGCCCGGCGGAACATCAGCCTTTAATATGGGTGTGGATTTCAAGGGCGGTACGGTGGTGACCGCGAAATTCAGGCAGAAACCTTCCGATGACGAGATTCGCGCGGCGCTGCAAAATGTCGGCATTAACGATGCGGTATTGCAGGCTTCGACCGACAAGACGGACGAGGTCCTGATAAAGGTCCCGATCGCCATCGAAGGCCAGGAGGCCCAACAGGCGCCCGACGGCCAGGAGGCCGACAAAGCGCAGATTGAAAGCCGACGCGAAAACGTCAAAAAAGCGCTCGACACTTTTGGACCGGAGACCGCGGCGACGGCGACCCTGGCGGAAGATTCCGCGGCCGCCTATAAGATCGTGGGAACGGATTGGGTCGGGCCGGTGGCAGGCGCGCAGCTGCGCGTCCAGGCAGTATCGGCAACCTTGCTGGGCCTGGTAGGAATTCTGCTCTTCATCGCTTTTCGTTATGACTGGACCTACGCCGCCGGCGCGGTCATCGCGGTCTTTCACGACATCCTGATGGTGCTGGCGTTTTTCTCCATTTTCCAGTGGGAAATAAACCTTACCGTGATCGCCGCCCTTTTGACGATCGTCGGATTTTCGGTCAATGACTCGATCGTTATCTTTGACCGCATCAGGGAAAACCTGGCGGTCAACCGCACCGATTCGCTTTACAAAATCACTAATGACTCTATTAACCAGACACTTTCGCGGACGATCATCACCGCCGGTCTGGTGCTGCTGTCGGTGATAGCGCTGGTAATTTTCGGCGGGGAAGTTTTACGCAGTTTCTCGCTGGCGCTGCTCGTCGGCGTCACGATGGGAACTTATTCCACGGTCGCCATCGCCAGCCCGATCGCTATCTGGTGGCAGAAAAAGCTGGGAACGGCCAAATTGTCCGCCCCGCAGGTGAAAAAGGTCGAGAGTCTTGCCTCTTCATCGCGCCGCTCGGTAGTGCGGCAGCGCCCATAGGCAGATCAGCGTTTGAATTTGAGACAGATACAAGGGAAGTTTCATCAAAGAGAGATGCGTTAGAGAGACGCGCGTCTCTCTTTTTGCTTTGTTACTGTAAAGATGTAACTTAACTGTAACGCCGAAGGGCAAAAAAGTATAAGGAACCGTGATGAAAGTGCAAGTTTTCTCTTGACTTTCGGTATACAAAAACTTAGACTTTCTTCGTTGCTGGTCAAATTTTAATAGGTTTTCTTTTGGTGTGTATCACACGGAATACGGTAGTTCTTTGTATTCCTGCAGACACATCAGGGCTGGTAATTTTCTGTTTTTCCTCGCTTGATGAAAATTCAGCATGAGACATAGATGACCGATATTATGCACCGCTGATCTTTGTTTATGCATCCAAATATTAGCGGAATAAAGTGGTTTTTTGTTTATTGAATACGCAATTATTAATTTTTTCGTGACCCTTGAACCCATTGGCACCGGAAAAGGGAGGATAAAATAAACTATGTTAGATCAACTAGTTGAATCAAGAGGTAATAGGCAGGCATCACGCCGCTCGTTAAGCTTTATCATCCTCTTCGCAGTAGCGATCTTCAGTGTACTGATGTTCGCCTACTTGTGGAGTTTGATTGTTAAAGCAAACGACTCGGTGCTGACAGGCGACGACCTGGAGTTGTCCACTTTGGTGGCTCCTGTCCCGCTTCCGGAAGACGCGCCGCCGCCGCCGGAAAAACAGCCGGAGAAGAAGCAGGAAGATCTGCCCACGCGAAAAGAAAACATCGCGAACATAAATGAGCAGCCGCCGGACATCCCGCCCAAACCCTCGACAGAAAAACTGGTGAATAAGGCTCGTCCTATTGACCAACAAATAAACATCGGAGAGACGGACACAGATAACACAGCCGCGCCAAAAGGCCCCACGGGGCCCGGAGTTGCCGGTGGGGTTCCGGGAGGAGTTCCGGGAGGTACCGGGCCGACAACCGACGATACCGACGCGCCGCCGCCTCCGCCCCCGCCCAAGCCGGTCGTTCCGAAGATCGTATCAAAGGGTGTGATCAACGGCAGCGCCATCAGCTTGCCTAAACCTGCTTACCCGCCGACGGCAAAAGCCGTGGGAGCTTCGGGTGCGGTCAGCGTTCAGGTGACGATCGATGAAGCGGGTAACGTCATCTCGGCGGTAGCGACCAGCGGCCATCCTTTGCTCAAACCCGTTGCGGCGCAGGCTGCGCGCGGTGCAAAGTTCAGGCCGACGCTGCTTTCCGGTATAGCGGTCAAGGTTTCGGGAATTATCGTTTATAACTTCCAATAGGGGTTTAATCTGACGATATGTTTCAAACATCCGGCAGGAGCGGCCGGTCGTGGCCGCTCTTGCTGACAAATAAGGTTTTTTAGTAAAAAGCAATCAATTTTCTTAATTTTTTTGGAGGAGCAACAATGACTTTCTTAACCAACCTATTTCTTCTAGCTGAGGAGCAGTTCCACTTTACGCTGTACGATGCGGTTAGAAGTTTAACCATCCCGGGATGGATCGTGGTTATCACTCTTATCATCATGTCGATCTATATGATCGCCATCGCTGTTGAGCGTCTGATGACCTTCAACAAGGCGAGAACGCAATCGCGTCAATTCGCTCCGCGCGTCGCCCAGGCTTTAAAGAACAACCAGATCGAAGAAGCCATCAATATCAGCGACAAGCACAAAGCTTCGCACCTGGCGATGGTCGTCGCTTCCGGTTTGCAGGAATTCAAATCGCACGAAGAGAATCCGGAGCTCCACGATGAGCTGGAATCCTCGAAACGCGCTCTGCAGCGTGCCGTGGCCATTAAGAATACCGAACTCAGACGCGGCCTTTCGGCGCTCGCGACGATCGGTTCGACCGCTCCCTTCGTGGGACTGTTCGGTACGGTTATCGGTATCATCAACGCGTTCCAGAGCATGAGGCTCAACGAATCGGCCGGTATCGGCGCGGTTGCGGGCGGCATCTCGGAAGCGCTTATTACAACGGCGTTCGGTATCGCGGTGGCAGTGCCGGCGGTGTGGCTCTTTAACTATTTCACCAATAAGGTGGGCGGCTTTGTGGTCGAGATGGACAACTCTTCTTCGGAATTGATCGACTTCTTTATCAAGCAGCGCACGAAACAGTTGAAAAAGTCATAACGGCTGATAAACACTTTGGATTTTAGGAGAATTAAGCTATGGGCATGAGCACTGGCGGTACAGGGGAATTTAACTCTGAAATAAACGTCACTCCAATGGTGGATATTATGCTGGTGTTGCTGATCATCTTTATGGTGATCACGCCCCTGCTACAGCAGGGTGTGACCGTCAATTTGCCGCGCGACAATGAGTTTCCCGAGGAGGATGCGAACATCACCAAGGACGGCTCGGTCGTCATTTCTATTCCGAATAATGACCAATTTTATATCGGTAAAGAAGGGCCGCTTTCACGCGAAGTACTCGGTGAAAAAGTCAAAAAATTGACGGAAAGCAAGACCAAGGAAAACAAGATCGTCTATATCAAGGCCGGGGTCGGCATCGATTACGGCAGCCTCGTGGATGCCATCAATGTCATTCGCAAGCAGGATGTGGACAAGATCGGATTGGTCGCCGATAAGAAAAAAGGATCAAAGTCGGCTACCTAGCCGGATTTTTGAAAGGGAGTTTTGAATTATGGCGATGAGTGCATCCTCTTCGGATAATGAAGGGGCAGTTCCATACATCAACGTAACGCCGCTGATCGACGTGCTTTTGGTGCTGCTGATCATCTTCATGGTTATTTCGCCGCTCAAACCGAGCCGTTTCCAGGCTCAGGTTCCGGCGGAACCCAAACCGGAAGACCAGCAGAACAAACCTAAGCCGAATCCTTTGACACTGGTGATCTCCATCAACGGGCCGGAGAAAAAATTAAGACTCAACCAGGAAGACCTGGGCGATGTTTCCGATCCGAGTTTGCTGGCGAATCGCCTGGGGCAGATCTTCAAAGACAGGGAAGCCAACGGGGTTTTCAAGGAAAATACCAACGAGGTAGAAAAAACTGTATTTATGAAAGCTCCTCGCCTCGTCCGGTATGGTGAAGTCGTGAAGGTTATAGACGCTGTCAAGGGTGCAGGCGCAAGCCCGATCGGATTGCAGATCGACGACCTGCCGGAACAATAAAAAGCTACATTAATAAACGCGGCGGCCGTTTTGATCTAGGGGGCGGTCGCTGCGGGCTAAGGACGGAGTTTGAACAATGAGATTTTCTCGTTTGGGAATAATAATTTTATTATCTGCCATGATGCTGGGGTTATCTGCCTGCGGGCCCATCAACAGTATCTTTGCCAGAAGAGACCTGATAGAAGGGGCGAAAGCCTATAAGGACCGAAACTACGCCGAAGCGGAAAAACGTTTTCGCAGCGCGATGGAACTTGACCCCAGCCAGAAACAGGCGCGCCTCTTTTTAGCCAGAACGCTCCACTCAGAGTATGCGGCTGACCGTGCGCAGGTTGCCAAGGCCGATGAGGCCATTGGTGTTTACAAGGATGTGTTAAAAGCCGAACCCGCCGACAGCTCCTCTTTTAAGGCGGTGGCAAGCTTGCTCGAAACGATGGGCCGCAAGGAAGATGCGCTCAAATGGCTGACGGACCGCACCACCCAGGAAGGCGTTCCCGACGACCAGCGCGCTGAGGCTTATACGTCGCTGGCGGCCAAGGACAACACTTGCGCTAATGAGATCAGCGATATCGAACCGGTCAAAAAGACAGTGGAAAAAGGCGACAAGGCCGAATTCGTATTCACCAAACCGGCGAATGTCGAGGATTATGAAAAGCTGAAACGATGCATCGCCGAGGGAATGGGTTATATCGATAAGGCTTTGGCTCTGGAAAGCGATAAATCCAAAAACGCAAAAGGTGTGAACATTAAGCCTTTGAGTGATAAAGAGCTTAATGAGCTGAATGAATTGGTCAAGAAATTTGAATCGGCCTGGTCGTATAAGACCAGCTTGCTGGTCCAGAGTTCGCGGCTGGCGGAAATGGACGGCCGGGCGGCGGATAAAGACAGCTTTAAGAAAGAGTCCGACGGCGCGCGCCAGCACTTTCTCGATCTGGCCGGGGTACGTAAAAGCTTAGAGGACGAAAAAGAACTGCGCCGCAAGGCTGCCGAAGATGAAAAGACCAGTAAGGGCGGCGATACTAATTCCGCGGCCAATACTGCCAAATAGTTTTTAACGTTCTACTTTCGCGCAAAGGTGATACTCAATTACAATAGATTGAGTGTCACCTTTCCTTTTTGCGTGATACTTTTGCGTAACACTTTTTGTTGGAACGATCATGATCCGTATCGAAGAGATCATCGCTAAGGTTTCGGAAAACCATCCCAACGCGAATCTGGAATTGATCCGCGGAGCATACCTGTTTTCCGCCATGCACCATCGCGGCCAGAAACGTGCGTCGGGCGAGCCTTATCTTGTGCACCCGCTGGAAGTTTCAAACATCCTGGCCGATATGCGCCTCGACGAAACGGTGATCGCCACCGGGCTCCTGCATGATGTGGTCGAAGATACGCTGGTCGATCTGGACACCATCAGGAATCAATTCGGCGACGAGATCACGCTGCTGGTCGACGGGCTGACAAAGATCGCCCATATCAGCGACCTTTCCAAAGAAGAGCAGCAGGCCGAGAATGTTCGCAAGATGGTGCTGGCGATGATCACGGACGTCCGTGTGGTGCTGGTCAAGCTGGCCGACCGACTCCATAACATGCGCACCATGGAGTTTCTCAGCACTGAGAAGCGCAAGCGCATTTCGCTGGAAACGCTGGAAATTTACGCTCCCATCGCGCACCGCCTCGGCATGGGTAAGATCCGCAGCGAGCTCGAAGACCTTTCGTTCCGCAATCTCTACCCGGAAGAATACGAGGAACTGAATAAGGAAATGGAAAAGCGCCGGCCGGAGCTCGAAGCGGCGCTCGATAAGATAACCCAAACCATCGAAGAAAACTTGAGAGAGGCGGGCATTCCTTTCATCCATATCGAAGGCCGCATCAAACGTCTTTTCTCTCTCTGGCGGAAGCTCAAAAAACGCAAGCTCGATATCGAACAGGTCTTTGACCTGGTGGCCGCCCGCATTATCACGCCGGACGATAAAAAATACTGCTACTCCGTGCTCGGCGTTATTCATGATATATGGATCCCGGTCCCGGAACGTTTCAAGGACTGGATCGCGATGCCGCGCGACAACATGTACCAGTCGCTCCACACTTCGGTCGTCGGCGAGGGCACCCAGTCTTTTGAAGTGCAGATACGCACGGAAGAAATGCACCGCATCGCCGAGGAAGGCGTGGCCGCGCACTGGAAATATAAGGGTGGAAAGCTCGGCACGCGCGAAGACGACGATTCGCTCAATGAATTGCGCGACAAGATCGAAAAGCTGCTGATGCCGCTGGTCGAGGCGGGCGAGGACATAAAAGATTCGCAGGAATTCATCGAATCGCTAAAGCTCGATCTTTATCCGAAAGACGTTTACGCCTTTACCCCGATGGGCAAGATCATCCAGCTGCCGCGCGGCGCCACCACGCTTGATTTTGCCTACGCCATCCACTCGCAGGTCGGCGACACCTGTACCGGCGCTAAAATAAACGGACGCATAGTGCCGCTCCGGACCGAGATACAAAACGGCGACGTGCTCGAGATCATGACCAGGGCGGACAGCCACCCGTCGCGAGACTGGCTGGGCCACGTGGTCACCTCGCGCGCTCGCAACCGCATCCGGCATTGGATCGCCGAACAGCAGCGCAGTGAATCTATCGACGTAGGGCGCAAGCTTTTGGAAAAAGAAGCCGACCGTTTTCAGATCAAATCGAAAAAAATGCTCCAGGACCCGGACGGGCAGTTAAAGACCATCGCCAACGAATACGGATTGGGCCGTACCGAAGACCTGCTGGCGTCGATCGGTTACGGCAAGATAATTCCGCGCAACATTATTCAGAAATACCTGGGCACGGAAAAATTTGCCGAGCTCGACCCCGAGCAGAAGAAAGAAACGATGTTTCAAAGCGGGGTCAAGGCGGTCAAAAAACTCGTCGGCATGGGCGAGGATGCGATCGTGGTTTCCGGGGTTGGCAACATGCTGATCACCCGGGCGCGCTGCTGCAACCCGCTGCGCGGCGAGCCGATCATCGGTTATATTTCGCTGGGCAAAGGCATCGTGGTCCACAATAAACTGTGCAAAAATGTTAAGCAGCTGATGGTGAATAAAGACCGCATCGTGTCGGTCGAATGGGCGGGCAAAGAAGACAAGGAAGCCTTTGCCGTGCGGCTGTTGGCGATCACCGAGAACCGTACCGGTATGATCGCCGATATCACCGGCAGCATCGCCGATATCAAGACCGGCATCCGCAACGCCCAGGCCCGCGTTTCCAACGACCAGGGCGAGATCGAGGTCACCGTCGAAGTGTTCGACCTAAAGCATCTCGAGAAAGTTATTCAGTCGGTAAAGAAAGTTCCCGGAGTTCTGGATGTCGAGAGGCTGGACGGCTCTAATGATCAATGATTAGTGGATTGTGAGCGCAGGTTTCAGATCAGTGTTTCGCGGCTTCGCCGCCGTGCTGTGCGGAAAGGCTCTGCCTTTCCGTTAAAGTAGTACTTAATAAATTTCGGAGGCTGAGCCTCCGCCAAAATAAAATCGACCTGCCGGTAAGCCATAGGCTTACCGCACATTACTGCGGCAGAGCCGCCAAAAAGATGCCAGATCTTTCGGAAAACAGCCTTTCCGCACAGCACGGCGGGCAGGACGCCCGCGCTCCACACTATTTACTGATCGCTTTTAGTTGAATCCCCGTTCCACGCGGCGCCAGCCCCGGCAAAGAGATCGGCAATCTTCCGGTGATATCCTGTTTCCCCAGGATGGCCGCTCCGGAAGCGCGCTGCAGCATCGTCATATCTCCGTACGCCACCATATAAATTTTCATATTCGGAAACGTGCTAAGAAAATAGGGGTTGCCAAAACTTATCCCGATCACCGGCTTTTCCGTTTTTAGAAGTTTTTTCAGCGCATCGGCGCCTGCTTCGGGCAGCCCGGTGCTGTTTTTCGCACCCGAACGCACCCGGCCGTAAAGCCCGGCGATCACGATATCGGCCTTTTCCGCTTTGGCGAGCGCGGCCCGCGCCTCTTCCGGTGTCGAGCGCGCGTCAAGTACGCCGACCTCTAGTTTTACGCCGCCCGCGCGCAGGGAAGCCGCCAGGCTGGCTGAAACAAAGTTACGGTCCTCGCCGTTTGAAAGCGCCAGCAAAAATACTTTTTTACCTTCGATATTTTTGAGCGGGAGCATCTGGTTCTCATCCCGCACCAGCGTGATTGCTCTGCGCGCTATCTCCTCGGCAAGCTTTTGCGTTTCATTGCTCGACACTACCGAATCGATTCCTTCGAGCGGCGCGATACGGTTTTTTACCAGCCCCAGATGATGCTTAACCGCCATTATCTTTCGCACCGATTCATCCAGCCGGGCCTCGGTTATCTTGCCGGACTTAACGGCCTCTTTCATTCCTCTGATAGCGGCGTCCATGTCCACCGGTTTTAGCAGCAGATCGGCGCCGGCCATAAACGCGCGCGCCGGGCCTTCGTCGTTATGGACGTAAAGCGTCAGCCCGCTCATGCTGAGCGCATCGGTCACCACCAGCCCGTTAAAATGCATATCCTTGCGCAGCATCTGCCCGATGATGGTTGACGACAGCGTGGAGGGAACCGAGGTCGCTTCGGTGATAACTTCCGCGCCCTGTTCCACATCCATTTGCTGATCGGGATTGGTGAGCGGTTTGATCTGGGTCGGGTCGATTTTGGGCAGCGCGATATGCGCAACCATCACTGAACCGATGCCCGAATTTACCAGCGCGCGAAAAGGTACCAGCTCGGTTTTTTCCAACTGCTCGCGCGAATGATCGATGCTCGGCAGCCCGCGATGCGAATCTACCGCGGTATCGCCGTGGCCGGGAAAATGTTTTGCGGTTGCCAGCACGCCGCCCGCCTGCAGCCCTTCGGAAAATGCGGTCACGAATTTCGCTACTTGCTCAGGGTCTTCGCCGTACGAACGCACGTTGATCACCGGGTTGTCCGGGTTGTTATTGATGTCCGCCACGGGCGCAAAGATGTGAAACACGCCCATTGCGCGCGACTCACGGGCGACGATCATTCCTTGCCGCCGGGCAAGCTCGGGATCGCCGGTCGCGCCGACCGCCATCGTCCAGGGGAAATTCGTCGTGTCTTCAAAACGCATTCCCACACCGGTCTCGAAATCCGCGGATATAAGCAGCGGGTATTTCGCCAGCGCCTGCATGCGGTTGACGATATGCACCGATTCATAGACCGGCCCGGCAAAAAGGATGATTCCGCCGATCTTGTTTTCCACCACCTGCCGCTGGAGCTCTTTGAAATTTTCGCGCTCCTGATTGTAGTAACGCGCGTTAATGCCGAGGCTCAGCGTCTGCCCGATCTTTTCCTCGATCGTCATTTTCCTGAGCTGTTTGTCCGCCCATTTCCATGACTCTTCGGGGATCTCGAATCGCCCGCTGAATTTCCCGTTCTGCGCGGGCAAATAACTGACAAATATCAGGATGAGGATGGCTAAAGAAAACGATCTGCGAAAAATGAACATAATTAAATATTATTTGGCTTTACTCATAAACTAGGATGATCAGGCTTTATGGTAAAAACCGTTTAGTTACGAAAATGGCTAACAGCTAATAGCTGTCAGCTTTTAGCTGTTGACCTATTACAATTTATGATCTTAATCGATAGACAAGTCAGACCTATAAGCAAAATCATTAATTTTCACCTACTAAGACTTCTTTCGGGTTAATTATCAAACTTGCCAGCCAGGCGACAATGAAGGTGGTCAGGCTCCCGATCAGCGCGTACCACGTCCAGGCGATCTTTGTTCCAAATAAGATATAAAGCATCAGGATTATGCTGGCGATCATTCCGATCAGCGCGTGTATCTCGCGAACTTTTTTTAAGAACGTGCCGATCAGAAATACTCCCAGTATCGGCCCGTTGATAAGCGATGCGACCGACAATGCGCTGCCGAGCGCGGACGAATTTGTTTTCATCAAAACCAGCGCGACGGCGATCTGCACAATGCCGACGCCCAGCGTCAGCCAGTGCGACACCCTCAGGTAATGTTTATCATCGCGGCCCGGTTTGAACGGCTTATACAGGTCCTGGACAAACGTGGCGGCGATCGAATTAAGCGACGACGAAAGCGCCGCGGCAAATATCGCGGCCACCACCAAACCGCTTAAACCCGAAGGCATATGCTGCGTGATAAAATCGGGAAAAACCTTATCGCCGCCTTTGAACGGGAAAAAATTAGTTGCCGACGCGGCAAAATTCGGGTCGGCCAGGCATTTTGCGATCTGATCCGGAAAAAGTTTGCCGCAGGCTTCCGCTGCATTTGTATAAAGCGGATCCGTATAAGGCTGATAGTAGGCAAAGAGCATCACGCCGATGAAAAGAAATCCGATGAACTGCGCCAGGATAACGGCGCCGCTCGAAAGCAGCGCAAATGAAGCGCGGCTGGCTTTGTCCGTGCAGAGATATCGCTGCACCAAATACTGATCGGTGCCGTGCGTCGACATTGTCAAAAAACATCCGCCCAACAGCCCGGCCCAGAATGTATAGGTCTTTGTCATATCGAGCGAAAAATCAAAGAGGCTGAATTTATCGAACTGTTCGCCGATCGCTACTGCGCCGCCAAAACCGCCCTGCACCTGGTTAGCGATCACGAGCGCCGCCGCGATCGCGCCGCCGATATATATCCCGAGCTGGATGACCTCCACCCAAATGACCGCTTCCATCCCGCCGTAGTACGTGAAAATTATCATTATCACGCCCAGCAGGATCACAGAGGCGATGACCACCAGGTCGCTGTTCGCCTGCGGTTGAAACGCGGCATAGACCGCCGCCAAAACTATCGCCGTTAATAGTAGACGGATCCCGTCGGCAATGTTGCGCATTACGACGAAAAGCGCCGAGGCCAGCATCTTTACTTTGGAACCGAAACGCTCGCCGAGCAGCTGGTACACGGTCATCAGGTCGCCCTTGAAATAAAGCGGAATAAAGAGCACGGAAATGACCACGCGGCCTAGCATATAGCCGAAAACGATCTGCAAAAACTGGAAATTGCCGCCCCTGGAAAATGCGATCCCGGGCACGGAGATAAAGGTGATGGTCGACGTTTCGGTAGCGACGATCGAAGCCGCGATCGCCCACCAGGGCACGCTGCGGTCGCCGACAAAATAATCTTCGGTCGTTTCCTGCTTCCCGGAAAACCAGACGCCGAAAAGCGTCACGCCAATGAGATAACCGAAGATGATAATGAGGTCGAGTGTTTGCATTTAGTCTCTAATCTCTGATCCGTCACGGCGGTATCAGCAGCGTCAAGTCTTAGACAATTCAAAGAATAAAATGTGCTAAACCTGGGAGCGCAGGCATCTTGCCTGCAAGCGCGATTTATTCGCGCTAAATAATTGTTAAATTAAAAGAACTTTTAGATCGCTGCGCGATCTTTGCGGGCAAGATGCCCGCGCTCCCAGGTTAACGCCCGCTCTTTAAAAGCGCCGGACAATTTCTATTTAAACCTGCTACTTTTTCTGAAGAAAAGTGATCGCTTTTTCGATCACGAAATTATTTGCTATCAGCGCGCGTTCGGCTTCATCACGAGTAGAATTGGCATGGATCATTACCACGGCTACGCGCAGGTCGCCGGTCCCTTCGGCCAGGCGGGCGCGGGCGGCGTCTTCGTCCAAACCCGCTTCGGCCATTAAATACGCACGCTCCGGTCTTTTAGTTTTTCATTGGACGAGCGCATATTGGTCATCCGATTACCCTTCACATAGCCAAGGCGTATCATGGCCACGGTCGAGATCATATTCAGCACCAATTTCTGCGCCGTGCCTGCTTTCATCCGGGTCGAACCGGTGATCGCTTCCGCGCCGACATATGGAACGATCGCTATCTCAGCCGTTTTTGTCAGCTCCGAATCGGGCACGCACGTCAATCCGGCGGTAAAACATCCCAGCCGCCGGGCAAATTCCACCGCGCCGTTTGTATAAGGCGTCCGGCCCGAAGCGGCAATGCCGACGAGGGCGTCACCCGCCGTAATACCGCGAAGCTGCAGGTCGCGCGCGCCCGCCTCACGGTCGTCTTCGGAAGACTCGGTCGCTTTATGCAGCGCATCGTAACCGCCCGCGATCACGCCCTGCACCAACTCCGGCGACACGCCGAAGGTCGGCGGTATCTCCGAGGCGTCGAGCACACCCAAACGCCCGCTCGTTCCCGTGCCGATATAAAAAAGGTGGCCGCCGTTCTGCAGGCGTTCGACGATACGGTCGGTCGCCCAGGCCAGTTCAGGCAGCACTTTTTCCACCGCCGCCGCCACCAGCTTATCTTCCTGGTTGATAAGGCGGAGCGCGTCGAGCGTCGATGCTTTATCGATGTCCGAGGTGTTCGGATTTTCCTGTTCGGTTATTGGCAGCATTAATAAAGTACGAAATTATATTCGACCACTTTGGCGACGGCATAAGGCTCGCCTTTACGCACGGCCGGTGAAAATTTGATCTGCCTGGCAACGCTGATCGCGTTCTGGGTCAAACCAAGCGGTAATTTTGAAAGGACCGTTATACTTCCGATCTCACTATTTTTTTCAAAAGTAACGCGCAGCTTAACTGTTCCTAATAACTGGAATTCCCGCGCCAGCTGTGTGTAATACGGCTGCGGTTTTGACAAGATAGCCACCGGGCTGTCAACTTTCGCGTATTTTGGCGGCGCCACCGTGTCCAAAGGCTGCGGCGCGCGTCCCATTTCAGGGCCAGGCCCACCGGCGCGGGCCCAAGTGGACACCGGCAATTTTAGAATATCGCTCCTGCCGGCAGAGTTTGGGGAAGTCGCGGAAGAGGCCGATTTTTCCGGGTTCTCGATCTGGCGGTTCAGTTTCACAGAACCCAAAAATTCCTCGATCATCGGGTTGCTGCGGGTTTCACTGATGACGTCAAAGACGTAAAAATTTACCGGCGCCTGGATGGCGATAAAAGAATGCTCGAAATCGTCCGTGCCTTTAAAGTCGTAACGCTGGCCTTTGATACCGTCGATCTCGACTTCGCTTGGCGTAGGCGCTTCAACGGCCAGCGACACCAGCTGCCGGAGAAACGTCTCGGGATTTTTACTTTCGGAAAATACCGTGAAAAAGGTTTTGCTTGCCACGGCGCGGTAATGCCCCTTGATCACTCCCTCCGCATCGAAACGCCCGCTGATGACATTGGGCGAAGGGAAATTAATGCTGAACTCTTCTTTCGGCGGTTCAAACTTTGTCCATTTCGGCTCGTCAAAATCAGCCTGGGCGGCGGCGGTAACAGCTATCGCCGTTATCAATAGAAAAATATATAAAGCTTTTTTCATCTAAGTATTATCTTAGTTAAGTATTGACGCGAATCCAAATCATGCCGGTTAAACCGCGTGCCGAATGCCATAAACAGAAAGTATTTATTTTATAACGGCGTTGCCCATGAATTTGTTTATCTGCAATTCGAAAACGGGAGTACGGTGCGCGTCCTTCGTGTATTTCGTGTGTTTAGTGGTTAATTTTCTGAAATTCTTACCACGAATCACACTAAACACACGAAAATGTTTCGCTCATCAATGTGTCGCCGGCGTTACTTACCATTCGCATGTCTGAACGCCATTTTTGCCGCGGCCACGACCGGCGGAAATTTCGGTGGTGCGAGAAAAGCCCTGGGCGCCGCGGTCCGGATAGTTTCCAGCAAAGGTTTTAACAGCATATCGCCCGCGTTAAAGATCCCGCCGACATACGACACTACGAACTTGCTCTTTCGCAGCTTTAGTTTCTCCACCACGGCGATAGCGGCGATGCCCAGCTCGCGCCCGGCTTCCTTTATCAATTCCACCGCCACCTTGTCGCCTTCTTTCGCTGCTTCTATCACAAAGCGCGCAAATCCGGCGATCCGTTCATTGGTCATATTCGCGCCGTAGATCGCGGTCCCCACGTCCTCGACGTTTTGCACGCGAAAATACTGCACGGCCTTTTCGCTCAGGACGGTAGGCCGGGCGCGTCCGTCAAACGCCTTGGCAATGGCTTGCAGCGCACGCCGCGCTATCCCGGCCGCTCCGCCTTCATCGCCCGCCAGCGGCCCCCAGCCGCCCGCGCTCGCTCGCTCGCCCTTTTCGTTTTGGCCCAGGCAATTAGAGCCGGTCCCGGCAATTACCACCAGCCCGGCTTTTCCTTCGGTCGCGCCATAGAGGGCGATCTCGGTATCGGGAACGACGTTCAGCGTTTTGGTCGTCATCTCCTTCAGCAGCCGGTTTTTCAGCGAAAGCCGAAGGTCTTCACGCCGCACCCCGGCAATGCCAAACTCGGCCGCGACGATGTCCGCCCGGCTCAGATCGGCACGGTCACAGGCCTGGTCGATCGCCTGGCAGATATGCTCCACGGCTATTTCCACACCGACCCGCAAGGGGTTCGAAGCGCCCCCGGTGCCTTCGCTGACCTGGTTTTGATCCTGATCTATGAGAACTGCCCGGGTAGAGGTGCCGCCGCCGTCCACACCCAGATAGATACGATTTGGTTTGAGAATAGAACGGCTTTTTATCTTTTTTTCCTGACGGCCCGGCATTTAAACTGGTGGATCCACCAACCTCATTACTCGATTAAAAAATTTGTTCTATTCTAACGGCACTTGACATATAATGAAAATTAAAAGATTTTATCTGTGCAATAACTATTAGTGATATATGGAAATCCGACAGATCAGGGCTTTCGTGGCTATCGCTGAGACACGTACCTTTACGGCAGGAGCGCGCCAGGTCAATGTAACTCAGGCTGCTATCTCGATGCAGATCCGGCAGTTGGAGAACGAGATAGGCATGCCGCTCTTTACCCGCACCCCGCGCCGGGTGATCCTGACGCAGGCGGGAGAGATACTCCTTGAGCGCGCGCGCAAGATACTGCGCGAGCACGACGCGGCGCTGGCGCAGATCTCCGAAGCCCATGGCGCGGAGCACGGCAGGCTGCGCATCGGCACGGCCTCGGCTACTTTTGCCGCCGACCCGCTGCCGCAGATACTGAGCACGCTCAACCGCCAGTATCCAAAGGCGGATATCACCGTATTTTCCGGCACCAGTGAAGCGCTGGAGCAAAAAATTCTGGCGGGCGACCTGGACGTAGCTTTTGTCTCACTGCCGATCGAAGCGCAGAATATTTTGTCCGAACTCCTGATCGGCGACGAAATAGTGGCCATCGCGCACCCCAGTCATCCGCTGGCAAAAAAACGCGTGATCAGCGCGGCGGCGCTGGCGGGCGAAAATCTTATCCTGGGCGAACACGGCGGGAATACGCGCCGCCGGATCGATAAATTTTTCGCCGATGCCGGGGTCAAGCCAAACGTGATCATGGAACTCAGCCGCCAGTCGGCCATTAACCAGATGGTGGCAAGCAATATGGGCGTCGGAATTGCCGGGCTGCGGGTTATTAAGAACGAGGTGGATAACGGCAAGCTGGTCTCGTGGTGGATAGAGGGCGCTGAAATAAATTGGGAACTCGGGCTGGCGCGCCTCCGCGGCGGATATTTTTCGCCCATCGCCCAGACATTTGTCCAGCTCTGCCACGAAAGCTTTGCCGAGGAAAAAGAAGCCAAGGCGCAAAGATCAAGGGCGAAGTAATGGGCAGTGAGCAGTGAATAGTGAATAGGCTCTTTGTTTAGTGTATTTAGTGTGATTCGTGGTTAAGGTTTTAATTCATTAAACGCACCCGACTGTAAGAGTTTAACCACGAAACACACGAAACACACCAAATAGACGCCCTATTCACCCGAAAGAATCAGCGGGCAAGCCATTAGAAATGCAAACCAAAAAAATTTCAAGCGAGACATTTATTCATTCCTCAAGATATTTTCTCAAACTTCTCTATTTTCTCTGCGTCCTCTGTGGCTATTCTTATGCCCAAAAGCTTCCGGTTGCGCTGCCGCAAACCGCCGGCATGTCCGCGGAAAAGTTGAATCAGATCGACGCGCTGGTAGAGAAAGACATCGCCGATAAAAAGCTGCCCGGTGCGGTGGTTCTTGTCGGCCACAAAGGAAAAATAGTTTTTCGCAAAGCCTACGGCAGCCGGGCGCTCGTACCGGCGGTTGAGAAGATGACCTTCGATACCATCTTCGACGTTGCCAGTCTGACCAAAGTCGTCGCGACCACGACCAGCGTGATGATCATGGTCGAACGCGGCCAGCTTCGCTTAAACGACACCATCGGCAAATACATTCCCGAAATCCAGGACAAGGATGTTAAGAACATCACCATTCAGCAGCTGCTGACCCACGTCTCGGGTTTTGCGCCGGATTTCGACCTGCGCGAAAAATGGACCGGCCGCGAAGGAATGCAGGATGCGCTAAAAAAGGAAAAGCTGCGCCAGGTTCCCGGAACAAAGTTTGTCTATTCGGATATTAACTTTATCGTGCTGGCTGAAATTGTTGAACGCGTAAGCGGAAAAAACGTCGCGAACTTTAGCCGGCTGAATATATTTGATCCGCAGGGGATGAAGGATTCTGCATTTTGGAGCGAACGAAATTTAATTACCATATCCCATGATCCGCCTCCGACTGCTGCCCAGCAGGAAGCCTTTGTAAGAATGATCGCTCCTACCGAAAACATCAAAGGCCAGCAGAGTTATCTCGGTGGGACATTCGATGGCCAGGATGGGGATAAGATCTTGCGCGGCAAAGTGCATGATCCAACGTCATACCGCATGGGCGGCGTCGCCGGGCACGCCGGGCTGTTCTCGACCGCGGACGATCTGGCAATTTTTTGTCAGATGTTGTTGAACGGCGGCACATATAACGGCAAACGAATTTTGAGTTCCAACACCGTCGCGCGAATGACCGCGCCGATCGTTGTGTCCGAGGACGGCGCCACGCGCGGGCTGGGCTGGGACATGAACACCGGGTTTTCATCCAACCGCGGCGAGCTTTTTCCGCTCGGCTCTTTCGGCCACACCGGTTTTACCGGCACGTCGCTCTGGATCGACCGTGTTTCGCAAACGTTCGTGGTGTTTCTTTCCAACCGCGTTCACCCCGACGGCAAAGGCGATGTCACGCCGCTGCGCGCAAAAGTCGCCACGATCGCTGCCTCGGCTATCGAAGACACCCCTATCGAGGTCGTCCGGCTTGCCGAGGGAGCTTACTGGTCGCAGGTCGCGGCGCAGGTGCCAAAATTCAAAGAACAGGCCGACCGCGCTAAGGCCGAAAGCCTTCGCATGGGTTCGGTCCGCGAGGAAATTCCTAACCTCTCGCCCGATTCGCCTCCCGTCTTAAACGGTATCGACGTCCTGGAGAAAAATAATTTCAAAGAGTTGAACGGGCTGCGCGTCGGTTTGATAACAAACCATACTGGCCGCGATCGCGCGGGCATTCAAACCATCGACGTTTTAAAAGCCGCGCCGAATGTAAAACTGACCGCGCTCTTTGCGCCGGAGCACGGCATTCGCGGAGAGGTTGACGATAAAGTTTCCGATTCGATGGATGAGAAAACCGGGCTGCCGATCTACTCGCTCTATGGCGAGACGCGCCGCCCGAAACCGGAGCAGCTAAAAGACCTCGACGCGTTGGTTTTTGACATTCAGGACGTCGGCGTGCGCTTTTACACTTACATGGCGACGCTCAAGAACGTGATGGAGGAAGCGGGCAAGGCGAAGCTAAAAGTTTTTGTCCTTGATCGTCCAAACCCGATCGGCGGCGTGGACGTCGAGGGGCCGGTCGCCGATGCCGACAAGCTTTCTTTCGTCGTCACGCACACCACTACCGCTCGCCACGGGATGACGGCCGGTGAATGGGCGATGATGGTGAACGCGGAAAATAAACTTAATTGCGATCTGGCCGTAATAAAAATGGAAGGCTGGAACCGCGGGCAATGGTTCGACCGCACGGGGCAGACATGGGTAAATCCATCGCCGAATATGCGCAGCCTTGACCGAGGCCACCCTGTATCCCGGCATCGGATTGCTGGAAACCACCAACATTTCCGTCGGGCGGGGAACCGATACGCCTTTTGAAGTGGTCGGCGCGCCCTGGATGAACAGCGGCGGCGGCGGGCAAAAGCTGGCAGCCTATTTGAATTCCAGAAATCTTCCCGGTGTGCGGTTCATTCCGGTGAATTTCAAGCCGAACGCCTCAGTATTTAAAGACCAGGATTGCGGCGGAGTCAATATCATCGTCGTCGACCGTGCCCGCTTCAGGTCTGTCCGGACCGGGATCGAAATAGCGGCGGCTTTGCAAAAACTTTTCCCCGGCGGGTGGAAAACCGAGAATTATAACCGCCTGCTGGCAAATCAGGCGGTTTATGATATGGTAAGGCAAGGAATGCCTCCCGAAGACATTGAAAAAGCCTGGCTGCCCGGTTTGGAAGACTTTCTAAAACGTCGTGCACGGTTTTTGCTTTATTAAAAAATTATTGGTAATTTAGTCCCCTAGTTTTTGTAATTTTTGCATTGGAAATAGCTTTTCTTTAGTAATTTCAATACTTTAAGGCGTGTCACACGTGTGTAACACCCATAACGAAAATTTGAAGCTTTTTCCAAAAAACGCAATAAATCTTATAGCTATCTTGGTTTTTACTTTTAACTTTAGCGAGGAAAAGAAAGAATATGAATGCAAAATTCATGAGAGCCGTGAAAGCAATTTTCACCACCGCATTTCTCTGCCTGACGCTCTGTGGAGCGCTGGCAGCACAGGAGATCAGTTCAAATTTGGGCGGTACGGTTCACGATGCTAACGGTGCGGTTGTTCCCGGCGCTACCGTCAAACTCATCGATCCGTCAAAAGATAACCTGGTCCTGAGAACGGTTACCACTAACGGCGACGGCGAATTCAATTTCGCTAATATCCCCATTAGTACTTACGATGTCTCGGTTGAGGCGAACAATTTTAAAAAGAGCGTGACCAGCGAGATCAAGGTCGATGTCGGTACGCGCAGAACGGTCGATGTACAGCTCGAAGCCGGAAACGTTTCCGAAACGGTTACGATAGAGGCCAGCGCCCTGGGCGTGGAACTGCAAACCGCGACGGTCGGCACGGTCATCAGCGGCAACCAGGCGCGCGAGCTTTCCGTCAACAACCGCAACTTTCTCCAACTGGTAACACTGGCTCCGGGCGTATCCTCAAACCTCGCTGATCAGGTGTACGTCGGAACGACCAATCCCGAAGGGCAGGCTAATACCAGCCAGATCTCGATCAACGGTTCGCGTTCCAGCCAAAATACTTATACCGTGGACGGCGCCGATATCACCGACCGCGGTTCGAACCTGACCATTCAGGCTTATCCGAGTATCGATTCGATCGGGGAATTCAGAGTTCTTCGTTCGCTTTACCCGGCGGAATCGGGACGCAGCGGCGGCGGGCAGGTCAACGTCATTACCCGCAGCGGCACGAACGATTTTCACGGTTCGTTGTTTGAATTTGTCAGAAATGAAAGATTCAACGCTAATACATTTTTGCTCAACCGCCTGACGACCAACCGCGATGCGGACGGTAAGGCTCGGCGGCCTCCATTCCGTTATAACAACTACGGATTTACGGTCGGCGGCCCGATCATTTTCTTCCGTTTGGGCGAGCGTGATTCCGGCGACAGCATGTTTGCCAAAGTGCCGCGCACTTTCTTCTTCTTTTCCGAAGAGCAGAGAAAAGACCGCCGCTATACCACGCTTACTTCGACACTTCCTTTACCGGGAATGCTGAACGGCGTTTTCCCGGTCAATGTTTGCCTGGCGGCTACTATCGTCGGCACAACCCGCACCTGTACGCAGAAACTATTCGCCGGCAACCCGATCTCTTCGGTTCCGGGATTTAATATCAACCCGGTGGCGCAGCAATATATCAACGGCATCTATCGCCAGATACCGGGGCCGAACTCCGTCGATCCGAACAACCCGTTCTCTTTTACTTCTCCGGGCGTCGCCAAGGCGGACTTTCAGCAGGAGATATTGAAGATCGACACTTCGTTTAGCGACAAATGGACGGCATATTACCGCTATGAGCGCGATACGATCCCGACCATCGATGTCAATTCACTCTTTGCTTCCGGCTCCGGCATTCCGGGCGTCTCGACTTCGCAAACAGATTCGCCGGGACGAACGCACACTTTTCAGACCACGTACCTGATCAGCCCGAACGTTATTGTAGAGGGACGTTATAACTACGCTTACGGCGCGATCGTCAGTAACACGACCGGGTTGGCCGGCAACGCGCAGACGGCGATCGGCACCCCGCTGCCTTATCCGCTCAATGACGACCGTATTCCCCAGATCACGGGACACGGTTTTAGCGGCATTCAGGCTTTCGGCCCCTATAACAATTTTTCCGACAAACATGAATGGGCGGGAAACGTTACCTGGATAGCCGGCAGCCATACGATGAAGTTTGGCGGTTCTTTCTCCAAATACAGAAAGAACGAAGATAACGGGCTCGGCGGCACCAACCAGGGAGCATTCAGCAACTTTTTGAACACGACGTCGGTCAGTGCTACGCAGGGCAGCGTTTGTATCGACAACACGGCTGCCGGCACGACGCTTCAGACGGCTTGTCCGACCGCTGCTCCGAATCTTAACCTGGCAACTTATCAAAACTGGGCAAACTTTTTGCTCGGCAACAACGCAACTTTTACCCAGACGAAATTCCGCCTGACGGCCGATTTCCGGCAGCGCAATTTAGAAGCGTATGTTCAGGACGAGTATCGCTTCCGCAAAAATGTCACCTTGTACCTGGGAATGCGTTATTCTTTCTTCGGTTCACCCTGGTCGAGGAACGGACTTTTGACCAACTTTGTTCCGGAGCTCTATAACCGCGCTCAGGCGCCGCAGGTAACAGGCGCGGCAAACCGTGTTCCGGGCACCGGAAATTTCTGCGACGGCATTATCGTTAACGCGCAGAACTTCCAGACCGGCCCGGCGGCCTATAACTGTACGCCGACGGCTTCGCCGTGGGGCCAGTATGTGGTGCACGCTCCGAAAAAGAACTTTGCCCCGCGCGTCGGCCTGGCATGGGACCCGTTCGGCAAAGGCACGACGTCGGTCCGCATGGGCTACGGCATCTATCACGAACAGACCCTGATCGGTACCTTTGAAACCCACCTCGGTTCCAACCCGCCGTACCAGGAAACCATCACCATCAACAATTTTGCGCGGCTTGACCAACCGGTCGACCCGCTCAGCAACCCGAGCGTGGTGGCGCCGGTGGCCGTACCCGCGCTGATCCGCGGCGTCGATACCGATTACAAAACGCCGTATATGCAGCACTGGTCGTTGGACGTCCAGCATGAGTTCTGGAAAAATTCTTTGATCTCGGCCGGATATTATGGCTCGAAGGGAACAAATCTGATCGGAGTTGTCGATATCAACCTGCTGCGTCCGGGCGCCGCGCTTGATCTGCAGTGCGCTGTCGGCGCTTCGACCACGCCCACGGTGGCTTGCCAGCAAAAGACAGCCGGCGTTCCGGTAGCCTTTACCTCGGCGGCCAACTCTTTGATCCTCGATCAGGTCCGCCCGTACAAGGGATGGCGCGGAATTTCGATGATCCAGCCGCGCTTTAATTCCAACTATCATAGTCTTCAGGTGATGGGCACCCAGCGTTTTGCGGGCTCTTCGCAGATCCAGGTCGCTTATACCTGGGCCAAGAACCTGACGGACAACCAGACCGACCGCTCGACCGCTCCGATGAATTCTTACGACATCAGAGCGGAATACGGCCGCGCGCAGCTTGACCGCCGTCACGTCCTGATCTCTAACTTTATCTACGAGCTTCCGTTCTATCGCAAACAGAACGGGTTCGCCGGTAAGATCCTCGGCGGATGGCAGACCTCAGGCATCGTTACTTACCAGACCGGCTTGCCGTTCACCCCGACCTATGCCAACTTCGATCCGGCGGGCCTGGGATTTTTGAACGCGTCTTCGCCGGCCGGCGGACGTCCGTACTGGATTAGCGATCCGAATAGCGGAGCGCCTAACTCATTCGTGCAGTTCTTCAATGCCGGAGCGTTTAACACGGCAACCGCGCCCACGAACGCGCCGGCGGTGGTGACCAACGCCGCCGCGGGATCATCCATGGGCCGCGCACATTGCCGTGTGGACTTTTCACTGATGAAGAACTTCCGTTTCGGTGAATCGATGTCTCTGCAATTGCGTGGAGAGGCATTTAATATTTTCAACATGACCAATTACACGACCCTGGCGCTGGCGGCTTCGACTCCGGCGACCTTCGGCAACGTGACGGGAACTCGCGATCCGAGAACACTCCAGTTCGGCGCGAAATTCTACTTCTAGCGATTTCACTTTCGTGAAAACTTAAAGCTCGCGCTGTTTGAAAGAACGGCGCGGGCATTTTTCTTTTATAATGAGTGCAATAGGATGCGATTTTTGCCGTGTGTTTAGTGCAGATAACACGAAGTTAAGACTATTCGTGTTATTTGAGTAATCAACGGCTAATGATGAAGCACGAATATAATTGCCTGTTAATACGAAAATCGACTTTCACTGTTAAATTCTTATAATAAAAACGTGAGAAGCATACTACTTAAAAAATTGCAGCGTTATTCTGCCCGATGAAAAGCTCCAGGGTGCTTCGGTATTGATCGAAGGATGGCATGATCGATGCGCATTTACTTCCGGAAGATCGCGATGCAAACGGCGCGGATGAAGTAGATGGATCTGTGCGGGTAAGACGATCTACCCCGGGTTTATCGATATTCACATTCACGGAGCGATGGGGGTTGATGTGATGTCCGCCGACATCGACGGCCTCTGCCGAATGGCCGAGTTTCTCGCCCAAAAGGGAATTACCGGGTGGATGCCAACCTTTGTTCCTGATGCGGAAGAAAATTACGCCCGGGCGATCGCTGTGATAGACAAATTTATCAGCTGGCAGAAAGATAAACCTGTTTCCCAGGCGGCAGGCGTTCATTACGAAGGGCCGTTCGTCAGCCACAAACAATGCGGCGCGCTTCACGAAAAATATTTCCGCACTTTTGAAAATGAGGCCAGCCTTTCCTCGCTCCCTGTACTCGCGTCTGATAACGCAAAACATTTAATGACCGTGGCGCCGGAAGTACCAGGCGGTATCGAGCTGATAAATAAATTGCGCGCATCAGGTTGGATAGTTGCCCTGGGCCATACCCGCGCCGATGTTAAGACGCTGGACGCGGCGCTTGATGCGGGCGCCCGGCATATGACGCATTTTTTCAATGCCATGAGCGGGCTGCATCATCGTGACCTGGGCGCCGTCGGCTGGGGTTTGGCAAACGACACAGTGACTTGCGATGTTATCGCCGATGGCATTCACGTGCACCCGGAAATGCTTAAATTGCTGCGTCAAATCAAAACAGCCGACCGATTGTCTCTGATCAGTGATGGGGTGCTGCCCACCGGTATCGGTGACGGTGAATATGATGTGTGGGGTGAAAAGATAAAGGTGGAAAACGGTCGAACGAGCAACGAGAGAGGCGCGATCGCCGGCTCCGTGATCACGATGCTTGACGCCGTAAAAATGCTGATATCGCTGGGAGTGCCTGAATGTGAGGCCGCGCTGATGGCCAGCACAAACCCTGCGCGGCTTCTGGGGCTTGATAACGAATGCGGCTCTATCGAGGCCGGCAAACGCGCCGATCTTGTCGCGCTCGACGAAAACGGGGATGCCGTGCTGACCGTTATCGGCGGCCGGCTGGTGCCGCCTTATGCCTAGCGGTGATAAATGTGTGTTGCTGTACAACACAGTGGCGGAAGCCCGAGCGTTAGCAAGGGCTCCGGTGTCATCATGGGGAAATTAGCCATCCCTCACGGTCAGGCTTCCGCAGAGCGTGATCCTGTTTCCCATGTATCTAGATCTTGCGCGCCGCGATATCAAAAGTAAATTTCACGTCATGCCTGACCCGCACCGTACCGTGAAAAGCATCGGTGGCATTAACGTTAAAATCTTTCCGGTTCAATTTAAACTCGCCTTTGGCCCGCAAGGTCTCGCCGTCAAAAGTAACGGTCGCCGGTATGGTGATATGTTTGGTCACCCCGTGAAGCGTGATATCGCCGCCGATCTTTGCCTGGTACGCCGTCCCGTTTAACGTTCCAGTCACTTCTGTGCTGTGAAAAGTTATTTCCGGGTACTTGGCTGATTCCATCACGAGCTCGTTCAATTCTTTTTTGATAATTCCTTTTTGCTCGGCGGTAAAATCCGCGCCGGTTTCCTCAAGCGAATCGGTTTTGATCGACATATTTAAAGTTGCCGGGCTGACCACGCTCGGCGTCAGTTCGACCGTCCCGGAAAAATCACCGACCTTTATGAAATGATCGTGGCCTTTGAAATAAAGCAGCCCGCCGCGAAAAGCATGCACCATGAACCGGCTCTGCGCCGCGTCGATCTGGTAGCGCGCCAGCGTCTGGGTTTTCGCGCCGGATGTTGTGTTGCCTGCGAATGAAACCGCGGGAAGATTGGCCTGTAGACGACTTAAACCAAAAAATGAAAAACAGCAGACGAGCAGAGAAAACGCGATCGCGTAAAAGAAAGTTTGCCTGTTCATAACCCCTCCTTGAATCACCAAAGTGTATGAGTTTATTTAATCATTTTTTGAGGGGCAAGGTAAAGAGTTGCAGCAGCCGGGATACAACGGTTTAGAGTTCCAATTTATAGAGTCGATAAATTAAAGGCTGACGTTAACCTGGGAGCGCAGGCATCTTGCCTGCAAAGATCGCGCAGCGATCTAGCTTAGTTTCATTTTCTGCGCCGTTTAGCGCGCCAAGCCGCGCTTGCAGGCAAGATGCCTGCGCTCCCAGGTTAAATATTTTCCGGTACTGTTTTTCGCTGTCTTTTAGTGACCAGGAAAACGCCGGCGAAGATCAGCGCCATCGCCGGTAAGACCCGCGGGTTCCAGGCTTCACCGAGCCAAACCAGCGCGAGAAACGCGCCGATCAACGGCTGCAGATAAACATAGACCACCACGGTGCTGGCCTGGACCCGCGCCACCGCCCACGCGTTAAAGAAATATGCCGCGGCCGTGGGAAAGATGATGATAAAGGCCATCGCCAGCCACGCGCCGCCGCCAACCGAGGAAAAGTCGAGATCTCTCATCGCATAGACGCCAATCGGCAGACACATCAGCGCTCCGAAGATCATTATCCAGACGATCGAACGCAGCGCGCCGTTGCGGGCAAACGTATCTTTTGAAATGGAAACATACCAGGCGTAGAAAAAAGAGTTAAGTACGATCAGCATATCGCCCTGCGTAGTTTGCGATGAAAAACTCGCCTTCGAAGGATCGATCAAATAGACCACGCCCAGCGCGGCTAAAATAATGCCGGCAGCTTTTAGCCAGGTAAATCTTTCGTACTTAAAAACGGTGCTGATAATAACGGCAAAGACCGGTATCAACACCGCCAGCAGCGCCGTGTTGGTGGCCTTGGTCAGCGAGAGGCCGGTGACGTACAAGATCTGGTTGAGCAGGACGCCGATCAAACTGTAAAACGCCAGCCGCAAATAATCGCTTTTTCGCTCGAGCGCCAGCCGGCCGCTAAACTTTTGCACAAAGTAAAGCAGTATGGCCGCCCCGCTGATGCGAAACGCGACAATGCCCAGTGGCGGAAAAGTCAGCAGCACGAATTTGCCCACAACCGGAAACGATCCGAAGAGAAGCTGTACCAGAATCAGCGCGACATGCGGCGCATAACTCTCATCTTTAATTGAAGTGTTGCGCATAAAAATAATAAACGGTGTTATGAGGGCGATACATTTCGTATGTTTAGTGTGATTGGTGGTAAAAATTCCGGAAATTAACCACGAAACGCACGAAATACACTAAGGTATGCGCTGCATCTTAGTTCGAATTGAAAATAATCGAATTTTATAAGCAATGCAATGAAGTTTTTCTTTCTGATCTTTCGCGGCTCCGCCGCCGTGATGTGCGGAAAGGCTCTGCCTTTCCATGGACCATCTAACAAAATACACGGAGGCTCAGCCTCCGCCAAATAAAATATTCGTCCGCCGGTAAGCCACAGGCTTACCGCACATCACTGCGGCATAGCCGCGAATCACCCGAAAATCACTAATCCCAAACCCGGATGCGGCTACAGACACTGTTTCCGGTTCTGACTTCGCTCCTAAGATCATGATTTCTAAAAAGCCGCCAAATACCACTAAAGCATTCTTAAAACTTTCCGATAGATAAACAATAATATCTGCGCGGCAATTCCGCCTTCGCGGGTTCCTTAACCTCGGACGATCTTTTCAAGCCGCCTTTACCGGATTTTGGCTGCCCAGAAACATTTGCGGAGATTTCTGGTGCAAAAGTGGTGCAGGTGTTGCAGTGGTGCAGCCCCGAAACACCGCAACACTCTTTTGAGAGAATTAATAGTTTTCAGCGGTTTATCCTTTTTTTGGGCTTGTTGAATGTGCTAACATCCGGACGTTAAGTCAAAGATCTTTTTTGGGAGTTTGAAAGATGAAAAGTTTGCGTATTTTGCAATTGCCGATCTTCCTCTCGGTTTTCTTTCCGGCCGCTGTCGCCGCTCATGGACAGATGATCAGATTGACGATCCAAACCTGTGAAGGCACCTCAGCTCATTGTATTTCCAGCCGGGCGGGCAGGGTAACGGACGGCTCGAGCGACGATCCGGCGACCTATGTCGCGCGCGCTTATTTCAATATTATTAACAATGATTATAAAGGCGCCCTCATGAATTACGATAACGCTATTCGCATGGCGCCCGCCGACGCGGCGCTTTATGGCAACCGTGCGGAAATGTACGCGAAACTGGGCGACAACAAGCGCGCTGAGAGTGATCGGGCACGGGCAATGAAGTTGCTTAACGAGCAGGTGGAAAAAGACCCGCTCGACGCCGCCGGGTACCTCGCTAGGGGATTGAGTTTCGGACGCGCCGGCGATCTGCAAAGGGAACTCTCGGATTACGATCGCGCGATCGAACTGGGTTTGAATCCGCGCAGGTTTTTTACTATCGCGGAGTCTCGCTGCTAAAGCTCAGGGAGTATGAAAGGGCACTGGGCGATCTTAATAAAGCCGCCGAGCTCGGCCCGAAATTCGCTCAGATATATAAGGTCCGCGCATCTCTTTATCACGGCCTCGGAGATTTCGGCACGCGAAGAAGCGGATATGCAAAAGTATGAGGAGTTATTAAAACGGTAATTTAAATTTTTCCACTACGACAGTTTTATCCAGCTTTTAATCTTGTCAATCTTTCGTAATCAAATGGTGCTGATAACCGCGAAGATCGGTGAGCACCAGCCCGCCCTTTAATGATCCGCAGCGTTACAGCAAGTAAAGTACGGCGGCCCGCTGATACGAAACTCAATAATGCCTAGCGCCGAAAAGGTCAGCCAGCGCAAGTCTGCCGCAAACGGACGGCAGCTGAACGATAAATTAAAGAGATACGGGGAATGCAAGGGTGAATTTTGCAAGTCTTGATTTTTTAGAAAAAAGCTTGATTGGTGACATTTTTGAGATATACTAGGCGAAAATCTCGCTCTACCCATAAAATCAAATTAATTAGGGATATAGTTATGACCGCTTCCACAATAGGTAAATATAAAATTATTCGCGAATTAGGGCAAGGCGCTTTCGGTATCGTTTATCTGGTCGAATGGAAAGAGCGAAAAAAAATGTCCCAAGGCGCGTTAAAGATGCTTAAACCCGGAGCCAATATCGGCGAGATACTTTCCGAGGCTCTTAACTGGTCGAGATTAAGCCCTCATCCGAATGTGCTACGTCTTTTACAGGATGTAGGAGTATAAAGGTACGGTGATATTTGTTAGTGAATACATTAACGGAGGCTCACTATTTGATTGGTTATCAACACCGAGTGCCAAAAAAACTGTCCTGCAGGATAAAATTGAGCTAATGCTTGGAATCCTGGATGGGCTTAAACATTTGCACGAAAGCAAAATTGTACATCGGGATCTAAAGCCGGCCAACATACTTTTAAATTCCGGGAATCCTCTGCTGGCTGATTTTGGCCTTTCCCGACATGTGGATTTTTCTCGAACAGCTACGCTGGGTGGTACGCCTCTATACGCCCCGCCGGAATGGGTAAAAGCATATAAGAGTTATTTGCGTGGTGTGCCGGTTAGGTACAAGCAAAGCATACAGGACGATCTATGGGCAGTTGCCAGCATTTTTCACGAGATGCTGACCGGGACACCTGCAAATAATAATTTACTCGGTAATCCCACCTCGAAGATGTCCACCCTCGGAAATAGCGCGTTGCCCGCTGATATCAGAAAAATATTAATTACGGCATTACAAAAAACAAAAGGAAAACGTTATAGCTCTGTGGCTGTAATAATAAACGAATTGGAGCGTCTTTCTCCGACCAGAATGAAGAAAAAAGCACGAGAATTTTATGACGCAGCCTTGAAATGTGCTGTTACAGATTACAAAGGACGCATCCACAATTTAACGAGATCTCTCGCGTGCGATCCGAAATATATCGAAGCATATAATGAACGAGGTAAGGCCCATGATGACAAAGGAGACTATAACCGTGCCATAAAAGATTACGACGAGGTGATTGCTATTGATAAACGGAATGAAAAGGCCTTTAATAATCGAGGGAGTGCTTATTACAATAAAGAGGATTATGTCAAAGCTATTAAGGATTTCGATGAGGCAATAAGCATAATTCATGATAACCCCGTAGCTTATTACAATCGTGGACTTGTTTACTATGAAACAGGCCAATTAAGAGAAGCCCTGGCTGATTTCGACGAATGCATAAGGCGCGATCCCCGGAATATCGAAGGTTATAAAAAAAAGGCGGATATCTTCGATGAAATGGCCCTGGCAGCCCGTCGTAAGGCAAGGCAACTGGCCAAAAGGCATAAATGAGCGAAGCCTAAATGGCCGGCATTACTAAACTTACAGCAGCATCATCGCCGGATTTTCCAGCATCTGGGTAAAGGTCTGTAAAAATTTCGCGCCGGTTGCGCCGTCTACCACGCGGTGATCGCAGGACATCGTGACCTTCATAATATTTTTGACGGTGACCTGTCCGTCGCGCACCACGGCGGTTTCTCTGGCGCCGCCAACGGCGATGATGGCGGCTTCGGGCGGGTTGATGATGGCGGTGAACTGCTCGATGCCGAACATTCCCAAATTAGAGATCGAAAATGTCGCGCCGGTGTATTCCTCGGGCTGAAGTTTTTTCTCACGCGCGCGCCCGGCCATTTCTTTTATCTCCGCTGAAATTTGCGCAATTCCTTTTTTATTCGCGCCGCGAATGACCGGCGTTATCAAGCCGTCCTCGATCGCGACGGCCACGCCGATGTCGGCGTCCTGATAGAATTTGAGGGTCTTATCCTGGAACGAGGCATTGACCCACGGGTGTTTGAGCAGGGACATTGCGGCGGCTTTGACGATGATGTCATTAACGCTGATCTTGTGCTCTTCACCGACGACTGCGTTCATCTGCTTGCGCAGCGCCAGCACATTGTCCATTTCGATCTCGACCGTCAGGTAGAACATCGGAATGGTTTGCGTCGCTTCCGTCAGCCGGTGCGCGATCACGCTGCGCATCTTCGAAATATTTTCTTCGTGATATGAGGAAGCGCCCTGTACCTCGAACGTATTGTATTCTGCTTTTTTCTGCTCACCGCTCGCTGCTGACGGCTTACTCCCCTTTGTCATTGCCGCTTCGATATCGCGTTTGATAATGCGCCCGCCGGGGCCGGAGCCCTGCACGGTCTTAAGATCGACGCCGTTTTCCGCCGCCATCCGCGCCGCGATCGGCGAGACGATCATGCGGCCATTCGATTCGCCGCCGGCAGCGGTGGCAGGCTGGGCTTTCGGTTGTTCGGCAGGTTTTTCTTTTTGAGATTCTTCTTTGTTTTCCTGAGACCCAGTCGCTACCGCTCCCGGTTCTGACCCGTTGCCCTTCTCCTGCTCGCCTTCATCAGGCTTCTTTTCTTCGGCCTTTTGCCCTTCGCCTTTATCCTTTTCAGCGCCGCCGCTTCCGATCTCTGCCAGCAGCGCGGAAATATCTTCGCCCTCTTTACCGGTAATAGCGATGGGTTCGCCCAGCGCGGCCGTTTCACCGGCGCCTTTGATGATCTTGAGCAGCGTGCCGCCACTTAGCGCGGTCATTTCCATCGTGGCCTTGTCGGTATCTACCTCGGCCAGCGTTTCGTTCGCGTCAAACTTTTCACCTTCGTTTTTCAGCCAGCGCGAGATCTGCCCCTCTTCCATGGTGGGCGACAGTTTCGGCATTAAAAATTTTTCAGCCATATAACTTCTAATTTAATCCAATCGTTTTAAAAGCTCCAAACCTTCGGGCCACGGCCCATGTCCTGAATCGGCATTTATGTGGCCCTGATCGCCGACATTTACGAGTTCGCTGCCCCACGAATCTGCGAAAAACTTTGCCCGTTCAAAGGGGACCCATTGGTCGTTCGTGCTCGCCGCAACCAAACTCCGAAAGGGAAGTTTCTCCAGTGGGATCGGAGCAAAACCCCTGGTGTCAAAAGTATAGGTTGGCGCTTCGCAATCGCTGGGCCCTACCAAAAAGGCGCCTTTTATACCGTTGGCTGACGCCGCGTAATCTTTTGCCCAGTGCGCCACGGCGGTACAGCCTAAACTGTGCGCCAGCAGGATCACAGTTTTCCGCCCGGCCTTCTGCACGTATTTTTCGATCCGAGCCGTCCAGTCCGAACAAACCGGTGTGTCCCAATTGTCCTGTTCGATCCGGTGAAACTTTTCCGGAAACTTTTTCTCCCAATGCGTCTGCCAATGCTGCGGGCCGGAATTGGTCACGCCCGGGACCGTCAAATAAACCGTGCTCATATTTAGGGGCTAAAACCAGGGCTGCATCTTTATTCCACAATTTCACGCTTTGCGATTCCAAAAAATTCCAAGACTGAACTAACCTGGAATCCTGGAATCCTGGAATGTTGAAATATTGGAATAGAATCGGCATGTTCCATACCTGTCAGGTTTTCTGCCTATTTATCCTTGTTGTTTGACGCGATCATCTCGATGCGCTCTTCGCGCGTCATTTTCTTTATGTTGTAACCCGCATCGCCGTACGGCTGTTCCTTGTCCAGCCAGCAATCTTCCAGAAACTGAATATCGGCCTTGTAATTGTAATGAGGCTCATCGCGCGGCTCTATTTCTTCCAAAATTTCAAAGGCAAAATTTTCCTCACCGTATTCCTTCCACTCTTTTTGCAGCGAAAGGCTGGGATGCACGCCGGCATTAAGCGCAAACGTCGAACGGTTGATAAGCCCGGGTATATCGACGCTCGACGCGATGTATATCTTGTCGTTCATCAAATTCCGAATCTGGAAAACTCCCATCTGGCGATGTCCGAGTTTGTAATCGACTTTGGCTTGCTTTTTATTCATCGGTTTAAAAGACCTGCCTAAAATCCATCCTCGTAGTGATAGATGATGACCTTATTTTTATAAGAACCGCGAAAAGTTACCATTTCCTTTTCCACAGTCGGTGCCGGGGTCGGATATTCGGCATTTACCGGGACAAGCCAAAATTCGGTAACAGGTTCTTCGCGAAATCCGCCAAAAACAACGGAGAACTTAGTTTTATCCAGCCGCTTATATTTTAGCGTATTTCTGATACCCGAAACATGCGCGTTAAATTCGCCGTTATGGCAGACCCGCCCACAATAAAAAATTATCCGGGCCGTGCTGCCGGGATGATCAAAAAAGACCTCGTTCCTGAGCATGTCAACGTATAGGTCCGCCATTTCCAAAGTAACTCTCTCAGCGTTAAATTTATGGACCAGATGCGCTTTGGGTTTTTCAGGATCCGCGGGTTTTGATGAATTTTGCGCGAAACCAATCTGAGATGACAGGGCTGATATCAAACTCAGGCAAAGGGCAATTAAAATTTTTGCTTTCAGATCGGTCACAAATTTTCCTAAACGTAACAAACTTCCTTCACCGCCGCGATGATCTTGTCGACATCCGGCAAGCGCCAGCGCTTCGAGATTTTTCGCGTACGGCATCGGCGCTTCGGCGGACGAGATGCGCTTTACCGGCGCGTCGAGATAATCGAAGGCGTCTTCCATCACCTTGTGCGAGATCTCGGCGCCGACGCTCGCGAAATAGTGCGATTCCTCGGCGATCACGAGCCGGTTCGTTTTCTTCACCGAATTGACGATGGTGTCGATATCGAGCGGCTTGATCGTCCGCGGATCGATAACTTCGACCGAGATGCCCTCCTCCTGGATCTTTTCCGCGGCCTGCAGCGCGAGCGGCACCGTCATCGAACGCGCGACGATCGTGCAGTCCGTCCCTTCGCGTTTGACATCGGCGACGCCGAGCGGGATCGTGAAATCTTCGTCCTCCGGCACCTCGCCCTTGAGGCCGTACATCCGCTCCTGCTCCAGAAAGAGCACCGGGTTGTCGTCGCGGATCGCCGATTTCAGCAGGCCTTTCGCGTCGGCCGCGGTCGAAGGCATCACGACCTTTAGGCCCGGGGAAGTTCGCGTAAAAAGCTTCCAGCGCCTGCGAGTGCTGCGACGAAACCTGGTAGGCCGAGCCGTTCGGCCCGCGAAAAACGATCGGAACCTTGAACTGCCCGCCGGACATATAGAGCATCTTCGCGGCGTGGTTGATGATCTGGTCGGACGCGAGGATCGAGAAGTTCCAGGTCATGAACTCGATCACCGGCCGCAGGCCCGCCATCGCCGCACCCACACCGACCGCCGCAAATCCGAGCTCCGTGATCGGCGTATCGACCACGCGCTTGTCGCCGAACTCCTTCCAAAGCCCGCGCGTCACCTTGTAAGCGCCGTCATACTCAGCGACTTCTTCGCCCATGACGAAGACGTTTTCGTCTCTTAAGATTTCTTCGCGCAATGCCTGATTCAGCGCATCGCGAATTGTCATGAGTGCCATGAACTGCCATAATAAAAAATCTGATCAGCCGCAGCCAGCTTACACAAAACAGCGGACTGATCTTCTCCCACTCGTCGCCGTGATTGATCGGTCCGTTCCGATCCATCTCCGGCATCAACATGCCTGGGGAACATTTTTGCGATACCAATCCTCGAATACGAATCCGTTCACTCTCACATAACCGAGCAAACTCGAACATAACCTTTTTCTTCAAGAAGCTTTCGCGACGGCGTTTCCGAACTCTTTCGCCGGCCCGGTATGCGTCGTGTTCGAATGTGATGACCGAGAACTCGACCATTTCGAACGGTATAGTTGTCAAACACTCAAGTGTTACTTCGGCGGTTCGAGGTCGAGCGACAAATAATCGATTGAACTCGTGCCAAGCGTTTCGACTGACGGCCTTCCAGTCGAGCTTCGTGCAATGGCCGCAAAGCCTTCGAATTTCGGAAGACAACAAGATCGAAATACTTTTCGTCGATGTCTACCGAGAGCCCGCTCCAGCCAAAGCCACTTTCCAACAAGAACGTGTTGTTGATAAGTATCGGCTCGTTACATCCCAGATCGAGGAAGACGCCATCACGCTTACCATCCAGTAACGACAGGACAAACAAGTCCTGACCCGCCTGGCTAAAGTTTCTCTCGACGAGATCCGCACCGGCAAAGCCCAGTCTAAACTCCCGGTTGTCGGTGGCCGTGCTCACTTATTTCAAACGGCGGTCAAAGATCAACGACCTGCTACTAAGCGTAAACATCCGTGAACAGCTCGCTCTCATCCGGCAACGGACTTTCTTCGGCAAATTTCACCGCCTTTTCCATCGCCTCGATCGCTTCCTTCTCGATCTTCTCAAAATCCTTATCCGAGATACGCCCGATTCTTTCAGGCTGTCCTTAAACAGGACGATCGGGTCGCGCTCCTGGTATTTTGTGATCTCGTCGCGCGTGCGATAGTTTCCCGGGTCGGACATCGAGTGCCCCATGAAGCGATAAGCCCGGATCTCGAGCAGCGTCGGCAGCGCATTCTTTTCGCGCGCGCTCGATCGCTCGCATGAGTCGCATCGCGAACCGCCATCACATCCATCCCGTCAACAAACTCGTTCGCCATTTCAAACGCATCGCCTTTCTTAGCGATGCTGCGTGATAGACATCGCGCGTTCCTGCGAGGTGCCCATTCCGTACTGGTTGTTTTCGCAGATGTAGATGAAGGGCAGTTTCCAGAGCTGGGCCAT
Organism: uncultured Acidobacteriota bacterium; assembly: GCA_963766895.1. Classification (GTDB taxonomy): domain Bacteria; phylum Acidobacteriota; class Blastocatellia; order Pyrinomonadales; family Pyrinomonadaceae; genus DASYKT01. The sequence continues at coordinate 192,300 of CAVYCB010000016.1, forward strand.
GTTCAGCGATTCGTGAAAAATTCCCTGATTGACGGCGGCTTCGCCAAAGAAGCAGAGCGTGACTTGTCCGGTGTTTTTGATATTTCGCCGCGTAGGCCATTCCGGTCCCGACGCCGATCTGTCCGCCGACGATGCCGTGTCCGCCGTAGAACTCGTGTTCCTTCGAGAACATGTGCATCGAGCCGCCTTTGCCTTTGACACAGCCGCCCTCTTTTCCGTAAAGCTCGGCCATTACGGATTCCGGCGTCATGCCTTTGACCATCGCCTGAACGTGATCGCGATATGCGGTGATGACCATGTCGCTCGGCTCCAGCGCCATCATCGAGCCGACGGCGATCGCTTCCTGGCCGATGTAAAGATGGCAAAATCCGCCGATCTTGCCCATCCGGTAGACCTCGGCGCATTTTTCTTCAAACCGGCGCCCGAGCACCATCTGGTAGAGCATATCGAGCAGCAGGCCGCGGTCCGTCGCTTTGATCAGCTTTCGCTGGGATTCCTTACGTTTTACGTATTCTTTTTGCGCAACATCCGGATCGATCACATCAGTCATATCCTTAGCTGCTTTTTGTACGGTGGTACTCATTATTTGATTTGATAGGGCAGGGATCGCCTGGGCGTCCCGAGCCGGAGAAATTTATTTTATAAAAACATATTAATTATAAGGGAGAATGGCAGTTATGTGCAAAAATCATACACACATTAAAAGTCTTGGGTTTATCGGCAAAACAAGTTATTTATGAAACATTCGGCTCTTCCCGGGAGCGTGGGCATCTTGCCTGCAAGCGCGGCTTGTTCGCGCTAACTGGCGTAGATCCGAGACTTTTTGATCGCTTTGCGACCCATTGCGACCCAGGCAGGCAGGGATGCCCGCGCTCCCAGGTTTACAGCGCCATTTAACTTATCGGTCCTATGAATACAGGTACTTTTCTTACCGCTTCGGGCTGAAGCCGCTTCAGGAAACAGCCGCCAAAAAGGGTTGAAAATCGAAAAAGATCATAAAATTAAAAGAAAAAGAGATAATTTTCACAACCGACTTTAAATATTGAAAATATTGTGCTTAACCGTGCTGAGAAGGGAAAAAAGCTTCATCCGGGGAAAAAAAGCCCGGTTTTAGAGCTTTCTGGTATTGACAACTACATTTAGTTTCATTAAATTCGGCAATGTTCCCAAAACAAATTAGATGGGAGGCGGTTCGAGGTTTGGGCCGCGATCATCATAATATTTCAAAATTTTGAAAAAACAGGAGAAAAGAATCAGAATGAAAAAGACTATAGCTCTCTCGACCGTATTGGCTCTCGCCGCTTTAGGCATGGCTTGCGGTGAACCCGCACCGGCTAACAACGCTAATAAAGCGATGAACACCGCCATGAACCAGGCTGCCAATCAGATGAAAGAAGCCGGAAACGTCATGAATCAGGCTGTCAATCAGATGAAGGAAGCTACCAACACCGCTACCAATGCGGCCAAGGATGCTACCAACGCTGCCAAGGAAGTGGTTAAAGAAGCCACCAACACCAAACCGGCTGACAATACCAAAAAGCCGTAAGTGAGCTTTAAGGTTTTAATGAAAAAGGCTCAGCCGTTTGGCTGGGCCTTTTTTGTACGGTAAAGAATTGCTGTAAAGAGTAACGGGTCAGTACCGGGAACGTAGTGACCGGCTCACGAGCGTTAGCGAGTATATCTTCGGCAATGTTACTGATGGATACTGACAAATAGAACACTTCGCTTCGCTCAAAGCCGGTCACTACGTTCCCGGTACTGACCTCATCGCGATAATCATTCGTTTAATTTACAGTCAATTGCTCGAGAAAGCGTTCTTTTTCGGTGACCGGTTCGTGGCAGGTAAAATTCTCGCAGACAAACGCGGTCGGGGCATCGCCGATCAGTTCCTTGCCCTCGAGGATGGGCAGGATGTCAGGATCGCCGTGGACCGCCGACATCACCAAGATTTTATTGGGAAGATAATTGATACGCAGCAGGTCATGCAGATCGCTTGCTTCCTGCCCCGCGTCATAAAGCAGCACCACTTCCTTAATGCCGCCAAGGTAAAAAGAAAGCGCGGAAAGCGCCCGCCCGAATGCCTGCGGGTATTTCATCAGATTACTGCTTAGCAAGCGGAAGATCGCGGCCGCGTAGCGGGAATATTTTTCGTCGCCGGTGATCTTTGAAAGCCGGGTCAAAACTTCAGCCGCCACGGAATTACCGGAAGGCGTGGCGTTATCAAAAAAATCCTTCGAGCGAACGATCAGTTCTTCGTGGCTGTTTCCGGTAAAATAAAAACCGCCGTCGTCCTCATCCCAAAATTCCGCGATCATTACGCCGGCCAGCTGCCCGGCTTCTTTTAACCAGCGCGTTTCGCCGGTCGTTTCAAATAGCACCAGCAGGCCTTCGATAAACAGCGCGTAATCTTCCAGGTAGGCATTTAACTTTGCTTTGCCGTTTCCATAGGTTCGCAGCAGGAGGCCTTCACTCGTGCGCATGGTGCCCGAAATAAACTCCGCATTTTTCCGGGCGGCGGCGAGGTAATCGTCACGGTCCAAAACAAAACCGGCCTCGGCAAAAGCCGCCAGCATCAGGCCGTTCCAGGCCGTCAGGACCTTGTCGTCACGCATCGGTTTTATACGGTTTTCCCGTACGTCAAAAAGCTTTTGTTTTCCTTCCGCCAAAATTTGCGCAAGCGTTTCAACGGGTACGTCAAGTTCTTTTGCAGAATCTTCCGGCGATTGGCGCTCGTGCAGGATCGACGTGCCATGCTCGAAATTTCCGCTCCGGCTTACGTCATAGTGAAAGCCGAAAAGCCGCGCGTTTTCTTCGCCGAGAATTTGCGTGATCTCGTCGGGCGTCCAGACAAAAAACTTGCCCTCTTCGCCTTCGGAATCCGCGTCCTGCGCCGAGTAAAACCCGCCCGGTCCGTCGGTCATTTCGCGCAGCGCATAATCCAGGATGTCCTCAGTTTTTTGCTTAAAATAATCTTCCTTTGTTATCTGCCATACGTGCAGGTACAGCCGCGCAAGCTGCGCATTGTCGTACAACATTTTTTCAAAGTGCGGGACGAGCCAAACCGCATCGACCGAGTAGCGGTGAAATCCTCCGCCGAGATGATCGTACATTCCGCCGTCGGCCATTTTGCGGCAGGTGTGCGTGACGATCTGCAAAAGTCCTTCATCTTTGCTCCGGTGAAACTGCCGCAGCAGGAATTCCAGCGTCAGAGGCGAAGGGAATTTCGGCGCTCCGCCAAAGCCGCCGTTGGTGGCGTCGTAGCTGCGGATGATCGACTTTTGCGCCCGCTCCAGCAGCTCAGGCGAAACGTTTGAGCCATCTGCTTCGACCAAACCGACGCGCCGCAATTCACCGAGCAATTCCGTGGTCGAATGAAGTATCTCATCGCGCTTGTCGCGATACGATTCCGCCACGCTGATCAGCAGCCGGGGAAACCCGGGCATATTGTAGCGGTCGTAAGGCGGGAAATAAGTGCCGCCAAAAAAAGGATGGCCCTGCGGCGTGAGAAATACGGTCATCGGCCAGCCGCCGCGCCCGGTCGTCAGCTGGATAAAATTCATATAGATCTGATCGATATCGGGGCGCTCTTCGCGGTCGACCTTGATGTTGATAAAATTCTCATTCATCAGCGCCGCGATCTCCTCGTTTTCAAACGATTCGTGTTCCATCACGTGGCACCAATGGCAGGCGGAATATCCCACGCTGAGCAGCACCGGTTTGTCTTCCGCTTTGGCGCGCGCGAACGCCTCATCACCCCAGGGATACCAATCGACCGGGTTATACGCGTGCTGGAGAAGATATGGGCTGGATTCGGCGGCTAAACGATTGCTGCGTTTCGATGATTGCATAGGGAAATTGTTTCATGCAGTCACGGGATTGGCAAATACGAGTTAATAAGGTGCTTGCTGAGCAGCAAAACATTCAGGTCTGATAAATTTGCAGTCCGGAAGGGTTGCTTGCGCCCGCTCTTCGATCATATTTAAGGGCTGGTAGAGTTTCAGTTAAAGCAGCGGGCGCAAGCAACCCTTCCGGACCTGAGAGGCAGCACAACTTGTCTTATTTTCTCAATGGCAATTTATCGGAATCCTACTGATTGCTCTCGCTCTCCCGCAGATCGGCGAACATCTGCGCCGTCCACTTACTGCGCGGGTAGCGGGTCCTTAAGATATCGCCGGCTTTTTTACGAGTCTCTTCGCTGGCGTTGCCGCAGCTATATTTGATCCACTGGTTTCCCTGAAAGATCAGATAGAGCGCTTCAGGCAGGCGTTTATCGGGTACGCCGGTTTGCGCCCATTTCATCACCCGCCCGCTGAGATAGCTCAAGCCGTCCTCGATCTTTTTCAGCGAAGCCTTTTGCGTCCGGGCCTGATCGCTTTGCAGGCGGCTCAGGAAGGGCGGGCTAAACGTCGCGGCCGGGATCTCATTCCCGTTGTTGTCATACGTGTAATCATATTGCTCGCACCACCAGCGCTCGTCCTGCCACATATCGATGTCCGGCACAGCCTCGGGCTCAAACCCCGTTTGCAGGTAAGGAGACAGATCGCCGTTCTTAAGCAACAGGTAAAGCCCGGCAGTTTCCCGCTCGGCCGGGGTTTTAGCAGTGACATAGGCCGCCATAAAAGGCGCGATCTCTGCCTTTACGGCCACCACTTGCGGCGCCATCGCGAGCGCGGTCTTTTCGTCTTTCAGCAGGTAGGCGCGCGTCCAGGTGGTAAGCACCAAACGGCGTTTGAGATAATCCGGTATTTCGGGTTTGTCCAGCACCTCGATCATCATCGAAGTGGGAAAATTACTGTTGATGATACCCGCTACTTCATCATCGAAAAACTGCCGGTCCTGCCACAACCTTTTCGCGGCAAATTCCTTTTCAATGCCCAGATCGTACTCAGCCTGCGATTTCTCTTCATACTCGGCGTTGTACCAGCCTTTTTGCTCGGCGATGATCTCGTCGATCGTACGGGCGGTGTCATCGTCATAGCTAAACCCGAAGGGCCGCCGGGTCGCCGCCGCGAGAAATTCGCTCAGCGTCTCCGCCACCTTCATCCGCTGCTGCATAAAAAGGTTTCGCGTGGAAACAGGCATATCGCCGGATTCGTCGAGCACGCGCGCGAGGACCTTTCGCGCTTCCGGTTTATTGTTTTGATCGATCAGTATCTTGACCTGGTGATAAGCGATCGTATAATACGCCGGCGAGGACGGACTGACTTCTTTTGCCGCGTCCATCAATTCTCGGAAGCCGCTTAAATTCGGCTTCGCCTTGGTCATGGCCGTCATTAGCCACATCTGAGAGCCGGACTGCTTCCAGCGGTCGAAAGCGTGCAGGTAAGCCTCGTCGTTCTGTATCTGGTAAGTAAAGATCCATTCGGTTAGCTCGTCGTCGCCGAGATACGTGGGAAGCAGCGAAAGTGAAGCTTCTTCCGAGCCGTAATAGCCTCCCTTATAGCCGTCGGCAGACTGGTAGGTAGGTTGCGCGGCGACATTGACCATGGCGTTTGTGGCCGTATTTGCTGAGTCCGTTGCGGCCTTCGCTGCCTCGATCGCGGCGTTCATCGCAGCATTCGCGTTCATCCTCACAACTTCCGCTTCCTCCCGCGGCAAGCTCGCGTTCGACACGCTGTTATTTCTTAGGGCATTCATCGCGTTCGTATCGAAAGTAGGAGCGGGCGGCTTAAGCGCCTCTTTCCGCTCTTCTTCTTTTTTCAGCGCTTCGCTTTCCAGCTGGTCAAGCAGCCAGGTGTAATCGATCAGGTCCTGCCGCAATTCGCCGGCGTCGTTCTGGAAGGGAAGCTTCTGCGCCAGTTCACGCTCGCGCTCTTCCGGGTGGATGCGAAATTTGACCAGGTTTAGCAGCCGCCGCGCATCGTTGTTATAAGTGGTGGAGCGGCCGATCAGTTGGTTCAGATATTCCTCGGCTTCATTGTTGTAAGACTTAATGTTGGGGCTGTCGTCGGCCAGGCTCGCGCGCCGCACCAGCGTTCGCGCCACCAGGTAATCGGAGACCTCGCGCCAGGGGGAATTTCCGTCTACGGCTATCGCCTCAAAACGCTTGCGGGCCTCTTCATAATCCGTTGAGTAAAACGCGCTGGCGGCAAACTGGTATTCACGGTCCTGGCGCAGCCAATCGGGCGCTTCGGCGCCGAGGTCTTTCAGTTCCGCCTTGTTACCGGCGCAGTTGTTAAAAACCTGGTCCTGCCCGGCCAGCCATTCTTTCACGTCTTTATTATCGCTGCCGTAACTTAAGGCACGGTCTTCCAGCGTTTTCGCCGCTACCTCAAAAGCGTTTTTCGAACAGTTAGGGAAAAAGTCGTAGCTGTCGCCGTATTTTCTTTCGGTGTAAATATCCGGGGTTTTTTCGCTGTCTCCCAAAACGTTTTTCCTTGCCTTGATCCACAGATCGACCGCTTCGCTCATCGAGTGCTCCTTCGGCTCGATGCGATTGAATTGCGCTTCCCAGGTTTCAACTAAAGCCTGCTGCTCGGGCGCGCTAAAACCGGAGCCGTTCAAATAGCGATAGGCGGCAAAGAGCACCGAGCGGCGATAATCCGGTTTGATAATGCCCAGTTTCCCCGAGGCGAAATCAGTCCATGGGCGCTCCGGCGCGTAGGTGTAATCAAAGACCGGTGTCAGCTCCGACGGGCCGCAGGCCTGTACCGTCTGCATCGAATTCAGATGCAGCGTTATCAAGAGAAACAAGGCAACAGAGAGGCGAAAAACGTTTTTCATACTTTTATTATTAGCTGCTCATATTCATAGAGCCGATAAAATTAAATGATGCAGTAAACCTGGGAGCGCAGGCATCTTGCCTGCAAGCGCGGCTCGTTCGCGCTAACTAACGTAAAATCAAAGGCTTTTCCAGATCGCTGCGTGACCCAGGCAGGCAAGATGCCTGCGTTCCCAGGTAAGCCGATTGTTTTACCGATAACTTGTTTGCCCATGAACTCCAAGACTTCTTCGACCTTACGGGCAAAGCTACTCCGGCCCGATCATGTCGAGATCGCTTTTTTTCCACGCGCGGTCGTTAAAGAAATATATCCGGCGGCCGGCGGTGAGTTTTTTCTCAAACGGCTCATCGACCGAAAAACCGTAGCTTCGTTTGCAGAGCGGTTCCTGCCAATCCTTGCCATTTGCCAAAAACGCCCTGATCGAAGCATCGTCAGCGCCCATGCGAAACGCCATCGGCACGGCTTCGTCAACCGGGAGCCCTTCGAGCCAGCTCTTTGATGCGCACCACGACGCCAGCGCCGTCATCGAAAGCGGCATTTCCGCCGGAAGCTTGCTGCGCAGATCGGCGAGCAACTCTCGGTAGAACGCCCGTTCGGAAACCGCCGCGTCAAAATCGATCTGCACCGCGGAAACGTTTTTAAGCTCCAGGGTCTTTAATATCGCGGCGATCGTCTTTTCTTTTTGCTCGCCGGAGAGTTTTGGCTTGCTCGGCTTGTTCGTCTCTACCCGCGTGACGGCGATCAGGAACGTCTCCGGATTTACCTCGAGCGGCTGGCGGCGCTGATTGAGATGGATGTCTTCATTGTTAAGCGTAATGGTCTGCGCCAGAAAGGCCACGCCATATTGTTTGCTGTCGATAAAACGCAGGTCTTCCGCGCGCTCCCACGCCCAGAGAACCCTGCGCGGGGAAACACCGTCTAAGCGGCTGGCCGCGGGCGTGTTTAGGATCGTATTTGAGGAGGCCGTGCGGCAGCTTAAATTGGAAGAAATAACAGCAAGAAGACGCAGAAAAAGATAAGCGCCGGTTTGGATAATGACTTGAACATGCGAAAAGACACCATATTCTGAACGGGGAGTGTATCTTTTTTTGCATAGTTTTACCAGTGATAATGAGACAAGACGCCCGCTCTTCCTGGGAGCGCAGGCATCCTGCCTGCAAAGATCGCGCAGCGATCTAAAATTCCTTTTTATTCATGTCCGATCAGCACGGCAAGCCGAGCTTGCAGGCAGGATGCCTGCGCTCCCAGGCTTACCGCCGCATTTCCGATTTGGGGCAGTTATACAGCCAACCGATGTTTTGCTATACTTTTTATTTACTGAATGACCATTCATTTTAGCAAAGGGAACTCTTAATGGCTGAACGCGAACAAATTCCGATGGACGTTGTATTCGTCGGGGCGGGCCCGGCAAATCTGGCGGCGGCACTGCATTTGAAAAAACTTATCAGGAACCATGACGAGCTGGTCGACAAAGGTTTCGTCCAGGGCAATAAGCTCAGCGAGCTCGAGATCGCCGTCATCGAAAAAGGCCCGGCCGTGGGCGCCCACATTCTTTCCGGCGCGGTGATGGACCCGAAAGGCATCGCCGAACTAATGCCTGATTTTATCGAACAGGGCTGCCCCGTCGATAGCGAAGTAAAGACCGACGCTTTCTGGTACCTGACGGAAAATCGCGCCATCACGGCGCCGATCACCCCGCCGCCGCTAAAAAACCACGGCTACTATATGATCTCGCTTTCGCGCATGACCGAATGGCTGGCGGAAAAATGCGAAGAGGCCGGCGTTAATATCTTTCCCGAATTTCCCGGCGCCGATATTTTGTACGACGACCACAACCGCGTGATCGGTGTGCGCACCGGCGACAAAGGCATCGATAAGGAAGGCCATAAAAAACCGAATTTCGAACCCGGCGTGGATATCCTGGCGAAGATCACCGTTCTCGGCGAAGGCTCGCGCGGTTCGCTGGCGAAAAAAGTAATTCAGCGGCTGGGGCTTGATGCAGGTAAAGAGCCGCAGGTTTTCAGCCTCGGTATAAAAGAATTGTGGGAAGTTCCGGCGGGCAATTTTAAGGAAGGCCACGTCGTCCACACGCTCGGCTTTCCGTCTGACGCAAAGACCTATGGCGGCGGCTGGATCTACGGATTCAAAAACAACATGGTCAGCATCGGTTATGTGACCGGGCTGGATTATCTCGACCCGCTGATCGACCCGCACGCCGAATTTCAAAAGTTCAAAACACATCCGAAGATCGCCGAGATCCTCAAGGGCGGCAAGATGGTCAAATACGGCGCGAAAACGATCGCCGCGGGCGGCTGGAATACGATGCCGAAGCTTTACGGGGACGGCGTGCTGCTGATCGGCGACTGCGCGGTGTTTCTCAACGGCCAGCGCATCAAGGGCATTCACACCTCGATCAAGAGCGGAATGCTGGCGGCGGAAACCATCCTGGAGGCATTTGCGCATGACGACTTCAGCGCCAACAGGCTGCATATTTTCGAGCGCAAGGTCAGCGAATCGTGGATCTACGACGAACTCCACCCGGTGCGTAATTTTCACGCTTCGTTTCAGCGCGGGCGCTGGTCGGCGCTGGTCAATGGCGGGCTGCAGTTTATTTCCGGCGGGCGCGATTGGGGCATTTTCGATCACTCGACGCACGAGGCCGGCTATGAACGCATTCGCCATCTCGAAGAATACGATTACAAGGGAGACGACATCGCCCAGCGCTACGGCGAAGCCGCCAAATTCGACAAGGAACTGACCTTTAACAAGATCACCGACGTTTATCACGCCGCCGTCGCGCACAGCGAAGACCAGCCGGCGCACTTGCACGTCCTCGACACGGAGATCTGCGCGACAAAATGCGCGGAGGAATACGGCAATCCCTGCCAGCGTTTTTGCCCGGCCGCGGTGTATGAAATGGAAGAGAGCTCGAAAACCGGCAGACGGGAATTAAAGATCAACTTTCTCCAACTGCGTCCACTGCAAGACGTGCGACATCATGGATCCCTACCAGATCATCAACTGGGTCACGCCCGAAGGCGGCGGCGGGCCGAATTATAAGGGAATGTAGTTAACGAATAACAGCAGTAACAACCCATCCTTAAAGTCCCCGAAGGGGACAAAGATAGTAGCCCAGGGTAAGTGAGCGGAGCGAGCGCCACCCTGGGTGCCTAAGCCCAAAAAGGGATTAGCCCTGAAGGGGCGGCAGACATCAGTCAGGTTTCTGCGGCCCCTTCAGGGCTAACGTTTCAAAATTGGTCATCGTACCCGGGGCTAAAGCCCTGGGCTATTCTCTGAAGTCCGCTACGCGGACATACCATTATTCGTTAAACTAAACTTCTTCTTCCAAAAACTCAAAGGGAACTTTCTTTTCCTTGATCTCCTGGAGAGCGACATAAGTGGCTTTGTGCTTGCGCGGGTCAACCCCGACGCGAACGGTAGCGCCCTTTTGCAGCTGCTTGCTGCGCTGTGCCGCCAGCAGGATCAAACGGTATTTCGAATCGATATCGTGCATTACTTTTTCTTTTCCTTCTACTTCTTGAGAACTTTCCAGCTCCTCGATCTCAGCGATCTCGGATTCTTTAGCTTTGGCCTTTTTAGTGGGTTTTGCTTCGACTTTTTTCTCGGCTTTTTTGGGCATTGATCGCGCTCTCCGTAAATAAATTAGTGTTTTAAAACGTTTTTAATACTTCCTGGATATTTTCTTCCTGCCTGTCTCGCCTGGCCCTTTCGGCCAATATCACGGCTTCCAATTCCTTGACGGCCTGTTCCACCTCGTCATTTATGATCACGTAGTCAAATTCGGTATATCGCTCGACCTCGCCGCGCGAATTACTTAACCGCAGGTTAAGGGCATCCAATCCCTCGGTGGCGCGGCTTTCCAACCGGTTTTTCAAAACCTCGAATGAAGGCGGCAGGATAAATACCGAAACGGCCTCCGGCGCAGCCTTTTTCACCAATTCGGCGCCCTGCACATCGATCTCGAGGATAATGTCTGTGCCCTCAGCAGTTTCCCGCTCAACTTGCCTGCGTGAGGTACCGTAATAGTTGCCGTGGACCAGGGCGTGCTCGAGAAATTCACCCGAAGCGATCAAATTTTCAAATTCCGCCGGCGAAACAAAATTATAGTGCTTGCCGTCAATTTCATCTACACGCGGCGCGCGCGTGGTGAAAGAGACAGAATACCCGATTTGCGGCACAAATTCCAATACACGCTGTATCAAAGTGCCTTTTCCGCCGCCCGAAGGCGAGCTGATAATAAATAAATTACCCTTAATCATCGGATAAGAGAATAGCCGCGGATAAACGCGGATTTTCACGGATTCCTTTTCTTTGATTATCGAAAACCATTCTTTTCATCTCAGCTTTTAAGCCGAAATTAAGAAGTAATCCTACTTCAATTTCGGTCGCTCGTAAATAATTTAGGAGTTGCGCTTCATGGCTCGTATCGAAGCTTCGCACAGCTTTAAGCTCAATCAGAACAAGATTTTCTACTACAACGTCAGCGACGAAGTCGGCAATTTTCTTTTTCTGAACCAAACCGGCAGTCGATGCTGCTGTATGATAGAAAGTCCTTTGTCTTTCAAAACCATTATCAGCGCCTTTTCGTAAACCGATTCCAAAAAACCGTGACCTAATTCGTTATAAACCTCATAAAAAGAGGCTATTATTTTCTCAGTAACGTGGGAATGTTTCATGAGACTTAATTTCCTTTTTTGAGTTTTCTTATCCGTGTTTATCCGTGAAAATCCGCGGCCAATTCTTACTCTACGTTTTGCACCTGCTCCCTTATCTTTTCGACCGCTGATTTTATTCCCAGCGAGGCCTCTTTAATGTTCATATTATTGGTCTTAGAGGCAATGGTGTTGGCTTCGCGGTTGAGCTCCTGCGTCAGGAAATCGAGCCTTTTGCCGACTTCCTTGTCTTCGTCCATGATCTTGCGATACTGGTCGATGTGTATTTTCAACCGGGTGATCTCTTCGGAAATATCGCCCCGGTCGGCTAAAAAGGCGGCTTCCTGCGCCAAACGCGCCTGGTCTATCTCGATCTCGGCGGCGGTTTTCGCCAGGATATCGCTGATGCGCTTCATCAGCCGGGTCTGGTATTCTTCGGTGACGGTCGCCGCCTCGCTTTCGATACCCGGCAGCTTATCTTCGATCTCTTTGAGGCGGAAATTCAGCTCATTTTTGAGCATTTCGCCTTCATTTTCGCGCATTTTTTCCAGGTCGTCCAGCGCCGATTCGACCGCTTTTTCCACCCCGACAATAAATTCCTCGCCGATATCGTCCTTCTTCGGCTGTAAAACGCTCGGCAGCCGCGCGATCATATTCAAATCTGGTTCGCCGGTCAGCGAAAATTCTTCCTGTAATTGTTTAAGCGCCGCCAGGTAACCGCTGATAAGAGGACGGTTTAGCTCATAGCTGACATCCGCGGCGCGTTCGTAAGTAAGATTTACGTCCACGCGCCCGCGCGAAAGCCGGTTGCCGATCTGGCGCTTGAGGGTCGCTTCGAGCTGGTTAAGCTCCTGCGAAAGCCGCAGGTTCACATCCAGAAAGCGGTTATTTACTGTTTTTAATTCGACGGTCACGGCAAAGTCTTGTCCCATAAAAGCACCGCGGCCAAATCCGGTCATTGATTTCATAAGTTTTAATTATAACTGTAGGGGCGGCACTTATGGCCGCCCGCAGTGAGCTGATCAAAATGGTAATATTATCAAATAATTCGGGTGCCAACACCCGGCGCAGGTGCCGCCCCTACACAGGAATTTTTTCTTCCTCAGTATCTTCCCAAAACTGTAATTCGTAAAGCCGCTTGTAGATGCCGCCTTTTTGCAGCAGTTCGCTATGGGTGCCGGTTTCGGCGATGCGGCCGCGTTCCATCACGATTATGTTATCGGCGCGGCGCACGGTCGAAAGCCGGTGCGCGATGACGATCGAGGTGCGGTTTTGCATCAGGTTTTCCAGCGCCTTTTGTACCAGTCTTTCGCTTTCCGTATCAAGCGCCGAGGTTGCTTCGTCCAAAACCAGCACAGGCGCGTCAAGCAGCACGGCGCGGGCAATGGCGATGCGCTGGCGCTGGCCGCCGCTTAGGAAAACGCCGCGCTCACCGACGATTGTGTCATAACCGTTCGGCAGCTCGGCGATAAAATCGGCGGCAAAGGCGACCTCGGCGGCGTGCCGGATCTGATCCTCGGACGCATCCGGTTTTCCATAGGAAATGTTATAGCGAACGGTGTCGTTAAAAAGCGTCGTCTCCTGCGTGACCAGAGCGATGTGTTCGCGCAGGCTGGCAATTTTAACGTCGCGCAGATCGATGCCGTCCCACAAGACCGCGCCTTCTACCGGATCGTAAAAACGCGGAATAAGCTTGGTGATGGTTGATTTACCGCCGCCCGATTCGCCCACCAGCGCGATCATCTGCCCCTTGGGAATTTCCAGGTTGACGGCGTCCAAAATTATCTTGCTCTCACCGCCGCCCGTGCTCCCGTAGTTAAACGAAATATTGCGCAGCGTTATCCCTTTTTCCAGGGCCCCTATCGATACCGCGTCCGGTTTTTCCGGCAGCGCTTCGTTTTGATCGAGTATGTCCCAGACGTCGCGCGCGGCGGCAAATGCCTTGGTCAGCTCATTATGCTGGCGCGAGATCTTGCGCATCGGGTCGTAGCTGCTAAAGAGAAAGGCGAGGAAGGCAAAGAACTGCGCCGCCGGCATATTGTTGACGTGAATTTCGCGAAAGCCGAAAAAGAGCAGGACGACCCCGGCCACAATTCCGATGGTGGTGATCACCGGCGGCGAAAGCGCGGCGATACGGCCCGAACGCAGGTTTGCTTTAGCGATCATCCGCGCGGCGTTTTCAAAACGGATCTCTTCCCGGGCCTCGGCGCGGTAAGCGTGAACGATAGTATGATTGGCCATCGCTTCCTGCGCCGTGTCCGTCAGCAAACGGCTGCCTTCGAGCGAGTGTTCCGCCTGCTTGCGCAGCGCGCGGGAAAATTTCGAGGTGAGAAAAGCTATGATCGGCGCGATTATCATCGCTCCCAGCATCAGCCGCCAATTTAAATAAAACGCCGCCGAGAGAAAAAATATGAGATTGAAGCTTTCACGCAGCACGTCGCGCAGGTTTGCCGAGACGGCGTATTCGATCGCCGCGCAGCTGGTCACCAGCCGCGAGACCATAAAATTTGTCCGGTGGCGTTCAAAAAAGCGGCCGGCTGCCGCAGCAGGTGATTGTAGAGTTCTTTGCGCAGGTCGAGCACGGCTGTCTGCCCGATCTTGGCCATAAAATACGAAGAGAAAAATTCCGAGATGCCGCCAAAAACGGTAAAAGCGACCAGCATTACCGAGATCGTAAGCCACGCCTGGTACCAGTCCTCAGCGGGAATTAGATTCTGCAATCCGAAAAGGGTAGTTGTTTTTGCGGCGCCTGTGCCAAAGGCCTGGTCGAATATCGGCACCAGCAGCGCCCGGGTCAAGCTTTCCAAAAGCCCGCCCATAACCATTGCCAAGGTGGCCAGTACAAAGGTCAAATAGTGCGGCCTGAGATATTTAAGTAAGCGGCGAAAGTCCTGCATTAGAAAGTTAAACCGCTATGATAGCAGAGTTTGAGCTATCGGTCAGTAAAGAAAGCGAGTGTCTTATAACGAAGTCAGTACCGGGAACGAGAGTAACCGGATTTCTCTTTCTAATCTTTGCGGCTTCGCCGCCGTGCTGTGCGGAAAGGCTCTGCCTTTCCGTGAGCCGATATAAATAAAAACCTACGGAGGCTGAGCCTCCGCAAAATAAAATATTCCCCTGCCGGCAAAGCCGCGAATAGCATGAACGACAAAAAACGCGAATCCGAAACCCGGTCACTCTCGTTCCCGGTTCTGACTTCATACTCCTAAAGTTCTGACCGTTGGGGCGGGACGTCCGTTGCCGCAATAATAACCGGGTACAAAAATTTCAAAACAGCGTCAAAACGCGCCGCCCAGGCCGTCTCTTCATGCCGCGCGTCCGGGATCTCGAAATATGCAAAATCCTCGCCGTCCCGCCAGCCGTTGGCCAGCAGCATCTCCTTCAGCGCCCTTACCTGGTGCTTGATCCGCGAGCCTTCGCGCTTTCCGATATCCAGCCAGATGCGCAGGGGCAGCCGCTCGCCGAGCTTTGCCGTTTCGCGGATTATCTGGTTATTTGCCCACCACACGGCCGGGGATATCACCGCTAGGCGGCTGAATACATCGGGCCGTTTTAATCCGAGGTGGAGCGATACCAGCCCGCCGAGCGACGAGCCGCCGAGACCCGTAAATTCGCGCTCCGGCCTGGTCAGGTATTCGTTGTCGATAAAAGGTTTGAGCTCTTCGATGATCATCCGGCCGTAGTTGTCGGCCTTTCCGCCGCGGCCTTTCATCTTGCCGCGCTCGCTTTTTACCGGGGTGTACTCGTCGATCCTGTTTCCCCCGGTATTGTAGATCCCGACGATTATCAGCGGCTCGATCTCGCCCGCGAGGATCATGCGCTGCGCGGTCTCGTCCACCCCCCAGGCCACTCCCCCGAAGGCGTCTTCGGCGATTATCAGGTTCTGCCCGTCGTGCATATAAAGAACGGGATAACGGCGTTCGGGGTCTTCGCCGTAACCCGGCGGCAGGTAAACAGGACGTTGCGCGGATGGTCGAGGTACGCCGAGCCGAAGTTTTCATGGACGTGTATTTGTTCGTGAAGCATAGATTTACCTTATATCTTACGCGCGAGAGACGGTTAAGTCTTTAAACAAACCGAAAAAATAAAATGGGCTAAACCTGGGAGCGCAGGCATCTTGCCAGTTAGCGCGACTTGCTCGCGCTAACTGGCGTAAATCAAAAGACTTTTTAGATCGCTGCGCGACCCGAGCAGGCAAGATGCCTGCTCTCCCAGGTTTACCAGCGCATTTCGTAAAACCTCACCAAATGATATGAAAACAGGAGTTAAGCAGTCCGGAATCAGCCAAGGCTTGGCGAATCCGGCATTTAGCTTACAACTGTTTTGGAAAAAACATCATCAAGAAAGTAAAATGCCTTACATAAGCTTTCCGTAAAGGGAGAAAACCATTATGAATCTAGTCTTCTTATTAAAGCCGGCAAAAATTTGTTCGTATGTAATGTCAGCGATATTGGCGATCGCATTTTCCGTGTTTGCGCAGGTTGACGCGCCGCGACAGGCAAACGCTATCACCTATCCGCTCGACGAAACGGTGATCGTTCAGTTTCGCGGCACGACGCGTTTTCCGCGGATGAAAGGCGAAGCGCGGATCCGCCGCACCGCCAAAAGCGGCACCCGTGTCGAACTGACGGTTGAAAGAATGCCGCGGCCTTTTGATCTGGGCGGCGGTTATGCCACCTATGTGCTGTGGGCGGTTTCTCCCGAAGGCGCGGTCGATAACCTCGGCGAGATAAAACGCCGCGGGACATTCGAATTCAATTCGAAATTCGAAGGCACGACCAATTTGCAAACCTTTGCTTTGATCATCACCGCCGAACCGCACTTCCTGGTCAAGCGCCCAAGCCGGACGGTGATGCTGGAAAACCTCAGCGGCGTGACCGATATGGGAAAACCGGTCACCTCTACGCGGGCGGTATCGTACCTGGGAAATTCGAGCGATTATTACCGCTCGTCGTTCGTGCCGGAAATAGCCGAAGTCGATTATTCCAAAACTCCGCCGACCATTCTGCAGGCGCGGCAGGCTGTCGCCCTCGCCAAATTCGCCGGTGCGACGCGCGATGCCGCACAGGAGTTGACCGAGGCGGAAGGCTACCTGTCCGAAGCTGAAAGTTCGTGGCGTGCCGAGCGGCCCGAAGAAACCATCGATATCAAAGCGCGCCAGGCTGTGAGTTCCGCGGTTAAGGCCGAGGAAACCGCGCTGGTGCGTAAAGACGCTCGTGAAAAGCGCAACGAAACCCTTCGCCGCGATGATGAAACACGCAAGCTCGAAGATCAGATCGATGCCAAGAACAGCGAGATCACCGAACTCAAGAACGAACTTTCCCGCGAGACCCGCAATCGCGAACTCGGCGAGCGTGACGTTTCAAACCTCGGCCAGCAGATAAAAGACCTGCGCGATGAAAACGCGAGATTGAGAAATGATCTGAATAAGTCGCGCGCCGAAGTGGAAGATTACAAGATCCGTTTTGCGCGGATCGAAGGCGAGAAAAATGTGCTCGACTCACAGCGCCGCCAGGCCGAAAGGGAAGAGCGCATCAGAACGGCTAACGCCCAGCTTCTGGTCGCGCTAAAACCTTATGGCGTCGTCAGGGAAAATACCAATGGCGGGGTTTCACTCGTTTTGCCGGAGAGTTATTTTACCGGCTTAAGGGCCAGCACGATGACGGCGGCCAATGCGGCGAAGCTCGATAAGATAGGTGAGATACTTTCGCGTTACAAGGACTTTAAGATCGTCATCGAATCTTATACCGATGATAAAGGCCTCGCGGCGGATCTGGAAAAACTTACCACCGACCGGGCGCAGCTGATCGCGAACCGGTTCGTCGGCCAGAGTATCGAAGACGATCGTATTGAGATAAAAGGGCAGGGAGGAAATATTCCGCTTGCGCCGAATACTACGCTGGCAAACCGCGCGAAAAACCGGCGGGTCGAGATCATCCTGACGCCGATCAATGTTGATTTTTCAACGGCCAGTAATTAAGACGTTAACCTGGGAGCGCAGGCATCTTGCCTGCACGAATGCGTAGCATTCGAAATGCACATAGCCGCGGATTTTCATGGATAACGCAGATACGAAATCTGTGTAAATCCGTGTTAATCCGCGGCTAAAAATTTTCAGGCTGTAAAAGCAGCTTGCAGGCAAGATGCCCACGCTCCCAGGTTAACTTGCTAATTCACCGAAAGGCTCCTGACAAAAAACCAGTCCGCGCTGGCATTGATCTCCATTCCACTCAGGCGCTTATTGTAAACCACCATATTCGAAGGGTACCAAAGCGGGATCACCGGCAGGTCGCGGCTGATGATATCCTGCGCCTGTATGTATAGCTGTTTGGCTTTTTCCCGGTCGAGCTCGTTCATCGCGGCCAATATCACCGTATCGAAATCCGGGTTTTTGTAGCGGCTGCGGTTGCGGGCGGTTGATTTTACGTCAGTGCTTTCGGAGGAAAGAAAAAGGTCGCGGTAAAATATCGGGTCCTGATTTCCGCCTACCCAGCGGTTCATCGTTATCTGAAATTGCCCAAGCCTCCATTGTTCGGTCAGCGCGGCAAATTCTACGGGAACGATCTCGACCGCGACGCCGATGCGTTTTAACTGGTCCTGGATGATCTGCGCATACTGGCTCTGCGAACTGTTACCGGCGGAGATGCTTAGTTTGATGGCCGCGGGAAAACGCATCTGCGGGCCGTCGCCATCCGGATCTTTAAAGCCTGCGTCGTCGAGCAGCTGCGCTGCCTTGGCGGTATCGTGCTCATAAGTGGTCCCGGTGGAATACGCCCAGCTTTCTTCCGGCAAAATGGAATGCGCGATCTTACCCTGGCCCAGCAGCATGTTGTCGATTATTTCTTTGCGGTCTATGCCGTAGGCGATCGCCTGGCGAACCTTGACCTTGTCGAGCGGCGCGGCGGAAACATTTATCGTCAATATCTGAACGTTGGCGCTGTCGAATTGGGCCTTTTTCAGATTCGGATCTTTGCTCAGGCTTTCGACCGTATCCGGAGCGAGATTGATCATCGTCGGCGCGATGTCGAGCTGCCCGGATTTGAGCGAAGACTGCACGGCGTTTGAATCCTTGATTACTTTTACCTGCAGCTTTTGAATTTTTGGCGCGCCTTCCCAGTAATCGTTATTGGCTTCGAGGTCGACGATATTTTGCACCATATCGGCCTTAACGAATTTATAGGGCCCTGTTCCCAGCGGCGTATCTTTCTGCGTTTCAAAAGTCCCCTCGGCAATTATGGGAATGGCCACCATATTTGATAACAGCTGATTTTTAAGAGTGGGGCGGCTGAGCTTGAAATTAACCGTCTTGTCATCGGGTGTTTCGATGGCGGTGATGTGGGGAGTTTTCTGCCCGTTCACGGTCTCAAAGAAAGAAGCCGCCTTGGCGCCGTCCGAAGCCTGCAGTTTCTCGAAAGTGTATTTTACGTCCGACGCTTTTAAAGGGGCGCCGTTTTGAAACTTGATGCCGTCCCGCAGCACAAAAGATATGGTTGCGCCGCCGTCGAGGTCGATGATCTCTTTTGCCAGCTCGCCTTCGTAATCGAATTTTTTGTCTTTTCTGACGAGGGTGTTAAAGATCAAACTCCTGATCCGCTCGGCGCTGGCCGGGACCGTTTTGCCGGCGAGAAAATCAAGCGAGGTAAATTCGGAATCGAGCGCGATCGTGACCACCGCGCTGTTACGCGTCCGGCAGTTTAGCGAAAATATAGATATCAAAAGAACAGAAATTATGAATGCCAATGATTGACGGTAGTTCATCAGGGTTTGCCTCCGTACGAGTAATCGAGTTTCTGGTTGAGTTCGGCAACTTCTTCGGAAAGGCGAGAGAATTTGCCGGCGTCGAATGGGAGAGGGTTCGTCACAATAGCTTTTACGTCGGCGATGCGAAGCAAAGTTTCATCGAGCTTTTCGGTCGAAAGCTCGCCTGACTTAAATTTTGCCAGCAGGGCATTGTAGCTTTGCCGGACCGCATCCGTCGACGAACATATAAGTATCATATCTTCGCCGGCTTCGAACGCCAAAGCCGCAGCTTCCTCGATACTGTAATAGCGGAGGATCGCGCCCATCTCCATATCGTCGGTCACGACCAGGTGTTTGTAGCCAAGCTGGCCGCGCAAAAGCCTGGTAACTATCTGTTTATTGATCGAGGCGGGGAAGAGTTTACCGCCGATCTCGCCGGTATTGAGGCTGATCTTGGGGAAACCGCCGTGGCTGATCATGATCACGCGGACGCGGTCGTCTTCGTCCTGGCGCTGTGTGAATAGCTCGATATAGGGCGAAAGGTCCTGCATTACCAGATCTTCCTGCGAGAGATTGATGACCGGAATCTCTTCATGCGTATCGACCTCTCCGGCGCCGATCCCGGGAAAATGTTTTAGGCACCCCAAAATGCCCGCGCTCTGCAGCCCGCGCAGGTACACCATCGAATAACCGAGCGCTTCACCGGGCGAGCGGCCGAAGGAGCGGGAATAAAGCCCGTTAGAAAGCAGGTCGCGCTCCGGAGTCATGATATCGAGCACGGGCGCGAAATTCATATTAAAGCCCAGCAGCCGCAATATCTCGCCGGTTATTCGACCCAGCGCGCGGGCGGCGGCGATGTCGCCGTGCTGGCGGATAACGCGGGCCGCGGGCATCGGCGTGCAGATACGGCGCAGCCGGTCAACCAGCCCGCCTTCCTGGTCGATGGCGATCAGCGGCTTAACGGCCAGCTTTCCCCGGACGCCGTCGGTCAAAGCGCGGATCTGTTCCGCGCCGCGCACGTTGCGGCCAAAGATGCACACGCCGCCGGGCTGCACATCTTCGAGCAGCGAGGCGGTTTCGGCGTCTACTTCGGTTCCGGGCAGGCCGACGAACAGCAATTGCCCGACCTTTTGTTCCAAGGGAAGTTGCAGATAGGATTCAAACATTATTTGGTTTAGGCGCCAGCCTTTATTGGTTTGTCTTGGTGGCTACAGAAAAACACCCGGAAATTTTCTCGAATTAAAAGGCATTTGGCAAGCGGGAATGGTATTTTTGTAGGGGCAGCCCTCGTGGCTGCCCGCATCTTGTCAGAACTGCGCTCATTTTCCCCGGTCACTGCGTTCCCGGTACTGACCTCGTCGCTGGACGAGTCCCGATTCGCCGAAGGCGAGATATTTAATAGCGTAGGGTGAACCCCTACGTAACAGCGGCCACACGACATACGACGCTGAAGGTGTCGAGAAATTCGTCCGGCTGTGCGGACGGACGAGGTTGATAACCGGGTCGTCGGGTGATACCCGACGCTATTGAATTGGTCGCCGTTGGCGACGTTGATGGCGCCTCGCCTGACGGCGACGCTACTGACTTCATGTCACCCGGGCGCGTTTTCATCTTCATCGCCTGCCAGTTCAAACAGCGTAGCTTGTGAGGCCATTTTGCCGCTGGCGGCCTTTCTCACGGCCCTCTCCAGGGGGGCGGTGACTGCGTCATCTGAAAACACGGCGATCTCGTATCGTTCGAGTTTTTCCAGCACTTCGCGGGCGCGGGCTAAAACGTCGGCTGGGAGCCCGGCGAGCTGCGCTACGGCGATGCCGTAGGATTTCGAAGCCTTGCCGCGTTCGCAGTTTGTGCAGGAAGACGACCTCGCCGTCACGTTCGGCGGCGGTGATCTGGTAATTTTTCGCGCCGGGCAGTTTCTCGGCCAATTCGGTCAGTTCGTGATAGTGCGTGGCGAAAAGAGTTTTCGCCGCGTGGTCCGGAGAATCGTGCAGATATTCGGCCACCGCCCAGGCGATCGACAGCCCGTCAAAGGTCGAAGTCCCGCGCCCGATCTCGTCGAGCAATACCAGCGAACGCGGCGTGGCGTTGTGCAGGATCGCGGCGGTTTCCGTCATCTCGACCATAAAGGTCGAGCGCCCGCGCGGCCAGATCGTCCGAAGCGCCGACGCGCGTCCAGATGCGATCGACCATCGGCAGCCGAGCGTGGTCCGCCGGAACGAACGAGCCGATCTGCGCCAGAATTTGGATCAGCGCGGCCTGTCTCAATATCGTCGATTTGCCGCCCATGTTCGGGCCGGTGATGATCAGCAGCCGGTCGGTGGAATTATTCAGATAGAGATCGTTGGGTATAAAAGACGCGGCGGCAGATGACGTGAACGCTTCGACGATCGGGTGGCGGCTGCCTTTTATCTCGATCTCGTCGCCGTCGTGCAGCACAGGGCAAACATAACTGCGCCGCGCCGCTGTTTCCGCCAGCGCCCCAAGTGAATCGAGCGTCGCCAGCGCGCGGGCGGTCGATTGCAGGTTGCGCGTTTCTTTTGTTACCTCGGCGCGCACTTCCTGAAATAATTCGAGTTCGAGCTCGGCGATCTTCGATTCAGCGCCTAAAACTTTTTGCTCCCATTCTTTTAGCTGCGGGGTAGTGTAGCGTTCGGCGTTGGTCAGCGTCTGGCGGCGCTCGAAGTAATCGGGGACCCGGGCGGCGCTCGCCTTTGAGACCTCGATAAAATAGCCGAAGACATTATTGAATTTTACGCGCAGGGTAGTGATGCCGGATTTTCGCCGCTCGTCTTCTTCAAATGACGCGATGATCTGTTTGGCGTTGCGGCTTACATCGCGAAACTCATCGAGCTCGGCGGAGAATCCGTCGCGGATCGCGCCGCCGTCGGCAAGATTAAGGGGCGCTTCATCACTGATCGCGCTGGAAATCAGTTGCTGAATACCGGGCAGCTCGAAAATGTTTTCCCGCAGCACCTGAAGAAGCAGCGCCTCTGCGTCTGATAACGAAAAAAGTATCTGTGGTATTTGTTTAAGCGAGCGATTAAGGGCGAGCAGATCGCGTGGGCTTGCGGTCCCGAGATTCAGACGCCCCACCAGGCGTTCCAGGTCCAGACCTCTTTCAGCAAAAATCTGAGTTTATCGCGCAGGATCGGATCATCGAGTTCGGTTACTGCCGACAAGCGGGTTTGTATCTCGCTTCGCTTGATTGATGGCCGCAGCACCCAGGAGCGCAGCAGCCGGCTCCCCATTCCGGTGACGGTGGCATCGATCACGCCCAGCAATGAACGTTTTACGGCGGCGCCGGATTCGGGCCGGTTCGATTCGACCACTTCCAGGTTTTTCAGCGTTACGCCGTCGAGCACCATAAAATCGCTGGCCTCGAAATACTGCAGGCCGGAAATGTGCGCGGCCGCGGCCCGCTGGGTATTTTGCGCATAGCGCAGGCAGGCGCCGGCGGCACGAATGGCTTCCTCGTGTTTTTCGAGCCCAAATCCATCGAGCGTTTTGACGTTTAGCTGGTGTTTTAAGAGAGCGGCGCAGTCGTCTGGATGGAAATTAGAGTCTTCGAGTGGTGTGAGCGTTGCGCCGCTTCGGCTCTGCTGCAAGCCGCCGGCAACGGAGTCAGTACCGGGAACGAAGTGACCGGCTTCTTTGTCCGAGCCAGGCACCACTCCCCGCGGTCTCGCCGGAGAGCCGGTCACTGCGTTCCCGGTACCGACCTCATTCCACAGCGTTGACGCGTTTCCGCCGCCGAAAGCGCTTTGGATGACCACCCCCAGCGATTGGGGGAAAAGGATCTCCCTTGGCGCAAAAGACTCGATATCGGCGCAAATTTGTGCCAGAGCGCCCGATCCGGAAACCTCCGTGGCGAAAAAGTCTCCCGTCGAAACCTCCAGAAAAGCGGCGCCAAAGGTATCGCCGCCCGCGCTATTAGTTGCGCAGATAGCGGCCAGGTAGACCGATTCCCGGCTTTCCATCAACTGCGGGTCGATGGCGGTCCCGGGCGTGATCACGCGCACCACTTCGCGGCGGACAAGCTTTTTGCCCTGGCCGGCTTCCTCGGTTTGCTCGCAAATGGCCACCCGGTAGCCCTTTTTTATCAGCCGGGCAATATAATTCGAAGCGGCGTGGTGCGGGACTCCGCACATCGGAATGGGGTTGCTGCTGTCTTTTTGCCGGGCGGTGAGGGTGATTTCCATCTCGCGGGCGCCGGTGACGGCATCTTCGTTAAAAAGCTCATAGAAGTCGCCGAGCCGGAAAAACAGCAATGTTCCGGGGTATTGTTTCTTAATCTCCAGGTATTGCCGGAGCATCGGAGTGGCAGATCTCACGTCCATAAAAACGTCAAAAAATCATCTTTTGAGAACAAGAATATTAACTTGAAACCGAAAAACTTGAAAATCAGGAATTCCGGTAGTTGATTCTGGCTTCTCTTTAAGCTATTTTGTATAATTAATTCTTTGGTTATCTACAATTTGGGTTAAACTGTTCTGGCTAAAAGTTGATCTTGATTCACTGAAGGAATACTTCTGATCATCCAACCGTGATGTAAAGCAAACTAGGAAGAGGTTATAAATGTATTACGCTATTAAAAAAATGTTTTTCCTGTGTCTGGTGTTGATTTTATCGCTGCTTTTTGTAGGCGCCGCAGCGGCGCAGACCCCTGCGGGAACGACGTCTCAACCGGCCCCTGTTCAGATAGATCCACAGGATCTTCGCTACCAGGGGCGTTATCGTATTGGTTACCAGGATCAGTTGGAGATCGAAGTTTATAAACACAAAGAACTTTCACTTAAAGTCGATGTCGGGGATGACGGCACGATCAGGGTCCCGGGAATAGCCGAGCCTATCGCCGCGGTTTGTAAAACAGAAAGAGAGCTGGCCGTCGATCTAACCAGGGTATATTCCAGGATTTTGCGCACGCCCTATATCACGGTCCGGGCGGGTGAAGCCAAATCACAGTCGTTTGCGGTCATCGGGGCCGTTTCAAAACCGGGCGCGTTTTTCCTTAACCGCCGCATACAGCTGCTCGAACTGCTCGCTTTTGCCGGCGGCCCGACCGATAAGGCCGGTGTCAAGGTGATGGTTGCCCGTACCGGCAGTTCTTCGGCCTGCCAGGAAGAAACCGATAAACTTCTCAACACCACCGATATCGCTAACGTCAACAATCCTAATGTCAGCGTAGAGACCTATGACATGAACGATCTGGTAGCAAACCGGCAAACTGTCTGGATGCGGCCGGGCGATATCGTTTCGGTCAGGGAAGCGGATGTCATTTACGTGGTCGGCAACGTGGTCGATCCTAAAGAAGTCCCGATCAAAAAAGACATCACTTTGTCGCAGGCGATCGCGGCCGCGAAAGGCTTAAAGCCTTCCACCAAAAAAGGCTCTATCAGGATATTGCGAAAGAAACCGGACAGCCTCGAGCGTGAAGTCATTATCTGCAACCTCGGCGATATCGAAAAAGCTAAAGCTCCGGACCCGATCCTGCTTCCGGACGACATCGTCGCGGTGTCTGAAGATCCGGTCAAAACCATACTAAAAAGCGTCATTACGGCCATTGTCGGCGGCGCCGGTTACATTCCATATAATATTACTTTGAGGTAGAAAGGTCAGCAGCTGATCAATATAGCATTTGGGAATAATAAAAAATGAAAGAAACTCGTGAAATAATACCGACTCGACCCGTTGAACGAAGAGGATTGGAACGCCCGGCGGACCCCCAATTCCCGGATAACGGAAGTTATGCCTATAGGACCCAGACCGTTGAACAGGGTAGTTTTCAGGTATATGAGTACTGGCGGGCCATTCGTAAAAGATTGTGGCTGGTGGTAGGCATTGCCGTATTGATCACCACTTTGACGGCGCTCTATATGTCGCGCAAGCCGAACATGTACCGGGCCATGGCCACGGTCCAGGTCGACCTCGAGCAGGCTAATCCGGACCTGGTCAGCAGCGAAAGCCGCCGGCCGGTCACCGGTGATCCGGCCTACTTCAACACCCAGCTGCAGCTTTTGACCAGCGACAATCTTTTGCGGCGCACCGTAAAGGACATGGACCTTGAGCACAACGTCGAATTCGTCAAGACGGTGAATGACGACTCTGTCTCGACCACGCAATCGATCCTGCGCAGTTTGGGGTTGGCAAACAAGGACGGCGGCACCAGGCAGGTTAAGGAATACAAAGATCTGGCGCCGACCGCGACCGGTGAGCTCAAGACCGTTGACGATATGAGGGAAGCCCTGAGGGTTTTGCCGTTCGTGGAAAATCTCAGAAAAGGCATCATCATCGAACCGGTCAGGGAAAGCCGCTCCACGCTTAAAGAGACCCGGCTGATCGAGATCTCATACCAGCACACGAACCCCGCTCTGGCCGCCACCGTCGTAAACGGCATCGCCGACACCTTTACGCGCCTGAACCAGGAGAAGCGTTCGCGTTCAAGCAGCGATACCAACAGCTTTTTGGAAGAGCAGATAGCTAATTACCAGACGCGCATCAAGGAAGACGAAGAAAACAAAGCGAGCCTGGAAAAAAATGCCGGTATCTTGAACACAGGTGAAGACGCCAGCCAGACCCTGGTCATGGACAGATTGGCGCTGCTGAACAAACAGCTGACCGAAGCGGAAAACAACCGCCAGAAGGCGGAAGCGGCTTACCGCGCCGCCGTCAAGAATCAGGACACCTTAAACGCCCTGGCCGATAAGGAAACCGCGCCGGCGACCACGGTGCGCGACAGCGTCGTGCGCACGGTCGAATCCAACCTTAAGTCCAAGATCGATGAAGCGGTCGCTGACCGGCAGAGACTTTTGGTGGAATACACGCCGGAAGCCCCCGAGGTGCAGGAGCTGGATAAGAAGATCAGCTCGCTCGAAAATGCCGTCAAAGAAAATCGCGCCACGGCGCAGCAGGACCTCGAAACCGTGCGAAAACGCGGACGGGACATGGTAGCTAATGTCTTTCTGGTGGATTTCGAAAAAGCGAAGGGCCAGGAGGTCAAGGTAAGGGCCGAATACAACAACCAGTACAACTCGGCGCAGGGACAAAATAGCGCCGCGATCAATATCAAAATACTGGGAGACCGGATCGAAACCAATAAGGATTTTCTGGAAAGCCTGCTTAAACAGCAGCGCGAAACCAGTGTGGTCGCGGCCGGAACCGATAACAATATCAGCGTAGTGGACCACGCGCTGCCCTCGGATATTCCGGTAGCCCCGCGGCGTTTGATGACCGTTGCGGTGTCGTTTATTCTTGCCACGTTGTTCGGCGCGGGATTGGCGCTGTTTCTCGAGTATCTTGACGATACTATCCGTTCCACGGACGAGGTGGAAAAATACCTGCAGCTGCCGGCTTTGGCGGCTATCCCGACCATCGACGCGCTGGCCAAAAAACGGCTGCTGCTTGTCGGTAATAATTTGGGCGAGGAAATAAATAGTAACAGTACATCGGAATTGCTGATCCACTCAGATTCCCGCTCTTCGCTTTCGGAAGCCTACCGGCAATTGCGTACATCGATACTGCTTTCTACCGCCGGGCACGCGCCGAAATCGCTGCTGGTCACGTCCAGCCTTCCCTCGGAAGGAAAGACCACGACGGCGGTCAATACCGCCATCAGCCTGGCGCAGACCGGCGCCAGCGTCCTGATAATCGACGCCGATATGCGGCGTCCCCGCCTGCACAGTATCTTTGGCGTGACCAACGCCGAGGGGCTAAGCTCGGTGCTTTCCAGCGGCATGGCGGACGAAGACGTGCTCAGCATCATTTCTTATGATGAACCGACAAAGCTGCACGTTCTGCCTTCCGGCCCGATCCCGCCAAACCCGGCGGAACTTATCGGGTCCGATCAGATGCGGCTGTTGTTAAAAGGAATGGAAAATCACTTTACGCACGTGGTGGTTGACTCGCCGCCGATCGCGTCCTTTACGGACGGCGTTCTGATCGGCTCGGTGGTTGACGGTGTGCTGCTCGTGGTTCACTCCGGGAAGAGCTCGCGCCAGGTCGTCAAACGGGCCAAGCAGTTCCTTAACGAGGTCGGAGCAAAGATCTTCGGCGTGGTCCTAAACAATGCCAACCTGCGGGCGCATGACGATTATTATTACTACCAGAGTTACTACTACCGCGGCGGATATTATCGTCAGGACGAGGAAGAAAATAAATAGTACGGTGACGTTACATTTTAATTATTTAGAATGCATTGTCCATAAAAAATAAAGATCATCTGATGAGCATATATTTCGTGCGTTTAGTGTGATTCGTGGTAAAACCTCCGGAATTAACCACTAAACACACGAAAAACACGAAGGCCACTCGCTGTATATTCGTTCGAATTAAGATAGACGAATTATAGGCAGCGCCGCTTTAAAATTAAATGACCGAAAAAATGAAAGTTCTGGTTACAGGTGCGGGTGGTTTCATAGGAAGCCACCTTGTCACTTTTTTGCGGCAAAAAGGCTTCTGGGTCCGCGGTGTCGATATCAAGGAGCCGGAGTTTTCCAGCCTGGATGCCGATGAATTTCTGCTGCTCGATCTGCGCCGGTGGGAAAATTGCCTCAAGGCGACCGAGGGGATCGATGAGGTCTATGCGCTTGCCGCGGACATGGGCGGGATGGGTTTCATCTCGGCGCATCACGCACAGATCCTTTACAATAATTCACTGATCAATCTGCACACGCTCGAAGCGGCGCGCGAAAACGGCGTCAGTAAATATCTTTACACCTCGTCGGCCTGTATCTACCCGGAATACCTGCAGGAAGAAACCAACGTCCAGCCGTTAAAAGAAGAGGACGCCTATCCGGCGCAGCCGCAGGACGCCTACGGTTGGGAAAAACTTGTCAGCGAGATCCTTTGCCACCATTACCGCAATGATTACGGGCTGGAAACGCGGACCGTCAGGTTTCATAATATCTTCGGCGAAAAAGGCACCTGGGAAGGCGGCCGTGAAAAAGCCCCGGCGGCCCTTTGCCGCAAGATCGCAAATGCCAAGCTGAGCGGTGAGCATTCCATCGACATCTGGGGCGACGGCGAGCAGACCCGTTCCTTTTGTTATATCGAAGACTGTGTCGAAGGCCTTTACCGGCTGATGAGCTCGGATTTTCACGAACCGCTCAATCTCGGCCAGGACCGCATGGTGACCATTAACGAGCTGGCCGATATCATCGCCCGCATCGCCGGAATCGAGATCCAAAAGCAGCATATTGACGGGCCTCAAGGCGTGCGCGGCCGCAATTCCGATAACACCAAATTGCGGGAAGTGTTAGGATGGGAACCGCAGGTCTCTCTGGAAAAGGGGTTGGAAGTGACCTATCGCTGGATCGAAGAACAGGTCAGGGAAAAATCAGCAGCTGCTTCCGGCGCTTCCGGAAAAACTTCGACCGCACAATTATGATCACCGGCTTCACGGTTTCCGATGAGTGAGAATCCGATAAAAGTTGCCCTGGTAATCCCGGTTTTCAATCGCCGGGAAACTACCTTACAGGCCCTGCGCAGTTTATCACGGATCGATAAAACCGGGCTGGACGTGCGCATTTTCATCGTGGACGACGGTTCGACCGACGGCACGAGCGACGGCATTCGCGGCGAGTTTCCGGAAGTCGAAATCATCGCGGGTGACGGCTCCCTGCATTACGCCGGCGGCACTAACCGCGGCATCATGGCCGCGTTTTCCTGGGACGCCAAATACATTTTGACAATGAATGACGATTCCGTTTTTCATGACCAATTTTTGCGGCGGCTGGTAAGCGCGGCCGAAGAAAATCCCCGGTCGATAATAGGAGCGCTGCTCTTATTGTGGGACCAGCCGCACAAGGTTTTTCAGGTCGGGCAGGTCTGGCGCACTTTTTACGGCGGGTGGCATATTCCGCAGCACCTGACAGCTTTTAACATTCCGAAAACGGTTTTTGAGGTTGAATGCATCGTCGGCAATTGCGTGCTGTTTCCGGTCGACGCTATCAAAGAATGCGGGTTGATGGACGAAAAGAGATTTAAGTACGGCTGGGGCGACGCGCAATATCTGATGCGGATGCGGAAAGCGAAATGGAATCTGCTGATCGAACCGAAAGCAATGGTCTGGTGCGAACCGAATACTTATCCGCGGCCGCTGCATGTTTCACCGGTCAGGGAAGTTTTGAATGTTTTGTTTTTTAATGAGAAGCACCCGCTTAATTTAAAGCGGCAATTCGTGGCGCGTTGGGATGCTTCTCCCTCCAAACTTCAGGCGCTGGCGGCATTCGGTGTTTATCTCTTCAGGCTGGGGTTAAAAGCTGTCAGGCTCAAGGACCCCTGGAAAAATGTTGCCGACCCGGAACAGCCCTGGCGCACCACCGATCAAAATTAACATCAAAAATTAGCATCAAAATTAGCAACAAAAATTAACTGGGCGGTTCTTGATATCACAGCAAAGCCGGAAAAAATTTTTTACGTCTGGGACTATCTGGAATGGGGCGGCGCCCAGATACACTGGTTCGCTTTGATGCGGGAGGCAAAAAAGCATCGCCCCGTGCTGGCCATATTACCTAAAGGCTCCGATCCTCAACTCACTGATATTCTCGCGCAAAACGACATCCCGTACGAGTTTCTTCCTCGTTTTCGAAATATCGGGCCGGCTTTCAGCCTGCGCGAAAAGCTTGTCCGGCACCGCGATAAGCTGCGCAGCGAATACCAGCTGATAACCCGCCTGGGAAAATATAAATTAAAAGACAGCGTGGTGCATATCGATCTCGCCCCGTGGCATTCGCTGCTCACCTTGTGTTACGTCTGCGCCAGGAGCGGCCAGGTGTTTATCACCATGCACAACCGCATCACGAGCGATTCCGGGCTGCGAAAATTTTTGTGGAAGGTAAAACTTAAGGTCATCTCGCGTTTTAGTAATTTTCATATATTGGCATCCAACAATGACGCCAAAGAATATCTCCGCGATCTCGCGCCGCACAAATTAGTCGATGACATAAAGATCACTTACACGAGCGTTAACCCGGCAGAGATCGACGAAGTACTGGAAAGCGAATTTGACAGGCGCGCGCTCGGCGAAAAATTCGGCATAGCAGTGGACAAGCTGACCGTTCTCTGCGTCGGCCAGTTCGTCGAACGCAAAGGGCGCTGGGTTTTCCTGGCGGCCGCAAAAAGAGTTTTGGAAAGTGAGAAAGACATCCAGTTCGTGTGGGTGTCAAATTCCAAACCGACCGTGGAAGACGAGCAAAGGATCGTGGAATACGGGCTTGGAGATGGTTTCAAACTCATCACTTCCGACCGTATCGGAAACGAGCGCCGCGACCTGCTGCAAATGTTCCGGCTCGGCGATATCTTTGTTTTGCCCAGCCTCCTTGAGGGGCTGCCTATCGCCCTGCTGGAAGCGATGGCGATGAAGATCCCCGCGATCTCGACAAATATCAACGGCATTCCGGAAGCTCTTATTCAGGAAAAAACCGGGCTGCTGGTCGAAGCCGGTGACGCCGAGGGCCTGGCGGAAGCTATAATAAGGCTGAAAAAAGACGCGGCACTTCGCAGGGAATTGGCGGCCAATGGACGTAACATCGTCCTGGAAAAATTTGATGAAAGAGAAGCAGCAAAAACGGCCTGGAAAAGCTACGCGGACGCGTTTGGAGATAGTGAATAGTGAATAGTGAAAACGAGCGATTCGAGAATGAGGTCAGAACCGGGAACGTAGTGACCGGCTTCGAGCGCAGCGAGTTATACTTTTTATATATTCATTGCAGAGTTAGCAGCCGGTCACGACGTTCCCGGTACTGACCCGTTGCCTTTTGACTTTAACCACAATGGAACAACAGGAACCGATCAGCATAGATCAAGTAAGGCCGCGAAGATCGATCGTGGTCAACATGCTGTTTGGTTTTCTGTCGTGGATACTGCCCGGCATTCTCGTCTTCTTTTCAACCCCCATCATCGTCAAAGCGCTGGGCACAAAAGAGTACGGCATCTACGCCCTCATTTTCGGATTCATCAGCTATTCGCTTAGTTTTACGATCGGAAAAGCGGTGACGAAATACGTCGCGGAATATAAACCCTCGGGTGATCATAAAAAGATCAACGATGTAATTTCCGCCACGTTCTTTCTTTCGATCCTGATCGGCGCGGCGGCGGCATTGATCCTAAGCGGGGCGGCCGGCTGGCTGGTGCGCCATGTTTTTGAGATCGATCTTTCCTCGCAGCAAAAAAGTATCGGGTCTTTTTACCTGGCGGCGGCAGTGCTGCTCTTTTATATGCTGTGGCAGGTGTTCAGTTCGGTTGTCACCGGCCTGCACCGCTTTGACGTATATTCCTACATCACTACTTTGTACGGGGTGCTTCTGGCCGGCGGAAATATAGCGCTCGCACTTTTGGGCTACGGGCTGGTGGCGCTGTTTTGGTGGAGCCTCGCTACCAACCTGGCGATCTGCCTCATCTCTTACGCATTTGCCCGGTCGCTTTATCCGGAGATGCGGCTGCGGCTCTGGTTCGAGCGGAAAACTTTATTTCTCGTGATGAAATTCAGCTCCGGTGTGATACTCGCGCAGATCTTCGCCAATATCCTGCTGCTCTTTGAAAGAGGCATCATCACGCGTTACCTGGGGGTGGAAAATCTTACTTACTATGTGATCCCGATGACGCTCGCCATCTATATTCAAACATTTGTCGGAAGTTTTATGATGGTGGTATTTCCGATCGCCAGCGAACTGGGACGCCGGCAGCAGGAAAAGCAGATCGCGCTTTACGAACGAACGATGAAATTTGCCGTCACGATGGTGGCTTTTATCGCCGTTACGATGATCACCGCCAGCCGCTTATTTTTGACCAACTGGGTAGGCGAAGTGATAGCCGAAAATTCCACGCCGATCATGGTTTTACAGGTGCTGATATTTAGTCTGATGACTATCGGCGCGATCAGCTGGCAGCTGGCGGAAGGGCTCGGGCACCCGAATTACAACGCGCTTCAATCTTTTGTCTGGATGGCGATCGGCGGCGTCCTGATGATCATTTTTATTTCCTGGTGGGGCAACTTCGGTGTCGCGCTGGGCCGCCTGGCCGGCGTGCTGGCGATCCCGTTTTCCATCCTGTATGTGGAGCACTGGCTGCTCGGCAAAACGCTTTGGGGTTTCTGGGTTAAACTTCTTTCGGTAGTTCTTACCGCGGCCCTGACGGCCGGCCTCGTTGAGTGGCTGATATATTACGCTCTTCCGGGCTCCTGGCTTACGCTTATGGCGGGCGGCGGCGCCGGGCTGTTGGCATTCGGCGGGATGCTTTTTATACTGGGTTGGTACACGCCATACGAAAAACA
The DNA here is from genome assembly GCA_963766895.1 of uncultured Acidobacteriota bacterium. GTDB lineage: Bacteria > Acidobacteriota > Blastocatellia > Pyrinomonadales > Pyrinomonadaceae > DASYKT01. Next base: position 224,702 of record CAVYCB010000016.1, read on the forward strand.
ACTTTTAGTGCGTTTGAAGCCATGGGACCGGAAAGCTTAAGCTAACGATACGGCCACGAATGTCACAAATATCACGAATAGAAAATTTTCTGATTCGTGTTATTAGTGTAATTAGTGGCTAATAAAAATCCAAAATGACGGAAAAGATAGAGCTGGTGCAGCGAGTACAATTTATCAAGGATGCATGCCGCGGGCGAAAGGTCCTTCACCTCGGCTGCACCAATTGGCCGTACACCGCCGAAGCGCTGGAAAATAATTCGCTGCTGCATCTGGAACTAAGCAGCCTGGCAAGCGAACTCTGGGGGGCTTGATTTCGACCGGAAAGGGTTGGACGTGCTTGCCGAAAAAGGGATCGCGAACCTTTACCAGGCGGACCTTGAAAAGCTTGAAGAACTTGAGATCAATGAGACCTTTGACGTGATAGTCGCCGGCGAGATCATCGAGCACCTTAATAACCCCGGGCTTTTCCTGCAGGGAATCCAGCGTTTTATGAATTCCGGATCGACGCTGCTGATAACCACGGTCAACGCTTACTGCGGCTTCCGGCTGCTTTATTACGCCCTGCGGGGAAAAGGGGGCACGGCCGAGCCGGTCCACCCCGACCATGTGGCGTATTATTCATATTCGACCCTGAATCTGTTGATAAAACGCGCCGGGCTTGATGTCAGCCGCTTTTTCTTTTACGATCTCTGGCCCGGAGCACCGCAGCGTCGCGCCCTGGCATACAAAGCTGGCAAATGACATTTCCGTAAAAATTTCAAAACAATTGGCGGATGGCGTTATCGCGGAGTGCAAATTGCCCCCCAAAAATGGTAAAGTATAGCAGTCGTTGTAAATATGCAGAGAATTGAGCACCAAAATATCAATGTCAGCGCTGGAAATGCGCGTACGTTGAATGTAGTTCTGGGCACCTGGGCGATCATGATCGTGACCGGGCTCATCTGGTTCTTCTTTGACGACGACATTGCCAACCCGTTCCGCGAATATTATTTGCTGCCGTGGTGTTTTGTCACTGCCGTAATTGCCTGCATACCGCCGGCGTATCTCTACTACAAAGGGAAGTTCGACCTTTTTCACCCGCTAATTTTTGCTTCGTGGATCTATATAATCCCGGCTTTTGTGGTGGGCGGGGTCATCATTTCTTTCGGGTTGTCCGATCCATATTATTTGTCCTATATCCAGGACCCGGAATATGAGCTTCCGCTTACCCTGATCTATATTTCCATTGGGTACATTGGGCTGGTCGCCGGTTTTGCTCTTCCTATCGGGCGAAATTTTGGCCAAAGGCTTCAGAATAAGCTCCCCAAATGGGAATGGACATTAAAGCATACCTGGATAGCCGGCTGGCTCCTGATACTGGCGGGAACGCTTGTCAATATCATCGGTTTCGTCAATGGATTATTAGGTTTTCAGAAGTTCGAGGGCGTCGAAGCTTTTGACGGCGTTATCATGTTCCTGCTGACGATGTTTTTTGAAGGCTACTTTCTTCTCTGGTACGCGCTTTTCAGAACTCCTCGCAAGGACGCCTCTTACCTGGTCACGTTCCTGTTTCTGATCATGATGATCCCGCTTCGCATGGCGATCATGGGAAACCGGGGATCGATATTCGTCTGTATTCTGCCGATCGCCTTTGCCTACGTCGTGTCGGGGCAAAGAGTAACGATCAAGCACGGATTTATATTCGGCCTGCTGATGGCGGTCGGTGTCTTTATCGGAATGATCTATGGCACGAGTTTTAGAAACATCAAAGGTATGGAAACCCGCCTAGCCGCGGGCGACTATATCGGCCAGATCGGTAACACCCTGGATTACATTTCGCGCAAAGATCTCTCGCTGATCATGCAGGACGGAGGTACAGCTCTCGCGGACAGGCTTGAGAACTTGAGTTCGGTCGCCAACGTGGTCTCCAATTACGAGAAGCTTGCCCCGTATGAGAAGGCTTACGGGCTGGACAACAATATTGTCCGCGACGCGTGGACCTCTCTTATACCCAGATTTCTTTGGCCGGAGAAGCCCTTGACCTCCGACTCTCACGCGTACAGCGATCTCTATTTCGACTACGAGGCTAACTCTTTTGCGGTCACATTATGGGGAGACCTGCTGAGAAACTTTGGGCCCTGGGGGATACCGATAGGAATGGCATTGCTGGGGATAGTGCTGCGAGTTATCCATGTTTCTCTATGGCAGCAATCCGAGGGGCACCAGTGGCGCTCGGCGGCATATTATTTAGTGCTGACCCAGGTTTCCTATGAAGCATTTTATGCCACTTTGCTGCCTAGTTTGATGCGCATCACCCTGGTCTTGATAGTGACCTTATATCTAGCCAATCTTATTACCAAACGTGCCAGCAGATCCGGATAAAATGGGATTTTCCAACAAGCTCAATGGAATAAAAAAACTTTGGGAATTCGATAACCGCTGGCAGCTGATATTAGCCCGCCTTTTTTTTCCTCAGGAAAGATTAAATACCTATCGCTACAAGGGACTTGAAGTGCTGGTTGACCACGTAGTCGGCGATGCCAGCATAGCGCGTGACGTTCTGGCGACGCCGATGTACCGGCAATACCTGGATCAGATGAACCTTCCGCCGCAGCTGAACATCCTGGACCTTGGGGCAAATATCGGATGCTTTCCCCTGCTGCTGAGATCTGAAGAATTCGGGTTCAATAAATTGGCGTGTGTTGAACTTAATCCCAAAACCTTTTCCCGTTTGCGTTTTAATATGGAAAGAAACCTTGGAGGGCAGGCGGATCTCTTAAACGGTGCCTTGTGCGGAAAAAGCGGGCCGGTAGAGATCACCTTAGGCGAGGGCGGCGCGTTTGACAGTATTTATCGCGGAGCGCCCGGCGGAAATACTTACCAGCTTTCCGGCTACACGTTTGATGAGATCTACCGCCGGTTTTTTGGAGACGAAGACGTGGATATCTGCAAGATCGACGTCGAGTATGCCGAGTTCGAGGTTTTTGATAACCCCGGCCACGATCTGATCAAAAAATGCCGCAATATCCTGATAGAAATTCACCACGAAAAAGACAAGCCCCGCGATATTGTCAGGAATAAAATAACCGCTCTCGGTTTTCGAGAGATCGACCCTGCTTCTAAAGAACACCCCATTAACCACTACGTCCATTTCTTTGTCCGCCAGGACTGAAAGCGATTTTAGATCGCCGACTTTGGATTTCGGCCTGTGATTCGGAACGAGGTCAGAACCGGGAGCGTAGCGACCGGGTTATTATCCGACGAGCTGGATACTATTAGTTTTTTCGCTGCGCTCATTACCCGGTCACTAACGTTCCCGGTTCCGACCTCATTCCCTACTTGCTCTATTCAAAGTGTCGGGCAAACTCCTTACACATCAATAAATTAAAAATTGTTAAACGATTTTGTTGACTTCGTCGGACATTGCTGTATACTTCTTGCAAACATACCTTGCGACTCGCCCCGTAGTAAATAGAAATAAAGGAGAAACTTCCATGAAGACACGAAATTACTGTCTCTTGATCACAATTCTATTGGGCTGTTTTAGTATGTCGTTCGGACAAAACGCGAACGGCTGCACTTCCGGGCTCAGAGGGGGCACGAGTGATTATTATACCGATTGCTGGACGGATACCGGCGACGATACCACCAGGCTTCAGGCGGCGCTTACCGCCTCGGCCGGGTCCAGGCTGGTCTTTACCGAGTCGAATTATTCGATCAATAATCCCCTAACCGTGGTTTCCCACAATTACCTTGTCGGCGCGGGGCCCGCGGAAGCGGCTGCCGGGGCCACTAAATCCCTGATCGTACTTAACTCCAGCGGGGCCAATGCCAGCAGCCTGAAAACCATATTTTTTATTGGTGAAGGCGAGCGGGAAATAACCATTAAAGACCTCGGCCTGGAATCGGGCAGCGGACAAACCTTTACATCCGGGATCACGGCGAGTGACGAAGGCGGCGCTCCGCATTATTCAACCGGGGGAGTGCATATCCAGAACATCTGGTTCAAGGATTTTACGATAGGTGTTCATATAAATCCGACCGGATATAACCTGTGGCAGTTCGATAGTTCCAGTATCACCAATTCGTCGTTCGAAGAGTGCGGCACCGCGATCTATGTCGAGGCCATCGGCGGCCTGGAAATAAGGAACATCTCCATTTATTCGCCCGGCACCGACCAAAACGGTATCTGGATTGAGGCCGGCGGCTACATAGAGATGGATTACATCGTCGGTAATGCGCCCAAAAGCGGCGACACCCGCCCGGCTAACGAATTCATCCACATAGGCAGCCATGGAGTTACCAGCATCCGTAACAGCTCGTCTGAATTCTACAAGAAAGAGTTGGTCATCAACGATGGCAGCGGCCAGAAGGTGACCGCCCCGGTGTCCCTGATCGCGAACGCGTTTGAGGGGTGTCCGTATCTCGACGGGGAAGATCTGGTGCAAACGGTCGAGATCCATGATGCGGTAGTGGTTTCCACGGGAAATGAGTGGACCTGCAACCTCTTAGATGAGGACGAGGAAGAAGACACTCAGATCGGCCCGACGCGTCCGCAGATCCTGGGGACCGCCGATGTAGTGTCGATCGGCGACCGCTTCTGTAAATGGGGCAGCATTTGGTGCTTTCCGCAGGGCGGTTATCTCGGCAGCGAGTTTTCGGTGGAAGGAGGCACTTCCACGCTGACCAATATAAATATGACTAATTACAATGGGAGCGATAGTCCCATGCTGGATATCGTCTCAGGTTTCGGCGGCAAGAGGCTGCTGGAACTGGGTAATAGCGTTAATTTTGGCGGCGGCACGATCCTGAAATATAAGTATTATTTCACTCGCAACCCCAGCGATCACTGGCTGGAGGTCGAGGGAAATCTGGACCCGCCTAATGCCGGGTATCGCTTTAAGAAAGGCCCGGTGCAAGTAGCCAGCGTGGCGCAGAGCAGTCTTTCGACCCATAGCAGCGCTTTGGCGGGGTCCATGCTCTACTGCAACAACTGCACCCCTAACACGAGTCCGTGTTCCACGGCGGGCGCCGGAGGCGGGGCGCTCGCTGTAAAGGTCAACAGCGGTAATTGGACCTGCCAATAAGACTAGTGGGGCGCCGAATTCATTCGACAAAAGAGTCGAAAAGAGCCGAATAAATTCGGCGTTCCCGAGGGGCTTCGTATTTCGCGAAGCCCCTTGTTTCCTTCTATGCATTGTGTGTTGTGATATGCTTTGGCCCTGACCAAATCCCAATAATCAAAAAATGACCTGAAAAAGTTCGGGTAGTTCACGTTTGCTTAAAGTGCAAAAAACTTTTTTTGCACCGGCAGGCATTGCAAGAGTTTCAAGACCAATAAAAGGAGAAAAGTCATGAAGATGCTAAAAGGTATTTCTTTGTTATTTGTGCTGGTGTTATTTATCGGATCGGACGTAATGGCGCAGGGCACGGGCTGCATTATCGTAAGCGGAAGTCCAACTGGAAAGCGTGCGGATAATTACTTTTACACGGATTGTTACGCCGACACGGGCGACGACACGACCCGGCTGCAGACCGCCATCACGGCGGCGGCGGGAAGCACGCTCATCTTTAACGAATCCAATTACCAGGTCAGCGGGCATTTGGATGTGCCCTCTAATACAACTTTGGAAGGAATGGCCGCGGCTGAGGGCAGCAGCGTCTCGAAAATAACCCTTACCGGCACCAATGACAGCATTTTTCGCATCGGCCCCGGTGTCAGGGCGATCAATATTAAAAATCTCGGCCTGACCGCCACTTCTCATACCGGCACTATCGGTATCGAGGGTTCGGCGGGCAGCGGCGCCACAGCCAGCGGTATGTTTCATTTCAGCGGTATGTGGATCAAGGAATTGGCCAAAGGCATTTACGTTCACAGCAGCGACAACTATTGGCAATTTGATAGCGTCCACGTGGAAGACACTGCCTTTGACCACTGTGATGACGGCATCTATCTCGCTACGCAAAATTCCGGCTGGCAAATGAATAATCTTACCTTCGGTTCGGGAGCCGACCAGAATGCTATTCACATCGAATACGGCGCGTATATCAATATGAACCTAATCGTGGGAAACGGCACTTACAGCGGCAGCCCGGCCGTTCCGTCGGCGGGCGAATTCATTAGTATCCAGGGCCATCACGGCCTGATGAATATGCAGAATCTTAACGGCGAGGCTTATAAAAAGACACTCATCATAAACGGCAACGACAGCGACAAAACCTTTCCGATCATCGTCAGCAACAGCGATCTGCAGGAATGCCACTGGGTTGACAGCGGCGTTACTAAGTCTTCGGTCGATATCAAAAATGCTACAGTTGTTTCTCAGGCGAACAGCTATGCCTGTTACGGGAAAGTCGCCCGCCCGCGCGTCTCAGCCTGGACCGAGGTTTTTTCCAGCGGCGATAAATTCTGTTTCGACGGCACGCCCGAGTGTTTCGATACGAGCGACCCTTATGACGACAGCACGCGCAGCGGCTGGGCGATCGAGGGCGGGCTGGCTGCGGTGCGGAGCGATTCAATCGCCGACTACAACGATGCGACCAAAGCGCTGGTTGATATAACATCGGCTTACGCCGGCTCAGAGCCTTTCAAGCCATTTCTTTCACTGACAAATACCTTTTTTATCAGCGGCAGTTGGTATAAATACCACTACACCTTTCTTCGCAATTCCACGACCGGACGTTTGGAGTTTAATAACGATCTGAACGGTAACCCGAATAATCCGTCTTCCGGTTATTACTTCAGGAATGGGCCCGTACAGTTACATCCGGTAACGGCGTCTGATCTATCGGGAGGCTACTACAGTTTTTCCGGCGGCGGCGACAGGGGATCGATGCTCTATTGTTCCGACTGCACGGCGGGGACGAACCCGTGTTCAACTTCGGGAGGCGGAGGCGGCGCATTGGCCGTCAGGATCCAAAGCGGCAACTGGGCATGTAAATAAAACCAATTGAACGCCGAATTCATTCGGCTAAAAGGCCGAACAATGGGGCGCAGATTTTAAATCCAAAAAAGCCGAATAAATTCGGCGCTCCCAAAGGGCTTCGTGTTGGCGAAGCCTTTTTTTACGTGTATTATATTAGATTCAAATGATGGAAACTGTTGTATTTACAAATGGTTGTTTTGATATCATTCACCCGGGGCACATAGACCTGCTGGCCCGGGCAAAAGCCCTGGGGACGAGGCTGGTCGTCGGTATTAACAGTGACGCCTCGGTGCGGGCCATCAAGGGAGCGCACCGCCCCTTTGTAAATCAGGATGACCGCGCGGAGATCCTGCTCGGCCTGCGTTCGGTAGATGAGGTCAGGATTTTTGACGAGGCGACCCCGGCAAAACTCATCGAGGAGTTAAAACCGGATATACTTGTCAAAGGCGGAGATTGGGCAACCGACCGGATAGTGGGCGCTGATTTTGTCATAAGCAACGGCGGAAAGGTATTCTCGCTGCCGCTTAAGGACGGGTACTCGTCAAGCGCGATAGTAGAAAAGATCCAGAACAGGGAAATGACGGAAAACAATACGAGCAATAACGCGATCACCCGCTCGATAACAGAGCACCTTGAAGTTTTCTCCCGGCTGCAGGCGGAATGCGGCGAGGCCATTGAAAAAAGCGGGGATATCATTTGCGCGGCGATCATTGCGGGTAAAAAGGTTTTGATCTGCGGCAACGGCGGCAGCGCGGCCGATTCACAGCATATCGCGGCGGAATTCGTCGGCCGGTTCGAAGACGAACGCCGTCCGCTTCCATCCATCGCTCTGACCACCGATACGTCGCTGCTTACCGCCGTCAGCAATGATTATGGTTACGACAAGGTTTTTGTGCGCCAGATATTGGCGCTCGGCAATGAAGGTGATGTGCTGATCGGCATCAGCACCAGCGGTAATTCGGAAAGCATTCTTTCGGCCATTATGGCGGCGCGCGAAAAAGGCTGCAAAACGATCGGGCTGACCGGTGAAAAGGGAAAAAAACTCGCGTCGCTGTGTGATGCTGCGGTGCTGGTCCCATCCGCGCGGACCGCGCGCATCCAGGAAGGCCATATAACGATCGGGCATATCTGGTGCGAGATGGTGGATATCAAATTGAGAGAATCGGGCCTTACTTCGTAAGTCATGGATACCGTCACGAATGTCACAAATAACACGAACGAAGACTTTTCCGATTCGTGCTATTAGTGTAATTAGCGGCTAATAAGAAATCGTTCGGGCTTTACAATTTAATGCGAAAAACGGCTTTATCGGTAAAGCCATAAAACTTTAACCAAATGCCTCAAGAGCAGGACATCTTTTCAAAATTCTCTAAAGTCAAAATTCTGGTGATCGGCGATGTGATGCTCGACCGCTATTGGTGGGGAAGTGTCGACCGCATTTCACCGGAAGCGCCCGTGCCCGTCGTACGGCTTAACAGCGCGGACACTGCCGCCGGCGGCGCCGCAAATGTTGCCGCTAATATCGCCGGCCTGGGCGCGGAACCGCTCCTGTCCGGAATCATCGGGGACGACCGTGAGGGAGAAGAATTGAAAAACTCGCTTAACGCTCGCGGAATCAGCCCCCAATACCTACAGGTTGTCGAAGGAAGGCCGACCACGGTAAAAACCCGCGTGGTTGCGCATAGCCATCATGTGGTCAGGATAGACAGTGAAGACACAAACGAAATAACACCTGAATCTTCGGCAAAAATATGGCAGGAACTCGAACCATTAATAGAGAATGCAGACGTCGTGGTTTTCTCTGATTATGCTAAAGGAATGCTGAGTGACTTGATCCTCGCGCGCGTAACGGAATGCTGTGTGAATAATTCCAAGCCGCTTCTGGTCGATCCGAAGGGGAGGGACTATCGCAAATATTGGGGGGCGACATTGTTGACCCCGAATCGCTCAGAAGCCATTCATGCGGCCGGGGTAGAGGATATGGAAGAGGCTGCCGAAAAACTCATAAATGACGTAAAACTGGAATCGCTTATTATCACTCAGGGCGAAGACGGAATGACGCTTTATAAAAAGAACGAGGCGCCGGTAAATTTTCCCGCACTGGCGCGTAAAGTTTATGACGTCACGGGTGCGGGAGATACGGTTATCGCAACACTGGCCGTTGCTCTGGGCGCCGGCTGTGAGCTAGCGGCTGCCGTAAGACTTGCTAATATCGCGGCCGGCCTGGTAGTTGAAGAAGTTGGCACGACCGTTATCGACCTCGCTCGATTAAAAGAAGCGGCCGGCGAGTTGTAACTCAAAAGGGAACTGGAAAATACTTTGAATTCCGGGCTTAAGTTTGAACCAAAACGGATATTGGTCTTTCGTATCGGGCATCTGGGGGACACTCTGGTTGCTCTTCCTGCATTTTGGGCGCTGCGCAAACGCTTTCCCGGCGCTCACATCACTCTCCTTTCCAACGTCAGTGCAAAGAACGCGGGCTATCCTACGGCGCAGGGCGTATTGCCGGCGAAAGGGTTGTTTGACGAATTTATCAGCTACCCGAACGAGGCTGGTAAGGTTGCCGCAGCGCTCGGTTTCTTGAAATTAGCTACGGCGATACGAGTAGGGAGGTACGATACGCTCGCCTATCTGATGACCCGCAACCGTGGCGAGGGCAGGGTAAAACGCGATCTTTCATTCTTTCGGCTGGCGGGGATAAAACAGTATATCGGAACCAAACACCTTCTTGCTAACTATTTACCTGAGAACGGTAAAGCGCCTCTGCCTGAAGTAGAGTCTGAATACAAGTATCTATTAAAATGCCTGTCGGAAGACGATGTAAGCTTTGACGGAAATACGGATATCTCGACGGACCTTTTGCTCACCCCGGATGAAAAGGTTGGACCCGCGGCTTGGTGGGAGCGGAATTGCGGCGGTACTTTTAGCGGCGGCAGCGGCGGCAATTACGTGGCCGTCGCGCCCGGAAGCAAATGGGAGTCAAAGCTTTGGCCCGAAGAAAAATACGCGGAAGTGTTATCGCGTCTGATAACGAACAAGCGAATTTTTCCCATAATATTCGGCGGGCCGGAAGACAGAGATAAGGGGGAGAGAATTCTGCAAAGATTGGGCACGGGAGCCTCGGGAGCCCAAGGAGCCAATGCCGCGGGAGAGCTGAGCATACGCGAGGCTGCAGTGGCGCTGCAGGGATGCAGCTTGTATCTGGGCAACGACACGGGGACCATGCACCTCGCGGCGGCCGTGGGCGTACCGTGCGTGGCCGTCTTCGCCGCGATAGACTATCCCGGGCGATGGGTCCCGTTTGGCGATAATAATGTGATCCTGAGAAAAGCCGTTCCGTGCGAAGGCTGCCATTCGCCGATCTGCAAGTTTAATCATGAATGCCTGGAAATAGGTGTCGAGGAAGTCTACCGGGCCTGCGTAAGTGTATTAGCCACGAATGGCACAAATGACACGAATAGGAATCTTTAATTCGTGTTATTTGTGTCATTCGTGGCTAATAATTAATAAATGATCGACAGTAAGAAAAAGATCCTGGTCATTTGCGAACTATTATCTGCCGGGCTTTAAGAGCGGCGGCGGAATGCGGACGATCGTCAATATGGTCGACCGTCTAAGTGACCGTTATGACTTTAGCGTGATCACCCGCGACCACGACGGGCGTCTGGATAAAAGCCCGTATAAAACCGTGAAGATCGGTGAATGGAACCAGGTCGGAAGCGCCAGGGTATTTTATTTAGCAAAAAATGATATCAAGGCCGCGACGATAAAACGGCTGGTTGAGGAAGCCGCGCCGCAGGCGATCTATCTCAACAGTTTTTTTGCCACGCCGGCCAACTATCTTTTATTTCTGCGTTGGCGGGGTCAGGTAAAAGCTCCGGTGATAATGGCGCCTTGCGGCGAGCTCATCACCGCGGCGATGCAATTCAAGACGGCGAAAAAGCGCCTGCACATATCCCTCGCCAAATTGACGGGACTGCACAAAGGATTGTTCTGGAAAGCGACGACCGATCTGGAGAAAGAGGACATCGAAAAAGAACTGGGTAGGAAAGAAAGAATGTTCGTGGCGGCCGACATGCCGCCGAAGGCGATCTTTCCCGAATACGACCAATTTATCAAGCCAAAGAAAACCGGCGGCGAACTGAAACTGGTTTTCCTGGCGCGTTTTGTCCGCACAAAAAATTTCGGGTTTTTATTGGACGTTCTGAAAAAAGTGCCCGGAAAAATTTCCGTCGATGTCATCGGCGACCTTGAAGATAAAACTTACTGGGAAGAGTGCCTGGAAAAGATCAAAACCCTGCCGCCTAACGTCACGATAAATTACGTGGGCGCGATCGATAACCGTTTGGTCCCGAAAAAGCTGACCGAGTACCATTTTCTTGTTTCGCCGTCGCTAAACGAAAATTTCGGGCACATTTTCCCCGAGGCGCTATCCGCCGGATGCCCCCTGATAATCAGCGACCGCACGCCCTGGCTTGATCTGAAAGAGAAGGGAATCGGCTGGGACCTGCCGCTGGAAAACGCTGAAGCCTGGCGTGAAACATTAAAGAATTGCGTGGAAATGGATGACGGCGCGTACCGTCGAATGTCCGCCGCCGCACGGGAGTACGCGGTCGATTGGCTAAGCAGTGAGACACTCGAAAAAGACACGGTCGCGGTCTTGGAAGCGGCGTTAAATACCGTATAATCATGAAAACAATTAACAATGCATAATGAATAATTAATAGCGGCGTTCGTGTTGCGGAGTGAATTTTTACTTTGGCCGCAAAGTTTTTTACCTTATCAATATGAAAGTACTCGTACTCGGCGGGAGCGGAATGCTCGGACACAAACTTGTGCAGCGTTGGCAAGGGCGTTTCGATATCTGGACGGCTATCCGGGGCCAATATTCCGATTATGAAAAGTACGGGATACTCGACAAAGATCACACGGTCGAGCGGGTCGATGCGCGAAATTTCGCCTCGGTAAATGCTGCGATCGAGGCATCTGCCAAAAATGGCGTCCCGGACGTTGTCATCAATGCGATCGGGATCATTAAACAGCTTCCCAGCGCGAAGAATACTATCACCACGCTCGAGATCAATTCCATCTTTCCGCACAAATTAGCGGAGTTGGCCGCCGAAAAAAACTTTCGGCTGATCACTATCAGCACAGACTGTGTTTTTAACGGGCGCAAAGGGGATTACAGCGAAAACGATATCTCGGATGCCGAAGACCTGTACGGCAAAAGCAAAAACCTGGGCGAGGTTACCGGCAAAAACTGCCTGACGCTGCGCACCTCTATCATCGGCCGCGAATTGGAAACCGCGCATAGTTTGGTAGAATGGTTTTTGAGTAATAAGGGCAAACAGGTAAAAGGTTTTACCAAAGCTATTTACAGCGGTTTTCCGACGCTGGCGCTGGCTGATATCATCGGCGACGTGATCGAAAAATTCCCGGCGCTTGAGGGGCTTTATCACGTGTCGAGCGAGCCGGTAAATAAATTCGATCTGTTAAGCCTGATCAATAAATATTATAAGAGCGATATCCGGATCGATCCCGATAGTGATTTTGTGCTCGACCGCAGTTTAAATTCTGACAAGTTCAGAACGGAAACCGGATTTGCGCCGGAACCTTGGGAAACGATGATAGAAAAAATGGCGGCAGACCCGACGCCGTACGACGAGTATAGGGAGTGGAGAAAATAATTTAGTGAATCTTGAAGGCAAAAGAATATTAGTCACCGGCGGCACCGGATCGCTCGGCCAGACATTGGTGAGAAGGCTGCTGACCGGGCAGTTGGGCCGCCCGTCGAAGATCACCGTTTTTTCGCGGGACGAGGCCAAGCAGCATTATATGCGGCTGGATTACCTGCACCGCAAAGCCGCGACCGATGACGTGATCTACTCCGATTCTCAGGACATTCTCAATTTTCGCATCGGCGACGTGCGCAACTACAACTCTTTGCTCGCCGCGCTTAGGGACGCAGATATAGTTTTCCACGCAGCCGCGCTAAAGCAGGTTCCTTCCTGCGAATATTTTCCGTTCGAAGCCGTGCAGACGAATATCCTCGGCGCGCAAAACCTTGTCCAGGCGATCAGGGAAAATGATCTGGGTATCGAGCGCGTAGTCGGAATTTCCACCGACAAGGCATGCAAGCCGATCAACGTAATGGGAATGACCAAGGCGCTGATGGAGCGTATCCTCGTCGAAGCAAACCGCGATCAGGACCGTACCAAATTCCTCTGCGTGCGCTACGGCAACGTCATCGCCTCGCGCGGGTCGATCGTGCCGTTATTTGTCGAGCAGGTGAAAAACAACCAGCCGCTGACCGTCACGCTGGAAGAAATGACGCGGTTTTTGCTTACACTCGAACGCGCGGTGGACACGGTGCTGGCAGCGCTCATGGAAGGCTCGGCCGGTGAAACTTATATCCCGAAGGTGCCGGCGGCAAAGATCGTCGATGTCGCGAAAGCTCTGATGGGCAGCAAAGACCTGCCGATAAAATTTACCGGTATCCGCCCCGGCGAAAAAGTTCACGAGATAATGGTTTCGGAAGAAGAATGCTTTCGCACTTCCGAGCGCAACGGGTATTACGTCATTCATCCGATGCTGCCCGAACTGCGCGGGCTCAATACCAGCGAAGAATTCGTGGCCGCCTGCAAAGCGAGTATTCGTCAAAAGACGACAATATCTCGGTCGAAGAACTCAAGACACTTTTATCCGGCGCCGGCGGAGAGATCGCGGCGTTTAGGTAATGGTACCCGGTCATTCGTCCTTCGTCATTTGAGGGTCGCCTCATGCCGAAATCGCAGTTCATATTCAAAGGACCAATGACAAAAGACTAATGACTATTTTATGAAGATAATGACCATCTTCGGGACTCGCCCCGAGATAATCCGCCTCAGCCTGGTGATGGCGCTGCTCGATAAACACTGCGAGCATATCACCGTCCACACCGGCCAGAATTATCACGAAAGCCTCAGCGATATTTTTTTGCGCGATCTTGATGTCCGCACGCCGAACGCGCATCTTGGCATCAAGGCAAATTCTTTTGGCGGGCAGATCGGCCAGATGCTGACCCTGTCGGATGAACTTTTCGCCGAGCACAAACCCGATAAAGTCCTGATACTGGGCGATACTAACAGCGCTCTGACGGCGATCACGGCGGCCCGCCGCGGCATTCCCGTCTATCATATGGAGGCCGGCAACCGCTGCTATGACGACCGCGTTCCGGAAGAAATAAATCGCCGCATCGTCGACCACTCAAGCACCGTGCTGATGCCTTACACCGAACGAAGCAAGGACAATCTCGTCCGCGAAGGCATCGAACGCGAGCGCATTTTCGTCACCGGCAATCCGATCAAGGAAGTGCTTGACGGCTTTGGCAGCGAGATCGATTCCAGCGGGGCATTACAAAAATTTGCGGTCGAAGCCAGGGGATATTTTCTCGTCACGCTGCATCGCGCGGAAAACGTTGACGCGCCGGAGAGGCTGCAGAAAATATTCGACGGGTTTTCCGCCGTAGTTGAGGCGCATCAAAAACCGATGCTGGTGAGCGTTCACCCGCGCACCGCCGAGAAATTAAAACAGTTCGGCCTGGAACCCGGCTCGGACAGAATAAAGCTGCTCGAACCGCTCGGTTTTTTTGATTTTGTTCACCTGGAAAAAAATGCGCTTCGCCGTGCTGACCGACAGCGGCACGGTGCAGGAAGAGTGCGCGATCTTTAACGTACCTAACGTCACTGTGCGTGATGTGACCGAGCGGCCCGAAACGCTCGAGTGCGGCAGCAATATCATCAGCGGCGCGGAAACCGAAATGATCGCTAAAGCGGTCGACCTGGCTGTCTCGCTGCCCGCGACGTGGATCGCGCCAAAAGAGTACCTGGCGGAAAACGTCTCGCACACCGTGGCCAAGATCGTCCTCGGTTACCACAGCATCAAAAAGCATCTTTAATTGGTCGTTTGTCCTTTGTCATTTGATTCTTTGTTATTAGGCGCATGACTATTGGACCAAGGAACTAATGACGAAGCGCAAAGGACAAGTGACTATCAACGAAATGCCGAATTTTCCGAAATACACCCTCGGTATCGAGACCGCGACTCAAAAGGGAAGCATCAGCCTCTTAAAGGGGAAAGAAGAGATCGGCTTTTGGATAGGCGACAGTTATCAAACGCTTTCCGCATCCTTGCTGCCGCAGATCTCCTTGCTGCTATCGACACATGATCTGACCACTAAAGACCTGGAACTCATCGCGGTATCCGCCGGGCCGGGCAGCTTTACGGGCGCCAGGGTCGGGCTTTCCATCGCGAAGGCGCTCAAAACAGCGCTTAAAATACCCGCCATCGCGGTTTCTTTACCCGAAGCCGTGGCATTAAGTGCCAAAATTGACGGTGGCAGCGTGGTCGCGATCGTTCCCGCCGGCCGTACCGAGGCCTACTGGCAGGAATTTACCGTAAAGTCAGGAAGCCTGACACCTGTCTCACCCATTCTAAACATAAAGGTCGATGCCCCGCCGGCATTGATCGGCGATCCGGTCGTTCTGATAACAACCTCCGACCTCAAACCTGCAGATAAAGAGACAATAGAAGGCAGGGTAGGGATAGGCAGAAACCAGGACAGTATGGAGCGTGCTCTTAAAATAGAAAGAGTCACCATCGCCGGCGACGGCCTGGCCAGGTATATCGGAGATGCCGCGATATCGAAATACTCTTCAGAGGCGGCAAATGGCGATGACCCGCTGCAGGCGATCTATATAAAGGAACTCAGGTCATGACGCCGGACCTAAGCATCTCCCTTATGACCGTGGCCGATATCCCGGCAGTGCTGCAGATACAGGAAGCGTGCCAATTAAGCCCGTGGGACAATAACTCGTACAGAAAAGCGCTAAAAGACCCGGACTTCATACTCTACACGGCGAAAATCGCGGAAAATCCTGTCGGCTTTACCGCTTCGCGTCTGATAACGAGTGAAAATTCTATCGAATTATTAAATATCGGCGTACTGCCGCCTCATCAAAAAAAGTTAATAGGGGAAGGCCTGATTTTACAGCTTTTTAGCGTTATTTCCGGCAGGGCGGACCGGGTTTTTCTGGAAGTAAGAGCGGGAAATGAGCAAGCAATAGCATTTTATAAAAAGTATGGGTTCTATCCCATAGGTGTCCGGAAAAACTATTACCCGGATCCGCTTGAAAATGCGATACTGATGGAGAAAAGGCTGGATTAATCGGCTTGCTACCAATATGAAATTGAGGTAACATTTTTATAACGCCCCATATAATTTACGCTCGGCGTTTTTGTCCAACTAACTTATGACCAAAGAAAGGAAATGAATTGACATGGACAGTGCAACTACTGAGCTGGTAAAGCAGCAGCTTATGAAGGAAGATCCTTCTTTCAGAGACCTTGTTTCCCAGCATCAGAAATACGAAGAAAGACTTAGCCACCTATCCAACCTACATTTTCCTAGCGAAGAAGAACAAGAAGAAGAAACCCTATTAAAACGAAAAAAACTGGCAGTTAAAGATGAGATCTATTCAAAGATCTCGACGTTTTCTACAGAGAGCAGCGTTATTGGTCACTAACAAATTTTAAGAGAAGCCCGGTAAAATAACCGGGCTTTTTACTTTGCTTCCGCCTTGCCTCTAATGAAAACGGATGACCTTCGCGATGAGGTCAGAACCCGAAGCGGTAGCGAAGGGGTTTGCGGCTCTGCCGCCGTGCTGTACGGAAAGGCTCCGCCTTTCCGTAAGTCGCTCCTTATAAATACACGGAGGCTGAGCCTCCGCCAAAGCGGCAAAGCCGCGAATCTCCGCTAACTCTGCCAACTTTCCAAATCCTTTATCGCAAGCAAACGCCGAATTGCCTTACCATTTAATGTTCGCCGCCCTTATGGAAGATGCGGCGCGAGTTCTTTGAAGCCTAAATTTCCCGGTCTCAACGTTCTTTTTTAACTTAGCTTGCGGATTTGTGAATTTTACGAGATTTCTGTTACATTTTGTTACAGTGTGTTCACTTGGTTCACTCCCCTGGAACAGGTGAAACACGCCGCAAACTGGCTAGCGGAATTCAGATCCTAACCGCTACCGCAGCTGAAGCTCGCGGCAATTTATGACTTTAGAGGCCAAAGCCTTTGCTTTTCACTTCTTAGCGCAGCCATCAGGCGAGTAGTAAAACACTCCCTGCGAAGTCGATAGGGCAAATCCGCCGCCGGCGCCTGACCGCGCTGCCGGTGAAGAACGCTTTGTTTGTGAGCGAAACACCGTTCACGAATTTGCCGTTGTTCAGATTCAGGATAACGGCGTCCGTGCCCGCGGCCGTCACAAAAAGGCCGTAATTTTCATGCAGCACCGGCTTTCCCATCAATCTGCCGGCAAACTTCCGTTTCCATTTGCGGTCGCCGCGGCTGGCCGAAAGCAGATAAACAAAATTGTCGTTGGACGAGACCAGCAGGCCGAGATCGGTCGCCGAAACATCGCTTACTTCCGCGCCGGCCCGGGCGTTCCATACAGGCGCTCCATTTAACAAACTCATCGCCGAGACATTTCCGATCCCGTCGCTAAAAATGATCAGATCGCCCGTGGCCAGTTTCGGCGTGACATAAGAAGCGGGTAAGGCGTAAGTTTGCCCGGCCTTGCCGGTTTCCAGGCTCATCTCGATCAGCTTTTTATCTTCCGGCCTGATGACGATAAAGCTCTTTCCCGTGCTGGCGGTGAGGGCAGTAATCTTTCCAATCTCGCTCGATCGCCAGAGGACCTCACCATCGTCCACATTAAACGCGGTAATATTTCCATCCTCGCCGGCCAGAATTGCTATGCCGCCCTTTATGATCAGTGAAATGCCGCGCAAAAGCGCGAGTTCTTTACGCCAGGCGGTCACACCGGTTTCTTCGCTGATCGCCTGTAAAACGAGTGAGCTATCGTCTTTTTTGTCGCTTTGCTGCTCGGTCACCACGATCAGTCTTTTGCTATCGGTGAGCTGCGCCATCTGCATTGCCCGGATCTCGCCGCCCAGGCCCGATTGCCAGACCTGTTTACCGCTGGCCGTTTCGATCGCCGCCACCGCGCCATCCGCCAGCGGTACATACAAAAAACCGTTCGCGGCCGGGACCATCGGGATATTGGCAGCGGTCTCTCCTTCGTAGGTCCAGCACTTTGAGATCGGCTTCTCCCACGGTGAGAGCTTATTATCCCCATCCTGTAATGCCGGGACCGGTAGCGCGCCGCCGAGCAGAACTAGCAACAATACCAGCTTAATTAAGCAAAATTTACTCTTACCTGAATTTCCGGACATACACTTGACCAAGTATAATAGATGAAAGTAACATCCTAAGAGTTCGATTCAAAACGTATAATCAACCCACTGGAGAAATATAAATGTCCTTTAATAAGATAATTATCGTCGGCAATCTGGGCAGGGATCCGGAACTTCGCTATACGCCGCAGGGAACCGCGGTGTGCAGTTTTTCGCTGGCCACCAACGAAAAAAGAAAAGACCGCGCCGGCGAGTTTCAGAGTATCACCACCTGGTTTCGCGTGACACTCTGGGGCAAACAAGCTGAAAACGCCAATAAATTTTTGACCAAGGGAAATCCCGTCTATATCGAAGGCCGTCTGCGCACCGAGGAATGGACCGACCGCGACGGAAAAGCGCGCACCTCGCTGGAAGTACAGGCGACGGATATGCAGTTCATCGGTTCACGCAGCGATAGTGAATACGGCGGCGGCATGGGTGGCAGCCATGATGAAGGCGGTTTCTCGGGCGGCGGCGGCCACCACGACGATGAGGGCTCCACGCCCGCAGCTCCCGTGTCAGGCGGCGGCGACGATGATATCCCGTTCTAAAGTAAATAGAATTTTTTTAAGAGAAAAGCACCGTTTAATTTGCGGTGCTTTTTTTGAAAACCGATGTCACCGCTTAGCGGTGCCTTGACTGTAGCCGTGGGTTTTAACCAACGGTGATGGGATAAAAAACAATGTCACGTCGCGTCAGCGACGGTTAAAAAACATTTAATATCGTGTTCCGTGGGTTAAAACCCACGGCTAAAATCAGAGGGTCACTACGTGACAAGCCGTCTACTACTTTAGCTTCGCTGTCAGCCTTTCAAAATTTTCCCTCGAGCTTTTCGCTAGTCCTATCTCGCCGCTCGTTTCTGCCATTTTATATGCTTTCTCAAACAGCTCGCGCGCCTCTTTCAGATCGCCGTCGGCTTCATAGGCCGAGGCCAGGCTGTCATAAGTGTTCGCCGAGGACGGGTATAACTCGGTGTTGCGCTTAAAGGCCTCGATCGCACCGGCGATATTTTTAGCGCGCAAAAGTTCAAACCCAAGTTGATTCAAAATATCTTCCGGCGGTTTGATCTCATAGCCGAATTTTTTACTCAGCTCCCGGTAGTGATCTTCCATCTCCTTAAGCGACTGTACCGGCGGCAAAGCCCATCCTTTAAATATCTTGCGCAAGCCCGCATAGTAGGCCGGCAGCGGGACCGAACCGTGATTATCGTCCTTGAACTGGCGAAATTCGTATGAGAAATTTTTCGGCTTAACTTTGTCCAGCAGATTTTTGAAAGAGTTAAAACCGTCAAGGTAATCCGGCTCATCGCCTATGCCTAAGAACATCGTTTTATTCCAATCCTTGTTTTGCTTCAGCGCTTCTTCGGTGCGTTTTAAGACAAAACCTTTGTCCCAGTGCAGCACGGGGCTGGCGGCGATGTAGGCGTTAAACATTTCCGGGCGAGTCACAAAAGAATAAATTACGGCCAGCCCGCCCAGCGAATGCCCGGCAAAGATCCGGTACGGCGCCGTCCGGTAATTTTTTTCCACCAGCGGCATCACTTCGTTTTGCAGAAAATCGAGAAATTTGTCGATACCTCCGCTGCCTGCCCGCTCGGTTTTGGTAGGCGTCAGGTCGCGGGTGCGGTCGGTGTTTTGAATACTGACCAGGATCACTTCCGGCATCTGGCCACCCCACGCCTGGCTCTCGATGATACCGGGCATCATGCTCAGATACGACCCGTGCCCGTCGAGCATATAGATCACCGGGTAGCGCTCAGTGCTGCGGTCATATCCCGGCGGCACTCGGACCAAAACCGAGCGCTCTTCGCCCAGCGCCGCGGATCTAATGATATGCCGCTGGTGATAAACGCTGATCTCGTGCGAGGCAGGCGGACCGGGCGACCGCTGGGGAAAAGCGTCCCCTGTCAACGCTGCCAGGAAGAGCAGGACCAATGTAGTTCGCAAAAAATTAAACCGCATAAAATTATCTCCAAAGGGAAACTATTTGATGCGGTTTATACGGGTAAAGCTGTAAAGCGGTTCAGAGTTCGCAGTTCAGGGTTCAGAGTTTGGGTTTCAAAGCGCATGGTCTAACATTGAACTCTGAACTCTGAACTTCTTTATCCCTGCTCAAACTCACCCATTTTTCTGAATTTGTCGTAGCGAGTATCAAGCCTTTGTTTGTCAGTGAGTTGTGAGATTTCCTTCAAGTGTCTTATTAAGACTTTCTGAAGGTTTAGCGAGACCTCGTCGGGCTCTTTTTCGCCCTCGTCCTTGTTGTAGCGCCAATCGATCGCCTCAGGGATGATCTCGTCTATGATCCCAAATTTCAACAGTTCCTCGGCGGTTATGCGCAGGGAACCGGCCGCCTGGTCGGCCTTGCCGGCGTCTTTCCAGAGGATCGCGGCGCAGCCTTCCGGCGAGATGACCGAATAGATCGAGTTTTCCATCATCAGCACGCGGTCGCCGATACCGATTGCCAGCGCGCCGCCGGAGCCGCCTTCGCCGATAACCGCAACGATCACAGGCACTTTCAGCGCCGCCATGAACTTCAAATTGTAGGCTATCGCCTCGGCCTGGCCGCGTTCCTCGGCGTCGATGCCGGGATAGGCGCCGGGCGTGTCGATAAAAGTGATGATCGGCCTGCGGAATTTTTCCGCTAACTGCATTGCCCGCAATGCTTTGCGGTAGCCCTCGGGCTTGGGCATGGCAAAATTGCGATGGCGGCGTTCGTTCAGATCGCGGCCTTTTTGCTGGCCGATAACCATCACTTCGACGCCGTCCAGCTTGGCAAACCCGCAAACCATCGCCGGGTCGTCGGCAAAGCGCCGGTCGCCGTGGATCTCGGAAAAATCCTCAAAAATTGTCTCCAGCAAGTCGAGCGTGTAAGGCCGGTCGGGATGCCGCGCCAGTTGTACTCGCTCCATTGCGGTTAATTCAGTCATAATTTTAAATAGGTTCAGAGTTCAAGCTTCAGCTTGTCCGGTTGCTTAGTCAGAAGACAAACTAAAGTTTGAACTCTAAACCTTTTAATTCTTCAAGATCCAATCAACCCTACAATACCGCGCCGTCAATTCCTCTTCCAGCTCGCGGCTGCCGGCAATGCCCAGCGCGCCGGAGGCGGCGATATTCACCGCAAAATTGTTTTCGGTATTAACAGCAAAATATACTTCACATTTTCCCTTATTTCTATCGAGTAAAGCAAAGATGTCTTCCAGAAATCGCTGGTCGATAGAATTGTAGGGCAGCGATATCAGCGCCCGTTTGGCCCTGGAATGAACAATATCGGCCAGCGACATCACTTCATCGACGATCAGTGTCGGTTCCGGCTGGTCACCGCCCTCTACGCGGCCTGTTATCAGGACGAGCTGGTCGTTTTTTAATAACCCGGAGTACTTGCTGTAACTTTCGGACCACGCCCGGCATTTGAGGCCGCTCGATTCATCTTCCAGCTTGAACATCCCGAAAAGCGTGCCTTTTTTCGTCGGCTTTACCTGCAGCGATGTGATCGCCCCGGCAAGCGTCACGGTTTCGCCGCCGACGGCTTCGAGCTCCGCGATCTTCGGGATCTTTAATTGCGATAACAAGGACGAAAAGTTTTCCAGCGGATGGCAGGTCAGATGAAACCCGATCGCGGCTTTTTCTTCCGCCGCTAATCTCTCGGAAGGCCAGGGTTGAACATCCGGCAATTCTTCCTGCGCGTCGCTGCCGAATTCTTCCATGCCGAAGAGCCCGCTTTGTCCGCTCAGCTTGTCGTTCCAGGTTTTCTGCGCGTAAGACAGCGCCTGTTCGATACCGGCGTGGACTTTTGCCCGCCACAGGTTCACCGGGCAGTCCGCCGGTTTTAAGGAATCGAACGCGCCGGCGCAGATCAAGCCTTCTAAACCGCGTTTGTTTATCGCGCCCTGATCGATCCGCGAAGTAAAGTCCGAGAGGGAAGTAAAGCGCCCCTCATTTCTCGCGCGCAGGATCGCCTGTACCGTCGAACCGCCGATCCCCTTGATCGCGTGCAGCCCGAACCTGACCGCGCCTTCGACCGGGGTAAAATCGGCGTCGCTTTCATTGACGTCGGGCGGCAGCAGCTCTATTCCCATCGAACGCAGTTCGACCGAGTATTGATATATCTTTGCCGTATTGTCGGCTTCATTAGAAAGCACCGACGCGTAAAAGAACGAAGGATAATGCGCCTTGAGATAGCCGGTTTGAAACGCCAGGTACGCATACGCCATACTGTGGCTGCGGTTAAAACCGTAATCGGCAAACTGCGCCATCAGGTGAAAGATCTCTTCGGCTTTTTCTTTTTTGTGCCCGCGTTCTATCGCGCCGTTGATGAACTGCTCTTCATGCTGGGCCATTTCATCGCGCTTCTTTTTACCCATCGCGCGGCGCATCATGTCGGCAGCGCCTAAGCTATAGCCGGCCAGCTTTTGCGCCAGCTGCATGATCTGCTCCTGGTAAACGATAATGCCGTAAGTGTTTTTTAAAAACTCTTCCATCTCCGGCAGAATGTATCTTACTTTTTTCTTGCCGTGGTGGCGGTCGATAAAATCTTCGACCATCCCGCCGTCAAGCGGGCCCGGGCGATAGAGCGCGTTTAACGCCGAAAGATCTTCCAGTCCCTTGGGTTTCAAACGCCGGGTGATCTCAGCCATGCCCTGGGATTCAAACTGGAATATCGCCTGCGTTTTGCCATCGGCAAAAAGCTGCATGGTTTTCTCTTCATTCGGCGGAACGCTGAGCCAGTCGATCTCAACCTCGAGTTTTGCTTTAATGCTTTTTATACAGTCGTCAATGATCGTCAGCGTGGTCAGCGCGAGGAAATCCATCTTCAGCATACCGGTCTTTTCCAGATCGGTCATAGCGTATTGCGTGGTCAATTCGTCGCGGGTGGACATCGCCACCGGGATCAGTTCGTGCAGCGGTTTTGGCGAAATAACGACGCCCGCCGCGTGTACCGACGAGTGGCGCGAACAGCCTTCGAGCCGCAGCGCGAGATCGACCAGCTCTTTCACCCGGCGATCGGTGTCCATTGCTTTTTTCAGATCGGGCACCGTATCTATCGCTTGCGTGATGCTGACGTTGCGCCCGCGGATCGGCGGCGGGATCATCTTGCTGATCTTTTCCACCTCGGCGTAGGTCATTTCCAGCGCGCGTCCCACGTCCTTGATCGCCGCGCGCGAAGCCATCGTTCCAAAGGTCACGATCTGGCAAACCTGCTCGGCGCCGTAGAGCTCCGTCACGTGCTGGATAACCTCAGCCCGGCCGCGCACGCAAAAGTCGATATCGATATCGGGCATCGTCACGCGCTCGGGGTTTAAGAAGCGCTCAAAAAGTAGTTCATACTGGATCGGATCGACGTCGGTAATTTCCAGGCAATATGCGACCAGCGAACCCGCTGCCGAACCGCGTCCCGGCCCGACGGGAATATTTTTCTCCTTGGCGTATTTGATAAATTCCCACACCACTAAAAAATAGCCGGGAAATTTCATCCCGTTGATGATCCCGATCTCGCGTTTGACGCGCTGATGGTAATCCTCGAAAGGGTATTTCAAAACACCCGCGGCCAGCGCCGGTTCCCAGATCGTTTCCATGCGCCGGGCAAACCCGTCCATCACTACCTTGTCAAAATATTCGGCGTCGGTCGCGCAATTCGAATCCGGCGGGATAGGAAAATTAGGCAGGTAATATTCGTCTTCAGGTTTAGGAAGCTTTACCTGGCAGCGCTCGGCGATCCGGGCGGTGAGGGTCAGAGCATCGGGCAGCTCTTTCCCGAAAACCTTCCACATTTCTTCCGGCGAGCGGACATAAAAATTATTGTTGCCGAGTTGTGGCCGGGTCGGATCGTTGACGGTTTTGCCTTCGCCGATACAGAGCAGCAATTCATGCGCGCGGGCATCTTCCTGGGTCAGATAAAAAGATTCGTTCGCCGCCGCAAGCTGTGCGCCGATGTCTTTTGATAATTTGATCAGGTGCCGGTTAAATTCTTTTTCTTCCGTCAGCCCGTGGTCCTGCACCTCGATAAAGAAATTATCTTTGCCGAAGATCTCCTGAAACTGCGCGGCTTTGTTTTTCGCCTCGTCATAATTTCCCAGCGCGAGGTAGTGCCCGAGCACGCCGTTTTGGCCGCCGGAAAGCGCGATCAGCCCTTTGCTGTGCTGGGATAGTAAGTCAAGATCGATCCGGGGTTTGTAATGCAGTCCTTCGGTAAAAGCCTTTGAGGCGAGGTAAGCCAGGTTGTAATAACCCTCGAGAGATTCGGCCAGCAGCACGAGTTGATAGTAAGGCCTTTCGCCCGCGCGCAGCGGCTGCGCCTTCTCGCGCATGTTGCCATAAGTCAAATAGGCTTCATACCCTAGAATAGGGTGAATTCCATTCGCCTTCATCGTATTGTAAAATGAGATAGTGCCATACATGTTACCCTGATCGGTGATCGCGCAAGACTGCATACCCAGCTCCGTAAGCCGGGGCGCCAGTTTCTTGATCTGGGTCGAAGCCTGCAGCAGGCTCAGATCCGTATGCAGGTGCAAATGGACAAAATCGCGGTTTGTGGCCATAATCTCTTTTCTATTTTATGCCTGTTAAGGAAGTAAAAAAAGTCTATCTCGAGACATTCGGCTGTCAGATGAACGTATCCGATTCGGAGCGCGTCGCTACTTTGCTGGAAAAACAGGGTTATGAGATGACGCTTTCGGAAGATTCCGCGGACGTCGTGCTTTTTAATACCTGCTCTGTCAGAGAAAAAGCCGAACATAAACTTTATACTAGAGTCGGCGAGGTAAGGCAAAAGTCCCAAAATTTAACCGCTAAATCGCCTAAAAAACCGCTGGTAGGCGTGATGGGCTGTGTCGCGCAGCTGGAAGGCGAAACGCTTTTCGGGCGTGAAGGCATCGACTTTGTCATCGGCACCAGGGCGGTCGGCCGCGTTCATGAAGCGATCGAGGAAAGCCTGCTAAAACGCGAGCCTTTTATGGACCTGGGCGAGAGGGAATTTGACTATGACTGGTCGGTCTCCACCTCGCAGATGCAATCACCTTACGTCGCTTTTGTCCCCATTATCGAAGGCTGTAACAAATTTTGTACCTATTGCATCGTGCCTTTCTCCAGGGGGCGGGAAAAGAGCCTGCCGGCTGATCAGATCGTCAGGGAAGTCACGCGCCTCAAAGAAAGCGGCATCAAAGAGGTCCACCTCATCGGGCAAAACGTCAATAGTTACCGCCCGAAAGAAACTGCCGGGCTCGAAAACGTGAAAGGCGCCACGCAATTTTCCAAGCTTCTGCGCGCCGTGGCCGGGACGGAAATTGAGCGAATTAAGTTCACTACCTCGTTTCCCCGCGATTTTCACCCCGACCTGGTAGACGCCATCGACGAACACGAAAACTTGTGCAACTGGGTGCACCTGCCGGTGCAATCCGGCAGCGACAAAGTCTTGCGCGATATGCGCCGCGGCCACACCGCCGAAAGCTATAAAAGGCGGATCGACGCCATCAAAGCCTCGCCCAGAGAGATCGCTTTGACCACGGACATCATCGTCGGATTTCCCGGTGAGAGCGATGAAGATTTTAAGCAGACGCTTAACTTAGTCGAATACTGTCAATATGATAGCGCCTATTTCTTCAAGTATTCTGTGAGGCCCGGAACGCCCGCTGCGGCGCTGGAAGACAGTGTTTCGCCGGCGGAAAAGACCGCGCGCTTTCTCGAACTCGAGAAGCTGCACCGCGAGATCCAGCAAAAGGTCTGGAATGAGCAGGTAGGCCGCATACATAAAGTATTAGTTGAACGCATCAGCAGCTCCGGGCAGGAATTGACCGGGCATTCGACCACTCATCACGTGGTAAATTTTGTCGGCGACAAAGAAGAATTGCTGGGTAAAGTTGTCAAGGTGAAAATAACCGAAAGCAAGCGCAATTCCTTATACGGTGAAATGGTAGAGTAGGCAGGGCCGGGGCAGTTATGTCTAATTCCAAAATTTCACGCTTCGCTATTCCAAAATCCAAGCTAAACCACCTGAAATTCTGGAATCTTGAATATTTGGAATGGAGATTAGTAACTGTCGCGTTTCTGCCTGTCAGTGAAGTCGCTTATTTGTTAGAATTGAGATATAGCAGAAGCCCAACGCGTGACAGTAGCCTGCGCGTCAGCAAGGGCTCAAAAAACGGCAGAAGCCCGCACGTTAGTAAGGGCTAATAAACATGATGCAAATAGAAGTAAAAGTCGGCGCGTTAATTATGGACCCCAACAGCAGTACGCCCATCGTGGTGCTTAAAGGTATCGATAGCGAAGCCATCCTCCCTATCTGGATCGGCGCCTATGAGGCCAACGCCATCGCGCTGGAAATTGAAAAGGTCGTGCCGCAGCGCCCGATGACCCACGATCTGATCCGCAATCTCATTTTGGAATTAGGCTATCGCGCCGATAAAGTGATCGTTTCTGACCTGCGCGAAAATACTTTCTATGCCAGCATCGAGCTTTCCAGCGAAGACGGCAGCAACAAGGTAACTATGGACGCCCGCCCGTCAGACGCGATCGCTTTGGCCCTGCGCGTCGACTGCCCTATCTTCGTCGAGCAAAACGTGCTGGATATCTCAAGCTCCAGCCAGGCCCAGCCTGCTGAAGACCTCGCCGAAGAAGCACCCGTCCCCGACAACTGGCCGGACGTGATCGGTTAGCGTAAGTGTGCGAAGATCGCCCGCCGGCTTCATTTCATAAGTTAAACCTCCCGGTCTGTTAGACAACAGACTCACCGGCCTACCCATATTTTTCAATAATCTCTCTGTCCATCCCGATCCTTGTAACGAGTTTGCCTTTTTTCCCGACAAAGAAGTAACTGAGCTTTCCTAAACCAAAAAAGAAAATTTCGGAGGTGCAAACATGAAAGGCAGAAAACCCGGCTCGAAAGTTATTCCGGAAAAAACGGCCGTCAAAACTTCTCAGCCGGATATTCCCAAGGACAGGCCGGTAAAGTTGGATAATAATGCTCCCGCGCGGTCTTTTGAGGCGAGTATCGTACGTTTCCATTACTGCATAGTAATTCTCTTTCTGACTTTATTACTGATCTACGATCTTACTTATTTTCTTTGTGAGAGGGCGTCGCCTCTTTTTAACTATTTAAGGCTGCTTTTTTAAAAAGAAAATTCTTGTAACGTTTTTCGCGGTTCTCTAGACTATAGAGTAAGAGCGCAAGGAATTTACGAAGTTATTCAGGTCTTAGCTGGAAATATTTGACTTCAGGTACTGAAAATTTTCAATTTTGCGCACTTGAAATGGGGTAGAAAATGAGGACTGAAAATGAGGTAACAGCCTATGATCTCAATTCAGCTCTAAGAAGTGGAGCTGACCACGCGTGCGAACTGCTCAGGCACGCTTACGAGAAAAGAATTGAAAATGGCATTCAACGCAGTTTGAAATGTAAGTATTGTATTGATCCCGCTTTCCACAAATCCGACGTTACACAAGATACTTTTCTGGCTGTATTGCTCTTCTTAAGAAATTATGTCAACGGTCTGTACAAAACGGAGATCAGTAATCCCCGCGGACTATTGCATACCATCTCCACTTGCAGAATTTACGACCACTTCAACCTGAACCGGTGCCGGGATAGCTACAGAACGGTTCACTTGGAAGATCTTGATGGTTGGGTTTCAGACAAGGGCCGGTTTGTAAAGCAGATACTTCTTAAACAGGAATGTGATTTTTTAATGGTTCTGGCTGGAAAAATTCTTTCTAAAGAGCACCAGAATGCCTTGGAAGATATAAGGTACGGTTTAACTGATCCTGAAAGGGCAAAGAAACGAGGCATTTCGGTATCAAAGGCAAAGCAGGACCGGTATCGGGCAATACATAAATTCCGGCAGGCTTTAGAAGGAATGGGGATACTGGGAGGTGAGAACAATGAATAAATGCACTATCAATAATAACTGGACAACCGGCCTTACTCGCCTTAGCGACGCTGAGTTTGACGAACTGTTAGACCATGCTGAAGATTGCCGGTTCCACACCGATATCTTGAATAAATATGAAGCCGATACGCTGCCGTACATCAAACTGGCATTCGTACCCGATATTAGTTTTTACAACTATAGGGGCACCGGCGTCTCCAACGTCCCAAGGCAGCATCAGCCGGCGGGCCGTACTATAGAGGAAGAAATGATTTCCCACAGCATCAAAGAGATCTTAAAAACAGGGCTCACGGCCGATAACTGTAAACGAAGCCTGGAGCTGCTAAACCGAAACGAATCGGTGGTTCGAAGATCATGGTCGAATACCCTGAACAAAGCGCGGGTCCTGATCGGCCTGGGAGAAAAAACGGAAGCGAGAACAATTCTTGATTCCGTCATGAAAGAATATTCAGGTTCACGCCAGGCAGTTGGAAGTGTTTATGAGATCCGCTCCTGGCTTGAAGAACTGGAGTTTAACGAAGGCGGTAAAGTCGATCAGCGGATCCTCGACCGGAGAATTGATTACATAAATAAAGGACTTGAGTTCTATCCTGAAAATTATGTGCTCTGGCTCAATGCCTTCGAAGCTGCTTGTTTGAAACAATACGTGGATAAAGCCATCGTCTGTTTAAGAGAAGTGGAGAAAATTGATAACAAGATCGCTCGGCAATACTTTCTTGATAGTCCGATAAAAAGCGAGTTAAGCAGAGCAGATGCCAGGCTGAAGCAAGAGATCGTCAAGCTGCGGCCCGGGTTTAGCATGGAAACGGTTTAGTTACCCTTAAGGAGAAATAATATGAAGATCAAAAATACGTTTTTAATTTTAGCAGTGATTTTAGGTATGCTTATGTTGTTCAGGATGGACGACGGAACAGGCATTCAGATGGCAAACCTTGACTCCGGTGGAACCGGTATCCAGATGGCAAACCTTGACTCCGGCGGAACCGGTATCCAGATGGCAAACCTTGACTCCGGCGGAACCGGTATCCAGATGGCAAAACTCGAATTGGGCGGGACAGGCATCCAGCTTGATAACCTTGATTCCGGGGGTACTGGGATTCAATCGGCAAGCTCCGGTTCGCTTGGAACAGGTATTGAACAACTCTGATATCGGATCGTCCGGCAATCCGCCGGCGAAACCTTAATGGACAACTGGCCGGCTTTATCGGTTACGTTGAAGTGGCTGGTCGTCCACCGACACGCCTGTGCTCCGGACATTTTCAACCTTGCACATTTTCCATCCGGCAGAGCGCGTCGGAAAGCTAAATGTCGATGAAAAACCCTGCGGCCTCCTCACGCTTTCGCGTCCAGAGCATCCGATGCTTTTTATATTTAAGAATAGTAAGGAAGTCGATCGGCTGATCGGTGCCCAGTCGAAAGAGACTTTAAAGCAGCGTCTGACTCGGGCGATCTGAATTAATTGGTTTTAAAAATCATATCGTCAATAAACACTCTCTGCTCGCTATCTATTCAAAATCACCCGCGACAGCCTATTACCTCAAATCTATTAACGACTAAATCTTCCGGCTGAGCTATGCTTTCAGGTGGGCTGAGGTCCGGAAAAAGAGTGTTGACACCTCAATTTCCAGCTTCAATGTTCTTTTTTAATTTGATCTGCGGTTTTGGGAATTTTACGAGATTTCTGTTTCATTTTGTTTCATTTGTTGCACTCGCCGCTGAAACGAAACACGTCCGGTCCCGTCACCAGGAGTTTGGATCTGACTGTTACCGGTGGAAAGCTAATGAATTTAGAGGTAAGACCCGTCTATCGGATAATTACTTTAATTTTACTTAAAGAATTTCGTCGGGAAGTTCTTTGAAATAGACCAAACCTAATCTGATCTCTTCAAGCGCGACGCGGGTACTTTTACGTTTATGCGAAAATTCGGGAGGGGTGCGTGGAGTGGCGCCTTTGATCAACTGTTTCGTCCTCAGACAAGCGACGATGATGCCCCGGTACAGCGAGTCGGTCGAATTAAATTTAACGGGAATTTCTTCGCCTGATGACTCGATGGACGGCTCGATCGTTTTATCGTCTGCCAAAGTTTTTTTGCTCATAATTGATGTAGGCCTGTTTTTATTCCAGCCCGGAAATATGTTCCCAACCGGTGCCGGCGCAGGTCAGGCAGGGATTGAGATTTACGCGTCTGCCGCGGCCCTCGCACTCCCGGCATTGGCCGGCAGGCTGAACCACCGAAACGTAGCCTTTACCGCCGCAGACTATACACGAAGCAATAGTGCCCGGCGCTACCTGCCATTTTTTTGATCCGTCGCACCAGGCGCATTTTGCCGGCGCGTAAACTTTTTCTAGTTGAGCTGTTTTCATTTTTCTAAAAACCCAGGTCGTTTGACCGGCCGCGCTGGTGTATCGGCAATGAGCAGATAATGCCTGTTTTTATTTCGACGCGGCGTCTTATACTTCCGTTGTTTGATACGCCTACGGGCCTCGGCACCGCTATCTGTAAAGCAATCGGTACGTCCGGGGTCTTTAGCGTATGCAGAAGCCAGCTTCCGATATAGATAAAGATAGAAAAGCTGACTGTCGCGAACCCGATCATGATCAAAGTGATTTCAACGTCATTCATATTTATCTCAACTCCAGGTAACTCGAAGTTTATTCTCAAAGTCCTTGATAACCGGCCGCGGCATTTTTTTCAACCTTGTCAAAGAAAATACGAAAGCTGCTGACAGCGTCCGCTTCGGTCTTAAAGCAATCCAGTACCGTAAGAAGTTTGGTGATCACCATCAATTCACGGACCCGTTTCGTTAAGCCGAGAAGCTTTAGCGCGCCGTTATTTTTTTTCAGGGTGACGTGGCTGGCGATTATTTCGCCCAAACCGCTCGAGTCTATGGACGAAACGTTTTCCAGATTCAGCACCACATTCTTTGTCCCTTTTGCTGCCAGCTCTAATATTGCGTTATGGAGCCGGATGTTGCCCTCACCAAGCTTTATCTGTCCTTTTAGGTCAAGGATGACCACGGCGCCTTTACTACGCTCCGTTATAGATAGGTTTTTCATGTAAGTCCCTTTAGAGGTTCGGGCTATGGACTTCAGAAGAGCCGGTGATTTCCGGAAATGCTGAGAAGAGAGTGAGCTAAGCTCTTTACTAATATAGAGTAAGCCCTGGTTGACTATATGTCAAATGCAGGATATGTTTTATATGTTGGATATATTGTATTTGTCAGGACCGGGAAGCAGTAGCGACCGGGTTGAATCTAATATCTAAATTCTTAACGCCTATGATCATAGAAGCTCAGATCGATCCGCTGCTGGCCGAACGCGGCCGCACATTCTACTGGTTATCCAAGCAAACAGGTATCAGCCATACCACCCTGTGGCGGTTAAAAAAGGGCAAGGCCCTGGGCATCAATTTCGAAACACTAAAAAAGATCTGCCAGACGCTGGAGTGCCAGCCAGGTGATGTGTTGAAGATAAAAAGCGACAAGTAAGCATTAGTAAAACGGTTTAGAGTTCAAACTTTAGTTTGTCTTATTCTCAAAAATTAAGACAAGCTAAAGCTTGAACTCTAAACCGTTTTATTCACGCAGATCCGCTTATTTCCTGGTCTTCGGCTGCTTAAACTTAACCATCTTTTTCGGATCCGAGGGAGTTTTACCGGCCGCGGCGGCTTTTATTTCCTTGTGGGTCGGGGCAGATTCCGCACCGAGGGCCGTCCATCCGGGCGTGTTACCGTCAATATAAATATTGATGTAGGTCGGATGGCCGTGCGGCCCGGTCCAATGCGTAATGCCGGGGCCTGACGCGCTGTTGTCGCTGCCGACCGGGCACGAACCGTACCAGGCATATTTGCGGATCACACCCTTGAGCTGGGCGATAAAGTTAAACCGTGCCCGACGCTCCTTCGCTAAAATGCGGATCATCTAAATGGACCTCGGTCGGTTGGTTATTAGCAGGGATCGTTTGCGGGCCGTCGTAGCTGGCATCGTCCAGATCTGAACCGACATAGCTGAGATCGTGTAAGGTATTATTGGTTATCTCGAAATACACACCAAAATTCGCCATTTTATATTAGGGCCTTTCGTATTAGTTTCTTAAGAACGAAGGAGAGGAATTCATCAACGAAGTTTCATTTCATGGGATGAATTCGCGAATAGTGTAATTCTTTTAGCAGCTAAGTCAAATGGCAGTGAAGCCAGTACCGGTAACATAGTGACCGGCTCCGTATTGTCTCAAAACCCGTACAGATAAACCCCTCTATACTCGCTGCGCCCGGAAGCCGGCCACTTCGTTCCCGGTACTGACCTCATTGTGATGTGACAATCCGGGGTCTTGACACATTTCAAAGTTTGTATTATCTTAGCTACTAAGATAATGAGTGGATAAGATATATATGGATAACGATGTGATCAAACAAATGAGGAAGCTAAGCCAGCAGCATTCCTACGTTTCTATTCAGATGCACGAGGCCATTGCCGAAAAGGCAGGGCTTTCAGGCACTGACCATAAATACCTGGGGTTCTTAATAGAAAGAGGGCAAATGACAGCCGGCGAGCTTTCAAATTTAACCGGGCTCACGACAGGTGCGGTTACCGGTTTAATAGACAGGCTTGAAAAGAAAAAACTGGTAAAAAGACAGGCCGCCGCAGACGACAGGCGGAAGGTTATCATCGAACCGAACACGGAAAAAATAATGGCGCTTTTCGTTCCGCTTTATAAAGAATTCCGCAAAAAGACGGAAGAACTTATTGCTTCATTTTCAAACAAGGAGATCAAGATCATTGAAACCTACTTATTAAAAGGAATTGAAATAATGAATGAGACAACAAATAAGCTCCACCGCAAATGACCGTAAAAAGAGAAAAACAAATGAATAATAAGAGCGTCTATACACTCAGATTTCAGGATATCGATAAAACAAAAGCCGAGCTTGTCGGAGGCAAAGGCGCGAACCTGGGGGAAATTTCCGGGATCGAAGGAATACAGGTGCCGGATGGTTTTTGCGTTACCACCGAAGCGTATAAAAGAATTACCGAAAACAATCCGCAGCTCAACGGCTTACTGGATGAATTAGCGCGTCTTAAGGCAGAAGATAGAAAAAATATCAGCGAGATCAGCGCGAAGATCCGCCTGGTCATCGAAAGAATACCCAATCTCTGAAGACATTGCAGAAGAGATTTCAGGTCATCTCGCAAACTTCGGTGACAAAACTCCATACGCCGTGCGGTCCAGCGCCACTGCCGAGGATCTGCCGACGGCCTCTTTCGCCGGCCAGCAGGATACGTATTTGAATATTATCGGAAATGGGGCGATCCTCACGTCTATCAGCAAGTGCTGGGCATCGCTATTTACCGAGAGGGCGGTGATCTACCGTATTCAAAACGGCTTCGACCACCGCAAGGTCCACCTGGCTGTTGTGGTTCAGAAAATGGTCTTCCCGCAGGCGGCAGGAATAATGTTCACCGCCGATCCCGTCACCGGTAACAGGAAAGTATTATCCATCGATGCCGGCTTCGGGCTTGGCGAGGCGATGGTCTCCGGCCTGGTGAATGCCGACAACTACAAAGTGCGTGAAGGCGAGATCATCGATAAGAAAATTTCCGCTAAGAAACTGGCCATTTATGCGTCTAAAGATGGCGGCACCGAAGAACATGAGGTCGAGCCTGAGAGGCAGGATCAGACAAGCGCTGACGGATGAGCAGATCTTGCAGCTCGCGCGCGTAGGCAGAAAGATCGAAGGACATTTCGCCGAATATTATGGGGACCCCCAGGACATCGAATGGTGTTTGGTCGATGAGGAATTTTATATTGTCCAGAGCCGGCCGATCACTACTTTATATCCCATCCCCGAAGCTAATGACAACGAAAATCATATGTACATTTCGGTGGGGCATCAGCAAATGATGACCGATGCCATGAAGCCTCTGGGATTGTCTTTTTTCCTGTTAATGACCCCGTCAATCATGCGCACTGCCGGTGGAAGATTATTTGTTGATGTTGCACCGATGCTGGGTTCACCATCCGGCAGAAACACTCTGGTTAATGTTCTGGGGAAATCCGATCCGATCATAAAAGACGCGCTTACAACCATCCTGGAGCGCGGAGATTTTATTAGACCGTTACCGGAGGATAAAAAAGGATCAGGTCCCGGTAAAAGCGATAAAGCTGTGTCGCCTCCGAATTATCAAGCACTAAACGATTACGATCCAACGATCGTTTTTGAACTGATCAAGGCCAATCAAACATCGATAGCAGCGTTAAAACAAAACATCCAAACCCGATCGGGACCGGACCTATTTGATTTTATCCTGGAAGATATTCAGCAACTAAAGAAAACAAATTCTGATTCGCAAAGTTTTGGTGTGATCATGACCGGTATGAATGCTGCAGCATGGATCAATGAAAAAATGAACGAATGGTTAGGTGAGAAAAATGCGGCAGACATACTTTCTCAATCCGTGCCAAATAATATTACTTCGGAGATGGGCCTGGCGCTATTGGATGTCGCGGATGTGATCCGCGGCTTTCCGGAAATGATTGAGTATTTGCAGCAGGTAAAAGATGAGAATTTTTTGGATGAACTCCTTAGGTTTGAGGGTGGACGGGAAACCCGGGACGCGATTCTTGTCTTTCTCGACAAATATGGAATGCGATGTGCCGGTGAGATCGATATTACGAAAACCCGTTGGAACGAAAAACCCACTACACTCATCCCCTTGATTCTCAGTAACGTTAAAAACTTTGAGCCGGGCGCCGGCAAATTGAGATTTGAGCAGGGGCGACAGAAAGCTCTGCAAAAAGAACAGGAGTTACTAGATCGATTAAAGCAATTACCCGACGGTGAACAAAAAGTTGAAGAAACAAAACGAATGATCGACCTGGTACGAAACCTGAGCGGTTATCGCGAATATCCAAAATACGGAATCGTTAATCGCTACTGGGTTTATAAACAGGCTCTAATGAAAGAAGCCGGGCAGCTCGTACAGGCGGGCGTTATTCGTGAAAAAGAAGATATTTATTACCTCACTTTTGAAGAACTTCGCAAGGCCGTACGCACAAATGAAATTGATTACCAGATCATCGACAAACGAAAAGGCGAGTACAAATTATTTGAGAAATTGACTCCCCCGCGTGTCATGACTTCCGATGGCGAGATCATTTCGGGCAGCTACAATCGGGAAGATCTGCCAGCCGGAGCTATCGTAGGCCTGGCCGTTTCTTCCGGGGTCATAGAGGGGCGGGCGCGCGTCATCTTAAGCATGGAAGACGCCGATCTGGAAGAGGGAGATATCCTGGTCACCACATTTACCGACCCCAGTTGGACGCCCCTGTTTGTATCCATCAAAGGCCTGGTCACCGAAGTCGGCGGGCTGATGACCCACGGAGCCGTTATCGCACGCGAGTATGGTCTGCCGGCAGTTGTCGGAGTAGAAAATGCCGCCAAACTGATCAAAGACGGGCAGAGAATTCGCGTGAATGGAACCGACGGATATGTAGAAATTATCGATCCGTGAGTAGTATAATTAAATATTGTCGCCGGGCTTTGCATCATGAACAAGGGGGAAGATATGAACACGCGTATTCTAAACGGTCTCTGGGTCACCATTATTGTAGCGGTAATGGCAGCTTGCCAACCTCAACCTCGACCTCAACAAAAAGCAAACCAGGCAGCTTCACCTGCGCCAAAAGACGCCGCAAAAATCACAGCGGCTAACCCGGACATAAAACCGGCCGAAACCGGCTATGCAGATGTGAACGGGCTAAAAATGTACTACGAAGTTTACGGCGAAGGTGAAACCGATCGTACTGCTGCATGGCTCTTTTATGAGCATCCCTTTGAATTGGTCGAAATTCATACCGCTGTTGGCCAAAGACCGTAAAGTAATAGTGGCTGAAATGCAGGGCCACGGCCGTACAAGGGATATAGAACGCGAGATCAGCTTCGAAGGCATGGCGGACGATGTCTCAGGCCTGCTTAAGCACCTCAAAATAGATAATGCGGACGTCTTGGGATACAGCATGGGCGGCGGCGTGGCCTTTCAGGTAGCCGTGCGCCACCCTGAGCAGGTACGCAGGCTCGTGATATTGTCGGGCGTCTATGCGCATGACGGGTGGTGGCCCGATGCAGAGGCAGCCTTTGCTAAGATGAACGCCGATATGTTCAAAGGCACGTCTTTATACGAGCAATATGTCAGTCTCGGGAACGATCCGGACCATTTTCCCGAGTTTGTGAAAAAGGTCAGCAGTATCGACCTGAAGCCTTATGATTGGTCTAAGGATGTAAAAAACATAGAGGCTCCGATCTTCATGGCCTTTGGCGATGCCGACGGTGTGCGGTATGAGCATGCCCTGGAGCTGTTTCGCGCCAAGGGCGGCGGAAAAATGGGGGAATTCCACGGGCTGCCCAAATCCCGCCTGGCCATTATCCCGGGCACAACCCACATAGGCATGATGCAGCGGACGGATTGGCTGGTACCCATGATCACCGATTTCCTGGATTCCGACCTCGATCCAACGCCGCCTACGTTTTAAGACGCGATTAAATTCATTGTTTTTCGATCATCGTGAGGGCAGCGTTTGCTTTCTCGGAAGTTGAGGCGCCGCCAAAGAAATAAAAGGCTGTAGAATTACATCATATTTGCACTACATAATCTCTATTATCGGACGCAGTGGATATTATTAAACACCCTCTTAACCCCGTCAATATGGTATAAATTATCACTGTCTTGTAAGGATGTGACCGACCGCACTCGCACACACTGCCCTCTGGACAACGCCCTCTGGACAACGTGGTAGATATTCAAGAAAGGCGTAAGAGTAATGACCGAACTTGCAGAATGGGATAGTTTTTACCTGATCGTTGGTTCAGCGGCCGGCGCGCTGATCGGACTGCAGTTTGTGGTGATGACGCTGATCGCCAGCCTGCCGAGTAAAGAACCGGTAGCCGAAGTCGGAGCGGCGTTTGCTACGCCTACGGTGATCCACTTTGGCGCTGTTCTTCTACTGTCCGCGGGCATTCGCGCTCCCTGGCCGGATGTCGCTTGTGCGGCCGTTTTCTGGGGCCTGATGGGAGCGATCGGCACGATCTATTCCATCGTTGTCACCCTGCGCATGCAGAAGCAGACGGCGTACCAGCCGGTGTTCGAAGACTGGCTCTTTCATGCGATCCTGCCCATAGCGGCTTATCTCACGCTTGCGGTATCGGCGCTGGCAGCCATTTACTTTGCTAAAACAGCGCTTTTTGGCGCGGGCGCTTCGGCGCTTTTACTGCTCTTTATCGGCATCCACAACGCCTGGGACACCGCCACCTATAATATCTTTGTCATCGGGCCAAAGCTGGACGCAAAAGCCCGTAAGGAAAATGAAAGCGAAACACCCGCGGAAGCCAAAGAGGCGGAAGATGCCGGGGACTAGGTTTTTGCTGCGATGACTTCCCGCGCCGCCCGATAGCCGCTGGCGATCGCTCCGTGGACCGTGCCCCAATGCCCGTCGAAGTTTGTGGCTTCACCGGCAAAAAACAGCGTATTATCGATCGATTCAGCCAATTTCGCGGGCGCATCGGCCCCGTCGACAGCCATATAGGTATAGGCGCCCAGCGAACGGCGATCGTGCAGCCAGTCCTGATAACTCGCGCTCAGTATATGCTCTCTGATAAATTCGGGCTCGACGGAAAAAATTCGAGCCAGCGTCTTTATCTCATTCGCAACCAGAACTTCCCGGTCTAAACCCCCTAGCTCCTGTGCTCTCGGGCCTCCGGCCCAACCTGTTAGCAGGGCGGGTTCGGCAGGCTCATTTGTCCACCAGACCTGGATCGTTTCCCGGGGCGCATAAAGAAAACCCAAAGGTTGAGAAAGCGGTTTAACTTTCTCTAATATCCTGTTCCACCATTTGGACTTAAAGTGAAAGATCACCCGCACCGCGGGGCCCATCTCTATTTTCTCAAGCGCCGTTTGTTTAACGCTCAGCGGCGGTTCGAATGTCACAGAACCCGCCTTTAGAACACTGACCGGGAGGGTTATTATTGCCGCCCGGGCGCGAAAGATCTGCGCGCTGGTCTCGCCAGTCCCGGCGGCGATCTCAATTCCATTTTCTCCCCATTTAACAGCACTTACCGGCAAATTCAGCCGTATTTGCGCGCCTTTTTCCCCAGCTTCGCGCCACAAATGCTGAATTACCTGATCATAGCCGCCCGGCAGCCTGAAAGCGTGATCGCTGTTGATCTTATCCGCCGCGCGTTCGGTCTTTACCAGTGACGCGACGCCGATCACATCCGCCGGGGCGGCATGAAATCCGCCGACATAACCCTCTATTTTCTGACGATCTTCACCTTCGATCTTTTCGCCGTCGAGGAATTCTGCCAACGAGACGTCCGGGCCGCCTTCGTCCACGTATTCGTAGAGCTTTTGCCAGATCTTTTCGTCGCCGGCGCGGTCTGAAGCATCGGCTGGTTCAAGGCCGGTTTCAGGCGTAAAATGCCACGGCGACCAGCTGGTGGGCAGCGTTTCCAGGCCCGCTTCCCTGAGGATGTCAAAGATCTCCGGCGGCGCCCCGTGAATAAATTCGGCGCCCAGTTCAACCGGCACGTCATTCTCAAATATTGTATGCACACGGCCGCCGATGCGGTCGCGTGCCTCGATTATCAGCGGCTTGATCCCAGCCTGCGTCAGGTGTCGCGCGGCGGCAAGCCCGGCGGCGCCTGCGCCGATAATGATCACTTTGTGATGGTCGCTGCCGATCATGCTTTGATTATACAGGCAGCGTTTTTATTCGGAAGTTTCGTGAGTATGGTCTGACTCGGGTTTTTGCTGAGGATCTTTGTTGCGGCTGCGGTATTGAAGCCCAAAAACGAGCCCGAGCACCGCAAAAGTTGCAGCCAGCAGAAAAATCACTCCTATGCAGCAATATTCCATCCTAGTCTCGCTTCCCGTCCGCACGGGCCGTGTGCTCAATTTCAGTCGCGCTCATTTTCGCCGCTGTAGCCAATCCCAGCATTCCGCAGCAAATAGCGAATAAAGCGACAACACCGATACAGCAAAGTTCCATATAAAAAGAGGAAATTCAAATCCCTCTATTTATATAAGCGAATTCCGGTAGTGAAAAGTTTCACATCTTTTAGGTTTTGTGTTGATGGGTTGCGGCTTTGCCGCCGTGATATGTGAAAAGGCTCCGCTTTTCCGGTAAGCTGCTTGGAGATCTTCGGAGATTGAGCCTCCGCCAAAATAATAAGGCGAACGATCCGTTCGCCTTTTACGCCCTGTCACTGCCCTTTATGCTAACTAATTTGATTTCTCAAATTTTAGCGCAGTAGAGTTCAGGCAATACCTTAACCCTGTGGGTGCGGGGCCATCGTCAAAAACATGTCCTAAGTGGCCGCGGCAGCGGGCGCATAAAACCTCTGTGCGTTCCATTCCGAGGGTTTTGTCAGTCAATTCCAGCACATTTTTCTTGTTCACCGCTTGGTAGAAACTTGGCCAACCAGTGCCTGATTCGAACTTATGTTTTGAGCTAAAGACCCTCAGATGGCATGCGGCGCAGTAATAATAGCCGTCTTCGTGATTGCTGGTATAGCCAAAATCATCGTCCGGAGCATCCGTACCCGCTTCACGCAGCGTGTGATACTGTTCTGCCGTCAAGACCTTTTTCCACTCTTCATTGGACTTAACGATCTCTTTTCCGTCAAAAACCTGGTCATTAGCCGCGTCAGCCGCCATTCTGGGCGTCGCATCGGCCGCCGGGGCAGCACTTTGCACATTCTCAGCCCCTGCAACCGCTTTTGACGATGCTGAGCCGGTACAGCCTATTACCAGCGAAAATACGAAAATAATTGCTAACGTCGTAAAAATTTTATTATTCATAACAGCCTCCTGGATATGATTTCGCCCGGCAACCCATTTTGGTTGCAAACCCTAAGAGTTCAAAGTTTCGGGTTCTAAGTTCAATGTTAGACCTTGCGCTTTGAAACCCCAACTCTGAACCTCGAACGTCGAACTCTGAACCATACTAAAACGCCCGTAAAATCTGCCTTCCGTGCTTTGACACCCCCGCCTGGAATTGCTAATATTTTCGTTTTGCTACCAGACAACTTAGCAAAACTATACCACTACACTATTAAGGAGTTTATACATTGAGCACTGGTAAATTTTTTTTCACATCTGAATCGGTCACCGAAGGCCATCCGGATAAAATGGCCGATCAGATCTCAGACGCAATATTCGACGCGATCCTGGAAACAGGATCCGACAGCGCGTGTAGCTTGCGAAACTCTTGTCACGACGGGCTTGGTGGTCTTCGCCGGAGAGATCACTACCACCGCGAATATCAACTCAGAAAGATCGTTCGCGACACCATCGCCGAGATCGGGTATAACAATGCCCTTTTCGGATTCGATTCCAATACCTGTGCCGTGATGGACGCGATCGGGACACAATCGCCCGATATCGCGCAGGGCGTCGACACCGGCGGCGCCGGCGACCAGGGCCTGATGTTCGGTTTTGCCTGCAACGAAACTCCGGAGTTGATGCCGCTGCCGATCCAGTTGGCGCACAATCTGACCAAGAAGCTTTCCGAGGTTCGCCGCAGCGGCGAACTCGATTATCTTCGCCCGGACGGAAAATCGCAGGTCACCATCGAATACCGCGACGGCAAACCTTTCCGCGTGGATGCGGTCGTCATTTCGACGCAGCACGCGACGAGGTCACCACCGAACAGCTCCGCAAGGACATCAAGGAAAAAGTCATCAACCCGACTGTCCCGGCCGAGCTGCTTCGATGACGATACCAAATATCACATCAACCCGACCGGACGTTTTGTCATCGGCGGCCCGATGGGCGATGCCGGCGTCACCGGCCGCAAGATCATCGTCGACACCTACGGCGGCTATGCCCCGCACGGCGGCGGTGCTTTCTCGGGCAAGGATCCGACCAAGGTCGACCGCTCGGCTGCCTATATGGCCCGCTACATCGCGAAAAATATTGTCGCGGCCGGCCTGGCGGACAAATGCACCGTCCAGCTGGCTTATGCGATCGGCGTTGCCGAGCCGGTTTCGGTTTATGGTCGATACGCACGGCACCGGACCGGTTGACGAAGACCGCCTGGCCGAAGCTCGTCCGCGAGAATTTCGAACTTGACCCCGAAAGGCATCATCGAAACGCTGGACCTGCGCCGCCCGATCTTCAAGGCGACTGCGAAGTTCGGCCATTTCGGCACGGCGACGGTTTTACCTGGGAAAAGACCGACAAAGCCGACGCGCTGCTTAACGCTGTTCAGGCCAAGACGGGAGCTTAGTTTAGTACTCGCCGCACAGAGACATCAGTGTCCGCAGATAATTTCGTGTGCTTTTCGATGACTTATTGCGAGCCAATAATTATTGCGGGCTAGGATGGCCGCGCTTTAATAATTAACAGAAGGACTATATTAAAAAATGGCTACAAGAAGGAATCGCAATGCAATTACGATATCAAAGACATCAATCTTGCACCGCAGGGCAAGCAGCGCATCGAATGGGCCGACCGTGAAATGCCGGTGCTGCGTCTGATCCGCGAGCGTTTTGAGGCGGAAAAGCCCTTGACCGGCGTCAAGCTCGTCGCCTGCGCGCATATCACGACCGAAACCGCTAACCTGGCCCGCACGCTGCAGGCCGGCGGCGCCGAAGCGCTGCTGATCGCTTCAAACCCGCTCTCGACACAGGACGACGTGGCCGCTTCGCTCGTCGCCGACTGGGGCATCCCGGTCATGGCGATCAAGGGTGAATCGACCGAAACCTACATGCGCCACGTCGCGCATGGCACTCGACACCAATCCGAACCTCATCATCGACGACGGCTCGGACGTGGTCGCGACGATGCTCAAGGAAAAGCAGGAGCTGATCGGCAATCTCATCGGCACGACCGAAGAGACCACCACCGGTATCGTCCGCCTCAAAGCGATGGCCAAGGCCGGCGTGCTCAACTTCCCTTCCATCGCCGTCAACGATGCGCAGACCAAGCACTTTCTTCGATAACCGCTACGGCACGGGCCAATCGACCCTCGACGGCATCATCCGCGCGACCAACATTCTGCTCGCCGGCAAAAACCTTGTCGTCGTCGGCTACGGCTGGTGCGGTAAAGGCGTCGCGATGCGCGCCCGCGGTATGGGCGCGAACGTCATCGTTACCGAGATCGATCCGATCAAGGCCATCGAAGCCGTGATGGACGGCTTCCGCGTGATGCCGATGAGCGAAGCCTGCCAAGATCGGCGATTTCTTCGTCACCGTCACCGGCAACCGCCACGTCATCGACACAGAGCATTTCGAAGCGATGAAGGACGGCGCGATCGTCTGCAACAGCGGCCACTTCGATCTCGAGCTCAATCTCGACGCGCTGCGCGAGATGTCGAACGCGGCGGTCAAACGCCGCCCGTTCGTCGAAGAGTACATCGGGCAAGATGGCGGCAAGAGCGTGATCGTGCTCGGCGAAGGCCGCCTGATCAACCTCGCCGCCGCCGAAGGCCACCCGGCAAGCGTCATGGATATGTCGTTCGCCAACCAGGCGCTCTCGGCCGAATACCTCGTCAAGAACAAAGGCAAGCTCGCCCGCCGGCGTCCACGTCCTGCCGGCCGAAGTCGATCAGGAGATCGCCAGCCTCAAACTCCGCGCGATGGGCGTCAACATCGACGAGCTGACCCCGGAAATGCTCGAGTACATGAAGAGCTGGGAAACCGGCACGGACTAATGTCAGAACTACCTGCGTTAGCGGGTAAATTCTTGTCAGAACCCGAAGCGGTAGCGAGGGGTTTATGAAAAAGGCGAGCAATATGCTCGCCTTTTTCGTTTGCCTGTTCCACCTGGAACGGGTCAGTCCAAATGGAACACCTGGGACACGTGCTTTGTCATAAATATTGCAACTGAATGAGTTGGAAGGAATTTTCACGTCGGCACCATGGGACACGTCTTCGGCTGAAAGAGGTAGTTTTTAAGAATGCTTTGGGAGAATTTTGAATTTTTGAAGATGATCAGATGTTCCATGTGAACGTGTTTGAAGCTTTCCTGAACGGTCAGCGTCAGTTTTGCCATTCGCATTATAGTTTTTAGATCAATAGCAAAGAAGAGAGGATTTTGGCGGAAAAGATATTTTATGAATTTTGATCAAATTTAAAGTGGAAGCTCACCGATAATGAAGTCAGAACCGGGAACGATAGTGACCGGGTCAATCGAACGCTGCGCGTTCGCGCGAAGAGAGAACCACCCCGTCACGCGAAACGCGTGCCACCCCTCCTTTGTAAGGAGGGGAGTTTTAAGGACTCGGTCGCTACCGCTCCGGTTCTGACCTCATACCAAGAGCCAGGAAATTTAAAGGAAATAAATTTCCTATTTCTCATTTCCCTATTCTTGTTATGCTCCGGACTAAGTCCTCACCCGCGACAACAGATACGCGCCCAGGATGGAAAACAATATCAGCGGGTTCCAAACGGCCAATTTTGCCGAGAGTTGACCGCTAATGCCGAGCTGCTCAAAGGTATTAGACAAACCCATAAAGACCAGCCAGACGCCGATGGCCAGGCCGACGGTGATCACTCTTCCCTTTCGCCCAGCGACAAAGCGAACGGCGCGGTAAAGAGCATTATCACCAGCGGCAAAAAAGGTGTGGAATATTTGCGCTGCAGGTTAACTTCCAGGTTGCGGCGTTCGGCCTGCGAATCGCTCTGGCGGATACGCTCGAGCGTTTCCGCCGCGGAAAGATGCGTGGGTTTGAAATAGATCTGCTCAAACGGATTTTCTACCTCAGCCAGTCCGCTGCCTTCCGACATCTTAAAAGTTTCGACGTTCACTTTATCACCCGCCCAGGTCAGGCTTTGCACCTGGCCTTCGAGCAATATCTCCTGTCCCCGTCGCGCGGCCTCCGGTGCTTTGAGTATGCGGGAAATATTTGCCTGTCCGCTGTCGCCGAATTCGTAAACGGTCAGGTCTTTGGCGCGCTCGGTAGAGGCGTCGCTGGTGCTGGTAAAACTATAAAGCCGGTTCCGGCCCGCGACCCAGTAGCGGCCTTCCTTATTCATCGCCGCCAGCCCGCCGCGGATCTGCGAGCGCAGCGAATCCTGCTGGCGATTGGTAAAAGGCACAATGCGCTCCTGAATTTCCCAGGTCAGCCAGCCGATCACCAGCATCAAAAACAGGCACGGTATCAGCAAGCGAAAAACGCTCTGCCCGGCCGCGATCCAGCTGACAACTTCGCTGTTGCGCGACTTGATCACATATGTCGCCAGGATCGCGATCATCAGCGTCGAAGGAATTATCTGCAGCAGCACATAGGGAAAAAGATAAACCAAATATTGCCCCAGCAGCGACATCCCGTTATTTAATCCGATGACAAATTTCCACAGTTCGAAAACGGTAAAGATGAGATAAATGATGATCAGAAATCCGAGCGTGAGCGCAAAATACTTCACCAGATTTGAAAAGATATCAAAATCCATTATGCCGCTGCGCCAGCTGGTAAAAAGCCGGCTGTGCCTCTTCGCGGTGTTCGCCGGGCCCCCGTTTTTGCCGTTTTCGCCGCCGTTCTCTTCCGGGCTCCAAAATTTCAGCGCGCTCAGATCTATCCCCGCTAACAAAGATGCGCGTTGTTTTGCTTTTATCGCCCAGACACCTACCGCCAAAGCGCAAAACATCGGTATCGCTCCGCCGACCGCCGCCGGGATAAATCCGGTTCGCGAAAGCTGTTCGCCAAATAGAGCGATCAGGTAATACCCAAGCAGCACGAGCAGCGCAAAAGCCGCGCCCCAACCGCGCCCGCCGCGATTAAACCGCAGCGAAAGCGAAGCGCCTAAGAA
This sequence comes from uncultured Acidobacteriota bacterium, assembly GCA_963766895.1. GTDB lineage: Bacteria > Acidobacteriota > Blastocatellia > Pyrinomonadales > Pyrinomonadaceae > DASYKT01. Next base: position 269,561 of record CAVYCB010000016.1, read on the forward strand.
AGCAAAAAGCAGCGGGGTCAGCGAAAGGGTCAATCGCCGCTGCCACAACAGGTCGGCCTCAACCTTTTCCCTGCCGGTTTTTGTCTTGGCATACGCGGCGAGTTCATTAAGCCCCATCTCTTCGGGAAACTCCTGAACTTTTGCCAGCCGTTCGATCAATTCCTTGCGCTTCGTCGGGATAGCAAAGCGCACATTTTTTACTTCTTCGTGCGCGAAACCGGTCTGCGTATTCGCGGCGGGAATGGTAGTGACCTGCGCGTTTTCCAAAACCAGTTCGGAACTTTCTTCCGACGTATCCAGGCGCCCGACCTCAGCCGTCACTATCCGCGCCTGTGTCTTATCCTTGTTTTCGTTATAGACAAAAACATTGCGCCATTGGCCGTTTTCCATATCGCCGGCGCGCACGTAGATAACATAATCCGTAATGTCGGTGTTGAACTGGCCGGGCTCAATGGGTGATTCAAGTTTTGCCAGCGCGGCCTGGATTCCCACCCGGCGCACGATCTGCGCCGCCAGCGGAATTCCCTTGAGGTTTATCGCGAACGAAAATGCGCAGATCAAAATTCCGACGATCAATATCGGCACCATTATCTGCCAGCTGCCCACACCGGCGGCGCGCATGGATACCAATTCGCTGTCGCTGCGCAGCCGCGACACTCCGATTATGACGCCCACCAGCACCGCCATCGGCGCGGTAAAAGCGATCACGTTCGGCAGCAGCGCCCAGGTCAATTGCCAGAGCAGGTTCGGCGGGATCCTGTTGCCGAAGAAAATTTCCGCGTGCCTTCCGGCCTGCTGCACAAAAAGTATCACCGTCAAAAGCAGCCACGAAAACAGCAGGTAAGGCAAGATCGCCTTGAGCACGTACATGGTCATTAAGCGACTGACTTTTGACATTAGTTAGTTCCGGTGACGGTTAATTTTTGGGCACCGGAGACCAGATCTTCCGGAGAAATATATTTTGTGTTTTCGATCTCTTTACCCAGGATATGAGAAATTATCGAGCGCAGGTTTTGCGAAAGTTCCCGGCAGTCTGCTTTCTCATCTATGGTTTTTTGCAAAAATTCGCTTGGCGGTATCGCCTGCAGCATTATCATTAATTTTCGCTGGGTCGGCGTAACCTGCGGCTCACGGCGATGGGGCTGGCAGTTCAAACACGAAAGATGAAACCTTGATTCGAGCACGGTGGGTTCATTCTCGTTAAATTTCCGGCCGCACTCAACGCATTTGCTCCAATCCGGCAGAAAGCCCGCCAATCGCAGCAGCCACCCTTCAAAATAGAGCGTCGTCTGGTCCAGCTCTTCGGGATGTTCCGCGATAGACTGCAGGCACGCGGAAACCATCCGGTAGATCTTTTCATTCGCCTCATTAGGCGGTACAAATTCGATCAGCAGCTTGCCGAAATATGAAAGGGTTTTCAGCACGTCCGGGCGCGTCGAAGTATCAAATAAAGACCGGCGAAGCTCGATCTCGCGGATCGAAGCCAGCTCGTGTTCGTCTTTTAAGAAGTAAGTGAGATCGACGGAAGTGAAAGGTTCGAGCGCGCTGCCGTAACGGCTTTTGAGTTTTTTTGCACCCTTGGCCACTGCTTTTACGATACCGAAACTACGGGTTAAGAAGACGGCGATCTTATCGGCGTCTGCCAGGCTGTAACTCCTTAATATCAGTGCTTCGGTTTCGTATTGGGCCACGGAATTCCTCTTACTTTGTAGCGCCGCCGTCGCAACACTGTGACGGGCTGTCGTGAGAGCGTCCCGCTCTCACATGTTTCGTGTGCTTAGTGTGATTCGTGGTTAAAAAGACCGGAATTAACCATGAAACAAAAAACACGAAACAAATACGTAATTGTAATGGTGAAACTTATATATCAGGGCAAAGCCGCTTAAGGGCATTTACCAGGGAAGAAAATAAAAGATCCAGGCCAGGAGCAAGGCAACCCCGGTGAATTCCACAAATACACGAACGCCGTGCAGTACCTTCTTTTTAGTATCGCCGTCAAAGAACGCCCCGAATACGACCGCCACAAAAAATGCAAAGCCTACGAGATAGAGAAAATGCTTCATGCTTTCCTCCTTGAGGCGATATCAAAAACGTCGATCGCGGCGAGATAATTCAACAATCCCGCCACCTCCAGAAATCTTCCGCCGTATTCAAACGTCGACCAGGAAGCCACGTCGCGGGGCGCATTGGCCGCGGCCAGCAGATTTATCAGGTATCCCAATCCGTTGCCGATACAGGCAAAGACGTGGATTATGTACAGCAGCAATCCCTGGCTAAGATCAATGCCGGGATACGTGGCCCCGCCGCTCAGCAGACCGATAATGAACATCAGCCAGATCGCGCCGCCGATCACCAGGCCCCGCTTCCATTTTCCGACCCTGAAATGGCCTACGCCCGGTAAGAGCCAGCCGATGATGGCCGGCGTCCAAAATTCCTGCATATTATTGCCTTTCGTACCATTACACTATAAAACGATGGATATTGGCCACGAATTACACTAATAATCCGAATGTGATTTTATTCGTGTTATTAGTGTAATTCGTGGCTAATAATAACTCTGCATCACCTTAATATAATAAATGTTTTTCTCTCATCTGTAGGAATTCGGCATAACCGTTTTCCAGGACCTCGTCGAGGTCCGCCAGCGAACCGTTATTTTCGATCACGAGTCTTATTTTATCCGTACCGCAAATAACATCAAAGGGGTTGCGGTCATAAACATATTCATACGGCGGCTCTTTCCATTTGAGTTTATCGCCATAGAGGTCATGGAGCACTTTGACCATCGCCACACCGGTTCGGACCGGCGTAAAAGTTTCGCGGTCGGTGACGTGAAGCTGCACGCCGCCGCAACCCGCGTTTGCGTGTTTCTGAAAGGTCGGTAAAAATTCCGCCGCCCGAAAAATAATACCCGGCAGGTCGAGCGAGTTCATCGCGTCGGCATACTCGCTGGCCCGAATAAAAGGCGCTCCTACTAATTCGAATGGCTTGGTGGTACCGCGCCCTTCGGACACTTTAGTGCCTTCGAAAACTACGGTCGCCGGAAAAACCACTGTGGTATCGACCGTCGGCATATTCGGCGAAGGCAATACCCACGGGGCGTCCGTTTCATCGTACCAGTCTTCCCTTCCCCACGCCTCCATCTTGATAACTTCCAGCTCACATCCGATCCCGAAATCGTCATTGAACATCAGCGCCAGTTCGCCCGCGGTCATTCCGTGCCGGGCTGCGATCGCATATTGCCCGACAAAAGATTCGTGACCCGGTTCGAGAATATTTCCCTCGACGTATTTGCCGGTGATCGGGTTAGGCCGGTCGCATACGAACATCTTTTTGCCGGACCTCTTACAGGCGATCATGCAATTCGCCATCGTGTAGACAAACGTGTAGATGCGGCAGCCCACGTCCTGCAGGTCAAACACCAGCGCATCGGCCTCCGCCATCATCTCTTCGGTCGGAATACGCGTTTCGCTGTAAAGCGAGTAGATCTTAAGCCCGGTCGCTTTATCGATCGAATGCGCCGTCTCGACCATGTTGTCCTGTACGTCGCCGCGAATGCCGTGCTGCGGGCCAAAAAGCGTCGTCAGGTTAATGTCCGGGTCTTCAAAAAGGAGATCGGCCGCGTGGCGAAACTGGTGGTCCACCGAAGCCTGGTTGCAAATAAGGCCTATTCGAGCATCGCCAAAAAGCGAGGCAGCGTTAGTTAAAGCAGCTTCTAAACCCAGTTTAATACTTTTTTTAGTTATATTTACCATGTATTGCTTGAAGTCAATTGTTAACGGGTCAGAACCGGGAACGTAGTGACCGGGTTCTTATCTGACGGGCCGTATACCATATACCATTAGTTTTCGCTGCGCTCATTTACCCGGTCACTACGTTCCCGGTTCTGACCTCATTACGATGGTCAATCTTTTGCATAAGCTGCCGCCACGTCGATAAATTTCCCGAAGATGACTCGCCGAAAGCTTGTCCCGCGTCCAATTCAGCTCCGGGTGCCATTGTACGCCCAGCACAAAATGGTCGGCTTTAGTACCTTCGATCGCTTCGATCACGCCATCGGGCGCCCAGGCCGTGACTTGCAGATGCCTTCCCGCCCGGTCGATCGCCTGGTGATGCGAAGTATTCACCCGCACTTCCCCGGTGCCCGCCAATTGGTGCAGCAGCGAGCCTTTTTCGATCATTATGCCGTGCGAGCTTCGATAAGTGGGTAATCCCTGTTCGTGTTTCAGGCAGCCGGTAATTTGCGAGAAAATGTCCTGAAACAGCGTCCCGCCGTAAAAGACGTTGATCATCTGCATCCCGAAACAGATGCCGAAAACGGGCATTTTCAGATTCTCGGCTTCCGCTAAAACAAGCAGGTCGGTCTCGTCTTTTTCCGGAATAACGGTTCCCAGCTGCGGGATCGGTTCCTGGCCGTAGCGCACCGGATCGACATCCGTATTGCTTCCCGGCAATAAAACGCCGTCCAGGCCGCTCATAACCTCCGCAATGTAACCGGTATCCGGTATCAAAGCTATATGGACCGGCACGCCGCCGCAGGCAGCGACTGCTTCGCTATAATCGCGCCCGAGGTAGAAACGGCTGGTTTCCATCTCTAAACGCATCGTAATGCCTATTCTCGGTTTTCTTTCCATAAAAAACTACTGCGAAAAGTTCAACAAAACTAATGTTTTCTGTCAAATGCGGAGAGAGATATTTAAACTATTACCTTTTTACGCATCGGCTGACGCCGACGCTACTGACCCGTAATCCGGCAGTTCGGCTATGAGGTCAGTAGCGTTTGCGTTAGCAAATGCGTGAAAAAAACCGCATTAGGGTGTCAAGTTCTAACATAAAGTCCTGGTTGGACTTGTGAATAAATTTCTGACAATCTATATTTCTCGTTTATGGGTTCAGACAAAAAAGCTACCAAACTGCGGCAAACCACCGTTTTGCTGGTGCAGCGCGACGGTAAGACCGCGATCGCCGCCGACGGCCAGGTCACCTTGGGCGATGCCGTCTTAAAAGGCAACGCCAAAAAGATCCGCCGGCTTTATGAAGGCAAGATCCTGACGGGTTTTGCGGGCGCCACGGCCGACGCTTTTTCACTTCTCAGCCGTTTTGAAGCTAAATTAGAACAATATCAAGGGCAGCTCGAGCGCGCCGCCTTTGAACTGAGTAAAGATTGGCGCACCGATAAATATTTGCGGCATTTAGAGGCTTTTCTCATCGTCGCCGACGCCAAGCAGGCATTTCTTTTATCCGGCAAAGGTGATGTGATCGCTTCCGATGAAGGATTGCTGGCCGTCGGGTCCGGTGGCATGTATGCGACCGCCGCCGCCCGGGCGCTGTTAAAAAACACGACACTCTCCGCCGCTGAGATCGCGCAAAAGGCGTTGGAAATAGCCGCGGACATTTGTATTTACACTAACGCCAGCATCACACTGGAAGAAATTTAAGCGCAGAGATTTAGTATGGCTATCCAACTTCCCGGAGAAGTTAAAGAAACTTCGCAATTTGAAGAACTTACGCCCCGCCAGATCGTCGAAGAACTGGATAAATATATCGTGGGGCAAACCAAGGCCAAACGCGCCGTCGCGGTGGCTTTGCGTAACCGCCTTCGCCGGCAAAAGCTTCCGCCCGAAATAGCCGCTGACGTGCTGCCAAAAAATATCCTGATGATCGGCTCGACCGGTATCGGAAAGACCGAGATCGCCCGCCGCCTGGCAAAACTCGCCCAATCACCGTTCCTGAAGATCGAAGCTTCAAAATTCACCGAGGTTGGGTACGTCGGCCGCGATGTCGAAAGCATGATCCGCGAACTGACTGAAATTGCGGTCGATATGGCGAAACAGCAGGCCTTTGAAGAAGTGAAGATCGCGGCGGAAACCAACGTCGAAGAGCAATTACTCGATCTTCTGCTGCCGCCAACTTCCGTATATTCTTCAAGTTATAACGAAACTGAAGAGACCGAAACCGATGTGACCGATGTAGCCGGCGGAATGGTCAAAACGGAAAATAAAACTCGGGAAAAATTCCGCGAACAGTTGAAAAAAGGCGAACTCGACAACCGTATGGTCGAGATAGATACTCAGGAAAAGTCTTCGCCGATGATTGAGATCGCCGGCGGCGGCCAGGGTTTTGAAGAAATGGGCGTTAATTTCCGCGATATGATGGGCAATCTTTTCCCCACCAAGACCAAGCGCCGGAAAGTAAAGATCTCTGAAGCGAGAGAATATCTGCTGCGGGAAGAGCAGGAACGGTTAATAGACATGGACCGTATTACCCGGGCGGCGATCGAAATGGCCCAGTCTTCCGGCATCATCTTTCTGGATGAGATAGATAAGATCGCGGGGCGTGAAAGCGGCGGCTCACACGGGCCGGAAGTTTCCCGCGAGGGTGTCCAGCGCGATCTGCTGCCGATCGTCGAAGGCACGACCGTCAACACCCGCTACGGTATGGTCAGCACGGAACACATCCTTTTTATCTCCGCCGGCGCTTTTCATGTGTCGAAGCCTTCGGACCTGATACCGGAGCTTCAGGGCCGTTTTCCTATTCGTGTCGAGCTTGATTCGCTGACTACCGAAGACCTGAAACGCATCCTGACCCAGCCCAAAAATTCCCTGATTAAGCAGTATAAGGAACTGCTTAAGACCGAGGGAATCTACCTCGAATTCACCGATGACGCGATCGATCTGATCGCCGAGATGACCGCCGAGATAAACCGGCAGACCGAAGACATCGGCGCCCGGCGGCTGCACACGCTGCTGGAAAAATTACTCGAAGATATCAGTTTCGCTGGCGGCGAACTTGAAGAAAAACAACAGGTTATCTCTGCCGAATACGTGCGCGGCCAGCTTGCGGAAATAGTAAAGGACCAGGACCTGCGGCAATACATTCTTTAATTTATGCACCTGCTTATCGCTGAAAAACCCCAAAAAGCCAAGCTTAAACACCTGCGAAACTTTAAAGCGGCACTGCTGCTCGCGGCTGCTTTAGCCTGCGTGTTTGCGGCCGGCTGCGGGAAACGAAAACTGCCGCTCCCCCGGTCGAGCGCGTCCTCCAGCGGGCCAGCGTTTCGGGTGCCCAGCGCGGTAGCCAGATCCAATTGCAATGGACAATGCCCGCGCATAAGGCGGGCGATAAAAGCATTCTCAGCATTGAGCGGATAGACGTCTATCGCCTGGCCGAGCCTCTTGATTCTTCCCTTTCGCTGACCGAGGAAGATTTTGCTTCGCGCAGCACCCTGATCGGCTCTGTCCCGGTCAAGGACGAAGATTACGGCAAGCCGCTTTCCTATACGGACACTCTGGAATTTGCCGGCCAGGCGGTGCGGCTGCGCTATGCCCTGCGCTTCGTCAATACCTCGGGCCAGAAAGCCGCATTCTCTAACTTTCTCTTGATCGAGCCAAGCGAGCGGGTGGCTCTAAATCCGACCGAGCTCAAGACCGCTCTGGGCGAAAATGCTATTACGATAAGCTGGGTGCCGCCGGTCAAAAATATCAACGGAACCACGCCCGCCAATATCCTGGGCTTTAACGTGTATCGCCGGAAAAACGGGCAGCCATTCGCTAAATTGAACTCGACGCCCGTAACAAAAAATGAATACCCGGACGGATTTTTCGATTTTGGCACTCGTTACGAATACCTGGTGAGGGACCGTGTCGCTTGGCGGTAATGCCCAGCCGATCGAAAGCGCCAGCTCCGAACCGGTTTCGATCACGCCAAAAGACACTTTTGCGCCTTCCGCGCCATCGGCCGTAACGATCGCCGCCGCGCCGGGCACGATCTCGATATTCTTTGCCACCAACCCGGAAAAGGACATCGCCGGTTATAAGATCTATCGCTCCGAAGACGAAAATCTGCCCAAAACGGAGTGGAAACTTTTAACCCCGCAGCTTTTGCAAACGAACGTGTTTCAGGATACAAATGTAGAACCCGGACATAAATATTTTTACTATCTGATCGCGGTCGACAAGGCCGGAAATGCCAGTGAAATATCCGAAGTAGCGAGCGAAACAGCTCCTTAATTGTTCCAGTTTATGAGATATTGCCGTTATAAAATAAACGAAACCGCACCTGCGATCGAAGGCGTTTTTAACGACGATACGGTTTCGCCTATCGCCACGCCGGGCGGTCCGCTCCAGGTTTCCGAGGTCATTTTTCTGCCGCCGGTAACGCCTTCAAAAATAGTCTGCGTCGGCAGAAATTACGCCGAGCACGCCAAAGAACTCGGCAATGAAGTTCCGACCGAGCCTTTGCTTTTCTTAAAAGCGCCTTCGTCGTTAATAACCGAGGGCGACGCGATCGTCATTCCTTCTCAATCACAGCAGGTAGAACACGAAGGCGAGTTGGCGATAGTAATGGGCAAGGATGCGAAAAATATTTTGGACAGCGAAAATCCGCTCGATTACGTTTTCGGTTATATGTGCTTGAACGATGTAACCGCCCGCGATCTGCAGCGCAAAGATGTGCAGTTCACCCGCGCCAAATCGTTTGATACTTTTTGCGCTGTCGGGCGTTTTATTGAAACCGAGCTTGATATAAAGGATATTCGCGTCGCTACGCGCGTGAATGGCGAAACCAGGCAAGACGCGCGGACTTCGCAAATGGTCTTCCCTGTCGATTTTTTGATCCGGTATATTTCCCGGCAGATGACCCTTAATAAAGGTGATGTGATCGCCACCGGCACCCCGTCAGGCGTGTCGAAGATGAACGATGGCGACGTGTGCGAAATCGAGATCGAAGGAATTGGAATTTTAAGAAATGAGGTCAGAACCGGGAACGTAGTGACCGGCTAATGTTCTGATCCGTAATTATAGGAGCAGCAATGAAATTTTTTATTGATACAGCTAATTTAGATGAGATACGCGAAGCAAATGAAATGGGCCTGATCGACGGCGTGACCACCAATCCGACGCTCGTGGCCAAGGAAGGCGATGTGGATTTCAAGGAACATATCGCAAAGATATGTGCGATGGTCAAAGGCGACGTTTCCGCCGAAGTGACCGCGCTCGATACCGAAGGAATGCTGCGCGAAGGCCGTGAACTCGCCAAGATCGCCTCGAATGTAGTGGTCAAATGCCCGCTCACTCTCGACGGCCTAAAAGCCACCCGCACCTTTACCGACGAAGGCACCAAGGTCAACGTCACGCTATGTTTTTCCGCCGCCCAGGCCCTTCTGGCCGCCAAGGCGGGCGCCGCTTATATTTCGCCGTTCATCGGCCGCTTGGACGACGTCGGGCAAAACGGAATGCAGCTCATCGCCGATATAGTCCAGATCTATGGCAACTATGGTTACAAGACAGAAGTTTTAGCGGCCAGCATTCGTCACCCGATGCATATCGTTGACGCGGCGCTTCTTGGCGCCGATGTCGCGACTATTCCTTTTAAGGTGATCAAACAGTTGGCGAATCACCCGCTCACGGATAAAGGCCTTGATGCTTTTCTAAATGATTGGAAAAAAAGCGGGCGCAGTTAGGAGCCGCCGGGAGCAGATAGGAGCGCCCAATTTATTGGGCCTGTGCCGAATGAATTCGGCGCTCCAAATGTGGGCGCTCTTTGATCCTATATCTTGCTGATCTTCGAAACGATTCCCAGCCTTTTGCGCCGGGCAAATATTCGATAAAAAATATCCGCCGTTTGATACATGGCTCGCGGGTAGCGGTCAAGATCTCCGCCCAGTTCGATAGTGGCCTGTAAAGCGTTCGGCGGGATCCTCTTGCGAAACTGCTGCCAGAGCTGTTTTGGATCGGTGAAAAGAGATGTGACGGGCTGCAGGCGGATCGGGTTTGCCCATTCTTTTTCTACGCCGGCGATCAGCCATCGCGGCAATTCTTTTTCCCCCGCGATCGGAGTATTTTCAATATCGGTGCCAAAATATTTGTGAGATAAAAGGATCGCGCAAACTATCCAGCGCCGCCGGCGCCCATCGACCACGTTCAAACATTTATCCCAGTCAAAATCTTCCGCGCGATCTTCGACAGCGAAATGAATGTCCTTTAAGTTTTTCTCTATAGGCGCCGCCGTCGTTTAACCAGTGGACCGCCATCACCCGCAAGTGGTCTTCATCGCACAAAATTCGGATGTCGGTCTCGCCCACCCTGATCAATTCTGAGCGCTCCAGCAATTTTTCCAGCGGCAAAGTATCCAGGTGGCGCAGCCCTAAATGCAGGTCTACCGGTATCGATATCTCAAGAGTTTTTATCAGCTCAACCGCTTTTTCCAGCTGCGCCGGCGGTATGCAAATATCTACGTCTCCGGGGATCCGGCCCTCGCCCTCCGGGTAGTGGCGAATCGCGGCCCATCCTTTTATCAAAAGAGGTTCGATCCCACCGCCGCGCAGCAGCTTAAAAACCCGCTCCAACTGTTCTTTATGCAGAGCGGTCTGGATCGCCAGCCAACGCGTTTCGTCACCGATCATCTAACTTTTCCTATAAGCCGGTTTTTTTATTAAATTGTAAAACCCACGTGTTTTTGTTAGCTACGAATGACACAAATAACACGAATTAAAGAATTCTTTATTCGTGTTATTTGTGTCATCGTGGCCGTATCCCTGACAAAGCCTATTTAAACTAAAAAGAGGCTTACACCTAAGCCTCTTTTTGAAATCTGATGCTATAAGTTTCAGCTTATGGTGCGCATATTCCCAGGCCATTGCAATTGGTTAAACTTGCGCAGCCGATAAAGGCGCCGCAAGCAGTCGGGTTGACACAGCCGCAGGAAACGGCGGCCAGAGCTGAACTCGGAGCAACTAATGAAGCGACCACCGGTAAGGCTATTACCGATGCGATGCCAATACGGCGGATAACTTCGCGACGGGAAATTCCACTAGCAGGTTGGACAGCTTCAGAAGCTTCTAAAAGATCATCTTTACCAAGCTGGTCAATAGCCAGCCATACCAGATCGTCCGGTACATTTGCGCCAAACTCTTTTTCCATAAGTCCGGCGATATCGTTTACCGAGTGGCTTCCGTCACAGGATTTCCAGACGAAAGCTGCTGTTTTATTCAAACAATGTGCTTTGTTGGTGCCGGTATCATATACCAACACTTCGTCAGGCATCTCCTGAACGACCAGTCCTTCTCTACGGGCTAACGGATTTCGTGAGCTGTTCATTATTCCTCCTAAAGACAAAAACGCAAATTTTAGTATAACTTATAGGAATTCCTAAATTTGTCAAGCAAAAAACAAACTTATCAAGCAAAATTTAAGATCTGGGAGGCGAATTCTGAGACTTCTCCCCTTTTACTTGTGGCGATTATGGCACGTTCAGCTATTAAATTCAAGAGCTTAAAGACGAATTCAGGGTTATATCTTAACCCCAGGGCATGCGGCAATAACTGCATCAACCCTTGCCCACGAGGCAATATTTTCGGTTCCCACTCGGCCCCCGCTTCAAATTCGGTCAAAAGGACCAATCGCACCGGTATCGGCAGCTCTGCCTGCACCCCGCCGAGCTCTTCGACGCTCCGGTCAGTTTGCTCGAATTCTCCTTCTTTTCGCAGCGAAAGAGGTTTTGGATACGGGTGGACCAATCCCTTTCTCGTCGATCACGGCATACTCGTCCGAGTAATATTCCGCTCCGTATTTTATCAGCTCCGCCACTAAAGTCGTTTTGCCGCTGTAACTCTTGGCCGGAAATATCAGGGCCTCGCCTTTCCATCCGACCACGCCCGCGTGAATAAAAATATGATGCGGGGCAAACTCGCCGATCGTCATCCGGATGCAGGTGTCGAGCAGCGCTATCAATCTCACCGGATCGATCCTCCGCGCAACCTCTTCGTCTTCCCGGTAGAGTACATCTTCCCGCGTCCCGTCTTCTCCCCATACCAGTGAAAAAGTGTACTCGGTTTCCGCATCCGCGCCTAAAGGCCGCGAGTTGAACGGAAGAATTTTTTTTATTTCCTCGATCGCATTTACGTCAGTGACCCGCACGCCGATGGTCACGCCGTAGGCTTCGAAATTTATTCTTCCCGGATAGGTAATATTATTCATTTATTGCTTAAATACCATGCGACCTCTTTTTTTATTCCTTCGGCCAGCGTAGTTTCTGTGTTGAAACTTAATTCCCTCTCGATTTTTGCACCGGCCAGCACGTCATCCGATCGCCACTTCTTTAAGGTTTCAGCCAGGCCGCGAGCGCGCTTCCCAACGACCGGTAATATGCCCGCCGCGCCCAGGGCGCTTTTTATTAACGCAGCTGGGATAGTAACACCGGGTATCTTCTTTCCCAGTTGGCGGGCGACCTCTTCGACTATTTCCCGCATAGTGTGCGGCGCGTCGGTAACATTATAAACGTGAGTTCCTGCCTGGTTTTTTTCCAGCGCTATCCGGCATGCCCGCGCAGCGTCCTCGTTAAAGATCAGGCTTTTATTATTTGCCCCGTCTCCGGTCCAGAAAAATTTCCCGCTGTCGATGAGTTTGACCAAGCGGAGAGCGTTGCCGACATCACCCTCGCCATACACGGTCGCCAGGCGAAGAATGGTCAGCGAAATATTATGTGCTTCACAAACTTCTCTCGCGGCCAGCTCCGCTTCGTATTTGCTGACCGCGTAGGGACCCGCCGGACGACACGGGTAATCTTCGTCCGTGGGGTTTGGTTTGCCATCGCCGTATACCGAGATCGAACTAACGAGAACAAAATGTTTGATCTTTTTATCCGCCGCCATCCGGGCAATGTTTCGCGTGCCCTCGACATTGACCCTGGTAAACATTTGCTGATCCTTGGGAGCTTTGAACTGGTGTGCCAGGCCGGCACTGTGGATGACCCCGTCGATGTCCGCCAGTTTTTCCGCCAACTGCTCAACGCTTTCCGGCGACGTGATATTGGCCGAGAGATAATTTGGCAGTTCCGGCTGCTCCGCGTATGCGCTCCGGGCGCATGTATAAAGTTCGTAGCGGCTTTTCATAAGCTCGCCGACGATAGCTTTCCCGACAAACCCGGTAGCACCGGTGACCAAAATCTTCTTCATTTCTTAAAATATATGCTTACTCGTTATCAGACGCAATCCGTGAGTTCTTCGCGATATCGCTCTAAGGCTGTTTTTAACGAATATTTCTGCAATGCCGCGGCGTGCGCTCTTTGGCGCATTTCTTCAAATTCGTCTCGTTTTTCATAAGCCGCATAGATGATTTCCAAAAGTTTTTCCGGTTCGTTTGCCGGCGTGACCCAGCCGACGCTGTCTTCGTCCACCACCAGCGCCAGCTCCGATCCGGCCTCGGTCAAAGCCAGGATCGGCTTCCCTACCGCCAGTGTGTTATAGGTGCGGCTGGGCATTGAGACACCCCACATCCCCGGCACCAGCGAAATTATCGCGACGTCGCACCCGTTGAGAAAATCGTTTTGCTCGGTCCTTGGCCGCGGCGCGAGCGGTGTGACATTTGTTAAATTCTTTCGTTCGACCTCTGTCTCTAACCATTTTCTTTTCGCGCCAGCTCCGAGAAAGAGAAAATGAAATCTGTCGTCGTCTTTCAATTTTTCGGCGCACGCGATAATGCTTTCCATATCGTTGGGGTACCCCATATTCCCCGCGTACAAAAAGACAAATTTGTTCATTAACCCGGCTTCGCTTAAAAGTTTATTTTCTTCCCGCGGCTTTGGTTCCAGGTCTTCCGTCTCGGCCCAATTTGGGATTACCGCGATCGGGATATCTCTTTCGCCGATTTTTTTTCCAACCAGCTCTCTCATATCGCGTCCGACGACGATGATCTTGCGAGCGTGTTTATACAGCCAGCCGTTGATGCTTCTCGTCACGCGCGAAACGAGCGAATCCGGCTTTAACTTCCCGGCCGCGATCGCCAGTTCCGGGTAATTGTCATGGATCAGCGGCACGTATTTCGCTCCCCTTAACCTCGAAGCGATGGCGACGATCAGCGGCATTGACGGAGGTGTCGTCACCACTAAAACCACGTCGCCTTTTTTAAAATTAAAAAGCGCTCTGAAAAAAACCGACATTCCCAGCGTCAACATATTTACCAGCCGAAACGCGATGATATTTTTATCGAGCGTGGTCCCGGCGCAGCGGTAAATATCGACCTCTTTGTGTGTTTCCCGCGCCGGAGCACGCACTCCGCGTTTAAAATAATTCGGCTGGCCGCACAAAACTTTGACCTCAAAACTGCCGGTCAAACCTTCGGCGATCTTTGTCAGATAGTAGCCGGTCGATGTTTCCTCCGGGTAATAAAGCTCGCTTACCACCCAAAGCCTTTTTCGTAAATTCTCCATTTCCTGCAAATGCGCGATAACGTCTAAAATGTTAAATTGTAACGGGATAAAGCACAACTTTACCGGCGGCCTATTGTGAATAAACTAAAGCAGATCACAGTAAAAACTTGTAAGTACGACGGCCGGCCTCATCGCAGCTGGAAGGCTGAAATACTGGAACAGGGCGAAGAGTCGCTGGTATTGCTGGGTGTTTTTGATAAGCAGATCGAACACTCTCAGCTGGGAATAATTCAGGCCGGAACATTGAGCTACGAATATTACTGGTTTGACCGCTGGTTTAACGTTTTCCGCTTTCACGAACCGGACGGGACTCTGCGAAATTATTATTGCAACGTGAATATGCCGCCCAAACTTGAGGGCGACGTTTTGAGCTATGTTGATCTTGATATCGATGTTTTCGTGTCAAAAGATTTTGAGGCCGCCGTATGGGACATGGATGAATTTAATGAAAACGCGGCGCGATACAAATATCCCGCCGATGTTATCAGTAACGCTCAAGAGGCGCTAGGCAAGGTGCTGCACCTTATCGAAGGCCGCGCGTTTCCATTCAATGAGGTCGTCCCATAAAACGGTTTAGAGTTCAAGCTTTAGCTTGTCTTATTTTTGGTGAGAAGAATTTAAGATCAATCGGCTGTTAGCTAATAGCTGTCAGCTAACAGCTTTTTATGACTATGGACACCAGAGTTCCGAACGAGTAGTAGTGAAAAATAAGCATAAAACCTGTATTATTGTCTAAAGATGAAAACCGAACCGAAGAAGAAAAACAAGATCGAGCTTTTACGCGAGCGTTCGCAAAAAGCCGAAGAAGGCGGCGGAGCGGCGCGTCTGGAAAAACAGCGCCTGGGCGGAAAAATGACGGCCCGCGAACGCATCGAATTTTTTCTGGACGAAGGAAGCTTTGAAGAGTTCGACAAGTTTGTCGTGCATCGCTCGACCGATTTCGGAATGGAGCAGCAGCAATTCCCCGGCGACGGCGTGATCACCGGGCACGGCTTGGTCGATGGCCGGGAGGTTTTTGTCTTCGCGCAGGATTTTACGGTTTTTGGCGGTTCGCTTTCCGAAACGCACGCGCAAAAGATCTGCAAGATAATGGATCTGGCGATGAAGGTGGGCGCGCCGGTCATCGGCCTCAACGACAGCGGCGGCGCGCGCATTCAGGAAGGCGTGGTTTCACTCGGCGGCTATGCCGATATTTTTCTGCGCAACACACTGGCCAGCGGCGTAGTGCCGCAGATCAGCTGCATTTTGGGCCCCTGTGCCGGCGGCGCGGTTTATAGCCCGGCGATCACGGATTTTAACGTGATGGTCAAGGACACTTCCTACATGTTCATCACCGGGCCGGAAGTGATCAAAACCGTCACTCACGAAGACGTGACCAAGGAAGATCTCGGCGGCGCGATGACGCACAACCAGAAATCAGGCGTGGCGCATTTCGCGGCCGATTCAGACGAGCATGCGCTGCAGATCACCCGCGAGCTTTTATCTTTTATCCCTTCGAACAATCTGGACGACCCGCCGTTCGTACCGACCGCTGACCCGCACGACCGCGCCGATGAAAAACTAAATTCGATGGTGCCGGAGGTTTCAACGCAGCCCTACGACATTCGCGACATCATCCATAACGTCGTCGATGAAAATTATTTTTTTGAAGTGCAGCAGCATTACGCGCCCAATATCGTCATCGGCTTCGCCCGCTTCGGCGGGAAATCGGTCGGCATCGTCGCCAATCAACCGGCGTTTCTCGCGGGTGTGCTGGATATCGATGCGTCCGTTAAGGCCGCGCGCTTCGTCCGCTTCTGCGATTGCTTTAACATTCCGCTCATCACCTTCGAAGACGTGCCCGGATTTTTGCCCGGCGTGAATCAGGAACACGGCGGCATCATTCGCCACGGTGCGAAATTGCTCTACGCCTTTGCCGAAGCGACCGTGCCAAAGATCACCGTCATCACGCGCAAAGCCTACGGCGGCGCCTATTGCGTGATGGCTTCGAAACACATTCGCACCGATGTAAATTTTGCTTATCCGACCGCCGAGATCGCCGTCATGGGCGCCGAAGGCGCGGTGGGAATTTTGTATCGAAAAGAATTAAGTGAAGCTGAGAACATCGACGAAGCCCGCCGCGCAAAAGTCAGCGAGTTGGAAGAAAAATTCGCCAACCCTTACGTCGCCGCCGAACAAGGCTTTATCGACGAAATAATCGAGCCGTCCCAAACGCGCCCGAAAATAATCCGCGCCCTGTCTTTATTGGAAAACAAGCGCGACACAAATCCGCCCAAAAAACACGGCAATATCCCTCTCTAAAAGCACCGAAGGTGCGAAGGAAATTAGCCAGGGGTGATAACTCCTGGAAGAAGCGAGAGAAAATTATTTCAGCCCTGAAAGGGCGGCAGAAGTTTGAGCCCATCAGGACGCGTAAATACCTTCATTGAACTTTTTTATATTCGCGTTTCGGCTTTATTCCATCTCTTCCGAATTCCCCACATGAAATTCATCTTCCGGATCGATCTCAACCTCCGGCATCGGCTCGAATTTCGACTCATCAAACGGCGGCATCTCCGGCAGCGGCGCACCCAACTCTTCCAAATGCTTCTGCGCCTTGATCAGGCCCCAATGATACGCATACGGCGGCCCATCACACCACGCCAATTCATAAGCCTTCGTCGCCGCTTCGATAGCTTCTTCTAGTATTGCCCGCATCGCGCTCGATCTGCGCCAACACATTCAATGCATCCGCATGAAACAACGGATACGGCCCGCGCTCCGCAAATTCCCAAATATCATCAAGAAACTCCCGCGCTGCCTTTTCATCTCCTTGTCGCCGCCGCAATTCAGCCAGCGCCACAAGCGCAGGGAGTTCTTCTTCGACCAGGTTGACTGCTCTCGCACGTGTCAGCACATGATGCAGCCGTTCATCGGCTATTTCAATATCGTCTAGCCCCAGTGCCGCCTCTCCTTGTACCCGGGCCGCCCGGATAAAATCACCCTCACAATCTTTCAACAACTGCAAGTTCCCAGGCGCGACCAGCGAACGTGAGCGCTTCTGCATACTCCCCACACCATATCGCTCGCTGCGCCAGAAATGCATTGACCATTCCTTCCCTTTGAGTATCTGATCGCCTAACCCATGTTTGCAGCGATTGCCCCAGCGCCACTGCTGACCCTTTTCTCTCTCCTCTCGCCGCTAGCGCCAGACCAAACCAATACAAACTAACCGCTTCTGCGAAATGGTCTTTCCGCTCCCCGACGATTCCCAGCGCTCGGCTTGCCGCGACTTCCGATTCCCGCAACTCGCCCGTCAGCCGCAACGTTTCTGACAGATTGCGCCGTACCACGGAAAGATCCCCTTCATTATCCGTTTCCAAATAAATCGAATCGGCCCGGCGATATAAGGGAGTCGCCCGTCTCGGTTGCCCACTGTGTTTATATGCCAGCGCCAGCGAACTGAGCGTAAAAGCTTGATCGTTTCGTCTACTTAAGCGCGGCAATTCGTCCAATCCATCGGGGAAGAGCATCTCAAGCAGTTCCACCCGCTGCCGACTCACGCCCAACCGATAGAGCATAGCGTCGTCCAGTCGTTCATTAAAAAGTCTTCCAGCCTCATCATAACGGCTCATCCCGATCAAGGTGTGGTACAATCTCAATAGCTGGCGTCAAGTCCTCAAGACTGTTGACCTCCTCCCACTCCTCGATCATCGGGATGGCCTCGAAATGGTCGTAAAGGCGGCTATAAACCCGCTCTTTTCCTTCACGGTCCAAACCACTCCAGACCACGCCGCGAACTATCGGATGCAGATCGTAACGATTCGCCCGTTTGTCCCATCCGACCAGACCCCGGTCTTCCAGCTCTGCCAGGGCCGCGTCCAATTCGCCCGCATCCTTACAAGGCTTGTCCTTACCGGTCAGCACCTCGGAAAGCGTGCTGTAATCCGTTGGCATGCGGAAACCTGCGATCGTTTGCAGCACCTTTCGCTCATTATCACCCAACCCCCTCAATGCATATTCCAGCACATGCGCCATCGCGTCCTGAAGGTGCGGGTATTTTGCGGATCAAAATCCGCATTTACTTCACGCCATTTTTCGAAATCGCCCGGAGCGTAACGGTAGTTAGCGATCTCGCTGGAGAGGGCCTGTATCAGCAGCACGTGATTTCCGAAGCTGTTAAAAATAGGAAGAAGTTCATCTCGCGAACCCGACACACCAAACGACCGCCAAAGGTTCAAGGCATCGTCATTCGACAAGCCCGGAAGAAAAACTGCGGTACTTCCAGGCAAAGGAAGGGCGTCCATTCGCTGAAGGTCGAAGGGATAGAGCCTCGTGCTAATGAGTATTCGTGAGGAGCCTACTCTGCTCAGTTTCTTGAAAAACGCCCCCGCGCGCGGATCAGCCGTCCGGCGCACAAGGTGCTCCCCCGTAAAGGATTTGGCAGCTTCTTTGGGCAGCCCGTAAGCGTTCGCCACGAAATTAGCCGTCTGCTGATCGTAATCGCTGTCGGTTAGATAGGCCGCATCCATCCGGGCATAGGCGATAAGTATCCTCTCCAGCCCGTCCAGTACCAACAGGAACGGCTCCCGGTCGAGAATGGCGAGCAACTGGAATTCCCTATCCTGCGGGTGTGAGCTTTTGGATTTCTTCGATAGGCCTTCTCGATACATAAGCGAATGCCCGGATAATAAAATTCTCGAACGAAGCATCCGATTCGTAAAAGCTCCACCACATTCGCCCGGCGAGCGGTTTCATTTCTTGGGGCGCGATATCTTCGAACCATTTCCAGGTCAAGGCGCTTTTACCCATCCCGCCAATGGCGACAATGCTTAGGATATGCGCCTTATAAACATCGGAATCGGTTTGTGTTACCCACTTGGTAAGTAAATTGAGTTCCGGCTGACGGCCTACGAGATCATGAGTTTGAAGAAGTGTGTAAGGATGAGCAATGTACGTTTTAGGCGGATCTGGAATCTCGCTAATATAATGGAATTGTGCTAGATCGGGTTGGCGAAAATTTGAAATGCTTTCAATCACATGAGTCCTTAAATCCACAGGTGATTTAAAGAATTTTACTAAATTCTCTTTTTTTAGACGGTTTTCGAATAATTCAAGCTTAGTCAGTGCCTCACCTCGGTCTATCTCTGAAGCTTTGACGGGGTGATCTGCATGCATAAGAAAAATGAAGCGCGGTATTCCCAACTCAACGGCACGATTGTATTCCATCTCCACAATTGAAATTCTATTCAGGTTGTTTTCCGAGGGGATATAGCCGTATCGCTGGCCAATGATACCCAAATATATATCGGCGCGGTCTACCATCGCTAATGAGAGGCTAATCGCGTCCTCGTCCGAAGAAGGTAGATGCTCTATCATTACAGGGAATGTACCTTGCCGAAGACAGGCCTCCATCACTTCTTTTCTATGCCCTGGAAGATCTCGTACTGTACTACTAATGAAAACTGACTGAACGGATTTTGAGGATGACTTACTTGGTGGTATTGAAAAGTCTTTTTTGATCTTGAGACTCAATAGCTTCTATTGAGCGCCGAGTAAATATAACTTGTACGGAGCCATTTCTCGCGTATATTTTTGGTGCTGGAAGAAGTGCTTTTTGTGTTTCTAAACGCATACGACTAACCCCGCTGGCATTTAGTTCAATATGCGTCATGTTGTTAAATATTAACGCTATTGCTGGATTACGCCGGACGGGAACTACGTTTTCAGGGTCGTTATTTAATTGGTCTAAGGAAACTCTACCGGGAAGTTCTCCATAGCTTGTTATTACGACTCGATCCTCAAAGACCTCAATACGAGTTGGTTGATCCCTACACTCTGGATTCTCGTAATTTCTATGGACTAGAGCATTGGCAAAAGCTTCCCTCAAGGCGATTTCAGGAATTTCCAATTGGTCACGCTCTTTTGTTCCTACAGTTCCCAACCGTTTCAAGCCCGACTGAGAATTAAGCCATTTCAGCCCTTCCTCAAACAGAGTTAGCAGATTGTCACGGACTTTGGTAATTTGAGCTTTTGACTCTGCCTTGGTTACCCCATCATACCTAACTAAATGTAAGCTACAAGCATCAAATTTATTTGCAATTAGTATTTTAGGCGCAAAGCATAGAAATGCTCCCAAGACTGGGAATTCTTCTTGAAGCAAACCCAGAATTTTTAAATGCTCCAGTTTAGTGGGAGAAATGAGCCCCCCCTTTCGAGCCTCATCTTGTGAAAGTTGTCGTGATAGAAGCTTATCTACAAGCGTTTCGTTCAATTGATCTATCGTGTAACCAATTACTGGTCTCCGATCAAAACTAAACTCTGTGTATTCTCCTAAAAATTTTTGTGGTTTTTCTTGAGGAGGAGTAATTTTACGATAAACTTGTGTAGTTTTAAGTACGGATGGGAGCAAGTCTTTTATTTCAGCAAATACTATTTGCCGCAAATGGGTATTATCAGAATAATTTTCCACCGGAGTAATGGATTTTGAATCAGCGTCTCCCCAGTCTTTGGTAAGCTCTTCCCGCTTTTCTAGTAATTCATCCCACTTCTTTAATACTTGCCTATCACTAAGTCGGACCACATCCGGGTGTTTATCAGGAAATAGAGCAATAATAGGAATACGATTCACCTTTCTGGCTCTACATTCAAGAAGTTCCTTCCAAGTTCCCTTTCCAATCCTTTCCTTAAAGATGAACAACGCAATACTAGCGCTTTGAAGATAAGGGTTTATTGATTTTGCTTGCCCTCCTACAATACGTGGTGCATCGTAGTTCCATTCCCATATTCTCACCACTCTGAGTGCATTTGAATCAGACGTAACCTTTAAAAGACCTTCCAACTCACGCTGAAGCTCACTTTGAATACTACGAATTACTTCAATTTCTTCGTTAGAATCATCGCTATGCCCGAGAAATATAAGTAATGTTTCCGGCCCAAAATCATTTTGAATTTTATTGGTGCTCATACTTTGTGGGTGCTTGTCTTAATGAGAGTTCGTATAAAATCTGTATTAACCTTTATTGTGGATCGATTATATCCGACTTTTTTACAGTTTTAGCAAAGATTTTTTGCGGGAAACAAAAAAGACAGACTCCATTTAGAATCTGTCTTTTATATTTGGTGCCCAGGGCGGGACTCGAACTCGCACGGATTGCTCCACACGCCCCTCAAACGTGCGCGGCTACCAATTACGCCACCTGGGCATAGAAGGCATGTTCAAACCCAAACTACTTTTCGAAAACGGCGCGAATTATTTATTCGCCGGAGGTGCGGAATCACGCCTTCGGTTGCTCCGGCATTCGCCGGTGTTGGCGGATCACGACCGAATTGGTATTCGACGCCGGAGCCGCGGTCGTTTGCGTCACCGGTGTTGGCGGTGTTCGCGGCCGGCGCATTAGTATTCGCGTCAGCTGCCGGGGTCGGGGACGTGGTCGTCTCTATACCGCGTCAGATTGCAGACAGGACCGAAATGTTTCCGTTTAGAGCCGGCATCGCGAGCATCAGAGCCGACAGCATGAAAAGTGATCGCCGCGCCGATGGTGATCTTCGAAAGAACCGAAGCCGTACCGCGCGGGCCAAAGGCCGTGCTCGAAACGTTGCTCGTAAACAGAGCTCCGGCGTCGGTCTTACCCGGCTGCAGCAGCACCGAGGCGATCAGAACCACGCACGAGAGAAAAAATAATATATAATAAGATCGTATGTACCAAAACTTAAGTCCTCTTAAACTACTTGTAATTACGATCTTTGCAAAACTTTCCGCTTCGAGACTCGCTCCGCCGACCAGCGCCCCGTCAATATCGGTCTGCGCCATCAAAGCCGCGATGTTATCGGGTTTGACCGAACCGCCATAAAGGATCCGTGTGGCTTCGACCGCAGCGCTTGACCGTGCGTTTCGGCCAACGTCTGACGAATAAATGCCGTGCATTTCTTGAGCCTGTTCAGGCGTCGCGGTTTTACCCGTTCCGATCGCCCAGACAGGCTCGTAAGCGATAATGATACGTTCCATATCGGCAACTGTCAAACCGTCCAGACCGCCTGACAAGCTGCGTTTTGACCACGTTTTCGGCCTTCCCGGCTTCCCTTTCGGCCAGCGTTTCGCCGACGCAAACAATCGCTGTCAAGCCCGGCTGCCAGGCAGCGCTTTCGTCTTTCTGATTGACCGATCCGGTCGGTCTCGCCATAAAACTGACGGCGTTCGGAATGGCCGATGATGACATGCGAAGCAGCCCGCGTCCTTGAGCATCTCCGGCTGCGACCTCGCCGGTATGTGCACCCTGATTCTGTCTCCGGCGCGCAATCCTGCGCCGGCGACTTTGATGTTCGAACCTTCCAGCCGGTCGGCAACCGTTTTCAGCGCGGTAAATACCGGAGCGATCACGACTTCGCAATGATTTGCGTTCGCCACCAGCGGCTTTAGCGCGAGAGCGGTATCGACTGCTTCGCCGAGCAGCTTATACATTTTCCAGTTTCCGGCAATTACGGGTTTTCTCATAAAATATGGAGCGCGGGCATCCCTGCCCGCATTTTCGCATCAGAGGCGGGCAAGGATGCCCGCGCTCCATAAGTCGCAATCGTTTATATTAACAGATTTTGGGCAAAGAGGCACGCTCCATAACTGACGACTTCGGTTAGCGTTCACGTTTCACCCGGGGTGAGAGAAAGTGAAGCACCTGAAACGTTTTTGCAACGCTGTTTTGGGATTTTTGAGATTCAAAGAACGGCGGGCGAGTGGGGGCAGGAGGCCCCGGCGACAAGAGAATATATGAAGAAGGGCTGCAGGTGAAGAACGGTTTTTGTCTGAGGGGGAATCTTTGTGTTATTTGCAGCAAAAAAAGGTCGCCACCGCTTGCCTCACACTAAACACACTAAAAAGAAAATTTCTCCACAAAGGCAGTGAAGAACCAAAGCAATCACTCGTATCCAAAGTTTCACATTATCAAGAATTTGGTCCGCGCGGTTGCCGACATCCCGCCTTTTCAGCCGTCTACTCAAATTAAGACACTACCGAACACTTTATAATGCGCAATTAATGCTAGTAAGCTCTCACTGCCCTATTAGACTGTTTGGACACGGGAGCATCATGTAAAGTACAGGATGCATGTCGAACGCTTTGTGTTGGTGCGGGCAGGATGCCCGCGCTCCATATTTTACCGCGATACCTTGCCCCACAGCCAAAATCCCAGCAGCACGAGGATGATCAGCACGATCACGGTGACAAAAGGGACGAGCAGCGGCAGGCAGCCTTTAAAGCCGGAATCAAGTTGTTGTTCGCCGGGTTGTGGTTCAGGTGATTCGTTTTCGGGCATTGTCAGATCATTATATCCCTACTCCCAAGCCAAAGCCCATTCGCGCCCTTTTCCATTTTCAGGATCGGATCAAATCCGCCTCTGCCGGTAAGTTCGCGGCGGGTTTCAGCGGTCACAAATTTGTCGTCGGCAAACATTATGGAGTCAACCGAGTCTTCCCGGCGAATTTTGCTCGGGCATTGTCAGATCATTATATCCCTACTCCCAAGCCAAAGCCCATTCGCGCCCTTTTCCATTTTCAGGATCGGATCAAATCCGCCTCTGCCGGTAAGTTCGCGGCGGGTTTCAGCGGTCACAAATTTGTCGTCGGCAAACATTATGGAGTCAACCGAGTCTTCCCGGCGAATTTTGCTCGTCAGCGTCATATGGACGTGCTGCGGTATGATCGAATCCGGATACGAAGCCGGGCGGATCGACGAGAATTCATACCGGCCATCGGCACCGGTCAACATCCAACCGCGGTGTTTTCCATGTAAGACATCGGTTCCGCGACCGTAGATGCCATGGATATTTGTGTGATAAGCGTAGATCAGAACACCCGGCGCGGGAGTTTTACCGTCCGCCTGAAAGACGGTGCCGGAAATAAGCATCCGCTCGCCTTCGTCTTCAGTCTTTGCCAGCAAGGTTTTCCACGAGACCGTATCCGGCGCGTCTATCGCTCCGGTTGAATTCTCACCGGTCCGCGCGTTGTTCTTTATCAGTTCCAGCTCACCCGGCGTCTGCGCCGTCTTTTGGGCCAGCGCATTTCCGCGACAGCTCGCCAAAAGCGGAAACGCAGCCCCAACCAGAGCTGCGCTTTTAATAAATTCCCTGCGGTTAAGATCTGAATTACTCATAGCTCACCTCATTATGTGTTTTCTAATACGTAAACACCGCTGAAAGGTTTCTTATGCCCGACATCAAGCCTTACCGGATGGTTCTATTAACTCTCCGTCTATTATTTCTTGATCTTTGGTGAGCAAGGTTCGATCTGCGGAAAAACCTCGCGATAACCCGATCATGCATTTCCGGAACTGCTGATGAGGCAAGAGACCAGGCATTTGTTACACGGCAATATTTGTATCGGCTTCCTTTCTTGGTTAAAGTTGGATAATGCCTATCCCGGTACAAATTTACTGGCTCGTCATTCTTTCAATGGCCGTTGCCTGTATAGCCTGGACCGTTACGCAGGAAGAGATCTTCGGTGAGTGGCGCAGGTATTGTGAAAGTAAAAACAAAACCTGCCGCGGAATCCTACCGCGCAAGTTTTTCTATGTTTTCACCTGCGAGTACTGCTTCAGTCACTGGGTAACCGTCGCTGTGCTGCTGCTAACCGGGTTCCGCTTACTGATAGATGATTGGCGGGGTTATGTGTTGGCCTTCTTCGTTATTCCGTGGCTTGCAAATCAGTGGATGAGCCTTTACCGGCGTCTTCGCGTAGGCATTAAATATGAAAATGCGCTCGCTGAAGAAGTAAAGGAAGAGAGCGACAATAATTAAGGCCGGTTATTCCACCGGCCTCGTCTTTTAATTACGATCAGGCAGTTCAGTTAACCTTGCCTGATATGTACTAATATTATCGCAGAAAGAAGATATTCTTAGCCATTCCCTTTGTCTCCTTTTTCCTGTTCGAACTCTTCCATCTTTTTGCGCAGGCTGAGCGGCCGCATGTCGGTCCAGACTTTTTCGATATATGCCAGGCATTCTTGTTTATTGCCCTGGAACCCTGCGTCTCTCCAACCCAGCGGATCTTCCCGATCGGCGGGCCAGATAGAATATTGCTCTTCGTCGTTTATGACCACTTTGTAAACAGTATTGTCTACTTCGGCATTCCAACCCATATGTTCTCCTCGCGTTTAATGGCGGATCGAGTGCAAATTATAATGAAGCCAGTACCGGGAACGCAGTGACCGGCTTCCGGCATAAAACTTACCAATCTATTCACCGATAAGATCTAACAAACCAGTTGTATCATAGCCGTCACTACGTTCCCGGTACTGACCCCGTTATCTTTTTGACTTAAACCGATATTGTTCGTCAAGGCGACTCCGCGACGAAGCCTTGACGACTGCCTGAGCGATGGCGACCATGCCTTCGTCAAAAGTTTTATTTACGCTCGCTGAGAGGTCTTGGGTCTGTCCAGATTTCTTCTATATAAGTATGACACTCCTGGCTGGTACCAGTTTTGTCTACATCATTCCAACCCGCCGCATTTTCCCTGTCGGCAGGCCAGATCGAATATTGCTCTTCTTCATTTACCACGACCTTAAAAGTTTTTTCTTCGCGTTCTTCCATATATTTTCTCCTTATATTACAAACATTTATCTTTCAATTTTGGTGACTATCTATAGCTTTTGACTATTCACACACTACTTCTCGCTCAACGCCTCGACACCCGGCAATACGTCTCCCGCTAAAAACTCGAGCGTAGCGCCGCCGCCGGTAGAGATGTGCGAGATCCTTTTATCGAGCCCGGCTTGATTGACGGCCGCCACGGAATCGCCGCCGCCGACGATGGAGACGGCGCCTTTGTCGGTCGCTTCGGCAACGGCCTGGGCGATGGCGACGGTGCCTTCATCAAAAGGCTTTTCTTCAAACATTCCCATCGGGCCGTTCCAGACGATGGTTTTTGCGCCTTCGAGCGCGCGGCTAAACAGCGCGACGGTCTCTGCGCCGATGTCCAAACCGATCAGGCCCGTGTTGGTAAATTCGACCGGGATGGTCTTGCGCGAATTCAGCGGGTCGTAGGAATCGACGACCTGGTGATCGGTCGGCAGCAGCAGTTCGACGCCGGCATCTTTTGCCATCTGCTTTATCTCCAGCGCGGTCGGCATCATTTCGTCTTCGACCAGTGACTTGCCGACGGTAAAGCCATCGGCTTTAAAGAACGTGTAGGCCATCGCGCCGCCGATCAAAAGCTTGTCGACCTTACGCTGGATGAGCGATTTGATGACCGGGATCTTGTCCGAAACTTTCGCGCCGCCGAGGATCGCCACAAAGGGCCGTTCCGGATCATTAAGCGCGCGCCCGAGAAAATCCAATTCTTTCTGCATCAGCAAACCGGCCGCCGACTTTTCGACAAACTTTGTAATGCCCGCTGTCGAAGCATGCGCGCGGTGCGCCGTGCCGAAAGCAT
This sequence comes from uncultured Acidobacteriota bacterium, assembly GCA_963766895.1. Taxonomy (GTDB): domain Bacteria; phylum Acidobacteriota; class Blastocatellia; order Pyrinomonadales; family Pyrinomonadaceae; genus DASYKT01. The sequence goes on from CAVYCB010000016.1 coordinate 296,168, forward strand.
CGTTGACATAGTAATCGCAAAGTTCGGCAAGCTGTTTGGCAAAGCCCTCGTCATTCTTTTCTTCTTCGGCGTGCAAACGAAGATTTTCCAGCAGCAAAACCTCGCCTTCTTTTAGCGCATCGACTTTGGCTTTTACTTCGTCGCCGACGCAATCCGACGCGAAAAACACCTTGTCGTTTTTTACTTCTGCCCTGCCCAGCGCCGTTCCCTCGGAAGGCATTTCTACCGGCTCGTCTCCCCGACCCGATACATCCTGAAAATCAGGCAGCGCGCGCAGGTATTCATATATCGGCCTGAGTGAATACTTCGCCGCGTCGTAGGGAACGCCTTTTTCTTCCGCTTTCTTTTTATCTTTTAACGGGCGGCCGAGGTGCGAAGCGAGGATCACCTTCGCACCATTTTCGGTCGCGTAATTAATGGTCGGCAGCGCCGCGCGGATACGTGTGTCGTCTTCGATCTTTCCATCTTTGATCGGCACATTAAAATCCACGCGAATAAAAACCCGTTTACCCTTAAGCTCGAGGTCTTTGATCGATAACTTCATAATTTTTACTTAAGCCCGTTTTGAACCTTAGACGTAAGCTTGTTCCCCGTGAACGTGAGCATGATGAACTGGAAATTATCGCCGTCCCATTTATAGCTGCTCACTTTATATTTGCCTTCTCCGCCGCTAAAGGTTTCGTTCCCATCCGAACCGATGATCTCAACACATTCTTCATAGGTCATGCCGTTTTTGATCTGACTGAATTTCTCTATCGTCAGGTCCGGGTCACCGCTGCTGGTCTTAGCCGGGGTCGAGCCCGGGGACGATCCCGTCGTCGGCGAAGGCGTCGTTTTTCCAGCCTTGTCTATCTCATTCTGGATCTCCTTGGGGCAAGCGCAGCCGATAACGATCAATATCCCGATGCAGAGAACCAAAGAAAGGGCGTTCGAATTTTTCATCTTTATTTTCCTCTTTTACTGTTTTTGCGCGCTAAAGCAATTGTCTTTTGGAACAAAAAAACTATCTTCGACGGGAACGTTCAGTTTAAATTCCGACAGCTTGATTATCATCGAATCGGAGCGCGTCTGCCAGAAAGGCACCATTACGTCTCCGACCTTGCGATAATCGTCATACGAGCTATTCAGGTAAGCCCCCGTCCGCTGCAGCAGCAGCTTACTGGCCTTGTCAAAAGCAAAGGCGTTCTCTATCCCATCCGCGGTGATCGCTCTGAGCAGGATCGCCGGTTTTCCGTTCCGTTCGTATTCGCCTACATAAAGCACCTGGTTATAGGTATCTTTTATTTTCAACATTTCCTGCAGATCGGCCGCCAGGTTCAGTTCCCGTATTTGCCGGGCGCTGGAGTAATCCGAATTTCCGGTCAGGTCCGATTGCAGGTAATACGTTTTACCGTCGAATATACCACGAACTTCTCCGACAGCATCAATGGTCAATATCTCGGCGCTCTTATCCGGCGTTTTGCCGATCAGCTGAATGCTGCCTTCGATCCGCGCCCCGGCGCGGCTCAGTTCTACTTTCCCGATCGCCGAATAACTGGAAAGTTTTTTCAGCGCCTCCGCGCCCCCGGACGCAGTGATATATTCACCGATCACTTTTAAGGCCTGCTCGTCGTATTTCTTTTCTATTTTTGGCGGCGGTGGAGGAGGCGGCAGCGAAGAACCTCGATCGACAGTGCCTATTTTAGCGGGCCCGTTCGGAGCGCCTTTCAATACTGGCGTAGACGACATGGGCGGCGGCGGAAGAACTGCCTTTTGAACCGCATCTGTTTTTGTCAGGGCCATCGCCGCATCCAGTTGGATATCTTTACCTTCGAGCAGCCCTTTTCTTTCGCGTGCGACCTTAACATCCGGCTGGACGCCGACACCTTCGATAAATTTACCGTCAGGGGTCTGAAAATTGGCGAAGGGATACATAAACAACGCCCCGGTCGCGAGCATCAAGGTCGTAGAAGGCAGCGCCTCGCCGGCGCTCTTTTCACCGACCACTTTCAGGCGTCCGTTTTCCTGCAGCCCGCTGGCAAATATCTCCGCGGCGGAATGGCTCATCGAATCGATCAATACGATCAGCTTTCCGTTATACTTTCGCCCCTGCGGTACGACTAATACGCTTTCACGGGAGTTTTTGTAGATCTGGGTGCCGAGGATAAGCGGCCTGTCGATCAGCATGCTGGTGATGCCCATCAGCGCCCCGATCGAACCGCCGATATTTCCCCTCAGGTCAACGATCACTGCTTTCTTAATCTTTAAATTCGCTCAGCGCCCGGCACATCCCCTCTACCGCGCCGATCGCAAACATATTAAAGCGGACGTAACCGGTATCCTCATTTAAAGAGCGCGTTTCAAAGCTAAAAAATTGCCTGGGAAAATTGGGGACCGGCTTGATAAGCTTGCCGTTTAATCGTTCGCGCTGGATGCTTACCGTTCCCGGTTTATCTTTTTCGTCCAGGTAATCTATCAGAACCGAGCTTTCTTTCGCACCGTCGATAAACTCCGAAAGGATCACCAGCGAAAAGACCTTTTCCGCCAGCTTTCCGTAAGAGCCGGCAAAGGTCAGCCTCTGCAGCAGCTGCGTGAGCGACACGCTGTTTATCTTGTCGATAACGTAACCTGTTTTTAACCCGGCGCGCGCAGCGGCGGAATTGGGTTCTACTTCGGTGATCAGGATCTGCCCGCCGATGAGCCTGATATCTATCCCGATACCAAATTGTGAATCGGAGTCGTCAAAAAAGAAATCCTCGGCGGCGGGCTTATCATCCCCGTCTTCTCCCGGGACGCCTTCTTCCCGTTTGGCCGATTCTTTTCTTTTGATCTCATTCTTGGCTTTTTCCAGTTCACGATAAACCTCCGGCGGAATGATCATGAAATGCGAGCGATCAAGGCGGCTGATCATTTCCTGCAAAATGGAATGAAACTGAAAACTACCCGTGGCTTTTAGAATTCTGGGCTGGTATTCTTTTCGGATATTGTCCCAATTCAACCCGTTAAATGTCTGGTCAAAGTAATTGTCTTTTATCGTTTTCCAAACCGTATCAAAGGCCTGCATACGTTTTTCCTGCTCCGGCGTAAGCTGCACGGGCGGAGCGGATACCAGCGTAACACCGGCGGGGCGGGGCTTGGCGCGGCCGTGGCGCTTGGTTTGAGAAAAAGTGCTGCCGGAAATTATCAGAAGCAGCAACAATAAAACTAATGGAGCTGGAAATTTCTTTAACATATTGCGGTACTTCTTAAATATAGCGTTACCCTTAAATGAAACGGATGCCATCGTGATGAGGTCAGTACCGGGAACGTAGTGACCGGCTTCTTCTCCGACGGCTGGATGCTATTAGTTTTTTTCGCTGCGCTCATTTAGCCGGTCACTGCGTTCCCGGTACTGACCCGTTGCTTTTTGACTTCTTAAATAAAAGCAGAAGAGTAAGAACCCTCCTGCTTTACTAAAGATCGTTCGATATTTTACCAGCTTTATATGCCTTTGTCGGCAATAAATTTGATCAGGTCGCGGACACGGCACGAATATCCCCATTCGTTGTCATACCACGAAAGTATCTTGATAGCGGTGCCGCCGATTACTTTGGTATTTTCCGCATCGACGATGGATGAATTCGGATTTCCCCGGAAGTCGATGGAAACAAGCGGTTCTTCGGAGAATGCGAGGATGCCCTTGAGCTCCCCGTTCGCGGCCTCTTTCAAAACCTTATTCACCTCTTCGGTCGTCGTCTCTTTCTCCACGTTAATTACGACATCCACCAGTGAAACGTTAGGCGTCGGCACGCGCACGGAAATACCGTCAAACTTCCCTTTGAGCTCCGGGATGACCAGCGCCACGGCTTTAGCCGCCCCCGTCGAGGTCGGGATCATTGAAAGCGCCGCCGCCCGGGCGCGCCGCAGGTCCTTGTGCGGCAGGTCCAGCAGATGCTGGTCGTTGGTGTAAGAGTGGATGGTATTCATCAACGCGTTTTTGATAACGAATTTTTCATGAATGACCTTGGCGACCGGCGCCAGGCAGTTAGTGGTACAAGAGGCGTTCGAGATGATGTGATGGTTCGCCGGGTCGTACATATTCTCGTTGACCCCGAGCACGATGGTCACGTCTTCGTTTTTCGCCGGCGCGGAAATGACCACTTTTTTCACCGAACCGCGCAGATGCTTTTTGGCATCTTCAGCCTTGGTAAAACGCCCGGTCGATTCGATCACGATCTCTGCCCCGACCTCTTCCCAGGGAATAAGCGAAGGGTCTTTTTCCGAAAAAACACGAAACTCGTCCTGGTCTACTTTAATGGAATTATCCGAGTGCGAAACATCGTTACTCAGATTGCCCATGATCGAATCGTACTTAAGTAAATGCGCGAGGGTCTTGGTGTCCGTCAGGTCGTTGACCGCCACGATGTCAAAATCGCTGTTTCCCAGCATAGTTCTGACCACATTGCGTCCGATGCGCCCAAACCCGTTTATACCTATCTTGATACCCATTTTTGATGCTCCTTCAGAAAATAAACATAAAAATAATAAAGCAATATTATTGCCGACCGCTACCTAGCATAATGACTTTAAACCTGATAAAAATTATGTTTAACTCATACCATCGTCTTTTTTTTGAAACAATGGAATTTGGTTTGTCGTAGATAATGCTTGGTTGATCTCGTTTCTATATTTTCCGTATTTTTTCTGACGAACACAACCGCAACATTTATGTTTTGTTGACTTGGAGTCATTTTACTAATGAAAATCTTACAAATAACCGTTTTCACTCTTATTTTAGGAATCGCCGGCGTCTTTGCGCAAGCGCCCGAAAATAAGGTCGAGATCGCTAAAAATAACCCCGAGCCCTCAGGCAAGCAGGGATCCGCGGTTACGCCCGCCCCGCAGCCTGCGTCGCAACCCTCAGCGGAACCCGCGCCGGAGAATGCGGCGAGCGCCCCGGCCGCCTCGTTCTTCAGGCGGAATGCGCCGCTCTTAAGACGCGTTGGGGTTGAGACGGAGCAGACGGTTTCCCTCTCGCTCGATGACGCTATTCGCAAGGCGCTGCAAAATAACAATGACATCGAGGTTTCCAAGCAGAACGTCAAGAAAACGGAATACACTTTGCGGGGCCTGTTTGGGCTTTACGATCCGGTGTTCACCGTAACTCCTAATTACACCGATAACGTTCAGCCGGTCAGCAGTGTCTTCGGCGGCGGCGACAGCAGCGGCAGTTTCAGCAGCAAACAGCTGCGGGTCGATAGCGGTGTGACTCATTTTATTAAACCGGGCGGCGGAAGCTATTCTGTGCTTTTTAATAATGCCCGCACCCAGACCAGCGCCACGTCGTCCCAATTTACACCGACCTATGATTCCGATCTTAGCTTTAGCTTTACCCAGCCTCTTTTTCGGAATTTCAACATCGACGGCCAGCGCCGCCTGATCAAGATCCAGCGCAAAAGGGTTTCCCAAAGTGACGTCGATTTTCGCGCTCAGACCATAAACACCATCGCCCAGGTACAAAACAGTTACTGGGACCTGGTCTTCGCCCTTCGCGACCAGCAGAACAAGGTAGAGAACCTGAATCTGTCCAAAGAAAACCTGCGACAGGTCGAGGCCCGGATCAAGGCAGGTTCATCGGCGCCGCTTGCCCGCGCTGAAGTTCTTACCGAACTCGCCAACCGTGAAACCGATGTGATAACCGCCGCGGAGCAGGTCGCCAGGACTGAGAATGCGCTAAAGCAGCTTATCATTCGCGATCCGAGTTCGCCGGACTGGAGCACCCAGCTTACCCCGACCGATCCGCCCGTCTTCGGACAGGATGCGATCGATCTGGACTCCGTCGTTAAAGACGCTTTGAACAATCGTCCGGAGCTTGCCAGGCTGAGATTGGAAAAAGAGATCAACGATGTCGATATCAAATATTTCAAGGACCAGTTAAAGCCGCGGATCGATCTCAGAGCGTCATACGCTTTGACCGGCCTGTCAGGTACGCCGACCGGACTGACCAGCCCGTTCACCAGCCCGCTGATCACCGGCGATCCGCAGACCGATGCGCAGGCCTTCCTGCTTCAGCAGCTGCAGATATTAAATCCGGCGATCATCGTGCCCAACATCACCATCAACCCGGCGACCAACCCGAGATTTGTGGGCGGTTTGGACCGGTCGTTAAACAATTTGTTCAGCAATGATTTTCGCACGGTCCAGGTCGGTGTGACCTTCTCTTTTCCGCTGAGAAACACGCAGGCCAAGGCCGACCTGGGCTTTGCCAGGGCGGAAAGAACCAGGCTCGAAGCCGACACCCGTTCCAACGAGCAGGTCGTGATCGTCGAAGTGCGAAACGCCGTGCAGGCAGTCGAATCCGCCCGCCAAAGGATAACGGCCGCCGAGGAAGGCGTAAAAAATGCCGAGATCCAGCTCGAGGGACAGCGGAAATTGTACGAGCTTGGCCGCTCGGATACCTTCTTGCTTTTCCAGCGTGAGAATGAACTCGCCACGGCGAAAAACCTGCTGATCCGTGCGCAGACCGACTATAACAAGGCTCTGGCTGACCTGCAGCGGGCTACCTCTACGACCCTTACGGTCAACAATATTCAGATCGAATCACCGGTAACGGTCAATAAATAAACCTTCCGTCATCCCCTGCAAAAAGAGCCGGATTATCCGGCTTTTTTTGTTTTACCGTGAATTCCTTTAGAATAGCCGCAGTGAAGATCTCAGCCGTTATCATTACTAAAAACGAAGCGGACAATATCGCTGATGCCATCAGATCGGTGGATTGGGCCGATGAGGTGTTGGTGGTCGACTCGGAATCTACCGATAACACCTGCGAAATAGCCTCGGGACTGGGGGCTAAAGTGCTCATTCAACCCTGGCTTGGTTTCGCCCGGCAGAAACAGTTTGCGGTAGAGAATGCCGCTCATGACTGGATCTTTAGCCTCGACGCCGACGAGCGTGTTTCACTTAAATTAAAAGATGAGATATCTCGTCTTAAGCAGCTGGGTGAACAGAGTTTAGCTAAAGGCTACCGAATCCCGCGGCTTTCGACGTACATGGGCCGGCAGATACGCGGCGGAGGCTGGTATCCCGATTGGCAGCTGCGTTTTTTTAACCGCAATTCCGGCAAGTGGAAAGATATCGCTATCCACGAATCCGTTGAAATGGCGGACGGAGCCCGCGTGGAAAAGCTGGCCGGAGACATCCTCCACTACAGCGTAGAAGGCGCTGATGCAGCCGCATATCATCATCGAATGATCGGCGAACGTTACGCCCCGCTGGCTGCGAAGCAAATGTTTGAAGACGGCCGCCGCACTTCCCGCTTCAAGATTTACACCGCGGGATTTACGGCCTTTATTCACACTTACTTTCTCAAGGCGGGGTTCCGCGATGGTTTTGCCGGATTTGTCATCGCCCGCTTTGCCGCCCATCACGCCTTTCTTAAACACCTTTTGCTCTGGGAAATGCAGAACAATAGCGATGAGAAATAATTAAAGGACACCCAAAACCTCATGCTGGATATTACCTCGGTTTCCGCACTTTTTGATGTTAAAGAAACTTTCTTTACGGTGTTTGAAAACAAGGTCAGCTATGTTGAGTTTATTGGGACCGTTCTTGGCCTGATCTCAGTCTTTTTGGCAGCCAGGGCTAACATCTTTACCTGGCCGACCGGCATTCTTAACGCCATATTCTTTCTCATCATTTTTTATCAGATCCATCTATATTCCGATATGTTCCTGCAGTGTTATTTCTGCGGGATGGGCGTCTATGGATGGTTTTCCTGGAAATACAAGGCGCAAAACCGGCAAAGCGCGATCCGGACGTTAACTAATACGAACAGGCTGCGGCTTGGGATATTCATCGCGGCGGTAACGCTCCTTGTCGGCACCCTGATAAGCAATATCCATCTGCTCCTGCCCCAAATATTCGATCACCCTGCTTCTTATCCTTATGTCGACACTTTCATCGCGATCCTGAGCATACTTGCGACGATACTGCTTGCGCGGCGCATATTTGAGACGTGGGTGCTGTGGATAATCGTCGATCTGACAAGTATCGGCCTTTATTCGGTAAAGGGAGTGAAGCTTATCGCGATCGAATTTTGCATTTTCCTCTGCCTGGCGGTGCTGGGAATTTATAGCTGGCACCGTATCAGGAAACAGATGGATGAGGCCGCGATCGTCGAGTAGAGCTTTGCCTCTAAGATCGATTTTCTTATTAGCCACTAATTACACAAATAACACGAATTAAGATTCTTATTCGTGTTATTCGTGACATTAGTGGCAAAGCCGCAGGCAAAAGAGTGCGAACCCGCTCTATTGCAACTATTAAGCCTCTTCAGGGCATCTATATCTTTATACAGCTTAGGTTTTGGTGTATATTTTAAATGTCGGAAGCGACCGAAAATCTATGAAAAGTATTATTCTTTCTTTCTTTTTTTTCTTACTCCTGCTTACCGGCATAACCGCGTTTGGACAAAAAGGCATCGACAAACAAACCGAAACGATCCGGGATAACAGTGAGGGCGGTAACAAAGGCAGCAGGGCCGAACGCAGCTGGGATTTTGGAAAAGACAAAACCAAGGTCCGGCCGCATTTAAGTAATCCTTACCGCTTTTCATCGCGGCGCGATGTGCTGATCCGCACCATCACTGACGTCTTAAAGGATAAACGCATCATCTTTGACGAGGCCGCTTCCCGGCCGACCGACGGGATCATCGTTACGCAGCCTTTTATGTTTGCCAAGGGTGTGGTGATAACCCAGCAGGAGTTAAACCGCTACGCGCTCGTCCCGACGTCGGAAAATTCCTGGACCCGCGGACGCTACACTTTGACGATAGAGGTTAACTCGATCGACGGAAGCACTCATAATGTCACCGTGATCGCCAAGGTCGAGGGCCGTTCCGAAAGTCCGCTCGGCGCTGAGTGGATGACATTTAGAAGCAGCGGCGAAGCGGAAGAAGAATTTTTGACCAAGCTGGTCGAGGCAGCGACGGGAGTTTCTCCTGACGACAAGCCCGAGGAAATACCGAAAGATAATCGCTGAAACGTTTTATGAAGTTTTCGCTCCGAGCTATCAAGACCCTTTTGGCGGCGCCTTTGTTGCTGGTCCTCTGGCATGCGGCCGCGGCGCAGCAGGATAACACCCAGAATCCATCCATCGCTCCCAGGAATGAAGATATCTGCGAAAAAACAGGCGATGCGATGATGGATGAGCTGCGAATGAAAGCGTGTATCAAGCAGCAGAAAAAAGAATACAGCGACCTGTTGGATAACGGCGAAGAGGCGGTCAAACTAAGCACTGAATTAGAAAAAGTCGTTGATAAAACGGAGAGTCTCGCGGCCCAGGACCAGAAAAAGCTCGACCGGCTGGAAAAATTATTCAAAAAGATACGCAGTTCACTAGGCGGTGAGGAGGATGAGCCCGGCGCTGAAGAGGAAAAGCCCTTGTCGCTAAAGTCGGCTATTCAGAAATTGAACGAAAGAGCGACCGGGCTGCTGGACGAGCTAAAGAAAAGCACTCGTTATAGTATCTCGGTAGCGGCGATACAAACTTCAAATGCCATCATCCGTCTGGTCAGATATATTCGCTTCAGTAAAAATTAAAATATGAAAAAGGCAGTGCTGTTTTTACTGATTCAGAGCGTTTTAGTATTTCTCACCTTAAGTGTGCCTGCCCAAAATGACGACGATATCATCAAGGTCGATTCCAACCTTGTCGTTCTCAACGCATCTGTTCTCGACGGTAAGGGTTTGCCGATGCTGGGGCTCAGGCAAAGAAGTTTCCACATTTTCGAAGACGGGGTCGAACAAAATATCGAGTTCTTTGAATCGGAAGAGACTCCCTTTGCGGCGGTGATCCTGATCGATACTTCCGGAAGCATGGAAGAGCGCATAATGCTGGCGCGCTCCGCCGCGATCACCTTTTTGGGCGGCATTCGCGACGACGACGTAGCGGCGATCTATAACTTCGACAGCGACGTCAAATTGATCCAGGATTTTTCTCAAAGCCGCGACGTTGCCGAAGGCGTCTACGACCTGAAAGCGCGCGGCATGACCGTGCTCAACAATGCCATCGTTAAAGGTGCGCAGGAACTGGCTAAACGCGGGGAAAAAAGAAAAGCCATCATTATCATATCGGACGGGATGGATACGAAGAGCCGGTATTCGGGCGATCAAGCTTTAAAGGCGGCGCTGGCAGCCGGCACAACCGTGTACACCGTTGATATGTCGGTGCCTCTCGCCGCCGCGGACCAGGAAAACCAAAGAAGGCTTGGCATTCAGCAGTTAAAAAAATTCGCGGAAAAAAGCGGGGGCAAATTTATCTCGACCCCGGGGGGAGCGGGTTTGCGCGAAGCTTTTAAAAGTATCGTGACTGAAATGGGTAACCAATACACCTTGGGTTACCAGCCGACAAATACCGCTACCGACGGCAAGTACCGCGCTATCGAACTTAAGATCTCTGACCCCAAAGCGCAGGTAAGAACGCGTAAAGGTTATAACGCGGTGAAAAAATAGCCATCTTTATGAAGTTACCTTTTATTGCGGCGATCCTTGTTCTTCACCTGTCGCTTTTGGTAAGTGCTCAGAGTTCCGCCGTTAAAACGGTCGATTTCTGTGCGTCTTTTGATTTTTCGAAATACAACGGCCAGGTTATCAGAACCTCGGGCGTTCTGTCGGTGCCGCGGGCCGCCGCCGACCTGGTTGACGGCCCGTCACCTTTTTTCTATTCGCCCAAATGCAATGACCGCGATCACTTTGCAGTAGCCAATTTTTCTCTCAATGAAGACGGGTCCTGGACGAAAAAGATCGAGAGCGACCTGACACCAAAGAGCCCGCTTCTTTTTTACTCCGTGACGGTGGAAGGAAAATTTTCTGTCGCCGATCAACCCTTATTCGGCCATCTCAACTATGCGCGGGCGGAGCTTCAAGTAATGAATGTCGTTTCGATAGAGCGGATAAAAACCGGGGTAGCGCTCCCCGATTGGAAAGCCGATTCGCCGATATACGACGCCGGCGGCTCGCTTACCGATACCTTTGCCCAGTTCATGCTGGACCTGGCGATGAATAAGACGTCTCAAACTGGCGGTGTAGATACAAAAGCCGCCAGGATAACCATCGGACGCAAAGATTCGTCGATCGAAGAAATAGCGCTGCTATTGCAAAAGGGTCGAGTCGCAATAGATGAAGCCGGCGCGGGCGCGAAGGTCTTTCGCGCAGGTGAAAATTGGATGGCCAATGGAACATTGACTTTAGTGTTCAAAGACACATCGAAGGCCGTATATGAGTTCGAAGGCGAGTGGCGGGATGTTAAAGGCTTCCCGTGGAAGCTTATTTCGATGGATGTACACGAGAAAACAAAGCTTAAATAAAAAGCCGCCCGGACTCGAGCGGCTTCAATATACAAAAATAAGTAGACCTACGCCTCGTCTCCGCTCAGCACAAAAGCTACCTTCAGGGTCACGCGGTATTCGCTTATCTTTCCGTTTACTACTTTGACCTTTTGATCTTTTACCCAGGCGCTTTTAATATTTTCGAGCGTCTGCGCGGCGCGTTCGACGCCGACCGTCACCGCATCTTCAAAACTTTTCTCAGAAGAAGCTATTATCTCCACTACTTTAGCTACTGACATATAGTATTATTCCTTTCGCGTATAAATACTTTTAGAGGCAATTTTTATTTTTTGCGCGGTCCGCGTGTCTTTCAATTGCCAGTTTCACCAGCGTATCAATAACCTCGGGAAACTCCAAACCAGTCCCGGCCCACATTTTTGGAAACCCCGAAGCATCGGTTAGGCCCGGCATGGTATTAATTTCATTGACGAGCAAAGTGCCGCGGTCGTTTCGCAAAAAGAAATCCACCCGCGCCAGGCCCGAGCCATCGATCGCCTTAAAAGCGCGGATCGCCAGCTCCTGTATCTTTTTGGTCAATTCCTCTGAGATAGGCGCCGGCACGACAAATTCGTTGTTGCCCGTGCCGGCGTATTTTTCCGTGTAATCCAGAAACTTTTTCGATTCGTCGTGCAGGATATATTCACCGGGCAGGCTGGCCTGCGGATCGTCATTACCCATTACGGCGCATTCAATTTCGCGCATGTCCAGCTTTTCTTCGACGATGATCTTGCGGTCGTATTCGGCGGCCAGCTCGACGGCCTTTCTGAAGGACTCGTCGGTATCAGCGCGGGAAACTCCGACGGAGGAACCCAGGTTGGCGGGTTTTACAAAAACGGGATAGCCCAATTCTTTTTTAACTTTTTCGGTTACCCCGGCCGGGTCTTTTTCAAAATCTCCCCGCAAAAACCAGGTGTGGCGGCAGATGGGCAGCCCCGCTTCGCGAAAGAGCGCTTTCATCGTGACCTTGTCCATGCCGCAGGCCGAGCCAAGCACGCCGCATCCGATATAGGGAATGCCTGCCATCTCAAAAAGCCCCTGTATCGTGCCGTCCTCGCCAAAAGTTCCGTGCAGGACGGGAAACACCACGTCGATAGGATAACTGCCTTTATTATCGTTCGGGCCCAGCTTGGCCAGCCCGCTATACGCCGTGTCCCCAAGCAGCGCCACCGGTTCGTCGGTATATTTTTCGTTGTCTTCCGCTAATAGTTCCTGCGATCCGGCAGGCAGCATCGCCGCCGAATCGGCCGGGTTTAGCCACTGCCCGTCTTTGCTGATGGCGATCGGGATCACTTCATATTTATTTTGATCGATCTGTCCAATAACCGTCTTGGCAGAGCGTATCGAGATCTCGTGTTCTCCCGAACGTCCGCCGAAAATAATGCCGATGCGGGTCTTAGTCATATAGATATGTAATATTTGATTTAAATGAATAATTCATGTTGACTATTAGTTGAGCAGGGCTATGAATCGAAATGCGATACCCCATATTCACTATCCATTATCCACTATCAGTTATCAATTATAAGATCGTTTTTCCGAGGGCCGAAAGTATCAATTCGACAGCGAGTTCCGCCGTAGAATTGCCCTGATCGAGCATCGGATTTACTTCCACGATCTCAAATGAACGGATCCCGCCCGCTTCCGCCACCATTTCCAGCGCCAAATGCGCTTCGCGATAGGTGATGCCGCCGCGCACGAGCGTACCCGAACCCGGCGCAAAGCGCGGGTCGATCACATCCACATCAAAGGTCACCGCGTATCCGCCGCTGGCCTGGCCGGCGATAGCGATCGCCTTTTTGACGCATTCCGTCATGCCGAATTCGTCGATGTCGCGCATCGTAAAGAAGTGGTCCGCCAAGCCCAGTTCCTTGATCCATCTCCTCTCGCCGAGATCGAGATCGCGGGCGCCAACGTGCGCGCAGTATTTCGGGTTAAGTTTGGGGGCGAAACCGCCCAGGTTGACCAGTTCACCTTGCCCCGTGCCCAGTAAAGTTGCCAGGGGCATCCCGTGCAGGTTTCCGCTGGGCGAAGTTTCGGGCGTATTCATATCCGCGTGCGCGTCAAACCAGATCAACCCCAGCTCTTCGCCCTTATCATGATGGTATTTGGACAAGGCGGAAAAGGTCCCCATTGCTATCGAATGATCGCCGCCCAGAATAACGGGGATTCCGTCCTGCGCCAGTATCTCACCGACGCCTTCCATCATTTTCTGACAAGAGGCGATCATCTCCGGTAAATATTTCGGATTTTCCGCTTCGGCCGCGACCTTTTCCGGCTGAACCACGGCTACATCGCCATAATCTTTTACGTCGTATCCAAGCTCGATTATATGTTCCACCAACCGCTGGCCGCGCACATGGGCCAGGCGCATCGCCGTTACCCCGAGCTCGCTGCCTACCTGGCCGGCTGCATATCCTAAAGGAACACCGATCAAACCAACTTTCTTACCATTTCCCGGGAAATCACTCATAAAATTTCAGTAGCGTTCTGATTCGTTTTCATGTAATTCGTGGCTAATTCAGTCTTCTAACCACGAATCACATGAAATATGGTCTGGACTAGTCCGGTATCTTAATCCTAGCTGCCCAGGTTAATAAGTCCTCCAACGCCGCCGCCGCCGCTGCTGCCTTGCGACGGGAAGAACGGCTTGAGCAGCCCGGCGAAAGCCGCCAGGTTGCGCGTCTGGATCAGAAGCTCGCCCGGCCCGGTAAATTCCGCCACCAGGCCTTCGCCGCTCAGAAAGCTGCGAAAGAAACTTTTCGCTGCCTTGCGCAGCTGGTACGGCATCCTGCTGTCCCACGCAACCAGGTGCCCGGTATCGACGACGTATCTTTCGCCCGGCTTTAAAGTTTTGCGGTGGATCGCCCCGAAGGAAGAAACCAGCAGCAGGCCGGTGCCTGATACCTGAATTACAAAAAGGCCTTCACCGCCAAAGAACGATTTTGCGCCGCCGAATTTTGTCTCGACCTGCAGACTGACATCACCCGCCAAATAGGAACTGGCCTGTACGGTGAACATCTGGTTGTTCATCTCGATACCGACGACATCGCCCGGCGCCCCCGGCGCGAGCGTCACCTCACCCGGCCCGCCATGCGAAGTAAAGGTCGAAACAAATGCCGATTCACCGACCACCGCCCGCTTCAACGCGCCAAAAACCCCGCCCTTCATTTGCGAGATCAATTCGACATTCGCCGACATCGAAACCATCGCACCCGCTTCGGCGGAGATCGACTGTTCCGATTGCAGATTTACCACCGCCAGCGCAAACGCCCCGGCGTGCTGGATCTCCCACGAATACCCGCGGCCCTGCCCGCGCCCGTCATCGTCAAAGCGAAACGAACCGCCCGCCTGCGTGTGGGGTGCTGCTGCTGTTGGTATTGCGGCGGCGGCTGCTGGGGCTGTTGCGGCTGCTGGGCGGCGGCTGTGGGGCGGTGCTTGCTGGGGATTTACCATATTAAATCCGCACGAACCGCAAAATTTTGCATCCGGCCTAAGTTCCGCGTTACATTTTGGGCAATTCATATCGTTACACCTTTCGCCTTATCTATAATAATACGACAGGCGTCATCGGCAGTTTCAGCAAAACTCAAAAGCGATAGGTCCGCATCGGTAACCACCAGGTTATCTTTCCACGCCTTGACCACCGGCGGCCAGCAATCGCCCAATAAAACCAGCGGCCGCGGTTCGAGCACCCTGGTCATCAGCTTGTTCCAAACCAGCGAAAGCTCGACTACGGTTCCCATGCCGCCTTTGATGGCAATAAAACCCACCGAGCGGGTGATCAGGTGCTGCAGCCGGTCGTAAAAGTGATCGGTGGCTACTTTATCCGTGAGAAACCGGTTTGGCTCAGCCTTGAATTGGTTCATCACCACGCCCAGCACCCGGCCGCCTTTTTCCCGCGCGCCGCGTGAAGCCGCTTCCATCACGCCCAGGTAACCGCCGGTGCAGATAGTGAACCCGGCCTCTGCCAGGGTGCCGCCGATTTCGCGCGCCTGGGCATATTCCGGGTCGGACTCGCGGCATTTAGAGCCGCCAAAGATCGTAACTATTTTTTCTTCAGCCATAAAATATTTTACTAAGGACAAAGGGGGTAAAAGGGATAGGTAAATCTTAAAAACTTATCGCATAGCATTTTTATCCCTTTCATCACCCTTATCCCTGTTAATTTTTCTTCAAAATTTGATCCGCCACATCGAAATTACCATCATTCGGCGCCGGTTTCAGATGCAGTATCCTCGTCATCACATTATAAACCTGAATATTTAAAAAAGGCTCGGCAAGCAGATGTTGTTTAAAGGCCGGCCCGTGAGCGATAAAAGTCGCCCTCATCGAAGGGATCTCGTTGTCATAGCCGTGCGCGCCGCGCATCTGGTCTATATCGTGGTCGGCGTTCCAATCATCGTATTTCTTGTGGGTGGTCATCCCCCAGCCTTCCTCGGACGAACAAATGATCGGCGCCACGCGCGGTCCGTCCTTGTAATGGAAACGCTCCGGGATATCTTTTTTCCGCCAGCATGAAGCGTGTTTAATTCCCTGCAGCCCGTCCATTACACGATCTTCCATTCCCGGTTGGGGAAATATCTGCACGATCTCACCCGTCCAGATGATCGGATCGGCGATTTTTTTATCCGTCACATCAAAATAATCGTCGAGAAAAACGCCATTCTTCGGATCGACCTTTGCCATGCCGTGATCTGAGACAATAATGATATTTACCTGTTGATCGATCCCGCGCGCTTTCAGGCCCGCCATCAGGCGTTCTATGTAGCCATCCAGATTTTGTACCGCATACCCTACCTCTTCCGATTCCGGCGAAAATGCGTGCCCCGCGTCGTCAGTGTCGCTAAAGTACATGCTGATCATCGTCGGGCGTTTTTCCACCGGCTTGTCGAACCATTTAAGCGTTTCATCGACCCGCATTTGCGGCGGGACCTCGCCGCTGTACTCTCTCCAATAGGTCGGATAGGTATCCTCGATTTTCGTATTTGAACCTACAAAGAAATAAGCGCCGGCGATCTGTCCCTGTTTTTCCGCCGTTACCCAGATCGGCTCGCCCAGCCACCAGCGCGGATTACCCACCTCGCTTCGTTTGTCCATCTTAAAGATCGTTCCGAAGTCATAGACATTATTTTCCACGATCCCGTGGTGAGCCGGGTAAAGGCCGGTAGCGATCGAATAATGATTAGGAAACGTCTTCGAAGGAAAGACCGGGGTCATCCACTTTGCCCGCACGCCTTCGCGGGCCAATCGATTCAAAACTTTAGGCTTATATATGTCGAGATAGTCGTAGCGAAAGCCGTCGAGCGAGATAAGAATGATCGTCGGTTTCAAGTCCCTGACCGGTTTTACCTGGGCGAAATCCGCGGAAACAGTGAGAAGCCCCGCGGTCAGCAGCCAGAAGGACAGGAAAACTTTTTTCATTCAAGAAAAATAATCTATCAGTAAGCAATAATGCAAATTATGAGATCAGTACCGGGTTAAATGAGCGCAGCGAAAAAAATTATAGTATCCAACCCTTACGATAGGAACCTGATCACCTGAATTTCGTGTGTTTAGTGTGTTTCGTGGTTAATTCCGGTTCGTATGTAAACCGGCAACTAAAAAATTTAACCACGAAACACACCAAACACACGAAAAAGATACAGGCTTTTTTAGCACTTCGCCAAACTCTCGGCCTGGTACTTATTCCATTCATCGACGCCGTCGCCGGCGAGGATAAACGACACATAATTATCCGGTCGCACCAGCACGCTGAAGGTATGCTTCGAACCGAACATTTCAATAATATGCGGGTAGAGCGGAAACGTTTTGTGTTCAAGCCATTCCGGCAAAGTACCCAAATTCGTCTCGGCTGCATTCTCCTGGCCGTCGGAAAAAGTTATCAGCTTGAATTTCGGCTCGCGCAAATAATCAAACACGCTCTTGCCATCGATCAAAAACCACGGGAAGCGATTTCCCGACTTGATCTTGAAGTTCATATCCGTACCGTGCCGGCTCAGCTGGCTTTTGTCATAGCTGATGCCGATCTGTGAAAGCGTGGGGAAAATAAACTCTTTGGCGGCATCGAAATGAACTACCAGTTTCGCCAACGGCGGCAGGATGTGATCGCGGAACAGGCGGAAATACCATTCTTCGCCGGTGCCGAATTCAAAAAGCTGATCGGTGGTTTTCAGCAGCCTTTTCGCATTGGCGATGCGCTCGTCATTATACGATTCGAGCACCTCGGGCTTTAGATAGCCTTTAACGACGAACGCCAGTTTCCAGGCCAGGTTATAAGCGTCCTGTATGCCGGTATTCATACCCTGCCCGCCGGCCGGAGTGTGCACATGGGCCGCGTCGCCGGCCAGAAAACATCTGCCGTTCATAAATTTTTCCGCGTGGCGGGTATGGACCTTATAGCTGGAAAACCACTTTACGTTGGTGATGTCGAGCGGAAACTGGGCCAGGCTTTTTACTTTTTCCTCGATCTCATTATAGATGATCTCCATTCCCTCTTCTTTCGCGTCATGGTCCGGCATATTACCGACCAGCCGCCAATGCTTCTCGCCGCGCAGCGGGAAAAACAGCACGAACGCATCCGCACCGAAGATCGCATAAAGTGTGTCGCGGCCCAGATCGACTTCCATATCCACGTCCGCGACATAGAACATACGCGGAACCGTGCTGCCTTCAAATCCCAGCCCCAACTGGTGCCGGGTGGTGCTGCTCGCGCCGTCACAGCCCGCCAGGTATTTGGCCTCGATCTCCTGCACCTTGCCGTCAGACGACTTGACGGTCGCCTTTACCCCGTTCTCATCCTGCGTGATGCTTTCCAGTTCCGTCTGCCACCAGACTTCCTTGCCGTTCTTCTGTAAAAATTCATAGAGCAGCTTTTCGTTCTCACTTTGCTCAAATGTCAGAACGTACGGGTACGGGCTCATATCGGTGCCGATGCCGGTCAGATCGAGTTCCGCGCGCAGCTTTCCCTCGCTCATCAGATTTATCTTATGAATGATGGCGCCGCGGTCAATAGCCGCCTGTGCCAGGTCCATCTGCTCATATATCTCCAGCGAGCGGGCATGGACCGCCAGGGCCTTGGAAAGCCCTGTCACGCCTTCCTGTTTGTCGATAATTATAAAATCTACGCCGTAACGGATAAACTGCGCCGCCAAAGACAGCCCCGTCGGCCCGGCCCCGATGATCAAAACATCTGTGTTCATAACTCAAGATTAACGAAAGGGATAGCCAAAAACAACCGGGGAAAAACGGTTGGTAGTGGGGGGGGTGGAGTCAGAACCCAGGCTCCCCTCCTGCCCGAGGAGGGGTGGCGCTTTAGCGCCGGGGTGGTGGGAGTAGCGAGGGGTTTGGTTTTTGAGTTTTGAAGAAACCCGGTCGCTTGTATCTTGAGAGTTATCGTAATAGCAATTATTCTGGGCACAGGATAATTGGTGGGGAAAAGAAGAGTCTGCCCGGTCGCTGAGAGCAAAGATTCTGAGCGGTAGATAGAGACCTCTTTTCCGTTTTTATTGTTCCCGTCAGTCCGGACAGTATCTAAGGCCAAGAGAGCCTGAATAGACAAGGTTGGTCGAGGGGACATGATTTTTGAGGAGTAATGAGATGACCAAGAATGTTTTAGGGATCGATGTAGCGAAAAGCAAGCTGGAGGTAGTTTTGCTGGTGAATGGAAAAGAAGTGGTGGGCCAGTTTGAGAATAGTGCGAAGGGGTTTAAGCGGATGAGGAGCTGGCTCAAGTTTCACGGTGCAGGGGGGGGCGGCAGAGGTGCATGCGTGTCTGGAGGCGACCGGCCCGTATTCTGAAGGGATCGCGATGTATCTGCACGAGGCCGGGTACGCGGTTTCGGTGATGAACCCGGCGCGGGTGAAAAGCTATGGTGCGTCCAGGCTGCAGCGGAACAAGACGGATCGGGCGGATGCGCGTCTGATCGCGGACTTTTGCCTGACGCAGGAGCTGTCTTTGTGGCAGCCGCCATCGGCGGAAGTCCAGGAGTTACAGGTTTTGACGAGACGGATCGAGGTGCTGGAAGAGATGCTGCAAATGGAGCGGAACCGGCTGGAGTCGGCCCCGAAACAAACCCGGACCAGCATCAGGCGGATGATCCGCAATATCGAAAAAGAGATCGAGGAGCTTAAGCAGGAGGCGAAAAACCATATCGACCGTCATCCGGGGCTCAAAGAGCAGAGCGAACTGCTCCGCAGCATCCCGGGGATCGGCGAGAAAACCGCGCAGCTGCTTCTCTCAGAGATCGAGTTCGCGCGTTTCGACTCGGCCCGGGCGGTGGCAGCTCATGCCGGGGTAACTCCGAAGAAACGGCAGTCAGGCAGCAGCCTAAACAGCACCAGGCTTTCAAAGATGGGAAATGCCCGCCTCCGTAAAGCGCTCTATTTTCCGGCCATCACCGCGACCGGCTGGAACCCGATCGTCAAGGATTTTGCCTGCCGTTTGGCAGAGAATGGAAAGTCAAAGATGCAGATCGTCTGTGCAGCGATCAGAAAACTGCTGCACATCGCTTTCGGCGTCCTAAAACACAAAACCCCATTCAACCCAAACGCGGCTTTTTCACGTTGACTTTCAAGACAGTATCTACCGCTCCCGGTTCTGACCTCATTGCTACGAATCGTCGGAACCAGCTGCGATCCCGGAGAACTGCCGCGGGGTTCCATTGCCCTCGAGGTCAAACAACACTCCGTTTTCGGCGCTGGTCATGGCAAAACCATTGCCCAGCACATCGACCACCACCGGCGAACAGCCCGCGCTAACGCTTGGGCTACCGACACTGCGAGCAACTCAAATTAGGACACTACCTATTCGGCGGAAGCGAGCCATTAGCCGACAATATTGCAAAGGTCTCCCCTTAAACAATTAGGTATAGCATTGAACTCGGCTAGCTAAGGCTTATAGCAATGAGCGTTGCTAATTAAGGCATCTGTCTCAATATGGCAATAAACACAGCCAGTTAAGAGCCTATAGCCGCGGACATTGCTAACCGAGAAAGCTGTCTTGCCGAAGATAATTTTAAACGCTTTATCTCTCTTTTAATAGAATATTTATTAACAGCCGTTAAAAAGCGGCAACGGATTTTGCAGGTTAAACCACCACCGAAAACCCGGGTAACCTCAAATAGAGGCTCCGGCAATGACAACACCAGCCATAATCAGTATAATTTACAGATTCTTATAGAATTTTGCTTATAGAATTTGGTTGTAATAATAGATATTCATTGATCGCAGCTGATGGTTAAGAAAAAGAGTTCCTGGAAGCACAAACTCGCGGCAGTTTTGGTTTCCTGTTTTATGATCATGGTGGTTTTGTTCGTGGGGGAGGTTTGCTGCCGCCTGTTTACCCGCGCCAATTTTTTAGCGACCAGCCGGTATTTGTTCACACCTCACAGATTCGGAGCCAGTTTTGGCAATACCCCCAATTTAGAAGCCGTATCTTTTGACGAAAAATTCAATACCGATGAGAACGGGTTTCGTTACGATCCCGGGTTCTCTTCGACCGCCGCGCCGGACTCGCCCGGGATACTTTTGATCGGCGATTCGGTGACCTTCGGCCCGGGCGTGCCCGAAAAAGATACTTTTGCCGGACTTTTGCGCAGGGCTGTCCCCGGTGAAAAGGTCTATAATGCGGGCGTTGTGGGTTATGACACGTTTGATTACGAAAATGTGGTTCCCCGCGTGCTCAAGGACAAGCCTGAGATAAAGACGGTCCTGATCTTCTTTTGTTTGAACGATGCCGGTGACGTCAGCGCCCAAATGATCCGGCAGCAAACCGAAACTTACGAAGACCCCGACAAGCCCAGGGAACAGCCTTCGCTGGCCAGGAGGATCAACGACTTTTTGCGCTCGCGCTCAAAACTGTATCTTTGGTTAAAAAGCCTTCTATATGATTCTTCCCGGGCATATTTTTTAAATGACCTCGGGTACTACCAAAAAGGCGAAGGCTCTTTAGAGGGGAGCTTAAAACCTCTGGCCGATTTGAATAAAACGTTAAGCGCATCCGGCATAAAACTAAAGGTTTTTATAATGCCTTATGAAATGCAGATGCGCCCGGGCGTCCCGCCGGAATATTTTACCCCGCAGGCAACGATCACTAAATTTTTGCGGGAAAATAATATCGATCATTACGATACGGCCAATGATTTCAAGGGCCAGAGCGACCCTTCGGGGCTGTTTTTATTCGGCGATCCGATGCATCTGAGCGCGCCGGGCCATAGATTGGCCGCCCGCATCGTCTGCCAACAAATAGAGGAAAAGTGCAAGATAGATTGATTCCGTAGTAAAATCCTCCGGTAATAAAACATGACGCATATCCTGGGAATTTCCGCTTTTTATCACGACAGCGCCGCTGCGCTTATCACCGACGGCAAAATTGTCGCCGCCGCGCAGGAAGAGCGCTTTACCCGCATCAAGCACGACTATAATTTTCCGAATCACGCGATCGAATACTGCCTGAAAGAGGCCGGTATTACCGCCGATCAGCTTACCGCCGTCGCTTTTTACGATAAGCCTTTTCTTAAATTCGAACGCCTGATGGAAACTTACCTGGCCTACGCGCCCAAAGGCATTTCTTCATTTATGAAGGCGCTGCCGCTCTGGGTAAGCCAGAAGCTTTTCCTGCCGCGCGAGATCGACAAGGGTTTAGGCAATATCTACGAAGGCCCGATCTATTTCACCACGCACCATGCGTCGCACGCGGCCAGCGCATTCTTCCCTTCGCCTTTTCGCGAAGCCGCCATCATTACCTTTGACGGCGTGGGCGAATGGAGCACTTCGACCTGGGGAGTGGGCCGCGATAATCGGATCGATCTGCATAAGGAAATTCGCTTTCCGCATTCGCTCGGGCTGCTCTACAGCGCTTTTACTTACTACACCGGCTTTCGCGTTAATTCCGGCGAGTACAAACTGATGGGACTTGCCCCCTATGGCGAGCCGAAGTATGTAAAAGAGATCCTGAATAACTTGATCGACGTCAAAGATGACGGCTCGTTCTGGCTCGACCAGAGTTATTTTAATTATTCCGCCGGGCTGACGATGACCAATGAAAAGTTCAACAAACTTTTCGGCCAACCCGCGCGCGATCCGGAAACTCCGATCACGCAGTTTCAGATGGACATCGCCGCCAGCATTCAAAAGGTCACCGAAGACGTAATGATGCGCATTGCCAATTACGTGCACAAAGAAACCGGAATGGAAAATCTCTGCATGGCGGGCGGTGTGGCGCTTAACTGCGTCGCCAACGGTTTGCTGTTAAAAGAGAGCCCGTTCAAAAATATCTGGGTGCAGCCGGCGGCCGGTGATGCGGGCGGTGCGCTGGGCGCGGCGCAATTCGTCTGGCACCAGCTAATGGATAACCCGCGTGAAGTAAACGGCACCGATTCTCAATTTGGCAGCTATCTCGGCCCGCGTTACACCAACGAGGAGATCAAAAGTTTTCTCGATTCGATCGGCGCGAAATATTCTTATTTCAATACCGAGGACGATCTTTATCGTGAGATCGCCGGGCTGATCGGATCGGAAAAAGTTACCGGCCTGTTTTTGGGCAGAATGGAATTTGGCCCGCGCGCATTGGGAGCGCGCAGCATCATCGGCGATGCCCGCAGCGCGCAAATGCAATCGACCATCAATCTCAAGATCAAGTTCCGCGAATCGTTCCGCCCGTTTGCGCCGAGCGTTTTACAGGAGCGGGTCAGCGATTATTTTGAGATGGACGCCGAAAGCCCGTATATGCTGATGGTGGCGCCGGTCAAGGAAGAACGGCGGATACCGATCACCGAGGAACAAAAGAGTTTGTTCGGCATTGAAAAGCTGAAAATGGCGCGCTCGGACGTGCCCGCCATTACGCACGTGGATTACTCTGCCCGGGTGCAAACCGTTGACCCGGTTAGGAATCCGAGCTACTATAAAATTTTGAAGGCTTTTGAAGATAAGACCGGCTGCGGGGTAATAATCAATACTTCGTTCAACATCCGCGGCGAGCCGATAGTTTGCCGGCCGGAAGAAGCTTACCGGTGCTTTATGTTCACCGATATGGACGCGCTGGTACTGGAAAATTTCATCTGTCTGAAAGAAGATCAGCCGCCGATGGAAGGCAGCGAGGAGTATAAGAAACAGTTCAAGCTGGATTAAGAAGTATGGCAAGACGTTCAAATATCATTTCCGAATTCATGGGGTTTATGCGCGAGCACAAGGCGTATTGGCTGGCGCCCATTATCGTGGTCACACTGCTGCTGGCCGGTATCATCGTGCTCGGCGCGCTGGGCGGCGGCGCGGCGGCCCCGTTCATCTATACGCTTTTTTAATGGCTTGCCCTTAAAGTCGCGGATTTGCGGTCACAACGTTTATAAGTAAACGGATAAAGAATTTTCTTAATTCGTGTTCTTCGTGTAATTAGTGGCTAATAAAGATCATGTGGACTTTTTAAAATTTAACGAGAAAGAGACTTTATAGGCAAAGCCTTTTTAATTAGTATTTATGTCCCTGGTAAAACTTAACTGGAAACCTACGCCAAAACAGCTTAGGCAATTTGGCGTAATTTTTTTAACCGGCTTTGTCCTCATCGGCGTGGTCAAATACTTCTGGCCGTTTTCCTGGGGTATCAGCCAGGACAAGGGTGTCGGGCTTTACAGCATGCTGATCGGCGTGATCGGCGGCGGCCTGGCGCTCACCGGCACCAAGGCAGCCCTTCCGCTTTACTACCTCTGGATGGGCATCGCCTTTGTCATGGGCAATATCATGAGCCGGGTGATAATCGTGATAATTTATTACGGCGTGGTCACCCCGCTTGCGCTGATCGGCCGCCTGGTCGGCCGCGACCGCCTGCAGCTCAAAAAACCAAAATCCGATTCTTACTGGCACGACATTTCCCTGCCAAAAGAAGCGGAAAAATACGAACGCCAGTTTTAATTTTCAGTGTTGTTTTCGTGTTATTTATTGTGGACACGAATAAGAATCTTTAATTCGTGTTATTTGTGTAATTAGTGGCTAATGATGAATGCACGGTTTTGCCCATTAATAAGAAAAATCGACTTTATGGGCACCGCCCTGGTGCTCTTAAGAAGTAACCACGAAATCACACAAAATGACACTAAAAAACCATTACCGCAATTAAACTGTTTCCAAAAAAGTAATAGTTTATTTATAATCAAACATCCGCTTTACCAAATCTGATCCGGGAGAATTTTTGTGAAAAAATACAACTCGATATTCACCACTCTTTTTGTGACGGCCGCTCTGTTTCTGATCGGTGTCGCCTGCGGCCAGAGCGGCAGCAGTACAACTACTACCAGCACGACAACCACGGCTCCAAATACTTCAAGCACTACCGCCTCATCAACGCCCGCGGCGCCAAAGGACATTTCCGGCAGCTATGACGTGACCGGCACCAATGAAGGCGGCGGCGGAAATTACAAGGGCACGCTGGAAGTCATCGACCGCGACGAGGTGTACCAGTTCAAATGGAACGCCGGTAAAACCTATGACGGCGTGGGCGTAAAGACCGACAATGCCGTGGCGGTTTCGTTCATGGAAGGCGAAGACGGTAAAGGCTGCGGCGTGGTGCTCTACAAGATCGGCTCGGACGGCTCACTCGACGGCAAAGCGGGCTACTGGGGCACCAACCAGTCGGAAAATGAAAAAGGCACCCGCACCAGCGGCACGGGCCTCGAAGGCGAATACGATATCACCGGCAAAAATCCCGACGGGAAAGAATACAAAACAAAGCTCACGGTGAAATCCGCAGGCGCCGGCTACCTGTTCTCCTGGGACGGAAAACTCAACGGCTTTGGCATCAAACAGGGCGATAAAGTGGCCGTCGGTTTAGGAAAATCGGCGTGCGGCTTTGTCTCTTACGAAGTCGCTTCTGACGGGACCATGACCGGTAAATGGGGCAGCGTCGGCTCCACCACCGTGGGTTCGGAAATAGCCAAGAAGAAATAAAACAGTACGGAGCGCGGGCATCCTTGCCCGCATCGTTCTTATCTAAAAAAGCCCGTCATTTGATGACGGGCTTTTTTAGATAAGAGCGTGGAGCGGGCGCAAGCAAACCTTCCTGACCGCAAATTTATTAAACTTTGATATTTATCTATAAAGCCAGAACACCTTTCAGGTCGGGAAGGGTTGCTTGCGCCCGCTCTTTAGATACCTGAGCTCCGGCACTTAAGGCCTTTGTCAAATAATGAGGTCAGAACCGGGAACGTAGTGACCGGGTTTCTGTAATCACTAAAAAAAGAACCCGGTCACTACGTTCCCGGTTCTGACCTCATCCTAATGGCCGTTGTTTCATTCTTCACCAACTTTAAAAAGATCATCAAAAGAACAAACTTCTCCGAAACCATCCTACAAAAACGAACGGCTATCGGCCATAATGATCCCGCGGCATTTCCGTTTTCGGTAACTCCCTACGTTCCGCTGATCTTTTCAAGCCGCTTTTATTAACTTTTGGGCGATCGCATATGATTTTTACGATTTCTGGAACATTTTTGGAACAGGTGGAACACTGGCTCACACGGGAACATGGTTCTTCACCTTTAAGCAATACTTAAGGTCGCAGCCTATAAAGCATTCTGGGAAAAGGGATTGCTTCCCTGATGTGTTCGATGCCGCACATCCATGCCGTGCAGCGTTCGATCCCCATTCCAAAGCCCGCGTGCGGAACGGTTCCGTAGCGGCGCAGGTCGAGATACCACTCAAAAGACTCCTGCGGCAGGCCGTGTTCCTTGATTTGCTGCTGGATAAATTCCAGGTCCATGGCGCGTTCGCCGCCGCCGATGATCTCGCCGTAGCCTTCCGGCGCCAGCAGGTCCGCTCCCAGCGCGAGTTCCGGGCGCTCTTTGTCGCGCTCAAAATAGAATGCTTTGATCACCGCAGGAAAATGATGAACAAAAACAGGCTTGCCGTGCCGGCCCGAAAGATAGGTTTCGTCCGGCGCGCCAAAATCTCCGCCCCATTCGAATTTATTTTCGAGTTCGCCGGCTGCATGGCCTTCCTGCAGCATTTTCACCGCATCGTCGTAATGAATGCGCGGAAAGGGCGGGATAATTTCTTCAAGTTTTGCCGGGTCGCGCTCCAGCACTTTCAGCTCTTCCTGCCGCTCGCTCAAAACGCGCTCGACGATATAGGCGATCAGCCCTTCGCCCAACTCCATCGCGTCTTCCAGGTGCGCGTAGGCCATCTCGGGCTCAACCATCCAGAATTCGGTCAGGTGTCGGCGCGTCTTTGATTTTTCCGCGCGAAACATCGGGCCAAAAGCATAGGTTCGGCCAAAAGCCGCCGCGGTGGCTTCGTTATAAAGCTGGCCGGACTGGGTCAGGTAAGCCTTGTTATCGTCGAAATAATCGACCTCGAAAAGCGTGGTCGTTCCCTCGCACGCAGCCGGGGTGAAGATCGGCGTGTCGCACAAGATAAAGCCGTTGTTATCAAAATAATCGCGCATGGCTTTGATCACCGTGTGGCGGACCTTTAGCACCGCGTTCTGCTTTTTGGAACGGATCCATAGATGGCGGTTATCCATCAAAAATTCCGTACCGTGCTCTTTCGGCGTGATCGGATATTCGTGGGCGTTCTGCAGAACCTCGATGTCTTTCACGTCGATCTCAACACCGATCGGCGAACGCTCGTCGGCTTTTACCGACCCGTGCACGATCAGCGAAGATTCCTGGCCCAGAGGTTTTGCTTTTTCAAAAACTTCCTCGGAATTGCCTTTGAACACGATGCACTGGACAATGCCGCTCCCGTCGCGCAGCTGTAAAAACACCAGTTTCCCGCTCGAACGCGAGTTATAAAGCCAGCCTTTCAGCGTGACCTCTTCCCCGATGTGGTTCTTTAATTCGTTAATGTATGTCTGCTTCATAAAAATCTGATATTTTACGTATGATCTTTCAATTTCTCAAGTTTCTCTAAAATCTCCGGCGCCTCTTTCAATTCGACCAATGGAGTAAGCTGCTCGTAAATATATTTCCAATCTAAATTTTCTTGCTTTATTAATACCGAATTTATATCGCCCCAATCTCTAACTCTATCCGCAAATGCTTTTAGCACTATTAGGTCTTCTGCTGAACATATTTTTAATTTTATGGTTGGAATATATTCTCGATACCGGGCGCGTGAGATCATTAATTCTTCAAACGGAAAGGCTCCAAGTGAAATATCGATGCCGATACCGCCATCAGTCTGAAGCAGAACAACTCGGTTTCTGAGCGCGAATTCTTTCGCATCCTCCCTGCGAGAGGGAAAAGTTTCTAGAAGCTCATCGATAAATTTTTCTTCGTCGCCGAATCCGGTCAGCAGCGTCAGATCGACATCTTTAGTGAGTCGTTGCTCGCCCCAGAATTGCAACGCCAACCCTCCGATAATGCAAAAAGCCCAGCCACGCGAATCGCAAAAATTTTGTATCCGCTCAGCAGTAGATATCAGATCGATCATCGCGACTTTGCCAATATTCTGTGAAATTCGATCAATCCTGACGTCGGCTCCGCCGGATGAAGCCATAACGCGGAACGAAAGGCTAAATCAAAAGCACGAATAGAATTCTCTAAATTCCCTTCGTGAATATCTTTAAGGCGCAATTCTTCAAGTATAGGGCCGACTCTCTTCCAATTTTCCACCCAGTCTTTCATTGCGGCTTTTTCTTCTACTGTCATACATTAATTTTATCACAGAGAGACGGTTTCCGGCGCGGCAACAATAGGCATTAAAAATTTGATTTCGTTGCATTTTTTTCGGATTTGCGTTCTTATTAGTGACGTACAACTTTAAATCTTATGATGGAAAAGAAGAAAAAGAAGGTCGATTATTCCAGCGCGTGGCAGGAAGCCAAAGTTCTGATATGGAATTACCGCTGGCGTTTGGTTTTGGGATCTTTGCTGATGCTGGTCAGCCGCGGCGCGGGTTTTGTGCTGCCCTATTCCACCAAGTTTTTGGTGGACGACGTTTTCGGGCAAGGTAAATACGATCGGCTCAAATGGATCGCCCTGGCGGTGGGAATTTCCACGGTTATCCAGGCCCTTACTTCTTTTGCTTTATCGCAGGTGCTGGGCGTGGCGGCGCAGCGCGCCATCACCGAAATGCGCAAACGCGTTCAGGCGCACATCGAACGCCTTCCTACTTCTTATTTCGATTCAACCCAAACCGGCCAGCTTATCTCGCGAATAATGAACGACGCCGAAGGCATCCGCAACCTGGTCGGAACGGGGCTGGGCAAGATCTCCGGCGGTGTCATCTCGGCAATAATTTCCGTGATCGTACTGTTTTATTTGAATTGGCAGATCACACTGATGACCCTCGCCGTGCTGGCGGTCTTTGGATTTGTTCTCAGTTATGCGTTCGGCAGATTGCGTCCGCTGTTTCGCGATCGCGGAATGATACAGGCAGAAGTTACCGGGCGTTTGAACGAAGGTCTCGGCGGTATTCGCATCGTCAAAGCCTACACCGCGGAAAAACGCGAAGAGCTTTCATTTGCCCGCGGCGCCCACCGCCTGTTTCGCAATATCGCAAAATCCATGACCGGTGTTTCGCTTACGGGCGCGTTCTCGTCGGTGATCATCGGTGCGATCGCGGTGGTAATGATCTATTTCGGCGGCAATGCAGTGGTTGCCAACATTCAAAACCCGGCGGCGGGAATGACATCCGGTAATTTTGCGCTCTATATCGCGTTCACGCTGAACCTGGTTTTTCCGATCGTCGAACTTGCCTCGATCGGCACGCAGATCACCGAAGCTTTCGCCGGGCTCGACCGCATCCGCGAAGTCTTCGATATGAAGACCGAAGACGATGCCGATGTTCAAAAACAGGATCTGCCGCGCATTGCCGGCGCGATCGATTTTGAAAATGTGTTTTTTGAATATGAAAAAGACGTGCCCGTTCTCAAAGGCGTTTCGTTTCATGCCGAAGAAGGCACGACCACCGCTCTTGTCGGATCGAGCGGCTCGGGAAAATCGACCATT
Source organism: uncultured Acidobacteriota bacterium (assembly GCA_963766895.1). GTDB lineage: Bacteria > Acidobacteriota > Blastocatellia > Pyrinomonadales > Pyrinomonadaceae > DASYKT01. The sequence continues at coordinate 325,451 of CAVYCB010000016.1, forward strand.
CTTAGTTTGGTCTTAAATTTTATTCAGCCAAACACCGGCATCATTAAGATCGACGGTAAAGATCTGCAGGGCGTAAAATTACGCGACTATCGCAGACACCTCGGTGTGGTTTTACAGGACAACTTTCTCTTTGACGGCACCATTATGGATAACATTCGTTTTTCCAAACCCGATGCCACGCCGGAGGAGATAAAGGAAATGTGCCGGGTCGCCAATGCCGACGAATTTATCGAAAAATTTCCCGAAGGGTATAAAACCATCGTCGGCGAGCGCGGCGTAAAACTTTCCGGCGGGCAGCGCCAGCGTATCGCCATCGCCCGCGCGCTGCTGGCAAATCCGCGTATCCTGATCCTGGACGAAGCGACGTCGAGCCTGGACAGCGAATCCGAATCGCTGATACAGGAAGGCTTGCGCCGCCTGCGCGAAGGCCGCACCACGTTTGTCATCGCGCACCGCCTTTCAACCATCCGCAGCGCCGATCAGATATTGGTGGTGGAGGCCGGGGAAATCCTCGAGCGCGGAACCCATGATGAATTGATCGCGCTGGGGGGCCGTTATAAACAGCTTTACGATAAGCAATATCGTTTTGAACAGGACCTGTTCGTCAATCCGGGCGAGGATTTCACGAACAAACCGGCTGAGAAGATCGCGAAGTCGAATTTGTAAAAATTTTATGGCAGAACAAACGCAAACATATAAGAATCACACTCGCTGGTATTGGCCGGTGCATTTTGTTATTACCCCACTGCTTGCTTTTCATTTTATCTGGGTGGCGGTAACCCTCTATCTTTACCCGAGCTGGGACAGAGCTGAATATTTATTGCTTGCCGCGGTCCTGATAATAATGTCTTTTACCTCGCGCTTGCAGCCTTTAACAGTGCAGGATCGTATCATAAGGCTCGAGGAAAAATTGCGATACCACAAGCTGCTTTCCCACGATGTGGCCGAAAAAGCATCGCAGATCTCAACGCGCAAAATGATCGCTCTGAGATTTGCCCCGGATGATGAATTACCGGAATTGGTTGGGCGGATCCTGGATGGCAAATTAAATTCGAGTAAAGAGATCAAGACGGCGATCCGGAATTGGCGCGGTGATCATCTGCGGGCCTAGTTTAAGCATCGGCTGTTAGTTAGCTGTTTTGTGATTTTTGTGGTTTCAGTCTTATAACTTATAAATAAAGCATTAGAAGTAATCACGAAAAAACATTTATGCGTTGCAACCCGTATTCAACGAGATCATTTTGCTGCAATTTGTTCTTTTAGAATTCTTTCTAAATTTGGAAACCTCTCTAAATTTTCCGTCGCGCGCAAAACTATTCGGAACATCGGTTCAATGAAAGGCAGAAAATAGGTTTTGCCGCGATTGACCGATTGGAAAGAAAAAGTCCCGGCGGCTTTCAGGCAGCGCTGAATAGTTTGCAGGCGAAATTCGTAAGCAAAATCTTCCTCATCAAGTTCTTCCCATGGGACATTCCCACGTATTTCTGCCGGGATTTTCGCGCGCGTTTTAAGAAAAAATCTTCTTTTTTCGGCCAGCCATTCCGGTGACGGCGGCTCTACTACCCGATCAAGCAGCAATGACACCAGATCGTAGCTCACCGTGCCGATCCGCGCGTCTTGATGATCTATAATATGCAGGCCGTTCTCCTTATCGACCATTAAATTCGCGGCGTGAAAATCCCGGTGGGTCAATACCTTGGCACGCCCGGCGAGTTCCCTGCTAAGTTCAACGAATTCGGCCTCGAGCGCATCATCAATTTCCTCTTCCAGAGGCTTCTTTTTTAGCGTGTCAAAATAGTGGGTCTTGAAAAAATTTAACTCCCACAACAATTTTTCTTCGTCGAACTTAAGGCGCGATGCGATCGAATTTAATTCATAGGCAAAGTGAGTTCCCAGCTGAAGATAAGGCAGCATCGTAATAGCCGTGTTTATCCAATTATCACGCTCTTCAGGCGTTACTGTTTCCAGGAGGTTCCTTAAAATAGTGTCCCCAAAGTCCTGGTGAATGATAATACCCAGTTGGGTATCGACGTCGTATATTTTGGCTACGGGCATGCCCGCGGTCTCAAAAAGTTCGGTAACGTCTAAATAATTTCGGCCTTGGGGATCGGTCGGCTCCGGGTACACGGTGGCGATAGCGGTTCGCGGCGAAAAGATACGAAAATATTCCCGGGTAGAAGCGTCCGAGGTAAGCTGTTCAAAACCCACCCCGGCCAGGTCCGGTGTCTTGGCCAAATATTTTTCCAGTTTTTCTCTTGCAGACGACATTTACTAAATCAATTTTACGACATAATTATCACCCACGAAGGAGCCCTTCGGGGCCTTTTCCGGAATGACCGTTCCCCGCACCATATCGGCGCGAACAATAGCGGCGTTCTCAAAATATTCGCCGCTTTTTATGGTCACGCCATCGGCGATTATGGTCCGGTATAATTTCGCGCGATTCTCGATGGTCACATTGTCCCAGAGGATCGAATCGCTTACTTCGGCGCTGTTGGAGATACGATTTTGGTTGCCGGTAAAAATGCCTTTGCTTTTTCCTTCAAGCATCGCGAGGCTGATATCCAGGTACCGCTGAATGGTCGATAGTTCGAACCAGCGGTCTTCCGTCACATGCGCGCCGATACGGACGCCTTTTTCCAGCGCCGGGCGATAAAACACGGGAAGAATGTCCGAATAAATGCCGCGCGGAATATAGTCGAACACTTCCGGTTCTAAAATATGTATGCCCGTAAACATCAGGGGTATTTGTTCATAATATTCCGCGGCTTGCGGAAAGCTGCCAAATCCCGTCACACATCCGTTTTCGGTTTCGATCATGGTAAATTTTTCGCGGCCGAGATTTGGTTTGAGCACCATGGTGGCGATCGCGCCGCTTTCCCGGTGGGTCTTAAGAGCGGCGTTTAGATCGATATCGGTTATTATTTTTCCGTTGACGATGAGAAAAGTTTCATCCTGCAGCAGATCGCGGGCATTGTCCAAAGCACCCGCGGTGCCAAGGATCTCCGGCGACTCAAGAGTGTAATGAATGTTCACCCCAAATTCCTCTCCGTCGCCGAGGGCTTTTTTCACGGACTCGGGTTGGTGGTGTAAATTTACCACCACATGGTCAAACCCGTAGCCGGCGACGTACTCCGCCACATAGCCAACCAGGGGTTTTCCCAGGAAAGGAATGGCCGGTTTGGTACGGTCTATCGTCAAAGGAAATAGCCGCGTTCCGAATCCGGCCGCTAATATCATTGCTTTCATAAATTAGCGCAATTAAAACTACCTATAGAAATTACTTATTTCCGTCATTAAATGCAATTTTGGCACAACGAATTTGTCCGTTAGAATATCCCTATGGCCGAGCACATCTACGGGCTTTTCGAAAATGATACAAACAAAAGGCTTATAGAGCACCTCAAAAAGCGGCAGGCAAATTTGCGGCTTTTTCCGGACGTTAAGGCCATCGCGCCAGCCCTGGAACCGGCCGCAGCACCGGATTTCGATCTGTCAGCATTTGATTGGATAGTTTTTCCCGATCTTTACAGCGTGGACTTCTTCCTCGCAAACGTCCCCGAAAAATTCGCACTGGACGAACTAACGGTCTGTGCTCTCGGCGATTCTATCAGCGACCGGCTCAGGTTTTCACAGCTCCATGCCGACATCATCCCTCCCGATAGGCAGACGAGGCACCATCCTTTCTTCCCTCACCGCCTATGGATCGCTATCGGGCCTAGGTCTTTTGATTCCCGTGCGCCTGGGCGAGACCCCGGCCATTACTGGGATATTGAGAGAAAATGGCGCCGGCGTTCGATTATTACCGGTCTATGAGATCGCTGACATACAGAACGCCCCGCGTTTTCGGACCTTGCTTCAGAGCGGGGCGGTTGACGAATTTATTTTCACCTCTCCGCAGGACGTTTTTAGCCTGGCCTATTTTATCGAACCCGCGCTCGCCCAGTTAGAGGCATCGGCGACTGACGAAATAACTTTTAATACTCTGCGCGAATTCGGCATTCAACCGCGAATGTACCCGCAGCCGCGAATGTACCATAAAAAAAGAGGCCGGAAGTTCCGGCCCCTTTCGTCTGACTAAACAGAAATTCTGATTAGTGTGCGTTGTAGTTAGCTACGGGGTAATCGCCGTTCTGGCCCCACTCCGCTGAGAAGAAGCCCGCCGTCGAACCCAGCACGTAGAAGAAGTTCTGCGTCGGATCGGCGTTCGGTCTCCAGATGGCGATGTCGGTCTTACCGTCGCCGTCATAGTCTCCCTGCGTCGGGAAGTCGGTGGCTGAGTTGCCCCACAACTGGGCCGTATCAGCACCGCCGCTGCTCGGGTGGATCCACCAGAGGATCTGTCCGCCCGTGCCTCTGATCGTGGCGATGTCGGTCTTGCCGTCAGCGTCATAATCACCCGGAACGATCACATCCGTCGGGGTTCCGAAGACCAGCGAATCAGATGAGCCGGTAGCGAACAATCTCCAGAAGCGGGCCTGGCCGCCGCCGGCATTGCGCTGCACGACAAAGTCGTTCTTGCCGTCGCCGTCATAGTCGCCCGGTGACGGGAAGTCGCCGTTCTGTGCCCCATTGGACCGCAAAGACCGGTCCGGCCAGCGATTGACGCCAGTACCAGAAGCTCGGGGCGCCCGAAGATGCGCCGGCGCGATAAACCGCGATATCATCGAGTCCATCGCCGTTGTAGTCTCCTACTACTCTCGGATCATCACCGCTTAAGCCGAAGAACTCCGCCCTCATGGTGCCGGTCGCACTTTGCAGGATGTAATACCCTTGCGAAGCGGGCCGCCAGATAGCGACGTCGGTTTTATTGTCGGCATCGTAGTTGCCAGGGACGAAGAAATCACTCGCGATACCCCAGGCATCGATCTGAGTGGTCGTTCCGCCGGTGTATTCGGTGAACCAGGTGATCTGGCCGCCGGGTCCGCCGCCGGTGTTTCTCACGACGCTATAGTCGGTTCTGTTGTCACCATTCATGTCGATGTAGTGCTGCACGTTGCCGGGCGCCGCATCGGTGGTGATAGTAACCGTCCAGCCGCCGGAAATGCTGCCGCCGTCTCCATTGACGAAGTCTCTGATAAAGAGATTCCAGTTGCCGTTCGGAGCTGTGCCGTTAAAAGTGGAAGCGAAGGTGGCCGTGTTTCCGCCGGCAGGCCCGGGATGGTTATAAACCAGCAACGGTCCGGGGGCCGGAAATGAATCGCCCGTAAAGTAAGCAGCCGGTTTGTATGTTCCGGGTCCCCACGGGTCTTCGTCGGGCAGCAGCGTGGCGCCGCTATCCGAAAGTGTGTATGTTACGGGATCGACCACATCGTCGCCGTTTCCATCTTGAAGCAGCAATGCAGCCCCGGTCGGGCCGACCACTACGATAGCGATGTCATCCGGGAAAGTGTGGGTAAAGTTATTGAACGTTACACTCACACTTGTGATATTTCCAGACAGTCCCGAGACGGGGATCGTTGACGGATACGGACTCGCATTTCCGATTAAAGGAATAGTTATCGGAGAAGAATTAGTAAACGTTGCTCCGAAAGAAACACTACCTAATCCAAAAACAATAACAGCCAAAAGAGACAAATTCCAAAACGATAGTCTCCTACCCTTCTTTTCACTCATTAGTTCTCTCCTCCTCGTTTGAACAAATGCTAGACTTTGATTTCCAAAAAAAATTCGCGATTGCGACAATATAAGAACAGTTTACGGGGCTATGTTAATCCTTTGAAGCCCTAAATGTCAATCTTTAGCCTACTTAATGGCAAATTTTAACAAACAAAAAGGCCGGGGGTTCCGGCCTTTTCGTCTGACTAAACAGGTATCTGATTAGTGTGCATTGTAGTTAGCAACCGGATAATCTCCGTTCTGGCCCCATTCGAAGGTCAGCAATCCGCTGCCGTTCGAACGATCGACAAAGAAGAGATTCTGCGTCGGGTCGGCATTCGGTCTCCAGATCGCTCTGTCCGTTTTGCCATCGCCGTCATAGTCTCCCTGTGTCGGGAAGTCAGTGGCTGAGTTACCCCAGAAGTTGGCCGTGTCGGCACCGCCGCTGCTCGGGTGTGTCCACCACAGGATCTGGCCGCTGACGCCCCTGATAACAGTGAGATCGGTTTTGCCGTCGCCGTCATAGTCGCCCGGAAGGACAACGTCCGTCGGGGTTCCGAAGACGAGTGAATCACTCGAACCGGTGGCAAACAATCTCCAGAAGCGGGCCTGGCCGCCGCCGGCGTTGCGCTGAATGACAAAGTCATTTTTGCCGTCGCCGTCATAGTCGCCAGGTGCCAGGAAGTCGCCATTCTGTCCCCATTGAACCGCAAACACGGGGCCGGCATTCGCTTGACGCCAGTACCAAAAGCTCGGATCGCCCGAAGCTGCGCCGGCGCGATAGACCGCGATGTCATCTAAGCCATCGCCGTTATAGTCGCCGAGCACGGTCGGATCGTCGCCCGATTGGCCGAAGGTTTCCGTTCTCAGAGTAGCAGTCGCACTCTGCAGAATGAACCAGAAAGATGAACCCGGAGCGCCTGGTCTCCAAACCGCTACGTCCGTCTTGGTGTCGGCGTCATAGTTGCCCGGCACGAAGAAATCGGTCGCGATTCCCCAGGGATCCGTCTGGCCGGTGGCCAAGCCGTTATAGTTGGTGAACCAGGTGACCTGGCCCGTCGGGCCGCCGCCGGTGTTGCGAACAACTACCCAGTCGGTTTTATTGTCACCGTTCATATCGATGTAATTCTGAGTGCCACCCACAGCAGCCGTCAGAGTCAAACTCGCCGCCGTGACGGTTCCGGTGTCGCCTGCGCCGCGATCGCGGAAGCGAAGCGTCCAGGTTCCGTTACCGGGCGTTGAAGCAAAAGTAGTATTAAGGCTGGTCGTCGCGGGAGGATTGCTCGTCGGGCCCGCTACTACCGTACGGTTGGTGCTGGTCGGTACGGGGTTAGTAGCCGCTGTCGTCCACCAGTTGGCTGCAGCCGTGTCAGCAAACGTATAGGTGTTTGCCGTTGACAAGTCATTCGCGCTGCCTGCGCAAGTGTTGGCTACGGTCGAAGTGGTGCCCGTGGCCGAGAAAAGCAGGTGCGACGGCGAACCGCCCGGCGCCCGCAGCGAAACTTCAAGGTCCTGCAGGAACGTGTGTGAAGCGCTGAAAGATACGATAGCGCTGGTAACGTTTCCACCCAGGCCGGTCACCGTAAAGGTAACGTCCTTAAAGGTTGTTGATAGATTTTGACAAACCGGCGAACCGATATCCGAATCAGGGATCGCGCCTAAAGATGGTGCGTTTGCCGGAAATGTGGCCGCAAAAGATGCGGTTGAAACCACGCAGAGTGCAATTGTCGCAAACAACCATGTTATTTGCTTCCTGCCAAATGTTCTCATTTCTTCCTCCTCTTAGAATTCAAAGGCATGCCTATTCTTGATAAAGTTATATTACAAGATTACGCGAACTCTTCATCGAAAAAACAGAATGTAGTAAAGTCCTTGCCCTATATATTATTCGGGTCGCGATAAATTGTCAATCACTTTTTAACTGTTTAAACAGAACTAACGCATTCATTTACTACATTTTATTATCAAGACGTTAAAGTCGATGGGTTTTGCCCGGGGTTCCGTTTTGGGTTCTTAATCCTGGTAAATTTCGTGCTATTATTCCAGCTTGAGAGTTTTGGGTTTGTCCCTGTAAATTACGAGCTTTAGGCAATGGGGCTAGGCCTCACCAAATATGGCAAGTGGCATTTTGATTCACGTTGTTGTCGGTGCGGAAAAACGGACTGAGTTTTTCTCTGACGAACGCATTCGCATTGGCACAGAAGAATTGTGCAACCTGCAGATCCACTCCAAAAAGGCCCCTTTGCAAGGTGTATGGCTGGAACTGGAGAAGCTCGAAGACTCTTACCGTCTCATCGATTTTCACCCGGAACTTCAAGCCCAGCTCAACGAACGCCCCTTAAGCCGGTATATTCTCATCCGGGACGGTGACGTCATAAAGATCCCCGGGTCCGATATAATTTTTTCCTTTTTTGAATTGACCGGTGAATCCGCCCTGATCTCGGTGAACCGCGATTCTCATATCGTGCCGTTCATTGAAGATGCGGCTCTGCAGTCCGCCACGTCCCCCCGGCGTGACAACGCCAAGGCCTTTTTGCGCTCGTTCACCCGCGAATTGGTCAAAGAGATCGGCTGGGCTACCAGGCTGATCATTTTGACCCTGGCGATCGGTTTCTTAAGCGGGGTGCTCTATCTCGGTTTTGCCGTCTATAGCGAGCTAAAAACGGCGCGCCAGCAGGCCGAGGAACAGCACAAGCTCATCCAGCGCCTGGAAGAGCAAATGGCGCAGACCAGCAACGATATAACCAAAATAGACCAAAATAACCAGCAGATCATCAAAACCGTCTCTCTGGCGCCGAACCTGCGGGTGCAGTACGGGAGCGGGGTCTGCCTGATAGCCGGTGTTTATGACCTGGTAGATAAAAAATCGGGAAAACCGCTGCGCTATCCTGACCCGACCTCTTATGCGCCCGACCCTTACCAACCGCCGCCGCTGAACGAGGAAATGAGCGTGCAGCCCCCGCCCATGCGTTTGACGACCGAAGGCAATGGCAGCGTTGTCGAATATGACTTTGTCGGTACAGGTTTTTATGTCGGCGGCGGCTATATTTTGACCAACAGCCACGTCGTTCAGCCCTGGACCGAGGATGAACAGGTGCAGCAATTGAGCAAAAACTCGAACGGCAGGCCAAGGCTGAAACGGATAGTCGCCTACTTTCCGAATTTCCCGCAGCCGTTTCCGCTAAAAGTGCGGGACACGAATAGCCGCGACGATCTGGCCGTTACGATGCTTGACGCCGAAGCGCTTTCGCCGGAAATACCCGCGCTGCCGCTGGAAATGGAAAGCTCGGATTCGGTCGCCGTGGGAAAAGCCGTGGTTTCGATGGGCTATCCCAACGGGCCCGACCGTCTGCTGGCAATGGTGGACGACGCGGAAGCCCGAAACCTCTATGCCCGCTGCGGCTCATCGCGCCAGACGCTGATCGGCTGTTTGGGCCAGGCCAAGCGCATTCAACCTTTAACTACCCAGGGGGCCATCACCGATCTGGACGCCCATCGAATTGTGCATGACGCAAAAACGACGAAGGCGGTTCCGGCGCGCCGGTTTTCGGGCAGTCCGCCAAGGTGGTCGGGGTTAACTTCGGCGTGTTCACCGAAAGCAACTCCGCTAATATGGCGGTCCCGATCAAGTACGCTATCGAAATGCTGCATCGCGCGGGATGGAAGTCCGCCGAGGAGCAGGCCGCGGAAGCAAAGCAGAACGAAGGAAACGCAAATCTGAACGCCAACACTGCCGTTCCCGCCAATAAACCGCCCGAGAAGAGCGGAAGATAAGCCAGGTATGTTTAACTGATACAACATTCGGGTTGGTGGTTTTTGTTTCAACCTACATCATTGGCCGCATCATCAATGAAGGAGCGCTAAGAAAACTATCCGTCGAACAAAAAGCCGCGCTGCTCGACGCCTTTTCTTCTTACCGCATCTATAGCCTGATCGCGGTCGCGGTCATTTTTGTCGTATACATTCTCTCGGTCTATTTTCTTTCGCGATACGACTATCTTCTCAACACCGTCTTTTTCGCGGTGATCATTTGTGTCATGCTCTATAACAGTTTTTTCGCATATAAAACACTTTACACTCTCGGCCTGCCGCCGGGTTATATGAAAAGTTTCTGGTTAAGCTCTATAATTCAGTACGTCGGAGTTTTGGTTTTATTTATGTCCGTACTGGGCAAATATTTCGGTTTATAAATGGACAATCTCGTTTTTTCAAATATGTTTCACCGCCCCGCGCGAACGCTGGTCAGCGTAATGGGGATCGCGGTCGGAGTTTTGCTGATAGTTTTCACGATCGGTTTGACCGAAGGCTCGCTGCGTGAGCGGGCAGCCAGGGAAGGCAATGTGGGAGCTGAGATAATGTATCGCGCCTCCGGCACGCGGGGTATGAGCGGATCGGAATCTTTTCGCCTGCCGGTTTCGGACGGGCCGGAGATCGCCAAGGTCGAAGGCGTAAAAGCCGTCGTTCCGCTGGGTCAGAGCACCGTTTCCGCCGACGATAATAATACCGGCAGCCGGCTGATCGACGCGATAAATTTCGAAGAGTACGCCGCGATGGCGGGTCTGGGGATAATACAGGGACGCCCGCTCGGTACAACCGGCGACGAGGTTATTATTGACACCTCCTGGCAGCGGCAAAAAAAAGCTAAGATCGGCGACCTGCTGCGGCTTTATGAGCGCGACTTTACCATCGTGGGAACTTTCGAGCCTGCCGCCGGCGCCCACATTAAGATCCCTCTTTCGACCATGCAGGAACTCCTCGGAAGCGAAGGAAAATGCAACTCTTTTCTTATTTCGGTCAAGGAAGGCCATAAGGCGGACGACGTGGCCGCCAGGATCCAGGACGCTTTCCCTAAAAGCCAGATATTGCTGACCCGGGAGCTGGAAGAGCTTTATATGAACAGCATTCCGGCGCTCAATATTTTTTTGAACGTGATCGTCGGTGTAGCGGCGGTGATCAGCGCGCTGGTCGTATTACTGACTATGTACACGACCGTGACCGAGCGCACACGCCAGATCGGGATCCTTAAATCAATGGGAATGTCGCCCAACGGCATTGCCTGGATCATCGTTCAGGAAGCGATGCTGCTGAGCCTTTTGGGTGTCATGGCGGGAGCGATATTTACCATCCTGCTGGCGATGATCCTGACCCGCACCACTAGTCTTCAGATCGAACTGTCGCCAAAAATTATCGGGCTTACTTTTGTGATCGGTCTGATCGGCGGAACGCTCGGCGCACTTTACCCCGCCATGCGCGCAGCCCGAATGGATGCGGTGGAAGCTTTAAGTTACGAGTAAACCTGGGAGCGCAGGCATCTTGCCTGCAAGATCGCATTAGCGATCTAAATGTTTTTAATTTGCGTCAAGCTAGCGCGGGCAAACCGCGCTTGCAGGCAAGATGCCTGCGCTCCCAGGTTTACATCCCTATTTTTTTAATCTGTGTCGTGCCCGGAACCGCTCCTGATCCAACCGGCACGCTCCGTTACTCCCGCCGGAAATTCATTGAACACAAACGGGCTCCATATCTGATCTCGCCCGTCGTTCATAAAAGCAAACATCGAAGGCTCTGCTGTATTGGCTAACCCGCTGTAATTGAAATTCTTCGGCGCGCTGGCCATAAAGGCTTCGATGGCGGCGATGGTCCGCGGCAATTTTGCCGTCATCCATTCCGTTCCGGTCGCGGTGACGAGCATATCGTCTTCGATCCGGACGCCGATGTTTTTATATTTTTCGAATGCCCGGCGGATCTTGACGGCAAAAGCCTTTGCCTCCGGCGTGTTCGGAAGATAATTGAGGGCGTCTTCGCGGATATAGATACCCGGTTCGTTGGTAAAGGTCATTCCGGCTTTTAAAGGCGTGCCGTAGCTGCCCACGTCGTGAACGTTCATTCCCAGCCAATGTGAATTGCCGTGGATGAACCAAAGCCTGTATTGCGGTATGCCGTTAGTTACTCTTCCCCGCCGTCCGCGCGGAGTTCCTTCCGTACCCGGACCATTGCCCCGACACCGGTAATTAACCCGAGCTTGGCCAGGCTGGCTTCAATGCTTTTGCCCGAGGCTTCTTCTACGTCATCCATGGTCGCGCCCGGTTTGATGACCCTGGCAACGGCTTCCTGCGCATCGTACACCGCCTGATAGATCTCTTTCTGCGCCTGGGTGAACTTGCCGTTGACGGGAAAGGTACGGGTCACGTCCGCCGTGTAATGGTCGTATTCCGCACCGAGGTCCATCAATAAAAGATCGCCGGCTTTGACCGGGTCCTGATTGGTTTCGTAATGCAGCGTGGTGGCATTCGGCCCGCAGCCGACGATCGAAGGATATCCCCAAAAATCGGCGTTGCGGCGGCGGAAAACATATTCCACCATGGCCTGAACCTCATACTCCGCTTTGGCGCGGCCGGCCATCGCCCACGAACTCATGTGCGCTTCGGTAGAGATATCGATCGCGTGCTGCAGAAGTTTAAGTTCATAAGGCGATTTGATCAGGCGCATTTCCGCAAAAAACGGCTGCGCATTTTCGATTTTGTAACCCGGGGCTTTCCAATCAGCGGAAAACTTCGCTTCACGCGGAAATTCCCGCTCGCCGTTTTCGTCAAGGTCCGTATGCGGAGACAAGAGATAAAGTTTTGTTTCTCCGCTCGCGGAGCCAAAAAGAGAGGCCGTGCTAAATGTGCCTGCGCCCTCTTTTGAGGTAAAGGCTTTTTTTGCTTTCAGCGATTCAAGAAAGGGCTGTAATTCTTCGTCATACAAAACGGCCTGAACGCCGGACAAACGCCTGACGTCGTCTTTGCCATACATCTTACCGGTCCAGGCTTCCCGCGAAGGATTCTTTTTCGGAATGAACAAAACTTCCTGAAAACGCCCGTTTCCCGGTAGCAGGACCAGGGTCGCGTTTTCCTGTTTCAGCGCGGTTAAATAGTAAAAATTGTTTTCCTGGCGATAGGGATAATCTACATCGTTGGTATAGATGCGCGGCTCTGCGCTCATCATTATCATGATCGAGCCGTCGCCGATCCTGCGCCTTATTTCCGTACGCCTTTTTCCAGCTCCATTTGCCGCACCATATCAGAGATCACCGGCGATGGCGGCGTCTTTACAATCGACGTCGAGTTTTGCGCCGCCGCGCGGCTTGCGAGCGTTCCCAGCGAAACGGCCAGCGTCAGCAAACTTAACAACGCCCTTACTTTTTTACTATTCATTTTTCCTCCGAAAAGATCTTCTAATTTTTGCGAAATCTAATTTTCCTAAACACCCCTCCTTACGAAGGAGGGGTGGCACGCGCTTCGCGTGACGGGGTGGTTCTCTCTTGTCAGGACCGAGAGCCGTAACGACTGGTTTTCGACTGACAGGTAAAACATTCACCGGCCAACATGGATCTTAATATCCCTGGTCGATGTATTGCCGAAAAAATCCGCCGCGATCACTCTGAGAATATGATCACCCTCGGCTAGGCCGCCGGTGTCGAAAAATTGTTCCTTTACCTCGCCGCCCTGCGCAAAATTGCTGACCGCATAATTGAATATCGTCTCGCCCGTAGCGCCGGACTTACTGCCGGAAGCATAGATCAAACGCGGATTTGAAGGTAATTTATCAAACAGGATAGTTGTCGACGTATCGTTATTTCCCTCCGGCGTCAGGCCGTCAATTCCTAGAATTTGATAACCCAGGCGATAAACTCCCAACCGCCGCCGCTCGGCATTACCATCCATCCGGTCATAAACCCGCGCAACTATACGCACTTTTCCCTGCAGGTTTATACGCAGTCCGGGCTTTTGAGTTTCACTTAGCGGGCTGCCATCCTCCGCAAAGATATTTACTTCCTGGATGACCGGAGCGACCCTATCCGCCAGCCCGGGCAGCACCAGCGCGGTCAGGGCGTTCATCTCATTTCCCGACCTCCCGGCGACCAGGTGGACGTGGTTCATGCTGTTAAGCGTGCCGGCCGGTTCCCCGGCGTTAAACCTCGTGCCGCGCCTGACGCGAACACCGCTCATCTTCCCGCTCTCGTCAAAACTAAAAAGAAAACGCGGATCGGAAAAGGGCTTGTTAAATTGATCGCGTCCCAACCGCAAATGAATATAGCCCAGGGTCGGCAGCCGTAAATTCTCCCGTAAGGTATTAAAAAGCTGCGCCGACAGCGGCCGTAAAACTTTTTCCGAACGGATGAACCGGGCAGTCTCGCCATAGCCGCCGGCGATATCCAAACCGTTATGAAACCAGACCGACTCGTCAATATCGACATTTCCCCGGATCTCGCCAAATGTTCCGGCAACTTCCCGCGCGCGGTCCGGCGGATCGTATGGCCAGCGGGGCGGGCGGCCCCCCGCATTTCGTCCGCCGTGGGTTTCAGCTTCCCCGCATCTTCAGAATTTATCGTCGCGCCGAGCTTTCCGTCTTTGTCCTGCAAAACACGCACAAGTTGATTTTCGGAATCGGCGATAAAAAGATTCCCGCCGGTATCGAGAGCGATCCCTGCCGGCCTGATAAAAGCGGCTTGCTCAAGCGGCCCGTCAGCAAGCCCTCGCTTACCCGGAAGCAGCTTTTCCACAGTAGGCGACTCGCCCTGCTTTAAAACATAGATCGTATTCGCCGACGCATCCGCAATGTAAATATCTCCCCGGCCATTTATTTTTACATCCAGCGGTTCCGCAAAGCTCGCGTCCAGCGGCAAAGTGCTCTGCCCGGTGTCAGTGTCAGTGCCACCGCCGCCGGCCAGAGTGGAAACCTTCCCGAACTTATCGATTGATCGCAGCCGCGCATTGCCGGTGTCGGCCACCAGCAGGCCGCCATCTTTCGTCACCGCGATCCCGCACGGCGTGTCGAATTTTGCCTGTAACCCAATGTCCGCGTCCGCAAGTCCCTGCCCGCTTCCGGCGACAGTGGAAACCTTGCCGCTTTCGATCACCCTGATACGGTCGTTGTAGGTATCCGCGACAAATATTTTTCCGTCTTCGCCAACCGCTATTCCGATCGGCGCGTTAAAAAGCGCGGCCTGCGCATCACCGTCTAAAAACCCCGGCTGGTTTTCCACGCCTGCAATGATCGAAACTTCTCCGCTGGTGACATTTATCTTTTTGATGGTGTGAGAACCGGGATCGGCAGCGTAAAGATCGCCGGTTTTATCAAAGGCGATGCCTGATGGCGTGTCTAATTTATCAGTGACAACTTTTAGAGTTCCGGCCTTATCCGCCTGCCAGATCTTCCCGGCCTCGCCGTCGCTGATAAACAAATTCCCTTTCTTATCAAAAGCCAGGCCGAAAGGTTCTTTGATCACCGCGCCGCGCTGCTCTTTAGGTATCCCGGCAAACGTCGCCGCCTTTTCGTAAACGGCATATTTTTCCGGCGGCCCTCCGCAGCCGGAAAGGGCCAGAAAAATTACGAGCAATATTATGGTTACTGGAGCTTTGGATATCAGCTGCGGCGGTCTACTACTTATTTTCATCAACTTTATTTTCAGCGGGGCGAATGGTCACTTTTACCTTTACTTAAAGTTTCTGTCTGTTACTATTGTTCCAACCAAATTTTACAAGATTCCGTTCGTTTTCAAAGGAGAATAATATGTTTTCTTTACAAGAGCTTTTAGGACAGGAAGGCGGCGATCAGACCGTGAACCAGATCAGCCAGTCGGTCGGAGCCGAGCCCTCCGCGGTAAATTCGGCGATACAGTTGGCGCTGCCGATGCTGACGAGCGCGCTTTCACAAAATGCGTCGCAGCCGGGCGGAGCGGAATCGCTTTCAAACGCCCTGCAAACCAACCATGACGGCAGTATTCTCGACAATATCGGAAGTATCGTGGCCAGTGCGCAACAGGCCGACGGCGGCGGTATTCTCGGGCATATTTTGGGGCAAAAACAATCTGCCGCGGCTGAGCAGATCAGCCAGAATACGGGGCTTAATTCCGGGCAGGTCGCGCAGATCATGCTCACCCTGGCGCCGATAGTGATGGGCTATCTCGGTAAACAGCAGCGGACGCAGGGGCTGGACGCGGGCGGGCTGTCCAGTATGCTCGGCGCGCAGCAGCAGCAGATCCAGCAGTCCGGTAACCCGATGATGAACATGGTCACCAGTTTTCTGGACGCCGACCACGACGGAAGCGCCGTGGACGACCTGGCCTCCATGGCGATGAATTACTTTACAAAAAAATAGCCTTTAATTAATTTGAAGTAGGAAACTGGCGGCGGCTCTTGCCGTCAGTTTTTGTTTCGAAACGGTGTACCATAGAAGAATAAAGTCGTGTCGATAAGCGATACATTTAGTGCGTTTCGTGTATTTCGTGGTAAAAATTCAGAAAAATTTCCACCACGAAATACACGAAACACACGAAGGTCACATGCCAAGCCTTAGTTTGAATTGAAGACAAGCGAATTTTGGGCAATGCCCACTGAAACCTTTGCTCGACAAATGCGTAACATCAATGCCCTAAATTCAAAACTTACACGATGAAACATATGCATACAAGATCTTTCGCCCGCTTTTCACGGCTTTTTGCCTCGTTTTTTGTTTTCCTGCTTATTTTTTCCAGTGTCGCTTCGGCACGCCCGGACAACCCGTTCCTGCTGGAAGCGCAAAAAGAAAAGAAAAAGCTTCCGCCGGTCAATTACATCCGCAGCCGGAATGTCGATATCGAGCACATCGACATCAACCTGCGTTTTGATTGGGACAAAGAGCAGGCTTTTGGCGTCTCTACCGTCACCCTGACGCCCTTTCACGATATCGATAAATTTACGCTCGATGCCGCCAAGATGACCATCAACTCGGTCAAACTGGCAGGCGGCGGCGCGCTGAAATTTCAATACGATATCGACAAGGAAAACGACAATTTGGAGATAACCCTCGGCCGCACCTATAGGCCGGGCGAAAAGATCATCGTGGCAATCGACTATCGCACTAATTATGTCAATAAGGTGGAAAACTCCGCCGGCATTTTGGGCTTTGGCCGCGGCCTGCGTTTTATCAAGCCGACCGACGATGAGCCGAATAAGCCGAGGCAGATCTGGTCGCAGGGCGAAACCGAATTTAACCGCTATTGGTTTCCCGGTTACGACAGCCCGAACGATTTTCGCACCACCGAGCTCCGCGCGACGGTCGACAAAAACCATTCATCGTTGTCTCCAACGGCAAACTTGTTAACCGTCAAAGACAACGCCGAACGGAACCCGCACTTTTCACTGGAAAATGGACACGCCGTACACGAATTATCTGACCTCGATCGTCGTCGGCGAATACGCGGAAGTCAAACAGGCGAGTATGCCGGCGTCCCGGTCAGCAATTACGGCTATAAAAACGAATACGAAGCGAAGTCGCCGCGACCGTCAAAAATCTGCCCGCCACGGTCAGATTTTTCTCGGAAAAAACGGGCGTGAAATATCCCTATCCGAAATATTCGCAGACGTTTGTCGAAGATTTCGGCGGCGGAATGGAAAATATCTCCGCGACGACGCAGATCGACGAAATGATCCACGACGAGCGCGAACTGCTCGATGGCGACAGCGACGGCCTGCAGTCGCACGAACTCGCGCACCAATGGTTCGGCGATTATGTGACCTGACGCGCGATTGGGGACAGATCTGGCTCAACGAATCGTTTCGCCACTTATTTTCAGGCGCTTTGGCATGAGCAGCTAAAAGGCACACGACGATTTTCTTTACGACAGACGTCCGCGGCAATCAGAAGCAATATCTGGACACCTGGAATCAGGGCAATCGCCGCCCGATCGTGACCAAATATTACGCCAATAAGGACGCGATGTTCGACAACTACGCCTACCCGCGCGGCGGGGCCGTTCTTCATATGCTGCGCAAACATCTCGGCGACGAGGCCTGGTGGAAATCGATAAATCATTACCTGACCGCCAACGCCCACCAGCCGGTTTCGACCGAAGATTTCCGCATCGCGATCGAAGAAACGACCGGGCAATCGATGGATTGGTTTTTCGACCAGTGGCTTTACAGAATGGGGCATCCGATTTTCGAAGTCACGCAAAATTATGACGAACGCGAAAAAGCAGCTGACCGCTGAACGTCAAACAGACGCAGAAGATCGATCCGGACAACGAATATCCGCAGACTCGAATTTTTCCAGACCTAGGTCGACATTGAGATCGATGACAAGATCGAACAGGTCTGGATCAAGCCGCAGGCGGAAAATGTTTTCACGTTCGATGTCGCGAGCAAACCGAAACTCGTCAATTTCGATTACGAAGAGAACTTTGATCAAGGAATTGAAATTCGACAAATCGGTCGACGAACTGATTTATCAAATGCAGAACGACAAAGACCTGCTCGGCAGAAACTGGGCGATGCAGCAGCTTGTAGCAAAATCGCCTATGTCTCCCGGTTCCGGGGCAGATCCGATCCTCCCGGCGCTGCTTAGCATGGCGGAAAAAGACCTTTTCTGGCACAACCGCCTGGACGCGCTTACCGCTTACCGCGCCCGTGTCGTTCCGGAAGACGCTAAAGGCGCAGTCAAGCTCGACGACGCTGCTGTTCAGGCTTTGCTCAGGTTGACCCGTGCCAAGGAAGCGCAGGTACGTTCGGCGGCGGTTTCCTTCCTCGGCGTTACCGATGATCAGAAGCATGCCGATCTTTACCTGTCGCTGCTAAATGACCAAACCCAAAGCTACAACGTGGTTGACGAAGCGGCCACCGCCCTGGGCAAAACAAAAAGCCCGAAGGCTTATGACGCGCTGACAAAACTTACCACCACGGCCTCATGGCACAACCGCGTCGCCGCGGCGGGAATGGGCGGGCTGGCGGAGCTTAATGACAGCCGCTCGTTCGACATGGCTTATAAACTGGCGACCGATAAGTCGGTCGATCCGGCTTTAAGAACGGCGGCTTTGTCCGTTGTCGCTTCTACCGGCAAAGGCGACCAGCGGGCTTATCCTCTAATCGCGGATTCTTTCAAAAAAGCCCTGGCGTCAAATTCCTTCCAGGGAATGTTCAACGCGATTCAGGCGGTCATCAAACTCGGCGACCCGCGCGGCCAGGAGATCTTCGATCTGATAAAAGAAAGATATAAAAATTCGGCCAACGCTCTGAGGTTCATCGGGCAATTGGAGGACGAATTTAAGAAGTCTTTGAAATAGTAATTGGTGGTTGGTAATTGGTAGTTATCAACCACATACTCGTCAAATAATGAGGTCAGAACCGGGAAACTCCCCTCCTGCCAGAGGAGGGGTGGCAGCCGCTTCGGCTGACGGGGTGGTGGGAGAGTGACCGGGTTTCTTCCGATAATTATTAAGGGTCTAGAGTAGTTAAGCACTTCCAAAGGAGTGGTAAACCACTCTAGACCCTTAATAATTAGTGATTAATTGCCATCTCTTTAAATTAATCATTGATCATTCACCAATATACATTGTTAAGAAAACCCGGTCACTTGTATCTTGAGAGTTATCGTAATAGCGATTATTCTGGGCACAGGATAATTGGTGGGGAAAAGAAGAGTCTGCCCGGTCGCTGAGAGCAAAGATTCTGAGCGGTAGATAGAGACCTCTTTTCCGTTTTTATTGTTCCCGTCAGTCCGGACAGTATCTAAGGCCAAGAGAGCCTGAATAGACAAGGTTGGTCGAGGGGACATGATTTTTGAGGAGTAATGAGATGACCAAGAATGTTTTAGGGATCGATGTAGCGAAAAGCAAGCTGGAGGTGGTTTTGCTGGTGAATGGAAAAGAAGTGGTGGGCCAGTTTGAGAATAGTGCGAAGGGGTTTAAGCGGATGAGGAGCTGGCTCAAGTTTCACGGTGCAGGGGGGGCGGCAGAGGTGCATGCGTGTCTGGAGGCGACCGGCCCGTATTCTGAAGGGATCGCGATGTATCTGCACGAGGCCGGGTACGCGGTTTCAGTGATGAACCCGGCGCGGGTGAAAAGCTATGGTGCGTCCAGGCTGCAGCGGAACAAGACGGATCGGGCGGATGCGCGTCTGATCGCGGACTTTTGCCTGACGCAGGAGCTGTCTTTGTGGCAGCCGCCATCGGCGGAAGTCCAGGAGTTACAGGCTTTGACGAGACGGATCGAGGTGCTGGAAGAGATGCTGCAAATGGAGCGGAACCGGCTGGAGTCGGCCCCGAAACAAACCCGGACCAGTATCAGGCGGATGATCCGCAATATCGAAAAAGAGATCGAGGAGCTTAAGCAGGAAGCGAAAAACCATATCGACCGTCACCCGGGGCTCAAAGAGCAGAGCGAACTGCTCCGCAGCATCCCGGGGATCGGCGAGAAAACCGCGCAGCTGCTTCTCTCAGAGATCGAGTTCGCGCGTTTCGACTCGGCCCGGGCGGTGGCTGCCCATGCCGGGGTAACTCCGAAGAAACGGCAGTCAGGCAGCAGCCTAAACAGCACCAGGCTTTCAAAGATGGGAAATGCCCGCCTCCGTAAAGCGCTCTATTTTCCGGCCATCACCGCGACCGGCTGGAACCCGATCGTCAAGGATTTTGCCGACCGTTTGGCAGAGAATGGAAAGTCAAAGATGCAGATCGTCTGTGCAGCGATCAGAAAACTGCTCCACATCGCTTTCGGCGTCCTAAAACACAAAACCCCATTCAACCCAAACGCGGCTTTTTCACGTTGACTTTCAAGACAGTATCTACCGTTCCCGGTTCTGACTTCATCACAATGGCCAAAGATCACCAAAAACCTGACTTCTCCAAAATCTTTCCTACAAAAATGAACAGCTATAAGCAATAATAGTCGCGCGGCATTTCTGCTTTTGGCATCTCTCATGCTCTCGCTGATCTTTTCAAGCCGCTTTTATAAACTTTTGGACGATCGCTTATGATTTTTACGATTTCTGGAACATTTTTGGACCAGGTGTAACGCTCTAACAGCGTGTAACAGGGTGTTACACCTCGCGAGGGGGTGGATTAGCTAACTACCAACGACTAACCACTATTCACTAACTACCCGTTACCCACTATCCATTCGTCCCGCCCTTCGGTTATTATCTTCACATGGCCGCAAAACTTAACGTCAACATCGATCACGTCGCCACCGTTCGCGAGGCCCGCAAAACTATTGAGCCGAGCGTCATTACTGCCGCCATGCTCTGCGAACAGGCGGGCGCTCACGGCATTACCGTCCACCTGCGCGGCGATCGCCGTCATATTCAGGATCGCGATATCAGGATCTTGCGGGATTGCGTTACCACTTACCTCAATGTCGAAATGGCCGCGACGGAAGAAATGGTTGGGATCGCCATCCAGACAAAACCCGACGCCGTTACGCTAGTGCCGGAAAGCGCCAATGAGATCACCACCGAAGGCGGATTAAATATCGTCTCCAATATCGCCATCTGCCGCGCGGCGATAAATAAATTACGCGAAGCAAATATTTTCGCCAGTGTTTTTATCGATCCCGAACCGGCGCAGATCGAGGCCGCCCAGAGTATCGGCGCGCAGCAGATCGAACTCTGCACCGCCGAATATTCCGAGCTTTTTATTAACGCAAAAAATCAGCATGGCGAAGGCGCCGGGCGCATCGCTCACGAGGTCCGCCGCCTGCGCGACGCCGCTCTTCTGACAGCGCAATATGGAATGAAAGTAGCCGCCGGGCACGGCCTGACCTATCGTAATGTCGGCGCGATCGCCGCGATCGAATCCATCACGGAATTTAACATCGGGCACAATATAATTTCACGTGCGATTTTTGTGGGAATCGAACAGGCTGTGGCAGAGATGTTGGACGCTATCAGTTAAATATAATAAGAAGCCAGCGGGGCGAACGGTTTAGAGTTCAAGCTTTAGCTTGTCTTATTTTCTAACGATAAGAACAAACTAAAGTTTGAACTCTAAACCGTTTAAACAAGCTCTCGCACTTAGACCTCGATCAGCCTCTCTTAAAGTAAGGCTTAAAAAAAACCAGCAGCGGTACCAAGGTAATCAACCCGAAGATAAGAAACGAAATATTATGAGTATGTTCGGGATATTTCAGGTTGATGTAAGCGCCGTACAACGTCAATCCCCCGCTCAGCAGCAGGGCCATCCACCACGCTTTTGCTTGCGCCCGTTTGAGGTCCCCCGAAACATATATCAGCGAAGCTCCGGTGAGAATTATCGTCAAGCTGGCAAACACCCAGACCGCATAATAGGTCTTCCCCAGATCGGCATCAAGCCTTCCGTCCGCCACGGGACGTAAAACCCTCGCCGGCAAGGCAAAGAAATAATGAGGAATAACCGATAAGATCAACAATGCCCCGCTTAACCGCGCCGCCCAACAAACGATAATATTTCCCTTCATAGTTATGTGGCGTCCTTGCCCATATAAGAACCCGTAAAGATCAGCACCGGTATCAAAGTGATAACGCCGATCAGGGTAAAGAGCGACATATGAGCTGCAGCTTCAGGAAATTTGATGGATGTGCTGATACCGAAACCGGCGATCCCCAGCCCGATGAGCAGCGCGAGTTTCCAGGCCCTCCGCTGCAGGTAGCGCAGATCGGTTGAGATAAATAAGAGTGTCGCACCGGTCAAAAACATCGTGATGCTGGAAAAGACCCAAATAACATAAAAGTTATTGCCGACCTCCGGGTCGGTGATCCTTCCGTCCGCTATCGGACGAAGCACGGCTTCCGGCAGCCCTAAAAAATAATGAGGAAGCGTTGCCAGCATCAGCAAAATTCCGCTCACCCGCGCGCACCAGCAAACTATTCTGTTTTGTTTCATAATTCTGACTGTTTGTTAAAGTCCACTTATCTTTAGCTAAAGTGAAATAAAGTCTTAAGAAATCAATTACTCTTAACGTACCACCTTGCAAAATCGATCAGATCATTTACCTTCAATTGCCATAAGCGCACAGGGGGAGGAGAATTCAGGCCTTCATTTTGTGTGATCAGCCAATCTCCTCCTTTACTGAAACGGGCAAAAACAAGTTCATCACCATCGCCCGATAAAGTTATAAAAGAAGTGGACGACCCTCTTTCGCTCATATCCCAAAAATGCAAAGACGCACTATATGTCAACAACCATTTACCGTCGGGGCTGAACTCGCAAAATGTGACCGGTTTATCATTGCTGCTAAATATCGCACGCTTTTCAAATTTCGTTCTATCCGTGCCGAGCTCCCAGACAACCGCAGCAGAATCTTCAGTCCCGGCCGTTATCATTCGGCTGTCGCGGCTAAAAGCCAGATATTTTATGCCGGTATTTTTCTCGCTCACTTGCTCGTTCTGGGTATCATCATCCTCGACATCATCGTCCTGGATGTTATTATTTTGAACATTATTCTTTTTAATAACATGAGGCCCGTATTCGGGTAATTTTACCGGCTGTGAAGGCCGTCGTATTTCCCATAGTAACACCTCGCCGCCGAGCGTTCCCGCACTCAGCCACCTGCTATCGGGACTGATCGAGGCCGCGCTGACAACCTTGTGCTTTTCATCCCTGTATTTATCATAGCTGGGCTGAAGAACGGTGAGTTCCCGGCCTTCCGTCTTTAAATTCCAGAGGAGAACGCCAGTTTCGCTCCCCCAGGCTACAAGCGATTCGCTGTTACTGCTAAAGCTAAGATTAATATCTCTTTCAGTAAATTCCCTCGGCTGGTCGAGGAGTTTCTTGGGGTGGAGAGTAACATCCGTAGCATGAAGATCCCAAAGAGCTATGCTTCCCCACGAATGTCGGGTTACAAGCCACCGTCCGTCCGCGCTAAAGGCAACCGGATCGTCAAGGTGAGTTTCACTCCAGGGAGTTTTTAGATCTTTTCCATCGACCGGTCCGGAGGACGTCATTTTCCATAAACTGCCGCCCGCGACTACCCATTTACCGTCCGGGCTAAAGGCCGCGCCATACCGGCTGGCGCTTGATCCCGTTTCCATTGGAATCGGCTTTAATGCAGTACCGGTTTTATTATCAACCGCTTTAAGATCCCAGGCATAAGCAGTTTTACTGCTATGACTAGCCGAAACGACCCAGTTCCCGTCATCGCTAACAGCCACAAATGTAAGGTCGATCGTCATGCTGTATGTTCCCGACTCATCCTGTAACCCGGTGTCGAAGATCTTAGGCTGTGAAGATATTCCCGAACCAAAATCCCTCTTCTCCATGTCCCAAAAAGCGATCAATCTTTTACCCTCTTTTCCCTTCATTCCTACAACCATCCACCGGTTATTGGAACTAAAGGCTACACCCTGAAGCGCATCCGGGCCCGTTTCGATACCGCTCCAATCACCGGACGCGGCCAATTTCAGCCCTCCGGTATTACCGATAGCTTTGCGAAGGGCCTGTTCCGCCGATGAATGCACGGTCCCATCCATTATCTTCGACTTATCTACTGCCTCGAGAGCTTTAGCGACCGCTTGCTTTTTATCCCCCTGCGCAAGAGACTGGCGGGAAATCGACTGTACCTCTGCCGTTTGCTGTTCTCTTTTCGCGCGCTGGGCTTCCTTGTCTGCCAAGGCCGTTTGTTTTTTCGATTCGATAATGGCGATGTCCGCAGCAGCCCGTTGTTTTTCGGCCTCAGCGCCGGCGGCTTTTGCAGCCTCCTGCTGTTTTTGCGCATACTCGGACGCTTTTCGCACATTCTCTTTCTCGGTTTCAGCCGCAGCTCGCGCGTCTTGCGCCTCTTTCGCGGCAGCCGAGGTTCTGACTTGAAGCTGCGTTATTTCCTCGCGCGCAACTTCGGCACGAGCCGCCTGTACCCAGAGGAACGCGAAACCAATTATATTTGCCAAAATAAGTAAAGGCAGCGTAATCGCCGCTATCCAAAATCCTCTCAGCACCGATTTATTGCGGCGGTTGAACGTATATGATTCTTCAATCCGGCGAATGACCGACTGAGAAGGCTCGCCCGCGTCCAAATTCTCTTTTAACTCGAGTGTTCTCGAGACTCCTTCGATGGACGCCCAGGGACTTTCCTCCCAAGACGCTCGCTCTAAAGCTCGGCCGACGTCAATGGGAATAATCGGTTTGTCTGTTTTTAAAAACTCTTTTAATTCCAGCTTGACGAAATCGGAAGCGACCGCGCCGTCACTCCCAATCAACACAAAGAGATTGGTTTTGCGAAGTGATCTAAGAATAGGATTCGGAAGGTGTTTTCCGCGGGGAACCTCCCACTGGTCGATAAAACAGGAAAAACCATTCCGCTTAAGAGCCGTTGCCAGACTCTCCGCGTAATTGAAAGCATCCCGGCGCGAATACGAAATGAATATGTCATCTTCAAACAGGGATTTAAACGGATTCTTGATAATAAAAGACATTGGACGCCTCTTTTCGGAAATGGCCTTATTCAACAGATTAAGACTTAAATACAATTCGTTGCGGAAAATTTACAGCCTTTTAGTCTTCCGACCAAGCCGTCAGGAAATATCTTACAAATCTATCAGTTCGGAAATTCAAAAATTTGCACAGTTTTCTCAAGAGATTTACCAATTATTGTGCTAATGTCAACAAAAAAGGATGAGAAATAAATCTCATCCTTTTCAATGAACTAATAACGTAAAACTTACTTTCCGGAAACCAGTTGTAATCTTGCCTGAGCTCTTTCCAGTTTTTCGACCACCGGCTGCATTTCTTCGAGCGAATCTTTTGCCGCCGCCAGAGCTTTTTCCGCTTCTTCTTTTTCCGCGCGAGCTTGCTCTGCATTGATCTCATCGGCCGTTTCCGCCGTTTCCACCAAAACCGAAACCGTATTGACCCCGACTTCGACAAAACCGCCTGACACGGCCAGTTTCTGCACCGCGCCGTTCTTGGTAAAAGAAAGAACACCGGGCTTGAGCGCCGAGATCAGCGGAGCGTGATTGGGCAGAATGCCGGCCTCGCCGCTAAGCGTCGGCACGGTCACTATATCCACCGTGTCGCTCATCACCTGTTTTTCCGGGGTAACTATATCGAGTTTGATCGCCATAATTATCCTTCTGAAGCCATTTTCTTAGCCTTCTCGCGGGCCTGTTCGATGGTGCCGACCATGTAGAACGCCTGCTCCGGCATATCGTCGCATTTGCCTTCGATGATCTCGCGGAAACCCTTGATGGTGTCTTCCACTTTGACGTATTCGCCCGGGATGCCGGTGAACTGCTCACCGACGGTGAACGGCTGCGAGAAGAAGCGCTGAACTTTACGCGCGCGGGCCACGGTCAGTTTGTCGTCTTCACTCAGTTCGTCAAGGCCGAGAATGGCAATGATGTCCTGCAGATCTTTGTAGCGCTGCAAAATACGCTTGACCGATTGCGCGGTGTCGTAATGCTCGTTACCGACGATCAGCGGATCGAGAATACGCGAGTTCGAAGCGAGCGGGTCGACAGCGGGATAAATTCCGAGTTCCACGATCTGGCGCGAAAGCGCGGTGACCGCGTCAAGGTGCGCAAAGGTCGTGGCCGGCGCCGGATCGGTATAATCGTCCGCCGGTACGTACACGGCCTGAATGGAAGTGATAGCGCCCGTTTTGGTCGAGGTAATGCGTTCCTGCATCTCGCCCATTTCCGTCGCCAGGTTCGGCTGGTAACCTACCGCCGAAGGCATACGTCCAAGCAGTGCCGATACTTCGGAACCCGCCTGGGTAAAGCGGAAAATGTTGTCGACAAAGAACAGCACGTCATTTCCCTGGTCGCGGAAATATTCTGCCACCGTCAGTCCCG
This sequence comes from uncultured Acidobacteriota bacterium, assembly GCA_963766895.1. Classification (GTDB taxonomy): domain Bacteria; phylum Acidobacteriota; class Blastocatellia; order Pyrinomonadales; family Pyrinomonadaceae; genus DASYKT01. The sequence goes on from CAVYCB010000016.1 coordinate 351,604, forward strand.
AAAGGGCCACGCGCAGACGCGCTCCCGGCGGTTCGGTCATCTGCCCGTACACCAGCGCCACCTTGGAATCCTTGATCGCATTCCATGTCGACCTTGGTCAGATCGAAAGCGCCGGTCTCTTCAAAATTGTGCATTGAACTCATCGCCGTAAGTGATAACCTTCGACTCGACCATTTCACGCAGCAGGTCGTTTCCTTCACGCGTACGTTCGCCCACGCCGGCGAAAACCGAAAAACCTTCGCGTCCCTTGGCGACGTTGTTGATGAGCTCCATGATCAGAACCGTTTTGCCCACGCCCGCGCCGCCGAAAAGTCCGATCTTACCGCCGCGTACAAAGGGCTGCACCAGGTCGATGACCTTGATGCCGGTTTCAAACATTTCGAGTTCGGTCGCCTGTTCGTCAAACGAAGGGGCATGGCGGTGGATGATTTGCACGCGTTTCTGATTTGACCTCGCCCAGCTCGTCCACCGGATCGCCGATCACGTTCATCACGCGTCCCAGCGTCGCCTGGCCTACCGGCACGGTGATACGCGCCGTCAAGGTCGATCACTTTCATACCGCGGATCATACCGTCGGTCGGCAGCATCGAAACCGCGCGGACGCGGCCTTCGCCCAGGTGCTGCTGCACTTCGGCCACAACATCCACCGGCGTTTCCACCTCGAACCCTTCTGAAACTATTCTTAAAGCTTGATAAATAGGGGGTAAATAACCGTCTGAAAATTCTACGTCAACGACGGGGCCGATGATCTGCACAACGCGTCCCAATTTCTGACCATTTCCATTATTAGCCATTATTCTGATCTGTCTCCTGTATAAATAAAGAAATACGTCGGGTAACTAAAGGAGTAAGAATATCACATCGGTTTTTGCAGGGCAAAGCGAGATTGTGAAAAAAGTTGCTAGGGGTTAAAGCCAGCGCATGAAGCGGGCAGCTATGGTGAGCGCGGCAGCCAAAAAGCCCATTAAGCCGACCGCCATCCAAAATCCGTTCGGGTCTTTGAAAAGAGCGAGATCGAAATTCATTCCCAGAATGCCGGCCACAACTCCCAAGGTGCCGATAATGAGGGTCATAAAAGTAAGCCGGTGCATTACCAGATTCAATTTTTGATCGGATCTGGTCGCGTACAAATCGAAAAGGCTCAACACTGTATCGCGCCCGACTTCGATCGAATCGACCACACTCTCGAAATGCTGGTTCAGTAAGTGGAAACTATCTACCGCTTTTTTCGGATCTTCAGGGAAAAAATCCGGCCGCGCCAGGCCGTAAAAAACATCTCGGTGAGGTGTCAGCCAGCGCCTGAGATTGGAAACATTTTGCCGCAGCCCGACCATTTCGGCAAGAAAATCAGAGGTTTTCAGGTCCTCTTTTAATATCTTCTCATCAAATTTATCGACATTTTCTTCGACAGTCTCCAGCGCGCGAAAATACGAGAGAATGTGCAGGTCCAGCAGAGAGATAAGAAAACTTTGCGAATTGAGCTCCCCGATACGGGTTTCACCTTTTTCGCGTTTGCGAAATTCGATAAAGTAATCCACATCGCCATCGTGAATGGTCAAGACAAAATTATCACCCACAATAAAATCGATCGGAACGCGTTTGAATTTTCCGCCCTTTGTCCCTTTTGCCCCCTTTGTGGCCGCAACCGAGATAATAAAAATGCGGCAGAATTTTTCATACTTATCGATCTTTGGGCGCTCTTCGATATCAAGAATGCTCTTGACCGGCAGATCGGTAAGATCGAGTTTAGCCGCCGTTTCACGGATCAATTTTTCATCTCGTTTCAGGATGTTGACCCACAGAAGCTTTTTACCGGTCAGCTTTTTTAATTCAACATTTTTTAGGTGAACTTCTTCGTCGCTGCCGTCGGCATCGTAAAGATAGGCGTAGATATTCGGTTCAGTTTCTTTCATCTTCTTTTACGGCGCCGGTAAAACAAGAACACGGCGCGATCGCTCGTGCCGTGTCTCGCCTGTCCCCCCATTGTTCGTTGCTTCCCTCCCGGGAATCTATCTGCCCCTTGTCTATGCCCCTTGTAAAACCTGGTAATCCTGCCAAAAATCCTAAACTTACCCGCTAAACCTAAGCCGCGGTCGTTTCCCCGCCTAAAAGCGTCAACACTTCACCGGTGATATAACTCGAATCCGCATTCGACGCGAAAAATACATATGCCGGGGCTACTTCTTCCGGCTGTGCCGGGCGCTTCATCGGCGTATCTTCACCGTGCTTGCTCACTTCTTTCGCCGGTTTATCGACCACATTAAGCGGCGTCCAGACCGGCCCCGGCGATACGCAATTTACCCGAATGCCTTTTTCAACCAGGCTCTGAGCTAAGGATTTGGTAAAAGCATGGATCGCTCCTTTGGTGGACGAATAATCCAGCAATTGCCCGCTGCCTTCTAGCCCCGTAATCGAGCCCGTATTGATGATCGCGCTTCCTTTTTTCAAATACTTCAGCGCTGCCCGCGCCATATAAAAATATCCGAAGATATTGGTCTTAAAAGTTTTCTCAAGCTGCTCGTCGGAAATGTCTTCCAGCGATTCCTGGTGATGCTGATAAGCCGCGTTATTTACCAAAATATCGAGCTTGCCGAATTTCCTGGCCGTCTTTTCGATCGCTTTCGCGCAAAACGCCGACCTCTTGACATCGCCCTCGATCAATAGCGCCTGTCGGCCTTCGGCTTCTATCTGCCGCGCAGTTTCTTTCGCATCCGATCTTTCCGCCGGCAAATAAACCAGCGCTACATCGGCGCCTTCACGGGCAAATAAGATGGCAACAGAACGCCCGATGCCGGAATCCCCGCCGGTAATTACTGCAACCTTGTTTTTCAATTTACCCGCGCCCTTATAATTCGGCGCCAGATATTGCGGTGCTGGGGTGACCTTTGATTCCAGCCCGGGCCTTTTCTGATGCTGCGGTGGTAAAGGATTTTTCGGCTTCGCGCCTTTTTGCTGGCCCTTACCGTTTTTCGTGTTCTTTTTCAATACACCGCCGTTCCCTGACCTACGGGCCCGACTGTTCGCTTTTATTACAGATACACTCTCTACCACAAGCGTTCCCTACCCCTTGTTCGTTAGAAAAAGACCGTTATGTCCGGGTACGTATTCTGCGCTTTTCAGCGACTGGAAACCTTATTTTATCGGCTTCAAAAGATAAGTTGTTTACCGCCTGGATCACTGCTTATCTTGATAATTCGTTCGTACCCGGGCTTAACGGTCGCCCCCTTGATCTCTTCTAGCACTTTGTACGATTGCAATCACCGTGCCACATTCCGATTGTGGATTGTGGATTGTGGATTGTGGATTGTGGATTGTGGATTGTGGATTGTGGATTGTGGATTGTGGATTGTGGATTATGGATTCGGGATTGCGGATTTTATTCGTGTTATTAGTGTAATTCGTGGCTAAAGGCAGAAACGCGACAGCTATGGAACGTGTTTCTTTTATGTTAAATAACACGCTCCATAACTGTCGCGTTACCGCCTCGTTATTGACACCTCGAATCCGTTTTAGTAGCCTCAAAATGAATTCAAAAGTTTTGCGTTTAAGGACTTAACTTTAATTGAGTAATTTAAAAAAATCGAACTTCCCCCGCGTGCGGTAGAGACCCTTTTCGGCGTTCACGACCAAAACATCAAATACCTGGAATCGATGCTTGATGTAAGTATCGGCTGCGCGCGGCAGCGAGCTTTTGGTGGACGGCGACCCAAAGGACATCGAGACGGTCGAGAAGATCCTGCTCGATTTTGCCGAGATGTTTTCGCCAGGGCAAGAATTTCACCGATAAGGAACTGCGCGATGCCTTTAAGCAGATCGCCGAAGACCGCGCCTATTCGCTCCACGACCATTTCAAAAAGGCCAGTTTCAACCCGTCCGGCAAAAAACAGGTGACGGCAAAATCCGCCAACCAGCGCAAGTATCTGGAAGCGATCCAGAATAACGATCTCGTCTTTGGCATCGGCCCGGCGGGAACGGGCAAGAGCTTTCTCTGCGTCGCGATGGCCGTCCATGCGCTGTTTGAAAAACAGGTCAGCCGCATCATCCTGACGCGCCCGGCCGTCGAGGCCGGTGAACGCCTGGGGTTTCTTCCCGGCGATCTGCAGGACAAGGTCGATCCTTACCTGCGCCCGCTTTACGACGCGCTGTTCGACCTGGTCGATGCCGAGCGGGTGAACAAGATGCTGGAAAAACGCATCATCGAGATCGCGCCCCTCGCCTTTATGCGCGGCCGCACGCTCGCCGATGCTTTTATCATTCTTGACGAAGCGCAAAACACCACCGGCGAACAGATGAAGATGTTCCTGACCCGCATCGGCTTCGGTTCCAAAGCCGTCGTCACCGGCGATAAAACCCAGATCGATCTGCCGCGCGGCCAAAAAAGCGGGCTGCTCGAAGCGGAAAGGGTTTTGGAAGGTTTAGAAGGAATAGATTTTGTCTATTTCAACGACAAAGATGTCGTGCGGCACAAGCTTGTGCAAATGATCGTTAAGGCTTACGAAAGCCATACGGAAAATCGGACCGAGTAGCTTGCGCGCCGCCGCCTTGTTGTGCGGAAATTCTTTTAATAGCCCCGAGAGTCTGGAGTGTCCGGAGAGTCACGAGTATGAGGTCAGAACCGGGAAACTCCCCTCCTGCCCGAGGAGGGGTGGCCGAAGGCCGGGGTGGTGGGAGAGTGACAGGGTTTCTTTTTTTCGTGGGTTCCAGTCTTAAATGCTTACCTCACCATGCTCCGTGAAAACAAAACGGCTGAGAGTTCAAACTTTAGTTTGTCTTTTACCTGAACTGCCGGACAAGCTGAAGCTTGAACTCTCAACTGTTTACCCAAATTCCCCTCTTCTTTTTTGCGCCGCCGCCGCAAGCAAGGTAAAGAGCGGCTTATTTTATTATAAAAATCCCCCCCTCGGTGTTACTATCATCCTGCTCTACCCAGATCCTAACTAAAAAGCTCCTACGGAGGGAATATGCTTAAACGGTTCGTCGCGTTAAGTTTTCTCTTATTCGCCGTCGTTTTCGCGGTTAGCCGCGTCACGCCGGTGAGGTCTCATTTTTCCGCCGCGGTTATTAACAATAACTTTCCTGATGCTCATGATCTTCCGCCGGCGGGTTGGAACGGCCCGGTTTTCAAACTAAGCCAGGATTACCCCGATACGATGCCGGCTGCGGACGTTCGCCCGTGGGAGAAATTCGATCCGCGGACGCAGTATCTCGAATATCTCAAGTCTGTTCTTGCGTACGGTTACGAAGGTAATATCGAGGTCGATTTCGTCGTGCAAAACAATGCGGTCCGCAAGTGGTACCACGCGCCCTGGCTCCATTACGGGGACAACGGCCGCGAATTCATTCACGGCATGACGCGGGAACGGCATTCGCGTCCGAAAGACCTGGCGCCGACGCAAACCAGCCCGTGGCAAAACTTTGCCGTCGGCTTTTACAATGCGCCGGGCGGATATGTCATGGGCCAGGTTTGGGAAGACAAGAACGCGCCCAATCCCGGGCCGGCATTATTTCCCAACGGCACGGTAGCGATGAAGCTTCTCTTTACCGAGGCTCCTCCTTCCGAGGTGCCTTTTATCGACGGCTCTTATGAATGGCTGGCCGATATAAACCGTGTCACCGAAACCGGTAAGAAGCCCGTAACCATGCGCCTGCTTCAGATCGACATCGCCGTTCGCGACAACCGGGTGAAACCTACCGGATGGGTTTTCGGAACGTATATCTACAACGCGGATGCGCCGGGCAAGGATCCGCTCGACCGCATGGTGCCCGTCGGGCTGATGGTCGGTAATGATCCGCAGGCGATAGCTGCCAACGGCCCTTTGACGGAGTCGTTCATAAACCCGGCAGCGAAAACTCCCCATTTAGGCTACAAGAACCGTTTGAACGGCCCCGTGGATAACCCGGTTTCATCGTGTATGTCGTGCCATTCCACGGCGCAGGTGCCTTATCCATACAGCCTGAATCTGCCGACGATCTCCGGCATTCCGCCACAGCCGCCGAAGCAGACGCAGGCCGACCTGGAACGATGGTTCCGGAATATTCCCGCCGGCACGCCGTTTGACGATAGGTACACTTCGCTTGATTATTCTTTGCAGCTGCAGGTGGGAATAGCCAATTTCCTGAAGGCCTCTCCGCCACCCCAGACATCGGATTCTTCGGCGCCGCAGGCAGCCAAGGCCTTAAAAGGTGTGAAAGCCGCTAATATTAAACCGATGGATCGGGACGGAACTCCCGAAACTCCCGAATCTACCGGACCGGCGAAAAAGAAGAACACGAAAAAGAAACGTGGGAAGTAAAAGGCATCCCCGGCTACCTCTAAGGTTGGAAGGGTTGCTTGCGCCCGCTAATTGTCCACGGATAAACACAGATGCACACAGATGAGTGGTTTATTATCTGTGTTTATCTGTGTGAATCTGTGGACAGTTTCCCGTGGCGCAATCCTTCCTGACCTTGAGATAAGCAACTCGTGTGATTTCAATATAATATCGCTTCAGATCCACATTCTCTTTTTAGTCCCCGCTGCGTTAGAATCGTGATGCGAAAATATGTCACAGGTCATCAACAACCAGCGCAAGGTCGAATTCGACAGCAAGGCTTTTCAAAGTTTTCTCGAAAAGATCTTCGGAGCGGTCCCGGAGATCGCAAACAAGTCTGCGACCGTGGCCTTCATTTCCGATCGCAGAATGAAAGAGCTTAACAATTTCTTTCGCGGTAAAAATTCCACCACCGACGTGCTTTCTTTTCCCCACGAAGCTGACGCATTTGCCGACGACGATGATAAAGAATTTCTCGGCGACATCGTCATCAGCGCCGAGCAGGCCGAGCGCCAGGCGAAAGAAAACGGCCTGACAATAGAGAACGAGATCGAGCAGCTTATTCTCCATGGCATTCTTCATCTTTGCGGCTACGACCACGAAACCGACAGCGGTGAAATGAACCGGATCGAGCTAAAGCTGAGAAAAAAACTTGGCATTTAACGCGTCTTAAGGCAAACTAACTTTAGTTTCTAACCGGCTTCACTTCATTAAAATGTTTCTTGAATTAGAAAAATGGTTTCTGGAAAAAAGAGATTACTTTTTAGACAGAAATATTACGGTCAGTGTGACCAGGCCTCGCAGGACCGACAATACCTGTATGTATGTAGATCTTGAAGCCGAGAAAATCTTTGCCAGGATAACCCTTTGGGAGTTGGGTGATTTTCAGCTTGAGGCAATGGAAGCCGGAAGTGCGAAATTGCTTATCTTCGAAGCCTATAAGATCGACGAAAAAGAACAATTATTCAGTCTTATGGAGAATTTTTTATCAAAGATCGAATGACCAAAGAAGTTTTAAACATTTGAGACGGTTATCTTAAGGTCAAAAAATAGATTTGAATTTTTGCTGCAAATGACAGAGCCGGAAGCCCTCAGTGGCAATTTCCATTTTTCGTCGAGCATCGCCGATGACGTCCGTCACATTTCTGAAAGTGCGGCTGCTCATGAGTCGTGGTATTTCGATGCCATCAATGACGACGGGCGCGACGTGATCGTGATAGCCTTTCGCGACAACTTTATTTTTTCTCCCCGTTACAATTCATACTGCCAAACGAATAACAAAAACACCGGTGAAAAGCTGAGCTTTCCTGTTTTCGAATTTTCCTATTATCGCAAAGGCAAATTGCTCCACCGCGCCGTCTGCGAATATCCTCAAGGGTCTTTTTCGGCCGATAATGCGATCCCGTCATGTAAGATCGGAAATAATTCGTTTCAGTTTGAATCCGCGCCGTATGGTGAAGGCTATCTGGTTTACATAGACACCGAAATGAACGACGGGCGCCGGTTAAAAGCCAATCTCGAATGGCTGATGGTTGAGGGAAACCTGCGGCCCTCAGGGCAGGAAGGCATCAGCTTGCGCAAATGGAACCTGGTCGCGCCGCGCTGTGATGTGACCGGTAAGATCGAGATCTACCATCGCTCAGGAAAACTAAAGGAAACCCTGCAATTTCGCGGGACCGGTTATCACGATCATCAAAACGAAGAGCGCTGGCCCCCGGGCGCGCTGCGGCAGTGGCAGTGGGGCCGCGCGCATTTTGCCGACGTTACGGCAGTCTTCTGTGATCATCATGAATTGAACAAAACCGAGCCGGTGGTCAAAATGCTGCTTTCATCGGTAAAGGGGCTGGAAGAAAAGACGACTTATTGTGAAGGAAAGAATTTCGGGAGAAACATCTTCGGCCTGAAGTATCCGAGAAGATTAACATTCTATCGCCGAGACAACGTTCGCTTGCGCTTAAAGCAAACCCAGATCATAGAATCCAGCGGCTTTTACCTGCGCTTCTTAAGCGAAGCAGTTCTTACCGTCGGCGACGGCAAACCGCGCAAAACGATCGCCGTTAGCGAATTTCTTAACCCGTCGGCGCTCAAATATCGCTGGCTGGATTGGCTGACCGATCGAAATATCAAACGCGCCCGCTAATGCCCGCTAAATGTCGGCTAATTTTGCCAGCGCTTCAGCGTGGGGATGATATTCTTCGACATTTCACTGGCCTGTTCCTGCGAAAATCCCAGATTGGCGGTCATAAAATCTATCGAGCTCCGGACCATTCCATCTACAGTTTGATCCGGGGCAGTAAACGCGCCGTCTTGAAAACAAAATTGGCAGTATTCCGGATTTTTTGAACCATCCGCCATCGTTCCGTTGAACGCCATATCTTCAGAAAGCGGCATTCCGCAGCTCTGGCAGCGAACTTTATCGTCCATAACTTCCCCCTTACTTCCCTAATTTCCCTCTTTTCCTTCTTCCCGGCTACTTGAGTTTCACCGCCGTGCCGTAAGCCAAAACCTCGGTCGCCGTCTGGGAAAATTCGGTGGCGTCATAGCGCATCCCGATGATCGCATCGGCGCCTATGGCCTCAGCATGATGGACCATCCGATTAAAGGCTTCGACGCGCGCCTCTTCACACACGGCAGTGAACTCTTCGATGTTGCCGCCGGCGATAGATTTCAGCCCGCCGATAAATCCGCGCCCGATCCCGGTCGCCCGCACCACGATCCCGCGCACTATCCCGCCATATTGAGCGATCTCTTTTCCCGCTACCTCAAAACCTGTCGTTACGATCATTTTGCGCCTCCGCTTTAAGATTTTCGAAAGAATAACACAAACCTGAGGTGAGGTCAGAACCCGAAGCGGTAGCGAGGGGTTTCGGTTTGTTTTTAGCGGGGTAGAACATTTCCCCCCCCTCAGCATCTTCAGCTGCCGCCCGCCGATCGTCCGGTCGAAAACAAAGTCGCAGCTCCAGATATGGTCGGCCCGCCCGGCCTTTACCAGGTCAGTTTGGTTCGCGGCAGCTTTTTTGCGCTTCGGCCTCTTCCGGGCCAGCCCCAATCCCAGCTTCTGCCACAACCGCCACACCTTCTTTCGGCTTATCTGCTCTCCTGCTCTTACCAGACACGCCCATACCCGCCGATAACCGTAGCGCGGATGCTGCAGCGACAAACTCCCGATCTTCTCTTCCCACCCGGCATCCTTATCCGCCATGACCGATAGGTACCGGCAGCTCTTCCGGTTCAGCTTTATCAAACTGCACGCACGACGCTCGCTCAAACCCGCTCCCCTAAGATAACTCACCAACTCACGGCGACCGCCGGTCGTTACCACTTTTTTCGCAGCGCTTCCTTCACCACATCGATCTCAAGATCGCGCTCCGCCAATAGCCGCTTCAACCGCGCATTCTCGCGCTCCAGCGTCCGCATCTGCCTCACCTCCGGCACATCCATCTGCCCGAAACGCTTCTTCCAGTTATACAGCGTCGCCACGCTGATACCCTTCTCCCGGCAATAAGCCCTGACCGACTGTCCGCTCTCTTCAAAACCTCGCAGCAACCTGATTACCTCTTCGTCACTCGCTCCCTGTCTCATCACTTTTACCCCCACACATCTTTATTCTAATGTGTTCTACTTAACTGTGGAGTAATTTTAGGGGAGCGGGTACACCTGTTCCAAAAATGTTCCAGGAATCTCACGAATCTTTCAAATCGCTCGAATAAGGCAAAATGGGCATTGAGATCCGGAAATTATGATTTGAATGCAAAGAACTGACGCCGCTGGCAGCGAACATTTAATAGTAATCGATGTTGATGTATGAAGGTAGAGGATTTTGGAGAATTGGGGTTGAGATAAAAAAAAATTCGCTAAACCTGTGAGCGCGGGCATCTTGCCTGCAAGCGCGATTCGGTCGCGCTAAATAGTTATTAGATAAAGAATTCCAGATCGCTGCGCGATCTTTGCAGGCAAGATGCCTGCGCTCCCAGGTTTACGTCGATTCCCTCATTTAGCGGTTAGAGTAAGCCCTACGCTGCCAATAGCTGCCGCAGCACATAGGGCAGGATGCCGCCGCCCCGGTAATATTCCACTTCGATCGGAGTATCGATGCGCAGGATCAATTGCGCCTTCTGCGTTGAACCGTCGGCCCGGGTGATGTGAAGAGTCACTTCCTGCTGCGGCTTGATCTGCTCCACTTCCAGCCCCGTCAGGTCAAAAGTTTCGGTGCCGTCCAGACGGAATGACTGGATCGATTCGCCTTCTTTGAATTGCAGCGGCAGCACGCCCATGCCGACCAGGTTGGAGCGGTGAATGCGTTCGAACGACTGCACGACCACGGCTTTTACGCCCATCAGGAGTGTTCCCTTTGCCGCCCAATCGCGCGAGCTCCCCGTGCCGTATTCCTGTCCGCCAAAAATCATCAGCGGCGTGCCTTCTTCCTTGTAGCGCATCGCGGCGTCATAGATGGTCATATCTTCGCCGGCGGGCTGGTGCTTGGTAAAACCGCCTTCAACCGGCGAGACCATCAGGTTTTTGATGCGCACGTTGGCAAAAGTCCCGCGCAGCATGACGCGGTCGTTGCCGCGCCGCGAACCGTAGGAATTGAAATCTTCCGGCTTTACCCCCTTCTCCTGCAGGTAGAGTCCCGCCGGAGAACTTGGCTTGATCGAACCGGCCGGCGAAATATGATCGGTAGTCACCGAATCGCCGAAGATCGCCAGCGCCCGCGCTCCTTTGATGTTGGAAAAGCTTCCGGTCTCCATCGAAAAATCTTCGAAATACGGCGGCTCCTGGATGTAAGTCGAATTCGGGTCCCACTCATAGACCGCGCCTTCCGAAGTCGGTATCTGATTCCAGAGCGGGTTTTGCTCGGCAAACTCGCTATAGAGTTTTATGTATGTCTCCGCGTCAAACGCCGCTGACAAAACTTCTTTCACTTCATCGAGCGAAGGCCAGATGTCTTTGAGAAACACATCGTTCCCGTCCCTGCCCTGCCCCAGCGGGTGAAGGTACACGTCTTTGATGACCGTTCCCGCCAGCGCATAAGCCACCACCAGCGGCGGCGACATCAAAAAGTTGGCTTTGATGTTTTGGTGCACGCGCGCTTCGAAATTGCGGTTGCCGGAAAGCACCGATGCGGCGATCAGATCGTGATCGACCACCGCTTCTTCGATACCGAGATCGAGCGGCCCGGAATTACCTATACAAGTCGTGCAGCCGTAACCCACCAGCTGAAAACCGATCTCATCGAGATATTTCTGCAGGCCGGTCTTTTCCAGGTATTTGGTTACCACGCGCGATCCGGGCGCCAGGCTGGTCTTAACATAGGGCGGAACTTTCAGTCCGCGTTCCGAGGCTTTTTTGGCCAGCAGACCCGCAGCCATCATAACCGCCGGGTTCGACGTATTCGTACACGAAGTGATCGCGGCGATCAGCACGTCGCCGTGGCCGACGGACGTCGTAATCGGTTTGAATTCACCCTCCTCCGGATCGACGCGGTCCGGGGTCGGGCGATTGTTGACCATTTCGACCTCGGTTGTGACATTAGTATTCGCTTCGGTGGTGTTGCCGTTTGTCGGCTCGGGAACGCTGGCGCTCGATTGTTCGCCTCCGCCGGTCGCCGGCGCGATCGACGCAGTGTGCGCGCCCATCGTCACCGCAAAACGTTTTTCCAGATCATCGGATGATTTACCGTAACCGCCATCGGCAACATTGATGCTAAAAAGCTCCAGGAAGCGGTCATCTAAACTGGAAAGCTCTATCCTGTCCTGCGGTCGTTTCGGCCCGGCAACGCTCGGCGTGACAGTTGCCAGATTAAGTTCAAGCACCGTCGTGTAATCGACCTCGCCCGCCTGCGGAATGCCGAACATTTCCTGCGCGGTGTAATAATTCCTGATCGTTTCGACCTGTTCTCTGCTGCGGCCGGTATTTGAAAAATACTCGAGCGTCTTCTCATCTACTCCGAAAAAGCCCATCGTCGCGCCATATTCCGGCGCCATATTAGCGATCGTCGCGCGGTCGGTCGCCGGCAGCGATGAAGCGCCCTCGCCAAAAAATTCCACGAATTTGCCGACGACTTTCGCCTTGCGCAGCATCTCCGTGATGCGCAGCACCAGATCGGTGGCGGTCGTGCCCTGCGGCAGCTCGCCGCTCAGATGCACGCCGACCACGTCCGGCGTCAGGAAATAAACCGGCTGGCCGAGCATGCCCGCTTCGGCCTCGATACCGCCAACGCCCCACGCCACAATGCCAAGCCCGTTGATCATCGTCGTGTGCGAATCCGTTCCCACCAGCGTATCGGGGAAATAAACGCCGCCGCGTTCGAAAACACCTTTCGCCAGGTATTCCAGATTCACCTGGTGCACGATGCCGATCCCCGGCGGTACCACGCGAAAACCGTTATAAGGCCTGCGTGCCCCATTTCAAGAAACGGTAGCGCTGCTCGTTGCGCTTAAATTCCATTTCCATGTTGCGCGTATAGGCCGTTTCGCTGCCCGAATAATCTACCTGCACCGAGTGGTCGATCACCAGATCGACCGGCACCAGCGGTTCGATCACGCCCACGTCTTTGCTCATCCGCTGCACCGCGCTGCGCATCGCCGCCAGATCGACCAGCAGCGGCACGCCCGTAAAATCCTGCAGAAGAACGCGCGCCACGACAAAGGGTATCTCTTCGATACGCTCTTCGCTGGCGGCCCAGCCGGCCAATTTACGCACGTTTTCGAGGCTGATCTTTTTGCCGCCGTCAAAATTTCTCAGAACCGATTCAAGTACAATGCGAATGGAAATGGGCAGGCGGGAAATCTTACCGACATTTTCTTTTTCCAATTGCGGAAGCGAGTAAAAGATCCCGTCAGAACCGTCGCCCGTTTTGAAAGTTTGCCGGGCACCAAATAAATTGTGTGTCATAAGTTTGTCTTCGCAGGTTAAAAAACAACTCCTGATTAGCTTAATTTTACTGCTAACTCGAAAATAGCTCAATTTGATAAGAAAATCTGCATTTCGCAGAAACTTAATTGAGCGAAACTAATTTATCGTATAAAAATAAACCTACATGTTTTGGCACGAGATCATAGCGACCGCAATTCATTCCCCGTCACCTCATAACGTCCAGCCCTGGCTCGTCAAAATTTTGTCCGAAAGCGAGGCCGAGCTTTATATAGATTCAAAGCGAACATTGCCGAAAGAGGACATTACCGGAAGTTTTATCATCCTGACGATGGGGATCTTCCTCGAAGCATTGAGTATCCTGGCGAAGCCGAAAGGATTTTCTCTCGAGTACGAATTTCTCCATCCGCCGGACTGGTACGCGCGGGCGATCATCGAAACCCAAGGCAGCTGGCAAATTCCCTTTGCGAAAATGAGGCTTGTCCCGGCTGCCGCCGGACCGGAGATCTACGATGAGAGTCTTTTTCTCAAGCGGCGGACTTCGCGGCTTCCCTTACTGGAAAAACCGGTGCCGGAAGAAGCGCTGGAAAAACTGGGAAATATTGCCTCGAATTTCGGCCAGAATTTCTCGCATCTCACTGACAGAGGCGATCATCGAAAAAGTTATGGCTTATAATACCGAGGCGCTTTTCGAAGATCTAAACAGCCCGACATACCACGATGAGATCGTCGAATGGTTTCGTTATTCAGACAAAGAATCGGAAGAAAAGCTCGACGGCCTCGATTACCGCTGTATGAACACCAGCCCGCTGCTTTATAAAATGTCGGCAAAGATGTCGTGGATGATGAAAACGCCGGTTTTGAAAACCGTCATGGCAAAAACCTATCGCTCCCAACTCGGGCCGGTGCCGACGCTGGGAATTTGCTCGGGTAAATTTTGGGACCCGGCGGATGCTTTTGAGGCCGGCAGATTCCTGATAAATTTCTGGCTCGAAACCGCGGCTAATGATATTTATATTCACCCGTACGGAAATTTGGTCACCAATCGCCGGATCGCGGGTTTAGTTGAAAAGGAAACGGGTGTTTCCGACGCGTGGCTGATATTCAAAATGGGCTATTCCGCCGAACCGCCAAAAAGCCACCGGTTGCCGCTTGAAAAAATGCTGATCGTTTAGTCTGATTCGTGATTAGCAGATTTAATTTGACTTTGCCACGAATGTCACTAATCGCACGAATAAGAATTCTTTAATTCGTGTTATTTGTGTAATTCGTGGCTAACAATGATCGTTTTGACTATTTATGTTGAGTCGTTATCTAACCATCGCTTTTATCTACACACTGTACGTGTTCCGGCGCCTGCTGAGCTCCGGCCACCGAACCTCTGTCGTGATGTTTTCGCCGCGGGTGCAGCCATTTCTCGCCTGGATCGGGCGGCTGCGGGCGCGGGCGGTTTTTGAAAAAGCCAAACGCAATTGCCCCGCTTACCGGGATTTTTTAGAGGCAGAGAATTATGCGGATAAAGGCCGCTGGAAACTTTCCGAGGTGCCGGTAATGACCAAGGAAAACTACGTCAAGAAATACGGCCTGGAAGAGCGCTGCTATGGCGGGAAGATCCCCTCGCCCGGGACGGTGATCGACGAAAGCTCCGGCTCGTCCGGCGTGCCGAACAACTGGGTGCGCAACGCAGCGGAGCGCAGGGATGTAAAACACGCGCTCCAGCTCAGCTATGACATTATCTATAACGACGACGACTGCATTCTGCTCAATTGTTTTGCGCTTGGGCCGTGGGCGACCGGCATGAATGTCTCGATGTCCCTGGTCGATGTCGGCATTCTAAAATCGATCGGGCCGGACGCCAAAAAACTGGAAAACACCCTGACGCTTTTTGGCCCGAATTATCGGTACCTCGTCTTCGGTTACCCGCCTTTTCTCAAAGCCTGGCTCGATTCGACCGAGCTTGATCTTAGCCGATACAAAATGGACGCGGTGGTTGGCGGCGAAGGAATGTCCGAAGGCCTGCGCGGCTATTTTCTGAAATTTTTCAATACCGTCGTTTCCAGCTACGGAGCATCCGACCTGGAAATAAATATCGGCGCGGAGACCGAACTGACCATAAACCTCCGCCGCAAATGTTTCGCGGACCGCCAGCTTAGCGAAAAACTTTTCGGACGGGAAACTCCGCCGATGCTTTTTCAATACAACGCCGCCGATTACCTGGTGGAAAATTCACCGGATGGCGAGCTGGTTTTTACCATCGTCCGACTGGAAGGCGCTGCCCCGAAAATTCGCTATAACCTGCGCGACCTGGGCGGCTCACTTACTCACCGCGAGCTTTCCGCGGCGCTTAAAGAAAACGGTATAGACATGAAAAGCCTGGCCGAAAAGCAGGGTGCTTTTCCGGTGCTTTTCGTACACGGACGCAATGACCTGAGCGTTCCGTTCTATGGCTCAAAGATATTTCCCCACGACCTGGAAGAGATCATAAACACTCATCCCGAATTGATCGGCAGGATAAATTCTTTCCAACTAAAAAGCGTCGAAGACAGCGAGCTCAAACGCCGGCTGCTGATATCGCTGGAAAAAACCAAAAACTGCGGCGATATTATCCCTGACGCGGTCGCCCTGCATTCCATCGTTTTCGACGAATTGTGCCGGGTGAACCAGGATTTTCGCGAGGTCACCCGGATGTTCGACCGTTCCAGCGTGGAGGTTTTGCTTTTCGAATTTGAGACCGGGGTTTTCGCCGGCCGCGATATCCGCATAAAAAATAAATACATCGCATAAATATGGAGCGCGGGCATCCTGCCCGCAAAGATCGCGCAGCGATCTAAGTTCGCTTTAACAATTAGGGCGGCAAGCCGCCCTTTGCGGGCAGGATGCCCGCGCTCCATGCTTAACCGCCATTTTTGGCTTTTATCTCGCGGTCAATCGCGCTATGATGCACCTTTTGAGGTTAAGAATGAACGACGGTGGCAGTAGTTACAATGACTCGAGCAAGCGCAGCAGTGAAAAATTTGGGTATCAGACTGCGTCGCGGCGCCTCGCGGGTCCGCCATCGTATATTTCCGCGTAACAGATTTCTCGCCTACCTGGCCGTTCTCGGCCCCGGCATCATCGCCGCAAATTCCGGAAACGACGCCAGCGGCATAGCCACTTATTCCACGGTCGGCGCCGTTTATGGATATAACCTGATCTGGACGTTTCTGCCGATGATGATCAGCTTGTTCATTGTCCAGGAAATGTGTGTGCGGATGGGTGTCGTAACCGGCAAAGGCCTGGCCGATCTCATCCGCGAAAAATTCGGTGTCCGCCCGACGGTCTTTATTATGCTGGCGCTGCTGGTGGCGAATATCGGGTGTGATCATCTCGGAATTTGTCGGGATCGCGCAGGCCGCGGAACTTTTCGGTATTTCACGCTACATCGCCGTACCGATAACGGCTGCCGCGATCTGGTGGCTGGTGGTAATGGGCACGCAAAAACGCGTCGAGCAGGTTTTTTTGGCAATGTCGCTGGTCTTTCTCGGTTACATCGCATCCGCTTTCATGGCGAAACCGGATTGGGTCGAGATCTCGGAAGAGGTCTTTAAACCCCACTTCAGCTTTTCATCGACCTACCTTTTTACCGTGATGGCGCTGATCGGAACCACCATCACGCCTTTTATGCAGGTCTTCGTCCAATCCTCGGTGGTGGAAAAAGGAATGGACAAAGACGATTACACGCTGGCGCGGGCGGACGTCGCGGTCGGCACGGTATTCTGCATGATGATCGCGGCTTTTATTGTCATCAGCACCGCCGCGACACTTAACAAACAAGGCGTTACCCAGGTGGATTCCGCCGCCACGGCCGCGCAGGCGCTGGTTCCGGTGGCGGGAAATTATGCCAAATATCTTTTCGGGATCGGCCTTTTCGGGGCCGCCATGCTGGCGATGGGCGTGCTTCCTTTGGCGACCGCTTATTCGCTAAGCGAAGCCCTCGGATTTGAAAAAGGGCTTTCCCACACCTTTCGCGAAGCGCCGATATTCGTGGGCATCTTTACCGCCCTGATCGTAATGGGCCTGGCGGTAGCCCTGATCCCGGGCATCCCGCAAATTCAGCTTTTGCTGTTTACTCAATGCATCAACGGTATCCTGCTTCCGATCCTGCTCGTCACGATCGCGCTGCTGGCCAACGACGCCGATCTGATGAGCGAATACAAAAACAGCACCCTTTATAACGGGCTGGCATGGCTGGTCACCATCGTCGTCTCGGTTCTGTCTCTCCTGCTGATCGGAAAAACAATATTCGATATTTTCTTTTAAAGTCTGATAAATTTTTCGCTTAGTGCATTCGGTATGAACATTCCTGAATTCAGAAAAAGGCTTCTTTTCACTATCGCCGCGATCCTTATCGTGATGGGGATCCTGTTCATACTTCCGCTGGTTGAACCGATCATAACCGACAACGTAAGAAACTTTCTTCAATCCTATTTCGTCAGCCGGCGCACCGGTGAATATAGCGAAGCAAGAGGCACTCCTTTTATGTCTCTTTACTTCACCACCCTGAAGGTCATCCGCGTCGGGTTGGGACTGGTGATCGTCGTCGTTATCGTCCGGATGGTAAGTTTTCTCATCTTCAAACGGGAAACAAAAGACGGGCAGCATCAAAACCCCACCCTGATGCGCAACATCTTTTCCATTGCGATCTACATCATCGCGCTTTTCACGCTCGTAAAATCGCAGTATCCCGGTGTTGATCTCACTTCGCTTTTTGCCACGTCCACCATTCTCGGATTGGTCATCGGCCTCGCGCTGCAGGACACCCTGGGAAATCTTTTTGCCGGGCTCGCCACCCAGGCCGATGAACCTTTCAAGGTCGGCGACGTCATAAATATTCCCGGCAAAGGCACCGGTGTGGTGGAAAGCATTACCTGGCGCGGCGTAAAGATCCGCACTTTCCAAAATAAGCTGCTGGTAATAAGCAATGCCATTCTGGGAAAAGAAACCATCGAAGTGGCCCCGCGTGAAAACCTGAACGCGCGGCTGGTTTTTTTCAACACACGGTATACCGACTCGCCCGCTAAAACGATACAAGTCGTGCGCAATCTGGTCAGGCAATGTGAGAATATCTCGACCAAAATTCGCCCGATAGTCCGGATACGGAACTTCGGTGAAAGCAGCCTTGATTGGGAAGTTAAATTCTGGCTCGAAGATTACAGTAAATATAACGATACGGACGCGCTGGTGCGCCAGCGGATCTGGTACGCCTTTCAGCGCGAAGGAATCGGCATTCCCTTCCCGACCCGAACGCTGGAGCTTCAAATAAAAGGAAAAGAAGAGCTGCAGGTCGATGGCCAGCAAAACGGTATCTATGACCGGCTGAACGAAGTAAATATATTCGCTCCTCTGTCCGAAGAAGAAACACTGCGGCTCTCTCACGCGGCGGTCAAACGCGTCTTTGCGCCGAAAGAAGCCATCGTTCGCATGGGTGAAGAGGGACATTCGATGTTTGTGGTGCATACGGGCTCGGTCAACATACAACTTGGCGAACAAGGGCAGCTTCGCAATGTAACTACCCTGCACGAAGGCGATATTTTTGGAGAGATGTGCCTCTTTACCGGCCAGCCGCGTTCCGCCACCGTCACCGCCGCCGAAGAAACCGAGGTCCTGGAGATCGGCCATTTCGCGCTTAAACCTTTATTTGAAGGCAATCCTGACCTGGCCGAGGCTATGAGTAAAACTATCGCCGAGCGCCGCGCTCAACTTACCGCCAAAAAAGAAGAAGGTTTTCCCACCACTGCCGAAGAAGAATCGAAAGGTATCTTCAACGCCATCAAGAATTTCTTCAGGTTAGAGCAGAAATAAAATACGGCCGTAATAGCAAGAACCGCCAGGACGCAAAGTGTTTCATGTTTCAGGGGGAGTGAAACAAATGGAACACTTGAAACAAAATGAAACAGAAATCTTAAAAATCATACGCGAACGCCCAAAAGTTAATAAAAGCGGCTTGAAAAGATCGGCGAGACCCCGGAACCCTCGCAAAACAGAAATACCGCAAGGATATTATTGCCGATAGCTATTAGTTTTGTAAGAAGGATTTTGGAAGTTTTGCTTTTTTGCGGGCTTTGATGGAATAAACGGTACTGACTCCATTTTCTTTACGCGGCTTTGCCGCAGTGCTGTGCGGAAAGGCTCTGCCTTTCCGGGAGTCGCCCTTAAAGATGAGCGGAGGCTGAGCCTCCGCCAAAATAATAGATTCACCTGGCACGGTAAGCCATAGGCTTACCGCACATCACTGCGGCAGAGCCGCAAACCACGATTTCATCATGGCGCTTACTGCCTGTTGCCTCCAGGCCCCGTCGATTGCAGCACGATGGTCGAGCCCGGTTTTAATTCCAGATCGTCTCTGCCCTGCACATAAACGGATCCCGCGCCCGCGCTGCCGCCGATAGTAGCTCCGATGACCGCGCCTTTTACACCGCCGATAACACCGCCGATGACCGCGCCGATCGCCGCGCCGACACCGCCGCGTTTAGCGGTTTCTTTGGTCTGGCTGTCGCCTTTGGCCACTCCCTCGGTATCGATCTTGACAGTCTCGCCGTTCATATCGGTAATAGACTGCAGGAAACCGGCAAACTCGTAGGTCGCCCCGTTAGCCAGGCGGATGCGTTCAAAGTTAAAAGTGAGCTGTGCCCGCCCGTTGATCTTGCCTGAGCGTTTAATTCCCGAAATGTAACCTTCGATGACCGCGCCGCGAAATTCATTCGGGGCCTGGACCGTCATGCGAAAACGGTCGTTGTTTTGTGAAGCCCTGGTCGTTACCTCGTTTTCCAGTTTTGCGGTGATCACCGTGCCGTTGGGAACGATGAAATCTCCCTGCCGCCCGGCTGAGGCCGTCGGGTACTGGTTGGGGTTTTGATTCGGATAATTATTTCCCCCTGTCCCTCCTGACGGAACATTTCCCGTGGGAACATTTCCCGAATTGACGCCCGGATTACTGTCCGAATAAGTGCCCGGGTTATCTGCGGGGCTGTTCTGCACTCCATTTTGGGGCCCATTTTGAGCGAGATCGGAAGTCTTGTTATAGAAGCTTTCCGCGATCACTGTCTGCGACAGCGTTGCGTAATTTACCCGCCGGGTAACCCGCAGGCGGCTGCCGTTATCCACGCTTTCAAAGATGACGGTGTGATCGTCGTCGCTTTCGCCTGTCCTGATCACCGTTAGACGGTCGCCCCTGAGCGTCGCGCGCACGCGCATGTTCCTGCCGTCGGCGCCCGATTCATATTTATCGACACCGTCAGCGGTAAAATTAAACTGCCCGCCCTTTGAAGAAGTCAGCGTCACCTGCTGGCCGCGCACGTCCAGCGTGAGCGTCTCCGGCGGCGTCAGTTTATCTTCCAGGTCGGCTTTTATCCGGTCACGGTCGCGCGCGCCGATGATCAGCACTGCACGGGCCGCAACCTCGCGCGCGTTGTCGCTCGCCTGTGCGTCCAATCTGTAAGCACCGCTAAGCCCCGCGCGGTAGCCGCCATTATTTTGGGCGTTATTTTGTGAAACGGGCTGGGTGGGCAATTGCGTGTCGTAACCGGTCGAAGCCGTACCAATATTCCAATCCCAGGTTATCTTGTAACTGGAAGCAAGCTGGTCCAGCGTCGAGCGCACTTTTGACCAGTCGTCGGCAACGGGGTCGCCAAAGCTGACGGCGCGCAGAAAAATTTCCACATCCTGGGCTTCCTGCAAAATATTATTTACCCCGTCCGAACTCTCGCGTTTTGCGCGAAAATCGTTATTAAAATTACTGACAGCGTCTTCCAGGTCTTCCATCGATTTGTTGATGTCATCGCCTTGGGGCATTCTTATCCGCACGCGCTTCATCATCTCCAGCAGATCGTAGCGAAAGGTCGCCATCTGACCCTGCAGCCGGCGCAGGCCCTCGCTCACCTGGCGATCGCTGTTATTATTTTGAGCCGAAATTTGCCCGGTCAAAACCAGCAAAAGGCCCATCACACCTACTATCAATCCCAGTTTGATCTCTGAACGTTTCATGTGTTTTCTCCTGCAAAAAAAGAATATCGCGCGCCGCGCACAGCTTACCCTTTAAAATAGAGTGCATTTATTATGCCAAAGTTGCCCAAATACTATCTCTAAGGTTTATTATTTTAACGGTTTCTGGCAAAATCATCCCGGCCGGACGTTCATTAAATGGAGAGCTGCAGTGAGTACCCCGATCTATAAAGCAACACTTCGCTATGGCGGCGATGAATTTTTTATTGGCATCAGCCCTAGCGGCCACGCTCAAGCTATTGATGTAAAAGGAGATAGGAAAGCTGCGCCAACCCCGGTCGAGCTGCTTTTGATCGCCGTCGGGGGCTGTACCGCGGCTGACGTTATCTCTATCCTGTTAAAGAAGCGCCAGGACGTAACCGACTACCAGATCGAGGTCACCGGCGAGCGCCGCATAGAGCACCCGCGCGCGTTCACTAAGATGAACGTTCACCATATCGTATATGGACATAACGTTTCGGAGCAGGCGCTGGTTTCGGCCATCGAGCTCTCCGATACAAAATACTGTTCGGTGGCCGCCACCGTCAGGCCCACGGTAGAGATCACTACCAGTTACCAGATCATTGAAGTAGAAAACCCCGGACATAAAACTGATGCAAAAATCGATGCTTAGAAAACTCTTATTACCTATGCTATTGCTTGTCTTCGCGGCGAGCAGTTTTGCCCAGGTCGACCTGAAAAAATGGCACACTTTTGATTTTTCGAAAAGAGCGGTCAAAAAACCCGATCTGTCGAAATTTGAATTGGAAGATCTGCAGATGCTGCGCGGCGTCGTTTTTGGTAAGCACGGCCGGATCTTTAAGGAAGTAAGCATCCAGGATTACCTGGCAAAGCAAACCTGGTATAAGCCGAGCAATAAATTTAAGAACTCAATGCTTACCGCCATCGAGCGCAGGAACATCGACCTCATCCGCGAGATGGAAGCCGAAAAACACACCTCTGTCGAACCCGGCGATCTTCGCTTCTGGGAAAAGAAACTTATTACCGAAGACGATCTGGGCCGCGAATACTCCGGCGCCGAATGGCGCATAATGATCGCTGAGATCGAAGCTATCCGCGGCAAGCGTTTTGACGAAGAGGAATGGCTGCAGAAATATTTTGAAGACCGTTACTGGTACAAACCAAACCCGGCTTACACGGCCACCGTTCTGACGGAAAATGACCGCAAAAATCTGACCACGCTCAACGAAGCCCGCAACAAGTATAAAAAAGCCGAAGTCTCTTTTGGCGATATGGACAAATTTGAAAACGTCCTGCTAAAAGAAGAACAGCTCAAGGGTTTGAATTTTAACGACCTGCGGTTGATCCGCAGTGAATTTTTCGCCCGCCACGGCAAGAAATTCACCGTTCCCGGCTACATACAGTTTTTTGAATGGCAGGATTGGTATAAACCGCTCAAGAACCAATCAAAGGTCAAGCTCAACGCCACCGAGGAAAAGAACGTCAAGCTCATCCTGGATTACGAAGCCAAGATGCGCGAGAAGCTTTCCACCGAAGTGCTGCCGGATAGCGCGGTGAGCGATCTTTTTGCCGAGGACCTGCGCATTTTGCGCAACGAGATCTATGCGCGCCACGGGCGTGTTTTCACCTCGGTAAAATCAAAAGACCTGCAGAAATATTTCGAAGCGCAGCCCTGGTATAAACCCGATCCGGATTTTAAGGACGACCAGCTAAGCGAAACGGAGTTTAAGAATATCGCCGTTATCAAGGAGGCGGAGGACGTGGCCATAAGCAAGTTTGTCCTCGTCGAAGGCTGATAAAGCCTAACTTTAGCTTCGCGTGACGAAGCACTTACAAAAAAACTCAACGAATAATGAATAACGGTTAGTGATGAATTACCGGAAATAAGTTGTGATTACAGATAAGCTAAAACCTGAAGATTATATAAACCTAATAGATTATGCTGTTCTGCAATTCAAATTGTCCTTGGCTTTTTTGACGAAGAGAGAATATTTAGGGCAATTCACTTGGGGCCAACATACCCTGGAATCTCAAGATTTGGAATTATCCCCCGAGGAAGAAGAATTGGCCTCGTCGTTGTTTGAACATTCAGCCACATACATTCTCGCAATTCAAGTTGATTCTGCTTTTGAAAATCTACTTCCAGATAGATTCAATTATTCCGATATTGAGATTAAATCGGCATGTGTTATTGCAAGATTAATTAGAAATTCTTTTGCACATAGTCCGCTAGCTCCCATTTGGTTGGTGCCTAAGGCAATGCGAAATCAGATTTTTGAAGTAAAAAATACGATCAAACTGGCTACTACTAATCTTAACAATCAACCTATTTCTAGATGGGATTATGGCGGACCTATTGCTCTATTAAAACTAGCTAACTTTTCATTGAGAGTCATAAAATCAGATTTTTAAGACAAGACTTAACTATTTTTAGGTTTGTTTAGCCTTTCCACTTCTTCATCTTCCCTTCTTTGCCTTTCTCGTTAGTGAGTTTCTCCTTTATAATTTAATCATGCAAACTCCGGAGGAACTCGAGTTAAATAAAAAGCGCAAAGTGCTGGAGCGCTTAAAAGACCGCCTCGCCACTGATGAAGAAGAGATGGCGGATATCCGCGCCGAACTCGAGCAGTTTGAAACAAATTATAAGATGCAGGTCGGGCGCTTGTATGCCGAGCTTGACGAGATCGACGCGCAGATCGCCGAAGAAGAAGTAATGCTCAACCCCGAGGATGTCGAGATCAAGCGCCGCGCCGAAGAGGCCCGCGAGCGCGCCGCCGAATCCGCGGCTGATGCCGCCGAAGAGATTGCCGAAAACTGCACTTTCAAATGGCAGCCGACCACCGAAGCCAAAAAGGCCTATCACAGCCTGGCGAAAATGATCCACCCGGACCTGGCACTCAACGCCGAGGAACGCGAACGCCGCCACACCCTGATGGCCGAACTAAATAAAGCCTATGAAGCCGGTGATCAAAATCTGCTAAATAAATTGGTGGACGATTATCGCGACAGCCCCGACTTAGTCATTGGCGATTCCATCGGCGACGATCTGGTCCGCGCGATCCGGCAGATATTCCAGGTCAAAAACCGCTTGAGAGAACTCCGCGTCGAACGCCTGACCGCCGAGCTTTCGGAGCTTTATATGTTAAAGACAAAGATCCGCGACGAACAATTAGAAGGCCGCAACCTGCTCGACCAAATGTCCGAACGCACCCGCAGCCACATCCTCAAAGCCAAACGCCGCCTGGAAAATCTGCGCAAGGTTAATGAAGCAAACTCGAATGAATATCACGAGATGGATGTGTCGATGTTTAACTAACCTGTCAGACATCAAAATTATTTACAATCATTCAAGTAAACCACCTCGAAATCCGTGCTAGCCGTAAAAGAAGCAAGTTAATTAACCTCAAGGTCAGGAAGGGTTGCTTGCGCCCGCTCTTTAATTTTAGAATCTTTGATAGAAATGGCTCCCAAATGGTCAAATCAAAATCTTGCCGGCGCATTACATTATGTAACCGGAAACGCACTGGATCGACGTAATATATTTACTTATCAAAAAAATTGCCATGCCTTTCTCGAAGAATGCCAGACATTAAAAATTAAACGCGAAAGCAAACTCGTTGCATTCGTGCTTATGCCCGATCATTTTCATCTGATCGTTAACCCGCGCGATGGTAAAATCAGGGAATGGACGGGAGCGTTAAAAAGCCTAACAGCTCGTCGCCTGGTGGAGATTTCACCTCCAGAGCAGTTTTTGAAATCGAGCTCTGATGAGTTTGAGCATCAAGTTTGGCAAGAAAGTTTCAAGGCATTGTCATTGTGGAGCAATTGGATGATCTGGCAAAAGATCAACTACATTCACGCCAATCCTGTTCGTGCAAGATTAGCTGACAGTGCGGGAGAATATCGCTGGACTAGTTTTCGAGCTTTTTATCTGGAAGAAAACGATCCGCTTTTGCAGATCGATAAAGATTGGTGGTGGCCGGATGATATTCAAAAGTTAGCGCGAGCAATGAATCAAAGATCTTAAGAGCGGGCGCAAGCAACCCTTCCTGACCTTGAGATAAATTAAGCTGATTGATCTCCCTTAAAACTTTGATCAGTTCAAAATCAGCTATTTTCCAATAAAGCTTCCAATTTCTGCCCTTCAATCCCATAAAACTCTTTTATCTCTTCGATCTGCTTCCCGAATTTTTCCCCATCTTTTTTATCCGGTTTTCGCGTGCCGACGATCATATTATTTTTTGGGGTGTGTTCGGTGGCGATAAATTCGAACAGCTTGGTCTCGTAGCCGCTTTTTTCCAGCAGCAGCGCGCGAAGGCCGTCGGTGATCGTCTCGGCCGTGCGTTCGAGCATGATGCCGTGGCGCAGGATGCCGCTCATCATTTCCGGTGCTTTGATCTGCGACCTTACTTCGCGGTGACAGCAGGGCGCGGTAATTATCAGTTCCGCATTACCGACAATGCCTTTGAAAATCGCGTCATCCGTGGCCGTGTCGCAGGCATGCAGGGCGATCAATATGTCGGCTTTCTGCAGCTCAAAGCTCTCTATGCCGGCGTTTACAAAATTGAGCCCGTCAAAAGCGCATGACTTTGCCAATTCGTTGCAGAGTTCAATGACATGCTCTTTCAGGTCGACGCCGGTGACGGTCACATCCAAACCCCTGACATTTTTGAAAAAATCATACGTCGCAAAAGTCAGATAGCCTTTGCCCGATCCCATATCGACGATCGTGAGTTCTTTCCCGCCCTTCAATTCCGAATTGTCATACAGATTTGCCAGTATCTCGACAAATTTATTTATCTGTTTCCATTTATCGTGCTGCTTGTCGCGGACCTCGCCGTCGTCATTCGTTATATCCAGTGCCTTTAGATAAAAACTTTTCGGGTCGACGATGCGCTCTTTTTTCCGGTCGTGTGCGGCACTGGGAACGGTCTTAAAAGTCGGTTTTGCCTTATTCAGCCGCCCGTTTCCCTTTTTCCCGGTGCTCAGGTGAAAGTCATTTTTTGTTGTGAACAGGTGACCATCAAAAAATTCATTCCCCAGCAAATTTCTGATGATCCCGGTGCCCTCTTCGAACGAGTGATTTTTAATGATGTCGCGTGTATTATAGCGATAGCGAAAGAAAAGTTTGATGCCTTTGGTCGTTTCGACCATGCGTATCATCAATTTTTGCAAATGCGGGTCGGTTCCGCGATAATTACTCAGAGCGACTTTTACAAAAGTTTTTTCGTTTAGTGACGTTTCCAGCGCGGAGATAAATTTTTCGATGTTTTCTGCTGACATAAATTACAAATAGTTTATCAAAAAATAAAATAAGCCACAGAGAACAAGGTTCACAGAGTAATTCTCGAATTCGGATCGTATGCTTATATTTCTTTCTCTGTGTTCTCAGTGAGCTCTGTGGCAAAATTAAATCTATGAAAAATCTGTTTCATTTGGCCTTTCCGGTTCGCGACCTGGATGAAGCGCGTGAATTTTACGGCGGGGTGCTGGAATGTGAAGAAGGCCGCAGCTCTGAATGCTGGATCGATTTCAATCTTTTCGGCCACCAGATCGTGACCCACCTCTCGGCAGAAGGCGCGGGAGTAAAGGCCACGAACCACGTCGACGCGGATCATGTACCGGTCCCCCACTTTGGGATCGTCCTGCCGATGGAAGATTGGACAGCCTTTGCTGAAAAGTTAAAAAGTAAAGGCGTGCCGTTCGTGATCGAACCAAAAATTCGCTTCGCCGGCGAAGTAGGTGAACAGGCGACAATGTTCTTTCTCGATCCCAGCGGGAATGCATTGGAATTCAAGGGATTTAGGGATTTCTCTTTAGTGTTCGCTAAATAAATTATGAAACCCAAGTTCATTCTCGCGGCTGTTTTCCTTTGCTGCACCGCTCTTAGTTTACTGGCACAAACTTCTCCTCAGCGTTCGATCGCGGTAACGATCGACGATCTGCCGGTCGTTTCGACCCGCAAGGACTTAAAGACGCGCCAGGAGATCACCCATAAACTTTTACAACACATTTCCAAGGCAAAGATACCCGTGATCGGATTTGTCAATGAAAACAAATTGTATACGGATGGCAATCGCGATGACGCGCAGGTCGATCTTTTGCGCGATTGGATAGGCGCGGGCCTGGAGCTGGGTAACCACACATACTGGCACAATAGCCTGCATAATACCGAGCTGGCGACGTACGAAAATGAGATCCTGCAGGGCGAGGTGATCACCAAAGAGCTGTTGAAGAAAAAAAACAGGGCCTTGCGATATTTCCGCCACCCTTACCTGCAAACCGGCCTCACGCTTGAAGTAAAAGACAAGTTGAATGTTTTTCTCAAAGAGCACGGCTATACCATCGCGCCAGTCACCATCGACAACGGCGATTGGATCTTTGCCCGCGCGTACGACAACGCCCTGGATAAAAAAGATCAGGCCATGATGCAGCGCATCGGGGCGGCCTATGTTCCCTACCTGCTGACCAAGCTTGATTATTGGGAACGCCAATCGGTAAAGATACTTGAGCGCGAACCGACGCAAATCCTTCTGATCCATGCCAACTCCATCAATTCCGAATTTCTTGACGATATTTTAAAAATGCTCGTCGCGCGCGGCTACAAATTCGTTACGCTGGAAGACGCGCTAAAAGACGAGGCTTACCGTCTGCCTGACACTTTTATGGGGCGCGCCGGCATTTCCTGGCTGCATCGCTGGGCGCTGGCCAAGGGTCGCGAATACGTCCTGCCGGATGAACCGAAGGTCCCGGATTTCGTCATGACCGCGGCCGGGTCCGGTCCGAATAATAAATGAAAAGCGCGGAAGTTATTATTATCGGCGGCGGCGTGGTCGGAGCGTCCGTCGCCTATAATCTTGCCGAACGCGGCGTAAAAGACATCCTGATCCTGGAAAGTGAACAGCAGCAAGGCCTCGGTTCCACGGGCAAGGCAACGGGCGGCGTCCGCGCGCAGTTTGAAACCGAGATCAATATTCGCCTGTCGCTTTACTCGCTGGATCTTTTTTCGCGTTTTAATGAATTGACCGGCGTCGATTGCGGTTACGAACCTCGCGGTTATCTATTCCTGGCGACGAGTGAACAGCAGCTTGAATATCTGAAAAATAATGTGTCGCGGCAGCGATCGCTGGGATTGAAAGAAGCCGAAATAGTCGACCGGCAAACCATCGGCGAAATGGTTAAGGGATTGAACGTGTCAGACGTGGCGGGCGGGAGCTTTTGTTCGCGCGACGGTTTTATCGACCCGCTGGCGGTAATGTCCGGCTTTACCAAAAAAGCGGCTGAGCACGGCGTAAAAGTGTCGGCGGGAGTTAAGGCCATCCGCATCGAAACTGAAAACGGAAAGGTCCGCGCCCTGCAAACAGACAAAGGACAAATTTCAGCGGAAAAGATAGTTTGCTGCGCGGGCGCCTGGTCAAAAGTGCTCGCGGCTACCGCCGGGATCGAGCTGCCCATAACGCCTCTGCGCCGGCAGATAATTTGGGCGAAAAGCGCGGCGGAGCTTCCCGCTAATCTCCCGATGGTGATCGATCTTGGCAACGGCTTTCATTTTCGCCCGGCCAAAGGTTCACGCCATGAGCTGCTTTTTGCCTATCCCGACCCGGACGAAACACCCAGCTACGAGACAAGCTTCGACCCGGCCTTTATAGAAAAAGTATTGCCGAAAGCCAGGCACCGCGCTCCATTTTTGGCAGACGCGGAGATCGTTCATGAAAAATGCCGCGCCGGCCTTTATGAAATGACGCCCGATCATCACGCCATCCTGGGCGGCTGCGAGATCGAAGGGTTATATTTCGCCGGCGGCTTTAGCGGGCACGGGGTAATGCATTCACCTGCCACCGGACGCGCGCTGGCTGAGATAATGCTCGACGGAAAGGCAAGCTTTTTGGATGTTTCGAGTTTAGGTTTGAATAGATTTAAGGAGAATAAACTTTTACTTGAAACGGCTTTTATTTAGATCGGAATAACCACTCGTCTCGACCACCTCTCAGGTCAGGAAGGGGGTTGCTTGCGCCCGCTCTCCGGTGTTCTCTGTATAAATCGCCAAATAGCTTTAGCGTAATAACATATTTGACTCAGCTACCGACTTTAGAAGTAATCCAGGTTCGAAGCAGGAAGGCGTTCCCGAGTTCCGTTAGGAACGCTATATTATAGTATCAGACGGCTTTGCACATAAAGTCAGAAAAAAGCTTAATTTTATTGGCGGTGTTAAGTATTTAACAGTAAAAAAATAAAATGGGCTAAACCTGGGAGCGCAGGCATCTTGCCTGCTTGGGTCGCGAAGCGATCTAAAAAGTCTTTGATTACGCCAGTTAGCGCGAGCAATCGCGCTTGCAGGCAAGATGCCTGCGCTCCCAGGTTAACGTCGATCTTTTAATCCAGCGAACTTTATAAATTTAGAGTTATGACTTTATGTGCAACGCCGTATCAGACGAAAAAGTAAGGCCGGAGTTCCGTAAGGAACGACATGTGCCGCTCCGCTGGAGCTGGAGAATATTTATACATTATTGTTCTATAAATATGACGCTCCTACGGAGCTAAAGCCTGTTCGCTGAGCTAAGCAAAGCGCGGGTGCAAGCAACCCTTCCCGACCTAAGAGGTATATGACTTATCTTTTTCTTTTTTAAGACTTGCATAAATAAAATTAACCCTTCTCCTTGTCTTTTCCCGCCGCTCATATCAAAATTTCATAAGTTTTCCGTAATTATT
The DNA here is from genome assembly GCA_963766895.1 of uncultured Acidobacteriota bacterium. Taxonomy (GTDB): domain Bacteria; phylum Acidobacteriota; class Blastocatellia; order Pyrinomonadales; family Pyrinomonadaceae; genus DASYKT01. Next base: position 381,498 of record CAVYCB010000016.1, read on the forward strand.
AGAAAAAGAGATTTTATTTAATGAAAAGACATCTGTTTTCTTTTGGCGTTCTTTTGTTTACCGCCGTTTGCGTAACAGTCGTTGGCGCTCAAACCGACAACTCGAAATTTGATTTTTACGCCCGCGCGCCTTATCGCACCGAAGTTCCCCGCCCGCAGAGCATTTTGCGCTACGACGTCGGTACCTTTCACACGACCTATGCGCAGATGGAAAATGTGATCGGGCAGATCGCCAAAGCGGCGCCCGACCGCGTGCGAATTTACGACATCGGCGAAACGCCCGAGCATCGCATGCAGCATATCGTGGCCATCAGTTCGCCGGAAAACATCACGAGATTGGACCAGATAAAAGCGAACGTTGCGCGCCTGGCCGACCCGCGCAAAACATCGCCTGGCGAAGCCCAGGCGATCATCGCGAATTCGCCGATCATGTGCTGGATGGCATATACGATCCACGGTAACGAATCAGCCTCGTTCGAAGCCATGCTGCAGGTCATTTACCAGCTTGCCGCCTCAGACGAACCGGCCACGCTCGATATTCTGAAAAGTTCCGTGGCGCTGATCGTGGTTGGCGAAAACCCTGACGGGCACGAGCGTTTTGTCACCTGGTACAACTCCGTCTCCGTCGGCGACGCCAATCGCTCAGCTCTCGAACACCGCGAACCTTGGTCGGTCTATGGCCGCGTCAATCATTTTCGTTTTGATCTTAACCGCGACAACCTGGTGGGCACCCAGGCGGAATCGCAAAATCTTCAGAAAGCTTTTTTCGATTGGAATCCGCAGGTGGCGGTAGATCATCACGGACAGCCCTCGCAGTACTTTTTCCCCCCGGCGGCGCTGCCGATAAATCCGAATTTGCCGCAGCCCGTTACCAATAAATGGCTCGATGTTTTCGGGCGCGCGAATGCGGCGCAGTTCGATTCGCGCAACTGGGACTATTACGTGCGCGATATCTTCGATCTTTTTTATCCCGGCTACTGGGATTCGATGCCGGCGCTAAACGGCGCGACGGGAATGACGTATGAAACCGACGGCGGCGGCTTTAAAGGCATTCGCTGGACGCGTGATGACGGCACGATCGCGACCCTTCGTTCGGCAATTGCCAAGCATTTTATCGCTTCGCTGACGACGCTCGAAACAGCCGCGAAAAACCGCGAGGCCCGCCTGAAAGATTTTTACGATTTTCGCCGCATCGCGATGGAAGACGCCAGGACCGCGCGGATGAAACGGATCGTGATCCTGCCGGGAAAAGACCCGGTCAAAACCGCCGACCTGATCGAATCTCTCCAGCGGGCGAAGATCGAGGTTTCCTCCGCGCGAAGCTCTTTCAACTCCTCCACCGCGCATAGTTATTCGCAAAAAGATTCCGGCGGCGCGAACAAAGCCTTTCCGGCGGGCTCCTATGTGATCGATCTGAATCAGCCGCAGCGTGTCTGGGCAAAGTCGCTGCTCGAACCCGACACGCCGCAGGACGCCGCTTTCGTGCGCGAACAGATCGCTAAATTCAAACGCAACGAGCTGCGCGGAAAAAGCGCTTTGCGCGAAGATTATGGGTTCTATGACATCACTTCCTGGTCGCTGCCGCTGGCTTTCGGACTGGAAGCCTATTGGACGGAAGACACTTCGGCGATCAGCGCGGATAACGTCACGGATGATTACTTAAAAACGCAAAAAACGGGCGGGGTGACCGGCGGCCGGGCGCAGATCGCCTACATAATTCCCTACGAATCGGACGGCGCCGGGGCGATGGCGGTGCGTTTGCAGCAAGCGGGTTTTCGCGTGGCGGTTTCCACGCGGCCTCTGACCGCGGGCGGACGCGATTGGAAAACCGGGACATTTGTCGCGCGCATCTCACGCAATACCGAAGGCATTCACCAGGCGATCGCAACATACGCGAAAGAACTCGGCGTGACGGTCACCGCCGTCAACAGCGGCTTTAATGAAACGGGCGACACCGGTATCGGCGCGGAAAATGTGGTCTCGCTGCGCGAACCGAAGATCGCCGTGCTGGCGGATGAAGCCGTCGATCAGACCAGTTTCGGCTCCATCTGGTGGACGCTCGACCGCTACGGGATCCGCTTTACCCCGCTGACGGTAAATTCGGTCAAAGGCGGCGCGCTGCAAAATTACAACGTGCTCATCCTGCCCGACGGTTCTGCCGGCAGGTATTTCGGCGCTTTTGGCGCGGGCGGTGTCAGCACTTTGAAAGACTGGGTAAGTAACGGCGGCAATCTTATCTGTATGCGCGGCTCTTCGGTCTTTGCCGCGCTAAAGGATGTCGGGCTGACCTCGGCCAAGCTCGTCGGCAGCGACGATGACGATCAGAAAGCCGACAGCGCGGCGGAACCACCTGCGTCAGCGGGTGGGGCAACTTCGGATACCGGAAAGCCCAAGGATAAAAAACCAGTGCCCGAACCGACGCCGTCCGACAGTGACAAGTCGGACAAAGCCGACGGCGCTCCGCCGGTGCTGCCGCCGATCGCTTCGCCCTCTGCCAACGCCGGCCGCGTGCCCGAAGGCATTCCCGGGGCAATAATGCGCGCCACCGTCGACCGCACCGCGCCGATCAATTACGGGATCGAAGACGATACTTTGCCCGTGCTGCTGGCGTCGGGATATTTTTTCCGCTATTCAAAAGACGGGATAAACGCGATGGTTTTCGACGCCAAGCCCAAAACTCCTTTGACCATTTCCGGCTTTGTCTGGGAAGGAAATACCGAGAAGCTTCTTAAAGGAACTTCGTATCTTATTGACGAACCGACGGGCGGCGGCCACGTGGTCATCTTTGCCGAGGAGCCGTTTTTTCGCGGCGTATTCCGCACAATGACACGGCCGTTTTTTAATGCCGTATTGCTAAACTAGATGTTTACCATCAGCGCAGAATTCCGCGACAAGCTGGAAGTTAAGGCCGGCCTGGAAAAAGTGCGCAGGTTTCTCTTTGACCTGGAAAATTTTGCGCGCCTGATGCCTGAGATCGAAAGCATCCGCACCGACGTGAAAGGCATTACCAATTGGACGATCGCGGTCGAGATCCCGGTGGTGGGCAGGCTGCGCCAGTCTTTTCGGCTGGAGCCCGAAGAAATTTCCGAGACGGAAATAATCTGGCGCCCGGCCGCCGGCGAGAAAGAAAATCTTCTGCGCTATACGGTTTTGCTGATGGAAAAAAGCGCCGGCACCACCCTCGTTCAAGTTTCCCAAAAAGTAGAACTCCGCCGCAATAAAGCCAGGGACCTTCATGCTCTCGCGGGCGTGGCCGGTGAAGCGCTTATCACCAAAGAAATGACCAAACGCGTTTCTCACCTCATCAAGGAGTTTTTAAAAAAGGCCAAGCAAAAAGTGGAAGAGTAATTGTGGAGCGCGGGCATCCTGCCCGCAGAGGCCGCGCTGCGGCCTGAAAGCGCCGGTACACGGGCTTAACGGATGACAATTCGAACGCTCGCGTTCGTTGCGGGCAGGATGCCCGCGCTCCATAATTTCATGTTATCTTTAACTTAATGTCATCCGCTTTAAAACAACCCTGCGATGAAGGAGTGATCAAATGCGCTCCGGAAATAAAACTCCCTGAGATCAAAAAAGGCACCTGGGTTTTGGCGGCCACCATCATCGGTTCGAGCATCACTTTTATCGACGGCACGGTGGTCAATGTCGCGCTGCCCATCATGCAGGAAAAGCTGAATGCCTCCGTCACCGAGGTGCAGTGGGTGGTCGAATCGTATGCCTTGATGCTCTCAGCCCTGATCCTGGTCGGCGGCGCGCTGGGTGACAAATACGGGCGAAAGCTGATCTTTTCCATCGGCGTAATAATTTTCGCACTTTCATCGCTCTGGTGCGGTTTGGTCTCAAGCCCGGTCCCCCTGATCATCGCCCGCGCCGTTCAAGGCATCGGTGCGGCGCTGCTGGTGCCGGGCAGCCTGGCCATCATCAGCGCGACGTTCCCGAAAAAAGCGCGCGGTAAAGCGATCGGAACCTGGTCGGGTTTCACGGCGATCGCGGCCGGATTCGGCCCGGTGCTGGGCGGCTGGCTGATCGAAAATATTTCCTGGCGCTGGATATTTTTTATCAATTTGCCGCTGTCGGTTATCGTTTTGTTGATCACCTGGAGGCACGTTCCCGAATCGCGTAACGAAAATGCCAAAAAAGGATTGGACTGGCTGGGCGTTCTATTAGCGACGGTGGGCCTGGGCGGCTTGGTGTATGGCTTGACCGAATCGTCCACTCTCGGTTTTTCTCACCCGCTTGTTTTCGGCAGCCTGATCGTCGCGGTCATCGCTCTTGCCGGGTTTGTCGTCGCCGAAGCCCGCGAGCGAAATCCAATGATGCCGCTGGAGCTTTTTGGGTCAAGTTCCTTCAAGGGCGCGAATTTATTGACGCTTTTTTTATACGCGGCGCTCAGCGGGATCTTGTTCTTTCTTCCGTTCAATCTGATCCAGATCCAGGGTTACGGCCCGACCCTGGCAGGCGCGGCCCTGATCCCGTTTGTTTTGACGATGTTCCTGCTATCGCGCTGGGCAGGAGGCCTGATCGATAAATTCGGCGCCAAACTGCCGCTCATTATCGGCCCGATCACGACCGGTATCGGCTTTGTGCTTTTTACTATTCCCGGCGTCGGCTCAAATTACTGGACGTCTTTTTTCCCGGCAATTATGGTGATGAGTTTGGGAATGACCATCAGCGTCGCCCCGCTGACCACGACCGTTATGGGTTCGGTTGACGAACATTATGCGGGTGTCGCTTCGGGGATAAATAATGCGGTTTCGCGCACCGCCGGTCTGCTGGCGATCGCGGTCTTTGGTATTGCGATGCTGATGAGTTTTAATTACAGCCTGCAGGCGCAGTTGGCTTCAACCGAGATCTCGGCGGAAGTAAAAAATAACCTCGAACAGCAGAAAACAAGATTCACGAATATCGATACTTCCGCCCTGACGCCAGAGGCGCGGGAACAGGCTGTTAATGTGGTAAAAAGCTCTTTCGTATCGGGGTTTCGTGTCGTGGCCCTGTTATCGGCGGGCCTGGCCTTTGCCGCCGCTTTATGTTCGCTGATCTTTATCGAAGGCAAACCAAAACCTTCTTCCATTCGTTCCAAATCAGGCTGAGCTATTTTTTAGGCGGCGGCCCCAGTCAAACGCACGCGTAAACCTGGGAGCAGGCATCCTGCCTGCTTGGGTCGCGCAGCGATCTAAAAAGGCTTTGATTTGCAGCAGTTAGCGCGAGCAAGTCGCGCTTGCAGGCAAGATGCTTGCGCTCCCGGGTAAACCGAATGTTTTACAGATAACTTGTTTTTACCTGCAAAACTCCGAATTCTTCGACTTTATAGCAAAGCCGGTTGAATTGAAATAAACGAATTTCTGTTGATAAAGCAACTAGTGTGCAATGTTTTAATACACTGCCTGCTTCGATATATGCTTTTTGAAGTGTGTATTATGTTGATAATAAGCCATTCAGGATATTACACTGTCTTAAAAACTACGGAACGGCATTTGCTATTAAAAGCTCGATATCTTTTGCAAGGGGATAATTTATGTCAATTGCCAAACAACACTCGATGCTGAAAATGTTCCGGTTACGAATAGCCCGGATCGCCGTTTTTACAGCTCTCATTTTAACATTTGCGGTGACCGGCGCCGCGCAAAAGCCGGTGATGTGGGAACCCATCGATACCCGGAAACTTGATCTGTATTTGGGGCCGGGCGGCAGCGAAATGAAGCCTGATCTGAGCAGCATTACTTTAATCAAAGAAGAAAAAGGCGGGCATAATAAAAAGTACCGGATCAAGGACGGTTCGGGACGGACCTGGGTGGCAAAGCTGGGGCGCGAAGCGCAGCCCGAAACCGCGGCGGTGCGTCTCTTATGGGCGATCGGTTATAAGACCGAGGTCAACTACCTGGTCCCGACCATAACCATCCCGGGAAAAGGAACTTTCCGGAACGTGCGCCTCGAAGCGCGTCCTGACGATGTTGAACGCACCGACGAATGGAAATGGAAACAAAATCCATTTTCGGGCACCAACGAACTGCAGGGGTTGAAGATCCTGATGGTCTTCTTAAATAATTGGGACATCCTGGACCTGCAGAATAAAGTGCTCGAATCTAACGGAAGGTCCTATTACATCGTCAGCGATCTGGGCTCAACTTTTGGACGCCTCGGCAACAACAATCTGCCGGTGATCTACCGCCTCGGGCGGAGCGTCAGTAAACCGCAGCACTACATCAAGTCAAAATTCGTTAAAGGCGTCGAGGACGGCCATGTTAAACTGGCGTACAAAGGAAAGAATCGCGGGCTCTTTAAAGATATTACCGTTGCGCAGGCACGCTGGCTGGCGAATTTAATGACCCGGCTCAGCGATAAACAAATTCAGGACGCTTTTTTAGCGGCAAATTATTCGCAAAGCGATCTGAACACGCTAACCACTGCGGTTAAAAATAAGATCGCCGAATTAGAACGCGCGTCTTTGAAACCGAATCTGGCTAAAAAGTAAACAATGACCAAAAAAAGCCCGATCTTTGCAGTTTTCATTCTTCTAACTTTTGGGGCCTTCGGTGCCGGAGCATTTATGTTCTCGCCCGCGGGCCTTCTTACAGTGCAAAGTTACGCGGCAACACAGGCCCCCGCGTCTCCGGCGTTACCTTCACCTTCCCCGACTGCGGGAAAGGATTCACCTCTCACGGAAATTTTCGAAACCGAATCTCAGGCGACCGTTCCGGGTGAAACCTGGTTCATTATCATCATAAAGGTCGTGGCGCGCCTGCTGCTGGCAGTCATTCTTTCGGCTGCGCTGGCATTTCGGCCGCGGCGCGATATGCCTCTTTTGCAGCGGAATATTTACGTCTCGCAAACGCAAATACTTCTGGCGGTGGTCGGCGCGGCTTTGATGATGATCGTAGGCGATAGCGCGGCGCGGGCGTTCGCTATCTTTGCCGCGGTTTCGCTGGTCCGTTTTCGCACCAACATTCGTGATCCAAAAGAAATAACGGTTTTACTTATCAGCCTGGCGCTCGGCCTGGCGGCGGGAGTCGGCCGCTGGGAGCTGGGCGTGGTGCTTTGTCTGTTCTCCCTGGTTCTGCTGTGGATACTGGAATATAACGAGCAGGATCAGGTTTACCGCTCGATGGAATTGACCATCAAAACGCGTAACCCGGAAAAGACCCAGGAGGTCATCAAGCGAATTTTTCGTAAATTTAAGATCGAAGCCGAACTCAGAGAGATCGTGCCGCCGGATGAAAAAAAGGCCGGAGCTGTGTCCTACTATCTGAGCCTGCCGCTTAATCTGAGTACCGATCGGTTAAATGCCCGGATACTGGCTTTAGACAAAATAGATATCGAAGGCGTCGAATGGGAGCAAAAGAAAAACGGGGCCAGTGTATATCAATAAACCTGGAGAATGTGAGATCCGGTTTCGCATTATTTAGTGTGTTTCTTTTTAAGCCACGAATGTACACAAATATCACAAATTAAGAGATTCTTATTCGTGATATCGTGACATCGTGGCGGCATCCGTGACTTAATAACCGAAAATGCACAAATAAAAAGACCGGCCGTTATCCAGCCGGTCTTTCGTTATTTACGATCAATAAAAAAGTTACTGCACACCCTGGCCCGCGCTCGCTGCCGCGACCGCTTCAGTAGTAGTCGTTGTCGCCGGGTCGATCACCGGTTTGACGATATTCTTCATCTTCCGCGCGTAATCGACGACATAATCTTTCAAAGCGCCGTGCACCCAGCCGGTTGAAAACTCATAGTTTTTCATTTCTTTATAAGCTTTGTCATAGTCCCAACCGTATTTGGTAAAACGATAGACCGCGGCGGTAATACCTGTCCGGTGAATTCCGGCTTTGCAATGGACATAAACGGTGCCCGTTTCCGGGTTATTAAGAAGATCCAGAAATGCCTGGACATCCCTATCTTTCGGCGATTTCCATCCGCTCATCGGAATATTCACGTATTTCATTCCAACGGCCTCAGCGGCGCTCTTTTCGTAGTCGGTCGGATCGTTACGCAGATCTACCACGGTCTTGATCCCCAGGTCCGCCAGGGACTGGTAATCGCCCGGTTCCGGCTGCGCACCGCGATAATAGCGTTCGTCCATCTGGCCGAAGTTTTTGATCTTTACATTAGGGAAGCTTCCCGGTGAAGTCTGGGCGGAAGCGGAAATAACCGCAAAACACAGAATAAACAGAACCTTAGCGACAATAATACGGGGCAAAGTCTTGATCATTTTAATACCTCTATGATTTCTAACTGGGGCCTAAATTTTAATTAGCTCGGAAAAGGACTTGGCTTTCCTAACCTAACGACTACAAATAGCGATTATTGTGAGTAGATCAAAATGCAGGTTCAATACAATTTCAATCTGGCAACATAACTAAGAATCCCGGGGCGCTTAAAAGGTTGCTAGCTTTCTTCTCGGCCGGTTTCTCTCTATATTGTTCTTATATCAAATTGGCGGGAAAAACAAAAGGCAGGAACAAATGCCTTGCCTTAAGTCATTGAAATTATTGGTGGAGACGAGGGGGTTCGAACCCCTGACCTCGGCATTGCGAACGCCGCGCTCTGCCAAACTGAGCTACGTCCCCACAGCGTTTCTGATAGTAGAATCGCGAACTATTATTGTCAAGTAACACCGTCACAGTGCTGAATTTTGAGTTTTGAATTTTTAATTGCTGCGCGGTGATATTTCACACCATTCAAAACTCAACATTCAAAATTAAACACTATTGAACGGTGGCCGGCAGCAGTGAACCGTTCACATCGGAGGCAAGGGCCCACCCGTCCTGGACCTTGCTGATCATTCCGTGAAAAACGATCTCGCCTTCTGAAAGCACCACGACCACGTCGCCCATCGTATTTTCAGTCTGGTCTATTTCAAAACTTATCACACTGGCATTGCCGTTTATCTGTTCGAGGGTTTCGTAGGTAAAATCCTTCGCATCGTAGCAATGAGTTTGCACAAAACTAACTTCTGACATTTATTTCTCCTTATAAAATCAAGCCTTAGCTTATCAATTCCGCGTTACAAATCAAAGGACAAAATCCAAAGTGATGGCATCGTGGTCCGAAAGCGGGGCTTCAGCGTCACGCAATTTACCCACCACTTTCGGTTTGGTTCCCGGCGCGGGCGCGATTCCCTTTCCCGCAAACCAATCGAGTTTTAGCGAGCATTTTCCGCCGTTTTTTTCCAGCGCCCAATATATCCACGCAAAACACCACTGCGGCACCCAATCCCCCAAATTCGTATTATAGGCCAGATTATCCCGGTCGTAATGCAGCGTACCGCCGCCGATCACGTTTAAACTCTTATAATCGTAATCTCTTTTTTCCAATTCATTAAAAAGGCCCCGTTCAAAGAAACGGTCGGGATGGGGAAAATGATCGTTTATCATTTTTTTTACGCCGATGATAAAAACCCCGCGCGCATAACCCAGGATCGCCCGGTAAGCGCGATGGACGTGGTAAGTGGTAGTGTTCCAATCGCCGCCGATCAAGGTGGGCATTTCCGGCAGAGTTGCCAGGTGCTCCAGCAACAGGCGCATTTGCATCTGGCGGTGCCCGCGGCTGGAATGCGCATCCAGATGCAGCGTGACCGCGCGAAAAGTCCCCGCCGGGTGTTCTATTTCCGCGATCAAAGCACGCAGCGTTCCGAGGCGTTTTTCTTTCCCGCGCATCTTGTCGATGCCGTTCGGCAAGCCGAGGCTGTGAACGTTTTTCATCGGGTAGCGCGAAAACATCGCCAGGCCGTGAATCGCTTTGGTATTTTCACCCTCGATGTCGGCCTCGATGCCGCTGCCTTTTTGCAGCGCCAGATAGCACGGCACAAAGGCATAATTCAGCTTTAATTCCTGCGCCAGTTCGCGGGCGACAAAGCGGTTGCCGCTGCGCACCATTCCATGGTCCAGCTCCGTCAAAAGCAGCAGGTCCTTATCCTTTAATTCGGGATGCGTTTCGAGCGCGTGGGCGATCCCTTCAAAACGGTTGCCGCGCTCGATGTTCCAGGCCAGCGCATGGACAACAACTGAAGAAGGCCCCGTTGCCGCTCCCACCACCCCGTCAGCCGAAGCGGCTGCCACCCCTCCTCCGGCAGGAGGGGAGCTTTCTTCTGACAGATCCGAAAAATCTTCCTGCACCACTGTGGTTAAGACCCGCTCCACCTCTTCTTTTATCTCCTGATAGATGGCAGAGTTCTCCATCTCCTCCGTATTTTGAAAATGCAGAAGCTGCGGAAAATACTCTTCCAAATGATGGTCTAAAGGTGATGTGGTGTTATCTGTCGGCGTCATCGGGTAACTTCAAAACGTTAAGGATAGATAAATCGGCGGGAAAAAACAAACTGTTAACCTGGGAGCGCAGGCATCTTGCCTGCAAGATCGCGTTGCGATCTAAAATCGCCTTTATTTATTTGTAAGTTAGCACGGCAGGCCGTGCTAGCAGGCAAGATGCCTGCGCTCCCAGGTTAACGGGTCAATCATCATACCGTTCCTTGACCGGCGCTACGGCAAGAAAATCCCGCGAAAATCTCTCGGTATAGGAATAAAGCAGTTCCTTCACTCTTCCGTGGTCTTCCGATCTTACGATCAGCCCGACGTGGCGCGGTTTTGCCACGCGATAAACTATTTCCGGGTCGTCATACGCCGATGTATCCGGAAATTCGGTGTTGGCCAGCGAAATCGCGACGCCGGCATAATCCTGTTTCATTTCCGGCGGCTGGTATGGGTTTTCCGGGGTTTCGATCTCGAGTTTGGCCCATTCGCGCCAGAGATTAAATCCGCCCGCGGCATCGAGCACGTTGGCGATATAAGCCCCGCCCACCCGGCAGGCAACTTCGAGCAGATAATATTTCCCGTCTTCCTTGCCGCGCAAAAATTCCGCGTGGGTCACGCCCTTATCTAATTCAAAAGCGCTGATAAGTTTGCGGTTGATCTCTTCCAGATCCCTGCGCTCCTGCGAATCGTAAGCGCAGATACTAGTCGAAAAAACTCCGCCCTGGTGCGAGACCGTCATCGGCGGCACGCCGTATGAGCTGACGCCATAAGCCACCGGCACACCGTCTTTCACTACCGAATCGACGTGAAAAACGTCGCCCACGATAAATTTTTCCAAAATAAATTGCGAAGGGTGGTCGCGCCAGTTGCCGCGCGAATCCAAATCTTGCAGCACTTCCCAGAGCTGCTCGGCGCCCTCGACTTTGCGAATGCCGAATGCCGACACTTCGTAGCGCGGTTTTACGATCCACGGCGGCTCTACGCTTTCGATGTATTCCATGATCTCGCCGATATTAATGACCCGCGTAAAATCGGGGCAAGGAATTCCCGCCTTATCGGCGATGTTGCGCATGAAAAGCTTATCGCGAAACCGCAGCGCCTTGGACGAGCTCATCCCGCCGAGCTGCAAATGCTCACGCGCCTGCGCCGCCACCAGCACATCAAATTCATCCAGGCCCACTACGCGGTCCGGCGCCCGCGAACCCGCTACTTCCGTGATCGCGCGGACATAATCGCCCGGCTGGGCATCGTCTATGACCGGTTTAACTTCATTCAGGCTCTCCCATGGCCAAGCGCTTTGCAGGAGCTTTTCCCGGGTAACCAAAGTCACGTGCCAGCCGGCCTTTTGGCATTCTTCTAAAAATTCGCCGCCCTTGAATTCGCTGGCGATACAGGTAATGTTCATTCTCTCGTCTCTCATTTCACCTTTGTGTTCAGCTACGATCGGCAGCTTTGTCCAGCTCCGTCTTTGCTGAGATTCCTTTAAAATTCGATAACTGAAAGATTCTCATAATTCAAAGTTAAATACAATAGATAAGCGTTTTGACACTTCTCAAATTTACGTGCTAACTTGCAGGTTAAAGATAAGGTCGGCAATATCTAAGCAATAAGGTGTGGTAGCGGGAATGGATATAACAGAACTCATCGGGCAATTAGTGATCTATATGGTGGTTTTGCTGATGGCTGTTTCCTGCCACGAGGCCGCCCACGCCTGGATGTCGCACAAATTCGGCGACGATACGGCATTAATGATGGGACGCGTAACTCTAAACCCCGTCAAACATACCGATCCTATCGGCACGCTGCTAATTCCGATCCTCGGCTTTATCCTGGCGTCTGTCGGCGGCGGTTTGGCGCGTATCCCGCTGATCGGCTGGGGCATACCTACCCCCGTCAACCCGCGTAATTGGAGCAACTATAAGCTTGCGAATGTGATGGTATCTATCGCCGGCATCGGCGCGAACCTGATCATCGCGATCATTTCATTTGCGATAGCAAAGACGATGCTGGAAGCGGGCGTTTTCGAAAACCAGGCTTTTGTGGAAGGCATCGGAAGGCCGATCGGTATTCTTTTGGACAGGCTTATCTTTCTCAATGTTTCCCTGGCGGTTTTCAATCTGCTGCCTTTTCCGCCGCTCGACGGCAGCAAGGTCCTGGGCACTTTTTTACCAAACAGCGCTCAGCCCTTCATGGATATACTCGAGCAATACGGCTTTTTGATCTTACTGGCGCTGATGTATATGGGCGTTCTCGGCTTGATAATGCTCCCTTTCAGGCTGTTGGTTGAATATCTTTTATATACGCCCTGGTTTTAAAATTGATCTATGAAAAAACGAATTCTTAGCGGCGCGCAGCCTACCGGTGAAATTCATCTTGGGAATTATCTCGGCGCGCTAAAAAACTGGGTCACGCTGCAAAACGATTACGAGAGTTTTTACTGCATTGTGAATATGCACGCCATCACGCTGCCCCAGGATCCCAAGACTCTTAAACAAAAAACACTTGACCTGGCGCGTATCTATCTCGCTTCCGGTATCGACCCTAAAGTTTCCACCGTTTTTGTGCAATCCGATGTGCCCGCCCACGCCGAACTGACCTGGGTCTTGAGCTGCGTCGCGCGAACGGGCGAGCTTGAGCGGATGACGCAATTTAAAGATAAATCAAAAGGAAAAGGCGAAAATGTCAGCGTCGGCCTTTTTACCTATCCGATATTAATGGCGGCGGATATTTTGCTCTATCAGGCCGACCTCGTTCCCGTCGGGCATGACCAGAAACAGCATCTGGAGCTTTCGCGCGACCTGGCCGAACGTTTCAACCGCGATTTTGGTGAGACGTTCAAAATACCCGACCCTTATATTCCACCGGTCGGCGCGCGTATCATGTCGCTTAGCGACCCGGCGAAAAAGATGTCCAAATCGGATGAAAATCCCAATGGCTCGATCACCCTGCAGGATGATGCCGACACCATTCTGAAAAAATTCAACCGCGCCGTGACCGATTCGGGGACCGATATTAAATTTGACGAATCACGCCCGTCGATCTACAACCTGTTGACCATCTATCAGCTTGTGACCGGAAAGGAACAGGCCGCGATCGAAACGAACTTCGAAGGTAAAGGCTACGGCCATTTGAAAACCGAACTGGCTGAAGCGGTGATCGAGTTTCTCAAGCCGTTTCAGGAAAACATGAAACAGATAGATGACTCGCAGTTAGAAGAGATCTTAAAGCTCGGCGCGGAAAAAGCCCGCGAGGTCGCCAACGCAACGTTGGAAGATGTTTATAAAAAGGTGGGATTCAGATAATGGCCAAAACAGTTACCGTCTACGAAAAACCGACCTGCACCACCTGTCGAAACATGTCTTTACTGTTAAAAGAAAACGGCATTGAATTCGACAAGGTGAATTATTTTAACGAACCGTTTACGGTCGATTCGCTGACCGGTCTGCTCAAAAAGGCCGGCCTTAAACCCGCCGAAGTCCTGCGCAAACGAGAGATGAAAGATTCGGGGCTTTCCGAAAATGCGGCTGACGACGAGATCATCAAGGCGATGGTGGAAAATCCGAACCTTATCCAGCGCCCGATCGTGGAATACGGCGGCAAAGCAGTGCTGGCGCGGCCGATAGAAAAGGTCCGTGAATTATTAAATTTTTGAAAACCGGATTATTATAGATTCTATAGATGGAAACCCCAACGGAAACTGTAGAGATCGAGGAACAGCAGCAGCAGCTGACTTTTGACTTTCACAAGTCGCTGCCTGAGATCGTCACCCAGCGTGATGACGATACGCTGAATTTGAAGCTCGGCGAATTTGCCGGGCCGCTCGACCTCCTGCTCTACCTGATCAGGCAGGAAGAAGCCAACATCTTTGACATTCCCGTCGCCAAGATCACCGACGCCTATCTGCAATATCTCAAGCTGATGCAAACTGTGGATATAACCGTCGCCGGAGATTTTCTGGTGATGGCGGCGACGCTGATCGAGATCAAATCAAAAATGCTGCTGCCGCGCGATCCCTTTCTCGACGGCGAAGAAGAAGCCGAAGATCCGCGCAAAGAATTGGTCGACCGTTTGCTGGAGCACCAAAAATTTCAGCAGGCCGCGCAGATGCTCTGGTCGCGCGCCGGGGTCGAACAGGCGATCTTTACCCGCGGGCGAATTGAAACGGACGAAGAAAACACCGAGGTCAACGTAAACGTTTTTGACCTGATCACCGTTTTCCAAAAAATTCTCGCGCGGCAGAAAGAGGAAATACAGCTTGAGATCGAGCGTGAAGAAAAAACACTGGTCCAAATGCTTGATGAACTCAATCAAAAACTAAACGAGTTAGGCGAATTTAACGTCAACCTTTTCTTTTCTGAGATGCATACGAAAGGCGAATTAGTGCTGGCATTCCTGGCGGTGCTGGAGTTGGTCAGAACGCAAACTTCCCGCCTCTTTCAGAGCAAGGTTTTTGGCGATATTATTTTAAGAAAAATTTAGCTATGTCGGAAAACAACGGAAATACCGCGGCGGCCCCAGAATTAGAAGGCGCAGAAGCTGCCGAAACCGAAGCGGTCGAAGAACAGATACAAGCCGAAGTCTCGGATGACCCGGTAGAGGAAAGGCCCGCGCGCAATTTGGCGGACCTGACGGCTGCCATTGAAACCGTGGTCTTTGTCGCCGAAGAACCGCTCAGCACTAAAACGCTGGCGGATATTTTGGATGAAGACAAGCGAGTGATCCAGAGCGCTATCGAAGCCTTGTCACAGGAATACGATTCCCGTGAAGGCGGCTTGCAGCTGCGCGAGATAGCCGGCGGCTGGCAGATATCCACTCGCCCGCAATATCACGAAGACATTCGCCGTTTTCTAAAAACGCGCCCTTCAGCCAAACTCTCCATCGCCTCGCTCGAAACGCTGGCCGTGATCGCTTACAAACAGCCGGTCACCGTGCCGGAAATAATGGAGATCCGCGGCGTGCAATCGCCTTCCGCGATCAAAACACTACTCGACAAACGCCTGATCGTCGCCAAGGGCCGCAAGGAAACCGTCGGCCGCCCGATGATGTACGGCACCTCAAAAGATTTTTTGATCCAGTTCGGATTAAAAGATCTGACGGAGCTTCCATCCATCGAAGATTTCGAAGATCTGGTTAGTTAGGGTCATGGCTACGGGTCAGAACCGGGAGCGGTAGCGACTGGGTTTCTTTTCTGCATTGGCTATTGTCATCGCAGAGGCCACCAGGACCTTAGATCCGGAAACCCGGTCACTTGTATCTTGAGAGTTATCGTAATAGCGATTATTCTGGGCACAGGATAATTGGTGGGGAAAAGAAGAGTCTGCCCGGTCGCTGAGAGCAAAGATTCTGAGCGGTAGATAGAGACCTCTTTTCCGTTTTTATTGTTCCCGTCAGTCCGGACAGTATCTAAGGCCAAGAGAGCCTGAATAGACAAGGTTGGTCGAGGGGACATGATTTTTGAGGAGTAATAAGATGACCAAGAATGTTTTAGGGATCGATGTAGCGAAAAGCAAGCTGGAGGTGGTTTTGCTGGTGAATGGAAAAGAAGTGGTGGGCCAGTTTGAGAATAGTGCGAAAGGGTTTAAGCGGATGAGGAGCTGGCTCAAGTTTCACGGTGCAGGGGGGGCGGCAGAGGTGCATGCGTGTCTGGAGGCGACCGGCCCGTATTCTGAAGGGATCGCGATGTATCTGCACGAGGCGGGGTACGCGGTTTCAGTGATGAACCCGGCGCGGGTGAAAAGCTATGGTGCGTCTAAACTGCAGCGGAACAAGACGGATCGGGCGGATGCGCGTCTGATCGCGGACTTTTGCCTGACGGAGGAGCTGTCTTGGTGGCAGCCGCCATCGGCGGAAGTCCAGGAGTTACAGGCTTTGACGAGACGGATCGAGGTTCTGGAAGAGATGCTGCAAATGGAGCGGAACCGGCTGGAGTCGGCCCCGAAACAAACCCGGACCAGCATCAGGCGGATGATCCGCAATATCGAAAAAGAGATCGAGGAGCTTAAGCAGGAAGCGAAAAACCATATCGACCGTCACCCGGGGCTCAAAGAGCAGAGCGAACTGCTCCGCAGCATCCCGGGGATCGGCGAGAAAACCGCACAGCTGCTTCTCTTAGAGATCGAGTTAGCGCGTTTCGACTCGGCCCGGGCGGTGGCAGCTCATGCCGGGGTAACTCCGAAAACGGCAGTCAGGCAGCAGCCTAAACAGCACCAGGCTTTCAAAGATGGGAAATGCCCGCCTCCGTAAAGCGCTCTATTTTCCGGCCATCACCGCGACCGGCTGGAACCCGATCGTCAAGGATTTTGCCGCCGTTTGGCAGAGAATGGAAAGTCAAAGATGCAGATCGTCTGTGCAGCGATCAGAAAACTGCTGCACATCGCTTTCGGCGTCCTAAAACACAAAACCCCATTCAACCCAAACGCGGCTTTTTCCCGGACAACCCGGTCACTACCGTTCCCGGTTCTGACCTCATTTTCAATGCACACTCATGTCGCCAAACTTCGATTTTCATTGGTCGCGCTTTTCGTCGTATGCGTACTCGCCTGTACATCTTACTCTCAGTCATCTTTTGTGAAAGTTAAGGGCGGCCAGCTCATTCTTCACAACAAACCCTATTATTTTATCGGCACAAATTATTGGTACGGCCCGCTTTTAGGTTTGGAAAAAGACAAAAGGCGCGGTGTTGAGCGGCTTCGCAAGGAACTCGATTTTCTTAAACAAAACGGTGTGACAAATCTGCGGATCATGGCCGGCGCCGAAGGCTCGGGCCCTATCTCCGGCATCACGCGCGTCGGGCCGCCTATTCAACCCACGCAGGGAAAATTTGACGAAAAAGTTTTGGAGAGTTTAGATCTGCTGCTTTATGAAATGGGAAAGCGCAATCTAAAAGCTGTCATATTTCTCAGCAACAATTGGGAATGGAGCGGCGGTTTTCAGCAGTATCTGATCTGGAACGGCCGGGTGCCAAAAGAATTGGAAACCCGCAAGCTGACCTGGGACGAGCAGCGTGATATCGTAAGCCTTTTTTACGGCTGCGAACCATGCAAAATCGCTTATAACAAACAGGTCGATCTGATCCTGGACCGCACCAACAAATTCAGCGGAAAGAAATACGCGGGCGACCCGGTGATCATGGCCTGGGAACTGGCCAACGAACCCCGCCCAATGCGCCCTGCCGCCGAAAGCGATTATAAAAAATGGATCGCGCACGCTGCCGCTCACATCAAATCGAAAGATAAAAATCACCTGGTCGTCATCGGCCACGAAGGCTGGATCGGCACCGAAGGGATGAAACTTTTTGAGGAAATTCACGCCGATAAAAATATCGATTACCTGACCATCCATATCTGGGCAAAAAATTGGAACTGGTTCGAAAACGGAAAGCTCTTCGAAAATTTTGCCAAGGCCGCTGAAAAAATGACGGTTTATATGGGCGACCATCTCTTCATCGCGAAAAAGCTGAATAAGCCTTTGGTCATTGAGGAGTTCGGTTTGCCGCGCGATGCGCAATCCATTGCCATCAATTCTCCAACCAGTTTGCGCGATCAATACTACACGAAAATATTTGATGTGCTGGCTGCAAACTCCGCTTCAAAAGGAAATCTCGCCGGGGTAAATTTCTGGGCATTCGGCGGCACGTCAAGGCCGGTCAAAGGCCAACCATTCTGGCAAAAAGGCGACGAATATTCAGGCGACCCGCCAATGGAAGAGCAAGGCCTCAACTCGGTCTTTGACAGCGACCGCACTACGTGGAAAATTATTAACCAATGCCGTATTCTCAAAAACATAGTGACCAAATAAGTCACTGAGCCGTAAGCGCGTCTATAATGTCACGGCATGAAACCACGAATAAGATCTTTAATCGATGGAACAAATCTATGGACATGGTCGTGGCTAACAATAAACTCACTGATAATTCCGAAGCACGAGACCTATGGCCTGACATCACAGATGCGAAGAGATCTGTTTCGGTTCCGTCGAACATCGCCGAAGGTGCTGGCGACATTCTAAATCGCAGTTCATTAATTTTATGAGCATTGCTATTGGGTCACTCAACGAACTAGATACGCAACTCGAAGTAGCGCTACGTGTTGGATACATCGAGAAGATGACTTATGATGATAGTCAGCAACTTATCGATGATTGTTAAGCGGTGACTTAAGGCTTGAAACGAAGCCTGAGAAACAAATAACTGCTTACAGCTCACTGTTAACATAAGACGATGCAGGAACGTCTACAAAAACTTATAGCCCAGGCCGGTATTGCTTCACGCCGCCAGGCCGAAGAACTCATTAAGGAAGGCCTTGTCACCGTCAACGGTGAACGGGTCACCGAACTCGGCACTAAAGCCGATCCGGAAAAAGATCACATCAAGGTCCGCGGCAAGCTGATCAACCTCAAACTCGCCAAACGCGAGAACGTTTATGTCCTGCTCAATAAACCCAAGGGCTATCTTTCCAGCGCCGCCGATCCGGAAAATCGTAAACTTGTGGTCGACCTGGTGCCAAAGTCTCTCGGCAAACTGCATCCTGTCGGGCGTCTCGATTACAACACCGAAGGTCTGATCATTCTCACCAACGACGGCGATTTTACGAATATGGTCGCCTCTTCGAAAAAGATCCCGAAAGTTTACGAAGTTAAAGTAAAGGGTTTGCCCCCCACGCCCGCGATAAATAAATTGCGCCGCGGTACTGTTTTGGAAGACGGATTTAAAACCGCGCCGGCCGAAATAAAGGCTCTAAAAGCGACTGACAATAATGGCTGGTACGAAGTCACCCTGCACGAAGGCCATAACCAGCAGATCCGCAAAATGTTCGACGCCATCGGCCACTCCGTCGTCAAGCTCCGCCGCATAGCGATCGGCGGCCTGACCGATCCCGCGCTCGCGATCGGCGCCTATCGTTTTTTTGACAAAGGCGATGTAATGGACGCCGGCAAATTCGGCAAGCAGCAAAAAGAACAAGTTGGAGTGAAAGATAAAAAAGGCCAGCCTATTTTGCCCGAACACTCTCGGGCGCTAAAGCCAAAGAAACTATCAAAAAGACGCTTGTCCGAAAATGAGAGAAAGCGCCTCACAAAAGCCCTGCGCGACCCAAAGAAAACTTCTTAATTAATGGTGAAGGATACTGATGTCGACGGCCATCGTCACATTCTAATATTCGATGCGCAAAGTTACATTTACGGTATTAAATCCGCTCCCGTCTCCGGGGTCTTCAAAAAAAGATTCACTCCATGTTTTTGATGAATCATTCCAGGTTAGAACATTGTAAGTAAGGGATTTTCCTCCAGCTCCGAGCGAGGTACCACAACCCAACGCTTTAACATTGCGGTAGTTTCCATCTCGACGTTGGATATCCTTTGAGGCACGCCATTGTAGATGTTTGTGCCCATGTAATATTAGCGGTATTTCCCTCTCTGCACACCACTTAAGAAACTCTTCTGCTTCATCCATTCTTAAAAAAGTATCTGCTGATAATCCTAATAAATTAAGACCTTTTTGAAAAAAGGTCTGTTCTTTCTCTTCTTTTTCGAAGGAAAATGGATGATGATGAATCAATGCGATACGTTTATAATCTCGAAGTTCGGGTTTGAGATTGCACTTTCTATCAAATTCCGTAGCAACATGCAATCGCTGTTCTCTAGTGATTATTCCCTTTGCGAAATTTCCATGACGGGCAGAATCAAAGCACAAAAAGACGGATTCAATATCGTCTGCGAAAATAACGTCTCCCCAACTGAGATTAGCTAATTGTTGCAAATTTGTTCCGAAGGAATATAGACTATTTCCTAGTATTCTTTGGTCGTGGTTACCCGGAATCACTATCACTTCTTTTCCAATATAACTTTCTAAGTCATTACGGAAATCGTTAAATGCTAGCGCGTCATTTTTTGTCGGATTATCAAATAAATCTCCCGTGATAACTATCTGACTCATATCATCAGCCTTGCTCTTGATATGAGGTTTTAAGTAAAGCTTGTTTTTAAGTGCGTCATCCGTTCCAAAATGTAGATCACTAAGATGAAGTATTTTTTTTGGTTTTGCTTGATCTCGGAAGTCATCTAGAACTCTATTTACTCTATCAATACGAGTTCTGAAGACAGAGTTTCTATAAGAAGCTTTAAGCAGAGCGTAATATAACTCGTCCGCTTTCCTGAGAGGAGCAAAAGCAAAATTTTCACTTCTTGACCAAAAAAGTATCCCCGGAAATTCAGCAGCCTGTTCAGCAAGAGAAGTAATGGCTGGAAAGGGATCTAGAAAGTTTATATCTTGTCCTTCATGCATTTCATCGGGCATTAAGAATAGAGCCTGTCCTGCAGAGTGATATGCTATATGATCTGTAAATGCTCTGAATTCGTTTTCTAACCTACCGATCGCCAAGCCAAAAAAATAATAATCTGAAAATAATTGTTTAAGTCCATTTAAAACTTCAATAAGCATTGTCGATGGCAAAAATTCTCGCTTCTCCTTGAGAAAAGTCTCTCTAATGTCTGCGGTCAACTGTCCTGTTGCTCCCAAATCGTCACCAAGGTCAGATTTTTCAGTCTTAATTCCTTCCGACCAATGACGCGCTTTAATACGCAATAATTCCTCCGCTCGAGAAGCCTCAGCACCAATCTGGTTTGTCCATTCCGGAAATGAGGATATAAAAACCCTTTTATCATGCCGCTCGGCAGCACGTTGCATTCCGGATAAAAACCATTCTAATTGATTGGTTCTGATTCGAGGCGGATATTTATCCTTGGTGGATGTTAAATACGCCACAATATTTGCGTCTTTTAGGGAGAAGTTCCAGCCCATAATAGCTTCCTCACAAACAACAAATTCCGTAACCGACTTCGGAGCGAGTTTTAAAATGTTTAATCACGATGTTCATTGATTTTGGGACACCTCTTTTTGACATAATCGCCGACATGAGTCAAGTATTTTTTTAGTTGACCGCATTGTACTCTGGACACTCTAGCCGCCAATAACTTATAATTATAGTGATATAATTTTTATTTACTCCTATTTAACATATGAATTTCGACTTAACAGAAGACCAATATCAAATAAAGATGAGCGTGCGGGAGTTTGCCGAGAGCGAGATCCGGCCGCACGTGATGGAATGGGACGAAGCGCAGCATTTCCCGATCGAGCTGCTTCCGAAGCTGGCCGAACTGGGCGTGACCGGCGTGATCTTTCCCCAAGAGTATGGCGGAGCGGCGCTGGGCTATGTCGATTACTCGACCATTGTCGAAGAGTTGGCGCGTGTCTGCGGTTCGGTGGCGCTGAGCGTAGCGGCGCACAATTCTCTCTGCTCAAATCACATCTATATGTTCGGCACCGAAGAGCAGAAGCAGAAATACCTGGTGCCGCTGGCGCAGGGAAAACATTTCGGCGCCTGGGGCCTGACCGAAGCGCAAGCCGGGTCCGATGCTTCCGGCACGCGCACTACCGCGGTGAGAAACAATGGCGGCTGGACGGTTAACGGGTCGAAAAATTTTATTACCAACGCCATCACCGGCGAGACCTGTGTGGCAGTTGCGGTCACCGATAAAGAAAAGGGCAACAAAGGCATCACGGCATTTATCTTTGATAAGTCGATGAAGGGTTTCAGGCACGATCACAAAGAGAACAAACTCGGAATGCGCGCTTCGGAGACCGCGTCGGTGGTTTTCGAAGACTGCTACGTTCCGGATGAAAACCGCCTTGGCGAAGAAGGCGAAGGTTTCACCCAGGCGATGAAAATACTCGACGGCGGGCGTATCTCGATCGCTTCCCTGGCGGTCGGCATTGCGCAGGGCGCCTATGAGAGCGCTGTTAAATACGCAAAAGAGCGCCAGCAATTCGGCAAACCTATTTCGGAATTCCAGGCGATCCAGTTCAAGCTCGCCGATATGCTTACGCAGATCGAAGCCGCGCGCTTGCTTACTCTCAAGGCCGCTTATATGAAAGACGCGGGCAAAAAAGTAACCAGGGAATCCGCCATCGCCAAACTCTACGCTTCCGAAATAGCTGTCAGGGTCTCTGAAGAAGCGGTGCAGATCCACGGCGGCTATGGCTATACCAAAGATTACCCGGCGGAAAAATACTGGCGCGACTCCAAGCTTTGCACGATCGGCGAAGGCACCAGTGAAATTCAGCGCCTCGTCATCGCCAAGCAGCTTTTGAGTTCCTAAATTTAGCCACAGAGAACACAGAGGTCACAGAGAGAACCATTTTAAATTTCTTTCTCTGTGACCTCTGTGTTCTCTGTGGCAAATTCTTTTTCGTTTCCCCTATCCTTTTTCTGTTAAAATTAAAATTCACAAAAATTATCAAGGAGCAATTTTATGTCATTTAACGAAGCCCTTATCGCCGAGCTTGAAAGCGAAGCCAAACCGACGAGAAAAATGCTCGAACGGATCTCGGTCGACACCTGGGAGTATAAGCCGCACGAAAAATCGATGGGCATGAAACAGCTTGCGCTTCTTATTGCGCAGATGTTCGGCTGGATACCGA
This sequence comes from uncultured Acidobacteriota bacterium, assembly GCA_963766895.1. GTDB lineage: Bacteria > Acidobacteriota > Blastocatellia > Pyrinomonadales > Pyrinomonadaceae > DASYKT01. The sequence goes on from CAVYCB010000016.1 coordinate 404,228, forward strand.
AGATGATCCGCATTCCGGTACTGGATTTCGAAAACGCCGAAGCATGGTTTTCCGATGCTAAAACCACCGAAGAACTGGTCAAGATATTGGACGACAATCTAGCGGATGCGAAAGAAACGCTGGCCCAGGCCGACGAAGCAGCGATGAACGAAATCTGGACCATGAAAAACGGTGAAACCCTTCTTTGGGAAGCGCCGAAAACCATAACCATTCGCAATACCATCAACCACATGGCGCATCATCGCGGACAATTGAGTGTTTATATGCGTTTGAACGAGATCCCGGTTCCCTCGATCTACGGCCCGACCGCCGATGACAGCAGTTTTGAGATGTAGTCAGTCAGTACCGGGAACGTAGTGAACGGCTAAATGAGCGCAGCGAAAACCAAACCGCATCTGGCCCGCCGGAATAAGAGAGCCGGTCACTGCGTTCCCGGTACTGACAAGAAGGACCTCGTTTCTGCTATTATTGCTCTCACAATTTTGAAGAGGAGAATTTATGGCAATTAAAGACGCCTTTCTTGGCGAACTCGAGTACGAAGCCGGCACTACCAGGAAACTGCTGGAGCGTATCCCCGAATCGGCCTGGGATTTTAAACCGCACGAAAAATCGATGGGTATGAAGCAGCTGGCCACGCATTGCGCCGAGATGTGGGGCTGGACGCGGTACACGCTCGACCACCCGGAACTCGATTTTGAAAAAACCCCTTATGAGCAATACCAGGCCACCAGCGCCCAGGACCTGCTCGATTTTCACGATAAAATGGTCGCCGATGCGAAAGAGGTCCTATCGCGCGCGGCCGATGAAGCGATGTTTGAGCCCTGGTCGATGCGCAGCGGCGAAACCGTTTATTTCACCATGCCTAAGGTGCAAGTGCTTCGTTCTATGGTGTTTAACCATATCATCCACCACCGCGGGCAGCTTTCGGTTTATCTGCGTGAGAATAACATCCCGGTTCCCTCGATCTACGGGCCGTCGGCGGATGAGCAAATGTAGTTAATATCGGGGTCAGGCTTTGAAAACGGCGGCGGAAAAAAGAACCGCCGCTTTTGCTTTTCGGGTAAAAAATGAGAAAATTGCGGTTTGACGTGTTTTATGTGACCCAGCCGGGTGCAGACAGAATTGATGAGTGACCTATCGCTGATAGACAGGGTTTTAAGTGGTGAAACGCGTGCTATTGCGCGGGCGATAACTCAGGTTGAAAATGGCGCGGAAAACGCCGCCGAATTGATGAAAGCGGTTTTCCCGAAAACTGGCAGAGCGATGATCATCGGCATTACCGGCGCGCCGGGCGCGGGAAAGTCATCGCTGGTTGATAAATTAGCTTTTTTCTACCGCGGTAAAGGTGAGAAGATCGGCATCATTTGCGTCGATCCGTCCAGCCCCTTTTCCGGCGGCGCTATACTTGGCGACCGCATCAGGATGGCCACGCTGGGACTGGATAAGAACGTCTTTATCCGTTCCATGGCGACCCGCGGAAATCTCGGCGGACTGTCGCGAGCTACTGTGGATGCCGCCGCGATCCTGGACGCCGCGGGTTTTGACAAGGTGATCATAGAAACCGTCGGCGTAGGGCAGGACGAGGTCGAGATCGTTAAGGCGGCCGACGTTTCAGTGGTGGTGCTGGTTCCCGGAATGGGCGATGACGTACAGGCCATCAAAGCCGGCATCATGGAGATCGGCGACGTTTTTGTCATCAACAAAGCCGACCGCGACGGTGTTCTCCGCACGGAAAAAGAATTGAATGCGCTGCTCAGCCTGGCGCACCGGCAGGACAATTGGGTTCCGTCGATCGTGCCGACCACGGCTACCGAAAATAAAGGCATTGACCGGCTTTCGGAGGCAATAGACGGTTTTTACGATTTTCAGAAGTCAACTGAAAATATCGAGCGGAAAAGGGCCATCGCCCGCTGGCGTTTGCTGGAACTGCTGCAGGAGAAACTCCTGGAAAACATTTTGCGTAAAAACGGTACGTCGGAGAAATTGGACAAATTGGCGTTAGACATTGCCGAAAAGAAAAACAATCCGTACGCAGCAGTCGAAGAGATAATTAATTCGTAATGAAGATAGACCATTTGGGCATCGCCACCCGGGAAATTAACGAGGCGCTGAAATTCTGGCAGGATGCCTTGGGCCTTGAAAATATTCATACCGAAGAGGTGGTTGAGCAAAAAGTTCTGACCGCGATGCTGCCGATCGGTGACACACGGATCGAATTGCTCGAGCCTACTTCCCCCGATTCGCCGATATCGAAGTTTCTGGAAAAGCGCGGTGGCGGCATTCATCACATCGCGGTGGAAGTTGAAAATATTGAAGAAAGCCTGGCGACGTTAAAAGCGCGGGGCGTAAAGCTGATCGATGAAACGCCGAAGGCCGGCGCGGGAGGCTGCCTGGTAGCCTTTGTTCATCCATCATCGACGAACGGAGTTTTATTGGAACTGGTTCAAAAATAGGTAAATTAAGACATTGAGAGGTGCGTAACTTGAAAGCATTTAGTAAAGCAATAATTGTAATAGGGATCATTTTCGTCGCCGGCATCGGCCTGCTGTTCTGGAGCATGACCCGCAGCAGCGGAGCCGGTTTGACGTCTCTGACCGCTGAAGACGTAAAAATGATCATCGAGGATGAAGCCAAGGGAAATCCCCGCGCTTTGGCCTCACTCGCTAATGACCAGGAAGCCCGCAAAAAGGTTTTAGAGAACCTCAAGCAGGCATTGGCCGTCGCCAGCGAAGCGAGAAAGACCGGCTACGCCGAGCAGCCGGAAATGAAAACTCAGCTCGCGTTGGCGGAAGAAGAGGTCCTGGCCACTGCTTACGACAACAAACTGAAAGCGGATGCCGGACGCGGAGATGATCCGGGGCCGCCATTCGGCTACATTAAGGATGAAGACGTAAATGCGTTCTTCGACGCGCCGGAAAATAAAGCCAAGTACGACGCCAACCTGGCGAATTTTATGACCTTCCTGCAGGACATGCAGAAAAAGAATAACGTTCCCACCGAAATGACCGATGAGCAGAAGACGTTCGTTACCGCGCAGTGGAAAAAGGTTACCTTCGGGGCGATAAAAGCGAGAGAGCTCAAGCTGGGGGATAGAAAGACCGAGCTCCAGTATAAATTGCAGCAAGCACTGATACTGGCCCGAGCTTATAGCCAGGAAAAACTTAAAGACCAGCTCACGCCTACCGATGACGAAATAAAAGCTTACATCGCGAACAATCCGAAATTCGATAAATCAAGCAAAAAGGCAAAAGCCGAAGAAGGTCCTCGCCAAGGTCAAAGCCGGCGGCGATTTTATCGCGCTGGCCAACGAATTCTCGGAAGATCCGGGCAATAAAGATCAAAAAACGGGTGAACCGCAGGGCGGCCTCTACGATTGGAAACCGCGCGGCACTTACGTGAAGGAATTCTCCGACGCTGCCTGGAACTTAAAGGAAGGCGAGATCTCCGATCTGGTTGAAACGCAGTTCGGCTATCACATCATGAAGTTGGAAGGAAAACGTACCACTAAAGATAAAGACGGCAAGGACCAGGAAGAAGTAAAGGTCCGCCACATTCTTATCTCTACGATGTACAAGGACGATTCCAATCCGGCGATGCCGCCGATGATGACCATGGAAGACGCCGCGAAACAGGAACTCGGCAAGCAGAAACAGAAAGACGTCCTGGACGGCATCATGGCACGCAACCCGATCACCTTACCGGCGGATTTCACGATCTCCGCCCCGCCTGATCAGCCTGCGGCCCCGACGATGTTCGATAAACCGCCGCATCCCGGTGGTGGACGTCCGGAAGATGGGCCGGCGGTGGATGATAATGTCCCAGACGCGGGAAAAGATAAAAAAGCTCCTGCGCCCCCGGCGCCGAAGAAAAAATAATGATATTGGGCGATTATCGTATTGAGATAATTCCTGATACCGAATTCAGACTGGATGGCGGGGCGATGTTCGGAGTCGTCCCGCGCATTCTTTGGGAAAAGGTTTGTCAGCCCGATGAGGCAAACCGGATCCGGCTGAATATGAATTGCCTTTTTATCGACACCGGGAAAGAGAAGATCCTGGTCGAAACCGGCATCGGTGAAAAGTGGAACGAAAAGCGGATCGCCATGTACGGTATCTCACGCGAGAAACCATTGGCCCGGTCGTTGGAAGACATTGCAGGCTGTACGCCGGAAGATATAACGATAGTGGTTAATACGCACCTTCACTTTGATCACGCCGGCGGCAACACGATCTTAACGGAGCACGCCGGGGTGGTTCTTTCAGAATCAGACAAAGCCGCTCCCCAGTTCGCTAACGCGCGTTATTTTGTTTCAAAAAGCGAGTTTGAACAGGCGGAAGAACCGCACGAACGCCATCGCGCAAGTTACTTAAAAGAAAACTGGCAGCCGTTAAAAGAAAGCGGGCAGTTGGAATTAAAGGACGACACTTACGAGGTCGTGCCGGGTTTTACAATGGAAAACGTGCGCGGGCACTCGCAGACCATGCAGTGCGTCCGGCTGGAGCAAGGCGGTAAAACTCTCTACGGTTTCGCCGATCTGATCCCTATGCGCGCGCATATTCCCTACGCCTGGATAATGGGCTACGACCTTTATCCGGCTGAGACCCTGGAAAATAAAAAACGTCTGCTAAAACAAGCTGTCGATGAAAACTGGCTTTGCCTTTTTTATCATGAGCCGGACGGGCCGCTTTGCCGGCTGATCGAAAAAGACGGAAAGATAAAAACACAGGCCTGGCAATGAAGTCAGACCCGGGAGTGGGTTTAATGAAATTTGATAAGAAAAGATCGTTGTAAGGAAATAATATGAAAAAGATATCTATCACATTCTTCGCCTGTATTCTCCTGGCGGTTGCCGTTCAGGCTGGTTTTGCGCAGAGCGAAAAAGAGTTGGTCATAAAGACCGCTCGCGCCCTGGAAACCACCCCGCTCGACAAAGAAACTATCAACATGCGGGAAAAGGCTTTGCTCTGGGTGATCGAGACGAAAGATGTGACCATCGGCCTGTGCGGCGGCGTCGTGGGACAATTTTCCGATAAAAAATACAAGTACAAGGGCGATCTCCTTTCTTCGTACAGTATCGGCATGGCCGCTTTTAAACTCGAGAATCCCGCCAAAGCTTCCGATGAAAAAGCAGCGCAGCTTGCCGGAGTGGAAACTGTGTTAAAGACCTATGAAGCGATCTTAAAAGAAAAACCAAAGGCCGTCAGCGAATCTATCGGCGCGCTGGTGGACAAAAGAAATAATGGCCAGCTGGCCGCGCTGATTGAATCGATAGATTGCAGCCCAAGATAATTTCGCGAAAAAGATAAAGTGAAATGCCGAAAATTGATAAAATCCGCGAAAGGTTCTTTTAGGAGCATCCGATTCCAATATTGATTTTAATGATTTGCGTAATCTATTAAGTTTGTTTGGATTTCAGGAAAGAATAAAAGGCAGTCACCACATTTTCTCAAAGAACGACGTTGAAGAAATAATCAATATTCAGCCTAAAGGGAGCAAAGCAAAATCCTATCAAGTTAAACAGATAAGAAATATAATTCTTAAATATCGTTTGGGAATTGAAGATGTCTAAATACGAAATAATTATTTACTGGAGTAATGAAGACAAAGCATTTATTGCTGAAGTTCCTGAGCTTGCGGGATGCATGGCAGATGGCGGCACCCATCAGGAGGCTTTGGCGAATGCTGAAATTGTTATCCAGGAGTGGCTTGAGACGGCAAAAGAATTAGGAAGAGAGATTCCAGAACCAAAAGGAAGACTGGTTTTTGCCTAAATAAATATGGAACAAGTGAAAATTGGAATAATCGGCGGCAGCGGCCTTTACCAGATGTCGGAGTTTACCGACACGCACGAAGTAACCGTTGATACGCCATTTGGAAAACCGTCCGACGCGTTTATCGTCGGCAGCTTAAATAATGTGAAGGTCGCATTTCTTCCCCGGCATGGCCGCGGGCATAAATTTACGCCGACCGAGGTTCCCTACCGCGCGAACATCTACGCGCTGAAAATGATGGGTGTTGAATACATCCTGTCGGTATCGGCGGTCGGTTCGCTGCAGGAAAAATATGCGCCGACGGATATGGTCATTCCCGATCAGTTCTTTGACCGTACGCGCGCCCGCGCTCAGGAATCGACCTTCTTTGGCGAAGGCATCGTCGGGCACATCCCGTTTGCTCATCCCGTCTGCGACGAGCTTGGCGACATTCTGGAAGCGTCGTGCAAAACTATTGAAGATCTGAAAGTTCACCGCGGCGGCACATATCTTTGCATGGAAGGCCCGGCGTTCTCCACCAAAGCTGAATCGAACGTCTACCGCAGCTGGGGTATGGACATCATCGGCATGACCAACCTGCAGGAGGCAAAGCTCGCTCGCGAAGCCGAGATCGCTTATGCCACGCTCGCGCTCGTGACCGATTACGATTGCTGGCACGAAGACCACGATTCCGTCACCATCGATATCGTGATCGGCTATCTGAACAAAAATGTGCGCAACGCGCAGCTGATCTTAAAAGAGGCCGTTAAACGCGTCGATGAAAAACAAACGCCGAACCAGTTTGCCGGCGCGACGCAGAACGCGATTTTTACACAGCCCGATCATTGGAACCCTGAAACCGCGAAAAAGCTGGAAGCGATCATAGGAAAATACGCGCCTAAATAAATCGGCGTGCAAACTTTCTCGCGTAAAAAACATCTTTTAGTTGTTATGAAAAGACATTTTGTCACTTTATCACTCGCAATATTGAGCGTTTTTGTCCTGTCGGGCCTGGCCTCGGCCCAAAAACAGATCGATCCCAAAGTGCTGCGCGACCCGCTCATGGAAGCCGACGCTAAACACAACCTCGAGGTCGCCAATAATTATTTCAAGCTGAAAAAAGCCTATATCGGCAGTTTAAAGCGCTGCGAGGAAATAATTGCCGCCTACCCGGATTTTTCGTATATGGACGAAGTCCTTTACGTTGCCGGGATGAGCAGCTATTATCTGGCCGATGGTAAAGGGAAACAAAAAGTGCCGCAGAGGACCGAAGACGATAAAAGAAAATACGATCCGGCGAAATTGCGCGAAGACGCGCTTGCCTATCTGAGCCAGCTGGTGGAAAAATATCCTCAGAGCCCCTTTCTTCCCGACGCCGAAAGATTGGTCAAGGAACTCGAAGCCAAGAAATAACAAATCGAGCAAACCTGGGAGCGCAGGCATCCTGCCTGCGCTCCCAGCAGTTGATGACTCTTTTTGCCCTCACTAGAATCGCAAAAACCCGCCTTGGCGTGTAAAATAACTCTTTTAGCTATTTCATCTTAATATTCACAGGAGCATCTAATTAAATGTCTTTAACAGTTGTAGGTTCGGTTGCGTTTGACGGGCTGGAATCGCCTTTCGGACAGCGCGACAAAATATTGGGCGGTGCGGCGACGCACTTTTCTTTATCGGCCAGTTTTTTTACTCAGGTATACGCGGTCGGCGTGGTCGGCGGCGATTTTAGCGAAGCCGAGTGGGATGTTTTCAAACGGCACAATATCAATACCAACGATATCGAAGTCGTGGCGGACGGAAAAACTTTCTTCTGGAAGGGCCGTTATGACTACGATATGAACACCGCGCACACGCTGGACACCCAGCTCAACGTGTTTGAAACCTTTGATCCTAAACTTTCCGAAGAATCGAAAAATGCCCGGCTTTTGTTTCTCGCCAATATCCAGCCGACGCTGCAAAAAGATGTGCGGATGCAATCGAACGCGCAGTTCGTCGCCATGGACACGATGAATTACTGGATCACTTCGGCGAAAGACGCGCTGATCGAAACCGTAAAAGTAGTGGATTGCATCATCATCAATGACGCCGAGGCGCGCCAGTTGACCGAAGAACCGAACCTTATCAAAGCGACCCGGAAAATTCTCGACATGGGCCCCAAAGCCATCGTCATTAAACGCGGCGAATACGGCGCGGCTCTTTTTACCAGGGACAGCTATTTTGCGATGCCCGCCTACCCGCTGGAAAGCGTTTTTGACCCGACCGGCGCCGGTGATACGTTTGCGGGCGGATTTATGGGCTATCTCGCCAGCCAGAAAGAGATCACCGACGAAACGATGCGCCGCGCGATGATCTACGGCTCGGTCATGGCGAGCTTTAATGTGGAGCAATTCGGCACCGAACGCGTTGATGCGCTTGGTTACCCCGAGATCAATGGGCGCTTCCGGGCTTTCAAACAGATGACCCATTTTGACGAGATCCCTTTTGAAAAAGCGGTAACAGTGTAACTTTGACGGTAAAACGGTTCAGAGTTCAAACTTTAGTTGTCTTGTCCTTATTCTACCTGGATCGGACAAGCTAAAGCTTGAACTCTAAACTGTTTACCTTATCTTTAATGTTAGTATCCGGCTTTTCCTTATCCTATGCTGATAGTCTTCAACACCACTCCGAATAAAGAGGAAGCAGAGGTCCTGGCGCGAAAGCTGGTTGAGCAAAAGCTTGCCGGGTGCGTTCAGATCGTGCCTCAGATCACTTCTTTTTACCAGTGGGAAGGCGAAGTGCAAAAGGACGAGGAATATCTGCTTTTGATCAAGACCCTGCCGGAAAAATTTGGCGATCTGGAAGCCTTTATTAAGGCTAATCACAGCTACTCGGTCCCGGAGATCGTGGCATTAAATGCTGAAAATGTTTCGCAAGAGTATCTGGAATGGCTTAAAACCTCAATAAGCTAAGCCATTTGTCTCCTGATATTAACTAAGCCAGGCTAAGATATGACATTAAATCTCTTAGCTTGGCTTTTTTGTTTAATTTGGTGTGAGTCGTGGTTAATTTTCAGTTGTTATAACCACGAATCACACGAAACCGTCACCTATCTGTAAACCTGCGCGCCTTAACTTTAAGGATTAACCCCAAGATGGCGATGGAATATCATATGCCGTGCCGAAAATCCCGATCCTCTTCCCTTACAGATAACAAAAAGCCCGAAGTCAATGGAATTTGACTCCGGGCGCTTACATTTTTCTTGCAATTTCTATGGGTTCACTGATGACGGCGAAGGAATGTCATTCCCGCTGCCGAAATTCTTCAGCACATAACCGGAATTAGAGCTTTGCAGGATATGCCAGTTGCCATCGCTCGGGCGATAGACCGCAAAATCCGCTTTTCCGTCACCATCATAATCGGCCGGTATCGGCAGATCGGTCGGCAGTCCGAACGTGACCGCGGTGAAATTATTTATCGTGCTCTTAAAGACATACCACGTCCCCGTCGAAGGGCGATACACGGCGTAGTCCGATTTGGCATCGCCGTCAAAATCACCGGCAAGCGGCCTGTCATCCGCCAGCCCGAAGTATGCGCCTGCCGGCGCGTTAGTCGAGCTCTGCCAGATATACCAGCTGCCGCCGCGATAGATCACCGGATCGGATTTGCCGTCACCGTCAAAATCGCCCACCAGCGGCTTATCACCGTTCATTCCCCACGACATGATGCGAACACCCTGCGTGCTCTGGAACATATACCAGACGCCGTTGCTGGGCCGCCATACCGCCAGGTCCGTCTTGCCGTCGCCGTCGAAATCTCCCGGAACGGGAATATCTTCCGTTAAGCCAAACTGGTTGGCGCGGAAAATTCCGTTGCTGCTGTTGAGCGAATACCAGGTACCGTCGCTCGGGCGCCAGAGTCCGATGTCGGACCTGCCGTCGCCGTCATAATCACCGGCGGCCAGCTTGTCGCCATTTAAACCGAAAGGAGTGGTTGCGTCCCCCTGGTTAGAGCTGTTTTCGATCTCCCAGACACCCGTGCCCGGCGTGAATTTGGAAAAGTCGGTTTTACCATCGCCGTCGAAATCCGAAACACGGTTTTTGACCGAGACATCGACTATATAGAGACCGGTCGCCAGGTCGCCAACCAGCACTTTGTCCTCGCCGAGGAACGGAAACACCGCCCAATCGCCGTCATAACCGGCAACCAGCCTTTTATTCCGATCGAAATTAGCGCAGATCATATCCCACGGCTCTTCATCCAGCTTTCTCTGCATCAAATTTTCATCCGGTGCAAATTCCTGCGGCCAGGTGTCGTATTGCCCGATCATCTTGGGATCGGCCGGATCGGAAATGTCGAACAGGACCAGGCCGGCCTGGTACCACGAAACATAAAGCTTGTTACCCATCACCACCGGGTTGTGCGGCGAGATGGCGACGATGCCCAGCTGGGCCATTGTTATCTTTTTGACCAGCAGCGGCACCGCCGGATTGTGGATGTCATATACACGCAGGTCGGCGCTTCCGTTACCGGTTTCGCGGCAGCTGTAGAGATAATTCCCGTCTTCGCTGCTCCAGTTGCTGTGCATACTGTTGCCGGCCGTCGTGCTGCTCGTATCTTCGATCGAGCCCAGCAGCTGGGGCGGCTGGCTGTCCAGGTTGCTGATGTCATAGATCGACGTTTTACCCCGGTTAGCGCCGTTTCCCCATCCGGACGTAAAAAGCCGGTTGCCGCGGATGTGATAAGCATGAACCCAAATCGCTTCTTCCTGCGCGGTGTTCAAAAACGTCCACTTAAGTGTCGCCGCCGCCGGGTTGCTGATGTTGATGATCTTGAGGGCGCGGGTGCTGGTGCCGTTAAAATTCTCCAGCAGGTAATTGCCGCGGATCATCATCTCGTGAATGGAATTATATCCGCCGCCATTACTTGAATTAACGATGCCGAGCAAAACGGGGCTGGCCGGATTTGTCAGATCGACGATGTGAACGCCGCCGCCGTTGCCGCTGCCAAAGTAACCGCGGTTGCCGATCACGATCGCTTCCAGGAACTGCTGGTTATTTCCAGGATTATAGCGCGAAGCCAGCACCGGATTGTTCGGGTTAGACACGTCGATGATAAACACGCCCGTACATCCGTAGGTTCCCATCACAGCTATATTGCCGTCCGCGTAAATGTCCGCGAATTTCGCGTTGGCCACCGTGGTCGAACAGGTAGGATTGATCTGGCCGCGCAGCTTGATGCGCTGGGCCGCAACCGTAAAAGAAAAAGCGCACATCATGAAGATAATGCACGCGGTAGTTAATAGATTATTCCGGTTAATATTAAATATGACAGCCATGGTGGACTGTTTTCCTCCTCAAACTTTATGAAACAGCCTGCGATGACGCATCGCGCATCACCAGGTCAAAGGTACCGGGAGCGACTTTTCTGAATCGTCGATTTCTGTTTAATGATACTGCGATACTAATTGTAGGATTATTACCCTTAAATTCAAACCCGCCATCCATCAAATATGAATAAAGCTCGTTGACGTGCATCGGCCTTTCGGCTTCGCGCAGCAGAAGGGTGCATGCCTGGGTAATGGTGCGGTCGGAAAAACGCTGGCTGGTGGCCTCATTTTCCGCAAACCTCATTGACTGGTTCCGGTTATTTCCCCGGTCATGTCCCCGGTCATGTCCGATGTATGAGATCGAGCCGCCCGAGTAGCTGTTTGCACCCCCGCCCACAGTCGGCTTTGGCGGCGGCGTGTAATGGCGCATCGGCGCTTCTTCCGTCTTGCCGAGTTTTGAACCTGAAGGCCCGCCCTTGCCGCCGCGCGAAGTTCCCACCAGGCTATAGATCGCCTCTTCGGTTTGATTGGCGATATGCTCAAGCGCTTCCACTTCCTGGCGCAGGCTTTCCGCCTCGGATTCGATCTCCTGAAGGCGCGCCATCAAACGGCTCTGCGTGCTGCGCGTCTGCCGCAGGCTTTGGTCCAGTGTGGTTATTAGATGATTTTGATTAAGCGGTTCCATTTTTTGCTTAAGCAGCAGGTTACTTGTTTCTCTCTATGATGTATGACGGAATGTCAGCTAACATAGAAGAATACTGTGTTTTTGGTAATCCTGCAAGGTTTTTCCGGGCTTCTTCTGCATAATTATGCGCTTTTTTAAGCGTTGCTTCAAAAATCCCGGAACCGTGCATTGTGCTTAAGAGTGATTCACGCGAGACCGCGGCATAATCTCCCTCGTACATCACCTTTTCCAGGCTTTCTTTCATACCCGGCTGCTTCTGTAAAAGCATGATCAAAGGCAGCGTCATTTTTCCTTCCAGCAGATCGGCGCCCGCGGCCTTGCCCAGTTCTTTTTCGTCGGCGGTAAAGTCCAGCAGATCGTCCGCCAGTTGAAAAGCGATGCCAAGATTCATCCCGTAATCTCGCAACGCCGACTGATGTTCCGCCGGAGTATCTCCCAAAATTGCGCCTATCTCGCAGCACGCGCTAAAGAGAAACGCGGTCTTTCTTTTTAATATCTCAAAGTACTCTTCTTCCGTGAGGTCGGTTTTACCCAGAACCGTGAGCTGGATCAATTCCCCTTCGGTCATTTTGCGGGTTACGCGCGTGAGAATATCCAGTATCTCCAGCGACCGTTCCCGCAAACTGGTTTCAAATGCGGTCATATAGAGCCAGTCGCCCATCAGCACGGCCGTTTGATTACCAAAACGCGCGTTGACCGAAGCGTGGTTACGTCTGGTGCCGGCGTTGTCTATAATGTCGTCGTGGACCAAAGTCGCCGTGTGGAGCATTTCCATTACGGTTGCCATCCGGATCGCGCTCTCCCGCGAGCCGTCGCCGCCCGCCGCGTAACAGGCCAGGATGAACAGGGCCGGCCGGATGCGCTTGCCGCCCGAAGCGCGCAGGTAATCACCCAGGTAACTTATCACCTGGATATTGGAACGCGCCTGACGCTCGTATTCGGCCTCGACCAGCGCCAGTTCGGGCTTGATCAGGTCGAATATCTTGCGGGCCGTGAGTTCGGAATTCTGCCTGGCGGTTTTTGCGCTGAATGTTTGCATCGTTTAGTTAGGAGCGCCCTCTTGGAGCGCCGAATTCATTCGGCTTTCTTGTATGCACACTAAAGTGTGCGCTCCATGGCTCCCTTGTTAATTGCTCCGGTAATTATCAAACTGCATATCGATCCCGAAATCTGTCGCTTTTAATCCGGAGATCACTTCCTGCAGCGTGTCACGGTCTTTGCCGGAGATGCGGACTGTCTCGCCCTGGATCGACGCCTGCACTTTCCATTTCTGGTCTTTAATATATTTAACGACCTCTTTGGCTTTTTCGATAGGGATACCTTGCTGGATCGTCACTTTTTGCCGGACAGTTCCGCCCGCGGCGGGTTCGACCTTTTCGTAGTTCAGCGCTTTGAGCGAGATGCCGCGCTTGACCAGTTTGCCTTGTAAAATATCGTTGACGTTACGCAGTTTCATATCGTCCTCGGCAGAGATCATCAGGTCTTTTTGCTGCAGTTCGACCTGGGCCTTGCTTCCCTTAAAATCAAACCGCTGGCTGATCTCTTTATTGGTCTGATTCAGCGCGTTATCAAGCTCCGCATAATCGGTCTTGGATACAATATCGAATGAATTTTCTTTTGCCATGTTTTGTAAATATTCCTCTTAAATATTGATTTATCTTCGCGTCCTCTGCGTCCTCTCTTTGCGTTCTTTGCGTTAAAAAACCAGTTTAACCGCAAAGGGCGCGAAGTTGCAGACGCAAAGTTCGCGAAGTGTTATTTGAGTTCAAAAACTTCTCCATAGGTCGGTGCCTCAACATTCCAACCGAATTTTTCGCGAATATGCCCGGCCATCGCGGCGGCGGCATCCGGCTCGCCGTGGGTGGTAAAAATTCTTTTCGGCGCTTCGGGTAATCCCGAAAGCCAGCGCAGGACCGCTTTCCAATCCGCGTGCGCGGAAAAGCTCTCGATCTTTTCCACCCGGCATCGCACCGGTATCCAATCTTTCATTATCCGCACTTCTTTTGCGCCTTCGCAGATCCGGCGTCCGACCGTTCCGGCTGCCTGGTAACCGACAAAAATTATGATCGCGTTCGGGTCGGGCAGAATATATTTGGCGTGATGCATCACCCGCCCGCCCGTCATCATTCCCGAGGCGCTGATAATGACCCGCGTTCCATGTTCGCTCGTTAAGCTTTTTGATTCTTCCCGCGTCGACGTGGTCACCATCGAACCCGTGCGCAGCGGATGCACCTGCCGGGAAAGAATACTCACATACTCTTCGTCATGCTCTTCGCGCCAGCGGTTATAGACCTGCGTCGCCTGCGCCGCCATCGGCGAGTCCACGCGCACCGGCACGACCGGTATCTTTTTGTCCTCTTCCAGCTCGCGGATCTGATAGAGCAGTTCCTGAGTTCTGCCGATGGCAAACGCGGGGATCAGGATCGGCGAATTGGTCTTCACCGCGTTGTTTATTACTTCCGCCAGCTGTTCATCGGCATGCGTTACGCTGTGCAGGCGGTCGCCGTAGGTCGATTCGACCATCATGTAATCGCAAGCCGGCGGCGCGGCCGGGTCTTTCAGGATCGGCTGATCGTAATGCCCCAGATCGCCTGAGAATAAAACACGCACGCCGTGGCCTTCCGCTCCCGCGCCCGCGATCTCTACCAGCACCATGCTCGCTCCGAGAATATGCCCGGCGACGCGAAACGAAGCGCGAAACCCTTCGCAAATATCGACGGCGTTCCCATCGTTCGGGACCGGGCTTAATAATTCGAGCGCGTGCCTGGCATCTTGTTCGTCATAGAGCGGCAACGCCGGTTTATGGTCCGTCAGGTTGTGGCGGTTGCGATAGTCCGCTTCTTCTTCCTGCAATCTGCCGGAATCAGGCAGCAGAATTTTCATCAGATCGCCGGTCGCGCTCGAAGTAAAAACTTTTCCCGAAAATCCCTGTTTTACCAGGCGCGGCAAATAACCGGTGTGGTCGATGTGCGCGTGAGTGATGATCACCGCGTCAATCGCGCGCGGGTCAAACGGCGGATCTTGCCAGTTGCGTTCCTTTAGCTCCCTTTCTCCCTGAAACAAACCGCAATCGACCAAAACTTTCCTGCCGTTATGTTCCAGCAGATATTTTGAACCAGTAACCGATCCGACCCCGCCCCAAAAAGTTAATGTCGCCATAAAATAAAGTTAGTAGAGTTTATCGAGTAATAGAGTTAAAGAGTTAAAAGTCGAGCAAGCATCATTAAATTTCTCAATGAACTCAACAAACTCCTTTAATAGTTAGTAGAGTTTATCGAGTAATAGAGTTAGTGGAGTTAAGAGCGCAAAGTCGAACAAGTATTATTAAATTCTTTCACTCAATAAACTCAACAAACTCTATGAACTCTATGAACTCTATAAACTCCTCTTTTAGCTCTGCGCCGTCTTATACATTTCCCACAGCTTTGTGATCTTCATGCGAAACTCGACCAGTTCGCGGCTGACGCGAAAATGCCGCGCGATCTCGGGCGATGATCTTCCTTCGCCGATCAGCTTTTTTAGTCCCGCGTAAGGCACCAGCGCCGCGGCGCCGACCGAGTAAGCCTGTTCTTCGATATCGGCATTATAGTCTCGCGCGATGGTTTTTCCCGCCGAATTCACATTTTGCACTTCCAGCCGGCTGGGTTTGTGGCCGAGAAAAACGTGGCTGATCTCTTCCATCAGCGTTGCTTTGTGCCGTTTTGCGCTATGCGTGGGATTTAGAATTATCAACCGCCAGCCGTTCGGCAGCCGCTGTGAAGCGGCGCCCCCTGACCACGCATTCCTTCCCTCACCCAAAAGGTGCTCGACCGTTTCCGCCGACAAAAGCTCTTCCAGCTGGTCGAACGGCACCACCAGCAGTTTGGCGTACCGCGCCAGTTCGAAAGGGTTGAGCACATCCGTATCGTGCCTGAGCCCGGCGAATTCACGCAGCCCCAGCCCGCGAATTTCATATCCCCTTCCTTTTTGCGAGGGCGGCAGATTTTCGGTATCCACAACTTTGATTATACAATGATTTAGCCGAACCGGATAAATGATCACCAGCAGAGACAATCCGCACCTGAAACACGCCCGCGCTGTCCGCAAAGGCAAAGTTTCCACCGAGATGTTTATCGAGGGTCTGCGTTTGTGCGAAGAGGCCGTCCGGTCGGCCGTCGGATCTAATGTCGCGATCACCAGCGTGCTTTATACGCCTGACTTCGCCGTCGAGCCGCGCGGTAAGGCTTTATTGACGGAGTTGAAAAAGCGCGGCATCGAAGGCCTTTTGGTACCGGAAAAATTGCTTGATTCGGTGACCGATACAAGTTCGCCGCAGGGCATCGTCATCACCGCCGAAAAGCCGGTCAGCAGCAGCGTTTTGACCGGAGCGTTGGACATGGCGCAAATCAGGCCAGGCGATCTGCCATTGGTAATGATCCTTCATGAAATTAATAACCCGGCGAATCTCGGCGCTATCCTGCGCACTGCCGAAGCCGCGGGTGCTATTGGGGTTGTCATTACCAGAAATTCCGCCGACCCATTTTCACCCAAAGCCCTGCGCGGAGCGATGGGCGCAAGCCTGCGGCTGCCGGTATGGTACGGGGCGGAATTTTCCGAAGCTGTCGATTGGGCCAGGCAAAACAAAATGACGGTTGCCTGCGCGGACATAAACGGTAAAACGTCTTATACGGCTGTCGATTGGCAAAAGCCGCACGCGCTGGTGATCGGCTCCGAAGCTCACGGATTAACGCCTGAGGAGATCACGATGTGTGATGAAAGTTTCCATATACCGATGGCGAAAACCGTTGAGAGTTTAAATGCGGCGGTGGCGGCGGGCATCGTTTTATTTGAAGCCCGGCGGCAATTCCGGCAACAAACGTGACGCGAAATCGTATTCTTATCTAGCGGCAGTTGAAGTCAGGGTAACGGGGTCAGTACCGGGAACGCAGTGACCGGCTAAATGAGCGCAGCGAAAAAACTAACGAGCATCCAGCCCGTCGGAGAAGAAGCCGGTCACTGCGTTCCCGGTACTGACTTCATTATTGTTATGTGGCTTTAGCAAAAGAATTTGGCTAAAATGCTTCAAAATCTAAAAATGGCTGAAGACGAATCCAATCCCAAAAAAACCCAGCTTTCGCCTGACAAGCTTATCCAGGGTGTGCTTTCGAAGCTGGGTGAAACCTTTGACGGCCTGCTTGGCCGGCAGGCAAAACCTTCCAGCACCCTGGCGACCAGCGAACTAGCCGCCCGTGCCAGGAAATTGCTCGATTCGCAGGTGCGCGACATGGGTGAGAACGGCAAATTCGTGCCGCACCTGGTCCAGCTTAAAGTCGAGTGGGGAAAGTTTTCCGCCGCCTCGCCCGCATCGCTCAAATCTCTGGAAAATGAATTGATGGCCGCGCTGATCGACCACATCAACGACAACCGCTACCGGACCTACGCTCCGCTGAAGATCACCGCCAAGCCCGATTATTTTGTTGAAGGCATTCATATCGTGACCAGTTTTGGCGAAACGGAAAAAGAAAATGACGAGGTTGATCTTTCCGTTACGATGCCGAACATAAATGTCGGTGAATTGATCCCCGATAAGAAAAAACGCACGGGCGAAACGGTCTTTGCCAAATTCAGCCTGCACGGAATGGAGAAAGAGGTCCGGCTGTTTTTCGAACCCGGCGAGCGCGTCACTGTCGGGCGCACGCGGGAAAACGACCTCGCGCTGGAAGACCAGAGCGTTTCCAAGCTCCACGCCGCGCTTTCATTTCATGCGAACGGCGAACTCATGGTGGCCGACACCGGCTCGACCAACGGAACTTTTATCAATAAAGAACGTTTAGCTTATGGAAAAGCGCTGCCGGTAAATGAAGGCGATATGGTGACCTTCGGCACGGTCGATGTTTTTTTTGAACATTTGGTAAGCGAGCCGCAAACCGCGCCCGAAGAGGATCAGGATGTCACGGTTGAAGATGAGAAAGGCCCGATCAGGATCGAATTGGATAATGACGACCTTGAAGTAAAAAATTAGCAGTGTCGTTTAGTGTATTCGTTTGTTAAGCTTTTAATAATATTTAAACCACGAAATACACTAAAAGCGCGTATATGTCACTCGGAGAATTAATGGGCGACGCCCTCTGAACATAAAACATAGATGACCCGGTCCTTTTATTTCAAAATCTAACCTGGCTCTTCGGCAAAGGCGCGCTGGAATTAACCCCAGCTTTCTTAAGCATTCTTTACCAATGCGGGATCGCTTTTGTTATTTTTGTTTTGGCCCTTTCTTTCCTGCGCAATCCGAAGAACGATTCTTCACCGATCGTGGGAAATATTAAAGATCTTCCCAAAGAAGTAAAGAAAAAGCTCGGCGTTACTTCAACCAATCGCAGCTTGTCGATCTGGCGATGGGTTTTTGTCGTGCTGGCGCTTTCGGTTTTCGGCTTTCACGTCTACTGGACGATGTTTGCCGAAGACTATAACGAGCGTTTTCAGGAGCTCAGTTACAAAGACCTGCGCACCCGCCGTACTTCCGCCGCCAGCCTGCGCGGCTGGATGCTCGACCGGTCGGGCGACCTCGGCAGTTCCCTGGCTTATTACAAGCACGAGCCCGATGGAGATATCGTTCGCGCCTATGCGCTCGAACGCGAGATGGCGCACATGCTCGGTTCCGAACGCGGCGTGCCCGGGCTCGAACGCACCCTATTCAAAAAGGCGGCGGACCCGACCCCGGAGTCCTGGGAGGTCTTATTTAACTACACCAAAAAACCCGACGCCGACCGCGATGTAAAGATCACCATCGACCGCGATCTGCAGCGCTACGTCGCCGAGCAGTTAAAAGGGAAAAAGGGCGCGGTCGTGGTAATGAATCCGCAGACCGGCGAGCTGCTGGCAATGTACAGCAATCCTTCGTACCTGCTCAGCGAGACGGCCAATCCTGATTCGTTCATCAAGCTTGAAGGGGATAAAAAAGACAATCCGCTGCTTAACCGGGCAACACAGGAATTTTATACGCCGGGATCAACGTTTAAAACCTTCACCATGCTCTCCGCCTTTCGCGCGGGAAAAGAAGGGACCACTTTTACCAGTTCGCCGGGCGGCTTTGTTCCCTTTAACGGGTCCCGTCCCATTCTCGATGCCAACGGCGGGTGCGAACCTCCGTACGGCTGCGCCAGCCTTAACATCGCGCAGGCATTCGAGGCTTCGAGCAACCAGTATTTCTCGCAGATGGCGGTCGAACTCGGCCGCGAACGAATTCGCGAAAATGCTCAGCTGCTCGGCATCACGGCGGTCGATACGCCGGAAGAAACCTTTCAGCCAAAATTCTTAAAAGACTTGTGGAACACCAGCACGCCGCAAATTCAAAGCGCGCTCGCGCCGCGCGGTTCCATGATCGTCACCGGCCCCAAGATCACGAATTACGATATTGGGCTCGAAGGAATGGGCCAGGGCTATGCCTCGCAGATGACGCCGTTTCAAATGGCGATGGTCGCCGCCGCCGCGGGAAATCTCGAAGGCAAATTGATGCGAGCCGAAGATCGAGTTTGACCGTCCGCCGCAGCCTTACTCGCAGGTGCTGTCGCCGCAGCAGGGAGCCGCGATCAGAGATATCATGGCGCTCGTCACCGAAGGCAGCGGCGGTACAGCCACGCGCGTTTTCGGCAGCGTCCGCGCCGCCGGTATCAGGTCCGGCGGAAAGACCGGCACGGCGGAAAAGCTCGCCCCTGTTTTTGACGAAAAAACCGGGCGCATGAAATTGCTGAAAAAGACCCGCCGGGACGCGAAAGGAAACACCGTCGAATATTATGACCCGGTGATGTACGAACGCACCGACAGTTGGTTCATTTGTATCGCGCCGCTGGAAAAACCGTATCTCGCGATCGCGGTGGTCGTCGAAGGCGGCGGTTACGGCGCGGCGATATCCGCCCCGATCGCGGCAAATATTATTTTGAAAGCCAGAGAGTTGGGCTTGCTCGGGCTGCCGAAACCCGCGGCCCCGGCGCCTAAACCGGCCGCAAAAGCAGCCGCTCCGAAGAAAAAACCCAGACGCTAACTTTATGAGAAACCGCGCTTCGTCGCACATGATCGCGATTTTGATCATCATCGCCCTGACGGCGATGGCGCACTACTCGATCTATTACGGCGCGCTGATCCGCGGTTTTGAAACTTCCTGGCTAACCGCCGGGCGAAATCTTTTTCTCTTTCTTCCCTTTCTGATCGCGCCGATCTTTCTCACGCGCTACACCAAATTCGCGGGTAACTGGACGCTTTATACCGCGGCGCTTTTGCTTTTCTCTATCGGCCTGGTGGTTCAATACCGCTTGTTCACCGACCCTGAATATATTTCCAGCAAAGACAAAGCCGAGGCGCGGCAGGAAAAGATCGAGACCCTGCAGATGCACTACATCCAGGAGAATTATTCGGCCGAGAAAAAACGGATGATGGGCCTGCCAGCGACCGACCCCGCGCCGGTCGATCTGTCGCTGGAAACGCCGCGCCCTTCAAAAGACACTTTATTTACCCTGCTGACCTCGACCCGCACGCTGCTGCCGCTTTTTGCTTTTCTGTGCTGCATCGGCGCTTACATCGCCCTGCGCCGCGAAGACGTGCTTACTCTTTTGCAGAAGAACGGTTTCGTCATCGTACTGCTGACACTATTGCCGCTGCTGGTGGCGGCGGTAATGTCGCGCGCCGGGAAATTTCTTGGCGGCATGACGCCGTGGGAACCGGCAAAAATTCCCTTTCTGATAGGCTTTGCCGCCATCCTGACCGTGCTTTATAAAAATCTGGCGCAAACCTACTGGGGGATCCCAAAAACACGCGATGTGCTGCCCTTAGTCGCGATGGCTGTTATTCCCTTCGTGCCGTTCTTTGTGCTCAAAGATTTCGGGCAGATGCTGGTGTTCACTTCGGCCTACGCCACGCTTTATCTGATCGCGGTCAAAAAATTCCCGCAGAGATTGGTGCTGGTCGGCTCGGTTGTTTTTGCGATCGTTATCCTGGTCGTAGGTGCTCTGCCAGATAGCGTGCAATCCCGGCTCGGGCCTTTGCCGGCACTGGCGGGCCCGGTCAAAGCGGTTTTGCCTGACCGTATTCAACAGCGCTTTCACCTGTGGCTCGACGGGTTTAATCCGCCCGCGCCCGACACCATCTGGTGGAAAGAAGACTATGACGACTATTACAAAAAGCTGCTCGAGAAAAACCCCGATCTTCCCGAGATGATCAAGGAAGATCCGAAGATGCAGGACAACATCAACGTCGATGCCTGGTTTGACGTGCTGGCGTTCCAGCCCGCGCAGGCGACGTTCGGAATATCTTCCGGCGGTACGACCGGGCGCGGCCTCGGGCTCGGATACCCGGAGCTTATTCCCGTGGCGGATTCCGATTACATTTACGCCGCGCTGGGCGAAGAACTTGGGCTGGGCGGTGGTCTATTGCTGATGCTTGCGCTTATAATTTTTGTCAGCGCCGGGGTGCGCACCGCCATGGAATCGCGCGATATGTTTTCCAAGCTTTGCTGCGCCGGGCTGACGGCCTTTATCGGGTTCCAGGCGCTGGTCAATATCGGCGGCATCACGCGCGCGCTGCCGATGACCGGGATCACGCTGCCGTTCGTCAGCCACGGCGGCTTTAGCCTTATCACCAGCTTTACCATGCTCGGAATGCTGCTGGCTTTTTCGCATCGAAACGGCGCCGAAGCAAAACTTTTAGAAGACGCAAAACTTTAGAACAGGAGAATAGCCCCTTCCCGCTAAATAAAGCCGCATAATCGATGAGTCAATCTCAATATCAAATTTCTTCGGCGTCAGTCTCTGATCGCGGGTTGAACGAAAAAAGGCCGCAAAACGAGGACTCTTTTTTAGACCTGCCCTCGATGGGCCTCTTCGTTGTGGCCGACGGCGTAGGCGGCGCGCAGGCGGGCGAGGTCGCTTCGCAAACCGCTATCGAGGTCCTCTCTGAAGCTTTCAGTAATGTACAGGGCAGCGTCGATGTCGAAGATCTGATGGAAGTCGCCATCCAGCGCGCCAACGCCGCCATCTATCAAATGTCGCGGGAAGTGACGCGGCTCAGCAGCATGGCCACGACCATCGTTGCCCTTCAGCTTTCGCAGAATGTCGCGACCATCGGCCACGTCGGCGATTCGCGTCTTTACCGCCTCGACGCCAAGGGAAATCTTTTCCGTGAAACGCAGGACCATTCCGTGGTCGAAGAAGAGGTTCGCGCCGGCCGCCTTACGCCGGAGCAGGCCGCCAATCATCCCAGCCGGAATGTCATCAGCCGCGCGGTCGGCGCCGACGATGCGGTCGAGGTCGATATGAAGACCATGATGTACGAGGCGGGCTCGACCTTTCTGCTTTGTTCCGACGGGATAACGCGCCACGTCAGCGACCCGGAGATCCGCGAAGTCCTGACGATGTGCAAAACGCCGCAGCAGGCCTGCACGGAACTTAAAAATCTTTGCTACACCCGCGGCGCCGAGGACAATCTGACGGCGGTCGTAATAAAAACCACCGGGGCTGCCACAGCAGGAGACGAGGCGAACGGCGAACTCGAAGAAAACACTATTTCAAACATAAGGCCAGGGGTGGCAAACAGCGCGACCCCGTTAACCACCGCAGAAACGCAGGGTTCACTTAATGACGGCACCGATTCACAGCTATCTTCCCCTTCGCCGCACCAAAATGAGGGCGCTCTTTACCGCATGGAAGGCATTTCCGCCGCCGCTTCGGACGACCCCGTCCGGCAATACGAAAAAATGAAAGCCGAACGCGGCGAGATAGTCCGGATCGCAAAACGCGGAAGCATGTTTGGCCGGATGTTAGCTCGCTGATCTTAATACTTATCGGCGCCGGTGCAGGCGCGGGCGGCTATTACTACTGGACGCTGAGCCATCCCCCGGTAGTGGAAAATAATTTGCCGGTGCAAAGCCCCGCGATCCCGTATTCCGCCTTTGAAGAAGACCGCCGCAGCGTCGATAAAGATCCGGCGCAGTATTTATTGACCCACAAAAATAATGCGGTCAATGCGGAAGACTATTACCTGATCGGGCGCGCCCTGCTGCACGAGAAAAAATACGGCGAAGCGGCTGCCGCCCTGCAAAAAGCCAAGGAATCGCTGAACCTGACCGGTGATGAGAACCGCCGGACACTGGAAACCGAGATCGCCCAGGCGCTTTCTATCGCGAACGGCCGGGAAGCACAGTCGGCTTTTGAGAAAGAAAAACCCGCGGCTTCGGCTAATACAAAACATAAATTCGAGAACAAGATAATTCGTGTAATTAGTGTAATTCGCGGCTAATTTCAGGATTTCATGCGGGCAGGGATGCCCGCGCTCCATGAAGTACCGAACTTTGCGATTTTGCCAGCGTAAAATATCATGGAAAGAGGAATTAGGTTTTTTCCGTGATCTGAGATGAAAGAGCTTTCGCTAAAAAATTGCCGTCTCGACGGCCGCTATGATCTGACCCACGTTTTGGGCCGCGGAAGCTATTCGGAAATATTTGCCGCCCGCGATACTTTTGCCGCGCCAAATTCTCCCCACGTCGAAGTAGTTATCAAAGCGCTCAATGTCTTTTTACAGGGCGACCTCGATGCTGAGCTGGAAAAAACGCTGGTCGAAAATTTTCGTAATGAAGCGATTGCGCTTGACCGCGTGCGCCATCCGAACATCGTCAGCCGCCTGGGACACGGCACTGCCCGCGATCTGAACGGATTGATCTTTCATTATCTCGTGCTCGAATACCTTTCCGGCGGCGATCTCTACCAGCTTTGTAAAAACCGCGGCATTCCCTTTCTAAAAACGCTCGATTATCTTGAGCAGATCTGCGCCGGCCTTTCTTTTGCCCATTCACAGCACATTATCCACCGCGATATGAAGCCGCAGAATGTCTTATTAACGGCGGATCATAACACCATAAAAATTTGCGATTTTGGCGTGGCGCGGATGTCCGCCACCGACGATCCTGTTACTCGCGTAGGCACGAATATTTACGCTCCGCCGGAACACAGCCCGATGATGGCCGATTCGAACGTCGCGGTCACGCAGCGTTTAACGCCGGCGGCCGATATCTATTCACTGGCAAAAACTACCTATGTGATGATCACCGGCGAATCTCCGCGGCGTTTTGTCGGCTCTGCGATCACGGATCTGCCAGAGCAATTCGCGCACGAGCCGTGGGCCGAAGGCCTGCTGCAAGTCCTGCGTAAAGCCACGCAGTATGCGCCTTCGCTGCGCCACCAATCGATCACTGAATTCTGGCAGGACCTGGTCCGGGTCAGGATCGCCGCCGCGTCCGCCGTTGAGATAGAAGACATCGCAGACCTGGAAGAAGTTCCGCTCGGTAAAGATGTGAAACCGCAGAGCCAGGTTTCCGCGGGCTACATTCCGGTCGCGCCGGAAAAACCGAAATTCACTACCAGCCGTGAGCTTAAACTTTCCCATGTCGTCAGCGAGGAAAACGTTCATAACCCGAAGATCGTGGTTAAGATCGGCCAGGCGCCCTTTGATCCTGTTACCGCCCCAGCGCCGCAGAAAATTCCGCAAAACGGTTCGATGAACCGGAACTATCGCCCGGCGTATATCGACGATCCGGCGGGGCCTAAACAAAAAAGCTCTTTTCAAAAACAGCTGCGGCGGGCCGCCGTGCTGGTCTTTTTACTGGGAATGTTTGCGGTCGTTCTTTATGGTACACAGGCTTATTTGCGCGGCCGGGCTTATCGCCCGGGAATTTAAGCGGCTGGATCTCCGGGCATTCCGAAGGCGTGGCTTCGAGCGATATCAACCTTCGCCCTGAGGCAAATGCAAAGAAAGATCCGATCGGCCTGGTACCGAAAGACTCGCGCGTGCGCATTGTCAACACCGTCGATAACTGGTATGAAGTAGATGTGATAGAGTATGGTCGTCCGAAGCAGGACGCGGCTCAGGCCGATCATGGCTGGGTCAATAAACAGTACGTTGATCTGAGGTAAAACGAAGTTGAGTATTCTGGACAAAGTTAGAAAATGGGTGGACGGCGAAGGCGGTGAGGACATTCTCGAAAAAGCCGCCGAGCAGGCGAAGAACCGCCCCGTTAACGCCGCGGAAGAATTCATCGTAAAACTCGCCCGCGCGGTCGAAGACGTGATGCAAAAAGAGATGGTCTCTCTGCCGCAGGGCACCACGCTCATCCCGCCGGAATATACTATTTTCTTAAGCAACGATGACAACAAGGAATGGCAAGGGGCAAAGCGCCGCGGCCTCGAACAAGGGCTTTACCACGTTCTGGCCGAACGCGCCCGCGAGCTCTCAGGCAAAAAGAAACTCGACACCCAATCGTTCTCTGTCGAACTCCGCATTGACGGCACCCTGGAAAAAGGCGAGATCCGTATCGCGCACAGTTGGGACGATGCGGAAAGCGGCAAGACCAGCGTCCTTTCGCGCCCCGTCAGTTCCGTCAGCAAACCTTCGACCGATCTCGACCCGAACCCGGCAGTGACAACCGTCGACCCAAGAGGCGTCACACAACAGAATTTTGCGGCTAATACGTTTATCAGCCCTGGGGCAAAACCGGCGGCAAATCTGGAAAGCGACGGCGGTGACGAAAGCACCGTGGTGCAGAAACGCAATGTCGAGTTGTACCGTTTGGAAGTGTGGCGGGGCGGGGTAAAACAAAATACGGTGCCCGTGTATATGCACGAAGTAAGCATCGGCCGCGGTTCGCAATCAAAACCGGTCGACATTCCGCTTAAAGGCGACCCTGAGATCAGCCGCAAACATCTTGTTCTTTCGCGTGACGCGAGCGGAAATTATTGGCTCTCTCACGAAGGCCGGAACGCTACCTTTGTCAGCGGCCGTGAAATGCAGCCCGGTCAAAAACTTCCCATTTCCCCCGGCGAAAATATCAACATCTGCACTTATATGCTGCGGATCGTGGTTTAAAGTTGAGAGTGGCGAAGTTCTAGCCCGCTTTTGTAAGTAAAACGCTTGCGTTCAAGCTTAGGTGCGTCCGAATCAAGCGTTAAGACAAGCGAAACCAGAATCCTAAACCTGAACGCTGAACCATATCTATTTCCCGATATCCCGCCGGCAATACATCCCGTCCCAGGAAATTTCATTCACGGCTTTATAGCAGCGATGCACCGCGCCGGTCAGGTTGCTGGCCGTTGCCGTCACCGCCAGCACACGTCCGCCGGCGGTGATAATTTCCCCGTTCGCGTTTAAGGCGGTCCCGGCGTGCAATACGATCACGTTTTGATGGTCTTTTACGATATCGAGCCCGCCGATCACCGCGCCTGTTTCAGGGTTTGCCGGGTAACCGCGCGCCGCCAGGATAACGACCGCCGAGCAGCCGTCTTTCCATACAAGCTGAGTTTTATCCAGCGTGCCGTCGATGATCGCGTCGCAGACATCGACCAGATCGCTTTCCAGCCTGACCAATATCGCTTCCGCCTCCGGGTCGCCAAACCGCACGTTGTATTCCAATACCTTCGGGCCTTCGGCGGTCATCATCAACCCGAGAAAAAGAATTCCCTTAAAAGGAAATCCTTCTTTTTCCGCGCCGGCCAGCGTCGGCTCGATAGATCTCTTCAACGATTTTTTGCAGGTCTTCGGGAGACAGCAGCCGGGCGTCGGTTATCACGCCCATCCCGCCCGTATTAGGGCCGGTATCGCCTTCGCCGATCCGCTTGTGGTCGCGCGCGGGCGGCATCAGCGCGTAATTTTTCCCGTCAGCAAAAAGCAGCAGCGAAACTTCCTTGCCGGTCAGCACTTCTTCCAGAATAATCTGTTCCGCGGCTTCTTTGCTGACCAGCACGCCGCCCATTATTTCTTCGATGGCATTTTCGGCTTCGGCACGGTCTTTGGCCACTACCACGCCTTTTCCCGCCGCTAATCCGTCCGCCTTGACCACCACCGCAGAGCCCTGGCCCGGAGAGTTCACGGCAAATTCCCCTTCATTCAAGCTTTTTTTAGCCTCTTCCGCGGACCGGCCGTGCAAAAACGTGCGGTCGGAATGCCATGGCGGCTCATAAATTCTTTGGCAAAGATCTTACTGGATTCGAGCCGGGAGGCGTTTTTCGAGGGCCCCATTATCCGCAAACCGCGTTTTTCAAACTCGTCAACCACACCCAGCGCGAGAGATGTCTCCCCGCCCGCCACTGTCAGATCAACCCCATTCGTCTCGACAAAATCTGCCAACTCCTTTATTTGGTATGGTTTTATACCTACACACTCAGCCATCTCGGCGATACCGGCGTTGCCGGGGGCGCAAAAGATCCGGGCGTTATGCCGGCCCTTCTTTAATGCCCACACCAACGCATGTTCCCTGCCGCCGCCGCCAATAACCAATATTTTCATATAAATACGCTAATAAATTATTTTTATACTTGACACAAACTCTGGTTAATTATAATTTCATTCTCCAGTTAGTTGAGGTAAAATACCTCTATCTATCCGTCCAGATTAAAAAGGGGGTCCACTCATTGATACAATTTGATTCAAAGGAATCGTCTGATAGCCCTCTGACTTCAAACACTGATAAAAGGCAGTTCGAAGACGTCAAAATAACCTGCATCGATTGCGGAGAGGAATTCATCTGGACTGCAGGCGAGCAAACCTTCTTCTACGACAAAGGCCTGCAAAATCCCCCGAAGCGCTGCAAGCCCTGCAAGCAAGCTAAAAACGACCGTATAGCCAGTATCGCGGCCGCCCAGGCATCCGGGATAAAACAAAAGATCGAGGTTTCAGTCGATTGTGCCGGCTGCGGCACCCGCACTACCGTTCCCTTTTATCCTTCACAGGGCCGCCCTGTTTTCTGCCGTTCCTGCTTTGACGGAAAAGCCAAGGAAGATCATCCGCCGACGTGAACGTTGGGCCGTCTTTCCGGGTCGGGCTCTGCCTGGCGTAATATCTCACGCGTTACCGGCGCCGTATCGCCTTCACCAAACAAAATATATCGCAGTAGATACATGATCGGGTTGCCTTCGCTCCAGCCGAAATAGACGTGCGGTATTTTGCCCGTGGCGTCGCGCAAATGCAGCAGCAAACCAGCGATCGCGTTTGGCACGGCAGGGGCCTGGGTGCGCAGGATCTTATAGCCGTCGATGTCGGTTCCGCGTATCTTCAGCTTGCCTTTAAATTCCGAAGCATCGCCCAGCTCGATCTCATAAAAGACTATCGGGTCGCTCGAAGGAATATGATTGTCCACCCGCTTTTCGTGTTCTTTCGAAGCGATACTCGTCCACGTCGCCGGTTTCGCGGCGATTGGTGACGATGCGGATCTCGCCTTCGATCATTTCCTGAATGAACTGCTTGGCCGGCTCGTCAAATTCGATACTTATCTATGCGCAGTTCAGTGGAGCGCAGCGCCCGCGAAATAAATGACGCGCGCAATGATACTAAAAATAAAAAATGAGGCGATCTTGATTCCATCCGGGCGCTCGACGATATTAGCTATCGTGGTGTAAAAAAGCACCACGGAAATGGCAAGATAAGCCCACTTCGCCCTCTCTTTTCGCATCCAGGCGGAGATGGACGCAGCGACCGCGGCAGAACTCATCAATACCAAAACACCGGTCGCATAAGCCCCGCCCTGGGCATCGACGCTCGCTTCAAACCAGATCGTGACCGCGAAACAGATCGCGGTAAACACAAGTACCAGCGGGCGCGTCGCCTGCGCCCAGTCCGGCGCCATTCCGTAACGCGGCAAATAACGCGGCACAATATTGAGCAGCCCCGCCATCGCGGAGGCGCCCGCAAACCAGAGGATCAGGATCGTGCTGATGTCATACAACGTTCCAAACGCCGTCTCCCATGTATTTGTGGGCGATGAAGGCCAGCGCGCGCCGTCAGCGCTCCCTTTTTCCTCTCCACAGACGCACGCCGGAATATTCGTTGGAAGATGCTGCGTATCGGCGCAGGAGATCGCCGGACAGAACTCCTGGCGGGATCAGCATCGTCGTGACCACGCTGCTGGCGATCAGCATAAAACTCATGATCAGCGCCGCTACCAGGAGGAGCTTTCTCATCTTTTCGACGCGGTTCGGGATTGTCTATCAGCGGCATCACCGCCACGCCGGTCTCAAACCCGGACAAACCCAGCGCCAGCCTTGGAAACGAGACCAGCGCCAGTCCGATCAGGAAAAATATGCTGTAATTTCCCCCATGAGGATTGACGAACAAAGCGGTCTGCCAGTTGCTGAACGCATCCGGGTGTGTAAACACCTCGTAAAGCCCGACACCCAGTACGATAAAGTTCAGGGACAAATAAGTGGCTACTAAAACGACCGCGATTCCAATGGCTTCTTTGAAGCCTTTCAGAAAGACCGCTCCCAAAACAGCCACCAGCCCGAGTGTGACCAGGACCGGATGTTCGAGGAACGGCAGATGGGTGTGCACGAAAGGGTTTTCCAGTACGTGGGCCGTGGCGTCCGCCGCCGATAAGGTTATCGTGATAACAAAATCGGTCGCGACAAAACCCAGCAATACCAGAACGGCCAGCTTGCCCTTCCAGCGGGAAAGCAGGTTTTCCATCATGGCGATCGAACCTTCGCCTTTGGGGCTCTCGGCCGCTACCCTGCGGTAGATCGGAAGCGCTCCTAAGAGTGTCAGTAAAACCAGTATGAGTGTGGCGATCGGTGAAAGATAACTGGCGGCTAAAAATGCGATGCCGGGCTGGTAACCGAGGGTCGAAAAATAATCCACACCGGTCAGGCACATCACCTTATACCAGGGATGATGCGCATGGTGCGTGTGTTCCCGTTCGTACGGCCCTTCGATTTCTTTTACACCCTGGAATAACCAGCGCTTGAATCGCTTGTCGCCGCCGCCGTTTCCGTTTTGCTCCTGTTTATCAGGCATTCTTACTTTTAAAGAATCAAAGACCACCGGACAGTTAGCTGTCTGTGGTGGTCTCAAAACTTTTTCTGTTATGTGTTATCTGACACAAAAAATTTAAGGTCAGCTTTCCTTCTACTCTTAAAAAATCTTAAAAAAACCCGAAGAATAGATTTTATCCTTGTTACGTTTCAGGTCAAGTTTGTTAAGGGGTATTTACAAAGATTTAAAAAATTAAAGGGGCGACGTCTCCCACACCGTCACCCCGAGGTCACAAGTCCTCACCCCTCGTGACCAATTGTTCACCGGGGAGGTGAACAATAGTAATTATGCATAATTATTCACAAGATGCAACTGGGCGGCGTTATTTTTGGCAACATAAAAAGCGGGTTTTTACAAAAAACAGCAAAAAAACAGGGAAAATCCAAGAAAAGAACAATTTATACCAAGATCGTTTTCATCAAAAATATTTGATGCCTATTTCCGGAAAAATACTTGACACGATCAGACAATTGCTTTTTAATTGAACTTTCGCGCTAAAGGGCGCGTAATTTTTTTAACTATGCGAAACGAATATCAAATAAGAAAAAATGATCGGCTTGCGGTTACGGGCGGCAATAATTTGCCCTGTCGCAGATCGGCCGGTGACTGTGTGTGTTTCATGCAGCAAACGATAAATATTAAAGATTGATATTCGCGGGAGTGGAATTACTTCCGCTCCTGAGCATAAAACAAAAGCGATTTTAGGAGCGGTTGTCGGAAACTTCCAGGGTTTCAGACAACCGCTTTTACTTTTGCCGGAAATTGCGACCGGATGGGAATGAGGTCAGAACCGGGAGCGGTAGCGACCGGGTTTCCGGATTTTTTGGATTTTGGATTTTGGATTTCGAATTCTGGATTTTCGTGTTGTTTCATGTGATTTCGCGGTTTAGCTTTTATTGTTTTTATAAAATAAAGCAATTAAGAAGTAACCACGAAATCACACCAAAACACACGAAAATAATTAATAACAGCAAAGGAGAAATAAAACAGGAGAAATACAATGCCTTACACAAAGTTAAATATCAGCGGCGCACAGGCCGATGTTCTTTCCTGGGTAGGTCACGAATTGAGCCCGGATGAGCACACGATGCTGCGCAATGTTTCCAGACTGCCCGTGCTTTTTAAGCACGTGGCCCTGATGCCCGACGCCCATCTCGGGATCGGTTCGATGGTCGGCTCTGTCGTGGCGACCAAAGAAGCGGTGATCCCGGCCACGGTCGGCGTGGATATCGGCTGCGGAATGATGGCGGTCAAGACACCCTTTAGAAGCTGGGTGCTGGACCGTAAGCTCAAGCTGCTGCGTGATGAGATCGAGCGCGCGATCCCGGTCGGCTTTAAGGAAAATCGCGATCCGAACAGCGAAGCCGCGAACTGGAACGGCTGGGCGCAGTTCCCTGCGCTGCATGAAAAAGTGCAGGAGCGCTTCGGCAAAGCCCGCAAGCAATTGGGAACCTTAGGCGGCGGCAATCACTTTATCGAAGTGTGCATCGACACTGACGGCATCATATGGCTAATGCTGCACTCCGGTTCGCGAAACATCGGAAACGAACTGGCGACTCATCACAACAAGGCCGCGCGTCAGCTTCACGATCTGCAGACGCTGCCCGATCCGAACCTGGCTTACTTCTTGCAAGGTACGCCGGAATTCGCCGCCTACTGGCGCGATCTGAATTGGGCGCAGGCGTACGCGCTCAAAAATCGCGAGGTCATGATGAATAATCTGCTCGCTATCATCTACCGGATGTTTAACGATAGCGAGCCGTTCAATCCGGAGATCACGGTGAATTGCCACCACAACTACGTCAGCATCGAAGAGCATTACGGTGAAGAAGTTTTCGTCACTCGTAAGGGCGCTATTCGTGCCGACGAAGGAATGTACGGCATTATTCCCGGTTCGATGGGCGCCAAAAGCTTTATCGTAAAGGGCTTGGGAGCCGCTGAAAGCTTTAACTCCTGCTCGCACGGCGCGGGACGCAAAATGTCCCGGACCGCGGCGCGCAAGAAGTTCTCGGCCAAAGATCTGGCGGAGCAAACCCAGGGCGTGGAATGCCGTAAGGACAGCGGCGTTGTAGATGAAATTCCCGGCGCTTATAAAGACATTGCCAAAGTAATGCGCAACCAGGCCGATCTGGTCGAAGTCGTCGCCGAACTAAAGCAAGTAGTTTGCGTTAAGGGATAAATGCTGGCCACAGAGAACACAGAGTTCACAGAGAGAGAACGACTTACTTTTTATTTTCGGTTTCTTCTTCGGTGCTCTCTGTGAGCTCTGTGTCAAGGGGAAAGCTATGAAACTGATATTTATTTACGGCCCGCCGGCAGCGGGAAAATTGACGGTAGCCACGGCGCTGGCGGAACAAACAGGCTTTAAGGTGTTTCACAATCACCTGAGCATTGAGTGCGTTGAACCGATCTTTGACTTCGGCACATCATCGTTCTGGAAGTTGGTCGAGATGATCCGGCTGGAAACCCTGGCCGAAGCGGCGCGTGTCGATCAAAATTTGGTCTACACGTTTTGTTACGCAAAAGACAAAGACGATCCGCATATCGAAAAGGTGACAAAAGCGATCGAGGAAAACGGCGGTGAGGTGTGCTTTGTGCTGCTGACGTGCAGCCGCGCCGAACTGGAAAAACGCGTGGCCATGGAAAGCCGTAAAAAATTCAGTAAAGTAAATGATCCGGACATCCTGACTGAGATCCTGGAAACGTATGATCTGTTTTCGCCTGTTCCCGGGCGGGAAAGTTTGCAGATCGATAACACTGATGTGCCCGCGGAGGAGGCGGCGAGACAGATCGTTGAGCATTACAAACTAAGGAAAGAGAGGAAAGGAGGGAAAAAGGAAAGAAAGGAAATCAGGAAAATTAAGGGAAATTAGAGGACTCAGAAATTTTCGCATTTCCCTCAATTTCCTCTCTTCCTCATTTCCCCCAATTTCCTTTTTTTTCCTTTTCCCAAGGGTCTTTGAAAATTTTATCTACATTGCCGAGTGAGTAAAATCCACTTCGCCGTAATTTGGAATGCGGATATAGATCTGTTTGCGGCTCATTTTGACAAATTTTGGCGAGATCTTTTTGGTGTAATAGCTGGCCCATATACCGACGGCCAGCGCTAAAACGACGCCGAAAAATCCGGCTGCCGCCTTATTGGCGGCGATAGTGACAACGAACCCGCCGATAAGAAGGGCAAAAAATGCCAGCGCCGATAATCCTGAAATAAGGTTGTATTTTCTGAAAACACTCCAGCACGCCGGGCAGAAAAGGCCATTCATTTTATGATTTTTGCGGAAGATGAGGACCGAGATCACCAGCGGCAGCAAGCCGCCTAAAAAGATGGCGAGGTAGGCCGCGGGCGGCGTGTAGTCCTTATTGAATTTTTGCATCGACACGTTATGTGACGTTCCGCACTTAACACAAACCGGCGGAATGCTCACCGTAATCGTGCGCGTGTAATTATTTACAGCCGGTGCCGCGTGTTCTCCGCGAATGTCGCTGTAAAAATTGGGCGGCGGCGGTTCGTAGTAAGACGAAGCAGGACGGACCGGCGCCTGCTGGATCGGTGCGGCGGCAGGTTGATATTTGCCGTCCGCGCCAAAACCTGCGTAGGCAGCTTCGGGGGCGGCTTCCGGAGCGGCTTCCGGCGCAGCGCTGTTTCCGAGCGGCTGGCGGCATTTTTTACATTCAGGCGCGGTGTCAAAATTTAGTAGATTGCAGTTTGGACATCTTATTGAAGCCATTACATGTCTCCGGTTAAAAAGATTGGTTTAATATTCGGTCTTTGAAAAAGCAGTCAAAATAATTACCACCCGTTCCGGGAGAAATCGACCTCTCCGTGATCGGGTATCTTAATGAACACATCATGACGATTGATCTTTCCATAGACGGGAGCGATACGCTGCGCATAAGCCACGCCTCCGATCGCGATGATGATCGGTATCGCCCAGGCCGAAAGCATCAGGACCATATTCTCGATATTGGCCACCGCCACGATGGCGCCGATCAGGCCGGCAAAGGCGATCACTCCTGTCAGCACGCAGATCGTACGGTAGTTCTTGAATTTGCCCCAGCAATTCGGGCAAAAAAGCGCGCTTACCTTATGTTGTTTCCGGGTGATCAGGATCACGATCAGCAGGATTATGGGATTGAACATGACGGCGATATAGGCCGCCGGCGGAATGTAGTCTTTTTTGAAGTCCTGCAACTCCAGTTCCTGGCTTCTGCCGCATTTTACGCAGGCGAACGGTATCTCTCCCGCGGCTGCAGGCTGTGCCGGCTGAGCGTCTTTAATGAAAGGCCGGGGATGCTCAGCTCCGAGTTCGCGGTAGAAATTCGGCGGCGGCGGCTCGTTAAACGTATGCTGCGCCCGTGCGGTCGGTGCGCCTGTTGAGGCCGGTAAAGTCGGCGCGGCCGGGCGCGCAAATTGCTGCGAGCCGTTCGCCGCGATACCGGCATAAGCGGCTTCCGGCGAAGCGTTCAATACTTCGCGGCAGCGTTTGCATTCCGGCGCGGTGTCAAAATTGAGTAGATTACAGTTCGGGCATCTGATCGAAGCCATGGAGTTTCTCCGTTTTAATAAAAGTGAGTGTTAAAACTATGTGCCTGAATGGAGGAAAAACGAAGTTTAAGAGTCTGTGAAACGCTGGACCCGCTTTAATTATTACGGTTTTCGCGGCATTTTGCAATACTTTTTTATAAAGAGACAGAAAAACAGAAGACAGGAAACAGTGCCTGCCCGCGCTTCTGTCTCCTGTCTCCTGTCTCCTGTACTTCTGTGTTCTTTGAAAATTATCCATTGCTCGCGTTATCGACGACGAACAGCAGGTCGGCGATATCGTCGGCGTGCTCTTCTTCGACCGCGAGGATCTCTTCCAGCATCCGCCGGGTGGTCGAATCTTTCTCGCCGAAGAACTGGATCATTTCACGGTAGCTCTGGATGGCGATGCGTTCCGCAACCAGGTCTTCCTTGAGCATGTCTTCGAGCGTGGTGCCCTCGACGTATTCGGCGTGGCTGCGCCCGGTGATATCGGCCGGGTTCATTTCCGGCTTGCCGCCCAGCTGGCGAATGCGCGAGGCGATCATATCGGCATGGCCCTGCTCCTCGTTGGAATGCTCCAGAAACTCGGTCGCGGCGGCTTCCCCGTGGATACCGCTCGACATGTAGTAGTGAAAACGGTAGCGCAGCACGCAAACGATCTCCGTCGCGAGGGCTTCGTTTAAGATCTTGATGGCCTCGTCTTTATTGAGGGCGTAGTCCTGGGTCACGGCGCCGTCCTGAATTTCCTGGCGGGCGCGTTCGCGAAGAGTTTTGACATCGGTAAAAGTACTCATTGTTTGATACCCCTTGGGTGAAAATGTTTATTACTAATATGTACCAAGTGTATGTAATTTAAGAAAGAGAGGCAAATAGAGCTTATAGAGCTAAGGCAGAATTTATAAACTCCCCTCCTTTTCAAGGAGGGGTGGCGCGGCTTCCGCGACGGGGTGGTTATCCTCTTGTCAGTAATGTCCGCGTCAGCGAGACAGGCGGAAACGCGACAGTTATGGAGCGTGCCGAGTCAGTAGCGTCGGCGTCAGCCGATGCGCTCTTATACCAATTACTAACTACCAATTACCATTATGAAATACAAAACTGAAGAAGAAATACTAGACATCGTACGCGGTTTCGAGACCGGAACGCTTCCGCGCAACGAATTCAGCCATAGCA
Source organism: uncultured Acidobacteriota bacterium (assembly GCA_963766895.1). Lineage (GTDB taxonomy): Bacteria > Acidobacteriota > Blastocatellia > Pyrinomonadales > Pyrinomonadaceae > DASYKT01. The sequence goes on from CAVYCB010000016.1 coordinate 439,483, forward strand.
GCCACCTGATCGTGGCCATGCACTACGTGCGTCTCATGCCGGTCGAAGACGCCATCGACAAAATGCGCGAAGGGCTGATGAATCACCTGCGCCACGTCGGCGTCGATTTCACCAAGGAAATGCCTTATCACGAAACCCTGACCGTCTTCTGGACGCGCGCCGTCGGCGATTTCGTGGCATCCAAAAACGGCGCTTCCCTGTTAGAGGTCGCCAACGAACTCGTCGAGGCTTTCGACAAGAATTATCCGAATAAGTTCTACACTCGTGAGCACTTATTCTCCGACGAGGCTCGCAAAACCTTCGTCAACGGCGATCTCGAAGAAACTAGGCAGTAAACCTGGGAGCGCCGGCATCTTGCCGGCAAGATCGTCGCAGACGATCTAAAGTTCTTTCATTAAAAGGGATGTCACGTCGCCAGCGACGTTTGCGAACGAGCCGTCCGCGCTCCCAGTGAGTAGCTGAAATTCTATAGTTATGAGGTATTATTTCGAAGACGCGAGAAAGAAGTGTATTGGTTATTAAGGAAGTATCTTATGCCATTAATTTACTTAGACACAAGCCATATATCAATATTGACAGAGTTGCTTTATACGAATCCACAGAGGTTTGCGTCTTTTTATAAAATATGGAGAGAGAAGGAGTACATCTTGGCACTATCAAAAACACATATTTTTGAATTACTCGATAATCATCCCGATACAGTCTCTAAACGCTTCGAATTTATTCAGCAGATGTTGCCTATTCGGTATGAATCGATGAATTTTTTCAAGAAAGAAATTTTATTAGCCTTATTCAAAAACGGCTTCGTATCCATCTCGGAAGCGGATAAGGAAATAGATCTAAGTATTTTTTCAACCGTCATCCATAACAAAGAAGACTTGTCGCTAATTAAAGCCGCTCATCAATCAGTTAAAACTATGGGATTTTACAGGGCGATGAAGAAAGCAAACAAACTATCTTGGAGAGCTAAGTCTTCTGGAGGTATGCACGTAAAACCCACTCCTCGCCTAAAGGATGCGAAAACTTCCTTTATGTTTAGATTATTTGCTTGGTTTATCGATATGGATCCGAGAAACAGGTACGAAATGAAAAATACTTTTGAAAATACCCTTAACCGCTTTAAATTTAAGACTGAATTAAAAAGCACTTTGAAAAGTCAGTTTGGAGCAATTGAAAAGAGTATTATTTCCTTGATATGCGAAAAAACAACAATTCAAAACTGTAAAGGACTTTGGCTTCGACAAGAAACCGAGGCCGCTTTGAAAAAAGCTTCTGATTTTGAAGCTAATAACGAATATGATTTAGAGCATGTACAATATTTTCCTTACGTAAGCATGTTTTTGACCGATAAGCGAATTGCAGACAAAATCATCCAAGTTTTGCGGCGTTCTGACGCCCTTGAAGAGCTTAAAGGTAATATCTATCCGTTCAAAACGGCTAACTCAATCGAGTCGATAGAAGATATACTATTTAATTCAAATAACTTAAAAAATGCTTAAATTTCACAACACACTATCGGGACAGTTAGAAGAATTCACGCCGTTAAGCGGCAATGATGTACGGATGTACATTTGCGGGCCGACGGTTTGGAGTTTTGCGCACATAGGCAATTTCCGATCGTTTACGTTCGGCGATATTTTGCGGCGGTATTTGAAGTACAAAGGTTACGGGGTGACGCACGTGATGAACCTGACCGACGTTGACGACCGCATCATTGGCGAAGCGCAAAAGGCCGGTCAAACGATCGACGAATTCGTCCAGCCCTACATCAAAGCCTTCTGGGAAGACCTCGACCGCCTCGGCATCGAGCGCCCCGATATTGCGCCGCGCGCCACCGACCACATCGCCGAAATGATCGACATCATCGAAAAATTGCTGGCGAACGGCCTGGCGTACGAAGCCGGCGGCTCGATCTATTACCGCATCTCCGGTTTCAAAGATTACGGCAAGCTGTCGAAAATAAATTTCAAGGGCAATGTTTCCGGCGCCTCGGGCCGCATCGACACCGACAAATACGACAAGGAAAGCGCCAACGATTTTGCGCTCTGGAAGCTCGTCGATAAAGACGAACCGACCGGTTGGGACGCCCCGTTCGGACGCGGAAGGCCCGGCTGGCACATCGAGTGCTCCGCGATGTCGATGAAATATCTGGGCAAAACTTTTGACGTTCACGCGGGCGGCATCGATCTGATGTTTCCCCATCACGAAAACGAGATCGCGCAATCCGAAGGCTCAACGGGCAAAAAACCGTTCGCCAAATACTGGCTGCACGGCGAGCATCTCAAGGTCGAAGGCGAAACGATGTCGAAGTCGCTCGGCAATTATTACACCTTCCGCGACCTGCTCGACAAAGGCCATACCGCCTCGGGCATCCGCTATCTTTTATTTTCGGTGCCCTATCACAAGCAGTTGAATTTTACGTTCGAAACATTAAAAGGTTCCGAATCGACCATCGAACGCCTGCGGGATTTTCGCTCGCGCCTGATGGAAGCAAATCTCGAGGAAGGCTCGAACGATGAAGTGGCCGCCCAGGCAAAAATTGCGCTGAAAAAATTTGAAGCGGCGATGGACGACAATTTAAATACATCGGCAGCACTGGCGGCGCTGCACGATCTGGTCCGCGAAATAAACACCGCCCTGGCTGGCAATGCGCTCAAAGCGGACGACCGCGAAAGGGTCTTGGGTGCCATCGCTAAAATGGACACGGTCTTTAATATTTTTGGCGAGGTCAAGGAAGAACTGCTCGATGCCGATGTCGAAAAACTTATCGAGGAACGCGCGTCAGCCCGGCGCGACCGCGACTTTGCCCGCTCTGACGAGATCCGCGATGAATTGGCAGAGCGTGGAATTATTCTCGAAGACACTAAAGAAGGCTTACGCTGGAAGAGGAAATAGGTAATGGGTCAGTTTGAAAATCATCCTTGAAGTCCCCAACGGGGACAAAGAAAATAGCCCAGGGTAAGTGAGCGAAGCGAGCGCCACCCTGGGTATCGGAGCCCAAAAAACATCCAACCCGAAGGAGCGGCGGAATCTGCCGCTCCTTCGGGGTTAACATCAAATTAATTCTTCGTTACCCAGGGCTAAAGCCCTGGGATATTCTCTCCAGTCCGCTATGCGGACATACCGTTCTCAAATTGGCCCATTACCGAAAATTATGGAGAACACCGGTTAAACCTGAACGCCTTACTTCAATTTCTGAATACGCCGGTTAGTTTCCTGAATATCTTTGCCGGTCTTTTCGATCTGCTTGTTGAGATTGTCCAGATCGGGCTTGGCCTGTTCGATCTTTTTCTGCATTTCTTCCAATTCCTTTTTCAGCTTTTCGGAATCTTCCCTGATCTTTTGCAGCTCAGCGTCGAGCGCGGCGTTGCCCGTAGAATTAGAAGCTCGGTTCGCGTTTTGATTTGCCGTACCACCGGGCGAGCTCGCTCCGCCGCAGGCAAAGATCGACGCGGTCACAGATGCCAGCGTCAGTGCAATAAAAAATTTCTTCATTTTATTCATTCTCGTTCTCCTGGCTCTCGTTCTGCGGACTCTCGCTCCATCGGCACCATAAACACCTCGATCTCGCTTGCCCGGAAGCTTAGAGGCGCGCCGGCCTTATACCCTTTCGCCTTTAATCTCTGCCAGAGCGGGTGCGCAGCGTCGTTGCCAATCCCGCGCACGGCTATCCAAAATTTTTCGCCGGTTATAGATGCCTCGCTTGCCTTTTCCACTTCATTAAATCCGCGAGGCAGAAAATATGCCTTGTCTTCCTTGATATCCGGGTCGTCTTCTACCACCACAATGTGAAATTTGCCGGGCGCATCGCGCGTTACCGTAAACCAGAGCTCGTAGGCTACCACGTCTTCAAAAACATAGATCGTGTCAGCGTCCGAATCTTTTATCCGGGCAGTCAATGGCCCCCAGGCGCACCAGGGATAAACCGCTCGCGGCTGAGAATAATTGATGATCGCCGCGGGCAGAAAAAATCCCAGGATCGCCGCATAACAGACCGTGCGTAAAACCCGCGGCCGCACGCGTGCCAGTCCCATCGCAATCAACAGGAAATAGGGAATAAAAATAACCGTCAAATGCCTGGTGCCCCAGATGGAAAACGGCGTGACCCAGCTGACGATAAAAGCGATGGCCAGCGGCACGGCGCAAAATGCCAACAGCATCCGTAAATCGAAATCATCCTTCTCCACCAAATTATCTTTTTCTTCGCTCGAGAAAAGAAACACGGCCGCGATGACGCATATCAAAATTACCGGCGGCGCAAAAACCGAAGCCCATGGTTCGTTGCTGCTCTGCTGAAAATAAAACGGTTGATGCAGGGCTGCCAAAAATTGCAGAAGCTGCTGCAGCCCCGGTTTTCCGGCCCAGTTCAGATTCTGCGCCAGGCCCGCGTTTTGATAGTATGCCGTTACCACCGCATAGACCCACGGGAGAAAGCTTAGCACCCACAAACCGCTCATTACAGACCACTTCCAGACGCCGTCGCGGCGCAGCCAGAACACTATTGCCAGCTCCGAAAGGATAATAAGCCCGCCGAAATAATGTGTATAGATCAGTAAGAGGTTGACGAAAAAAAGAGGTACGAGTGATACGCCTCCGCGTTTACACCAGCGCGCAAAAAGCCAGAGCGAAAAACAGGCGAGGCAGAACAGCAGGCTATACATCCTCACTTCCTGCGCATATTTGATCAGCGAGCCGTTCACCGCCAGAAACAAAATCACCGCCGCCGTTTGAAAAGCCGAAAATTTCAGTTCGCGGCAAAGCAAAATCAGCGGGACGAGCGCCAGGCACGCCGCCAGCGCCGGAAGCAGCCGCAGCCAAAGCAGCGAATCGCCGCCGATCGATATCCAAATTTTTAATAGAACGTAAAAGAGAGGTGGGTGAATCAAGTCCTGCGCAACAAAAGGGAAAAGTTCGCTCCAGGAATGCTCGGCGGCATGGACGCTGAATATTTCGTCAAACCAGATACAGGTCGTCGTCAGATCCCAAAGACGGAATCCGATATAAAGACAAACCACCAGCCCGATGAGTAACCATTTTATTTTCACAATAGGGCGCCGTCGCAGGGTTTGCCGAAAATCGAAGTGTAAAAAAGCTGCACTTCGCTAAAAGAATTTTGCGGCACGGAATAAACAAGACATCGGTCATAAGGCTTTGAGTAGATGTGCAGTGAAACCGCTTTTTCATCCGACACATTCAGCACCTGGTGCACGGGTTCATCGAGCTCGACCTTGGCAGGCTGCGTCTGGTGCATGTCAAAGGCGTCGGCTTTTTCCAGCCGGCAAAAACCTTTCGCTTCGTCGCATTCCAGCGTATTAAAATTCTGCACCCGCAATGTTCCGATCGGCACGCTCATCCAGCATTTCTGGCCATAGTGATTATGCACGCGCGAAACTTGGCCCGAGTCCCAACAGATCGCCAGCAGTTCAAAAAGCTCATTCTTAAAAACCAGGTTGCGTGTGTAACAGCGCTTGCTCCACAAAAGATACGGTTCGAGCGATACCGGGCAAACATTCGTTTTAGCCAGAAAATCATAAACATTTTCCACTCCGAAATCTGCCTCGGGAATTTCACAAAGCTCATTAATAAATCGGTCGATCGTCACCGCCCCAGTTACACTTGTTGCACTTGTTACGTTCATATCTTCTATTCTATTTTACCGGCTGCGTCTTCTGCAAAAACCGCACGAACTCACTTGAATCGCGCGTCAATCCCGGGAAAGTGGCTAACGGTTTTCCGTCCGCATTCATGATCGCATAATACGGCAGCGCCACCGTGCCAAACATCTCCTGTTCCATCACTTGTTGTTTTTCGTATACTTCGCCTTCGCCGTCGGTATAGAGCCGCACCAGCACAAATTTCTTGAACTCGGCTTCTACCTCAGGCTTGATAAAAACATTCGCTTCCATCCAGCGGCAGTTCGTACAGGTGTAGCCGGTAAAGTCGATAAAAACCTGCTTGTTTTCCGCTTTCGCTTTTTGCAGGGCGCCCGCATAGTCGTTCTCCATCCAATGGGGTTCATCCTTACCTCCCCCGCCAAAAAATGATCTTTCCGCGGCGGTTTGCGGCGGCAGAAATGATTCCAGGCTGCCAAGCTTTGCTCCAAAGAGTCCGGTCAAAAGATAGAAACTTATCGCCAGGCTGACGATTGCCGATACCAGGCGAAATACCCCGATGCGTTCCGGTTTAGTATCGTGAAAAAGCTGGAATTTGCCGAGCAGATAGACGGCCAGGATAATGCCGATGGCCATCCAGATCGCCAGCACTGCGCCGCGCGTAAAAATTCCCCACTGCCAGATCAGATCTACGTTCGACAAAAACTTCATCGCCGCCGCCACTTCTAAAAAGCCCATTGCGACTTTGACCGAATTCATCCAGCCGCCGGCGCGCGGGAGCTGCGAAACGAGCTGCGGCATCAGCGCCAGCATAAAGAACGGCAGCGCAAAAATCGTCGAGAATGCGAGCATCCCCACCAGCGGTAGCTGCCAGCTGCCCTGCGCCGTGGAAACCAGGATCGTGCCCACGAACGGCGACGTGCAGGTAAAAGACGTCAGCGTAAAGGTCAGCCCCATCAGCAGCGCTCCGATCACGCCGCTTCCCTCGCCTTCCTTGCTGCGGGTCAGATTATCCAGCTTTGTCAGAATGCTGGACGGCACCGTGATCTCATAAGCGCCAAAGAGATTAAAGGCAAAGAACAAAAATATCGCCGTAATCAGCAGGTTGACCCACGGGTTCGCCGCAAAAAGCGTGATCCCCGCCGCGCCGACAAAGATCGCCAGCAGCATCCCCAGCAAAGTAAAAGTGGCGATGATGCCGAGCGAATAAACCGAAGCCAGTTTTAGCGCTCTGGCGCGGCTGCCGGCCGCATGATTCGTAAAGTAGGAAACAGTGATCGGGATCATCGGAAAGACGCACGGTGTCAAAAGCGACAGCGCCCCGGCGGTTATCGCCAGCCACAGGAATGCCCAGATGTTTTGATCGTCCGCGGGTTTGGTTACGACGTTCGGAACTGCGCTTGTCGTTTCCGGCGTGCTGGAAGTGGAAACGGAGATCGAAAAACCCGTCTTTTTCTCGTCCTCAAAACCCGTCAGCGTAACTCTCACGTTTTTCGGCGGCAGGCATTGCGTGTCGTTACAGAGCTGAAAATAAACTTCGACCGCCAGGTCATCCTCGCCGGTGTCCGCGGTAACTTCGACGGGAAAAGAAAACTCCACCGCCGTTGTATAAAACCTGCTGTCTATCTGAAATTGCGGATCGAATTTAACGGTCGGTTTTGGCGCTTCTATTTTGCCTGCCAACTTGAACGGCTTATCTTCCGGCAGCGTGATCTTGGTCGGCCGCGGGCCTTCGCCTTCCGGTTGATCGAGCGCGTACATGTGCCAGTCGCCCTCGATCGTGGCTTTTAAGGTCGCCTTAAATTTCTCACCGGCTTTGAGAGACTTTCCCTTAGCATCGGTTGCAAGCAGCCATGACGCAGGACTCTGCGCTAACGTCAACGAAGCCGTTAAAAACAATAGAATTATGACAGGAAAATATTTGAAGCTTGCTCGCATGCTTTAAACGTATTAAATCCGCTATAAGTATATATTCTCTTGGCTTTTATGAGAAGATGAGCACCACGGATACTCGATGGCTGACAGCTTACTGCTATTAGCTGATAGCCGTATGTTTGCTTGTTCTTCTCATCTCACCTAACAAAAGAACCGCTAAACCTTAACAAATCCGCCCGTTTTTGCTACTATTAAGTCACATTTGTAGTATGACCCAGCGTTCTATCATCAAATTACGTCCTACCGCTAACCGCCCGGACCTTTTCGTCGGTTAAACGACACCTTTCTGTTCTATCGCACCTTCAGCAATTATACCTGTACCGAAAACCGATGGTTTTCACAGCGAAGAAAGGAAATACCGATGTCAACCCCAACAAGAGAATTACCAAGAGAACTGCAAAGGCCCGTTATCAACACCGAACTTCCCGGCCCGAAAGGCCGCGAAATAATCGAAGCCGATAAAATGTGGGTCAATCCGTCGTACCCCCGTCCGGATTACAAACTCGTCGCCGAACGCGGCTACGGAATGTGGATCGAAGACGTGGACGGCAATATTTTTCTCGATTGCAACGCCGGCGTCGCCGTCTGCTCGACCGGCCACTGCCACCCCGAGATCGTCAAAGCCATCAGCGACCAGGCCGCCGAACTCATTCATATGTGCGGCACGGATTTTTACTATCGCCATATGCCCGCGCTCGGGCAGAAACTCGATGAGATCGTGCCGATCAGCGGCGGAACCAAAACGCACTTTGCCAATAGCGGCGCCGAAGCGGTCGAAACCGCTCTTAAAGTGGCGATGCACCACACCGGCCGGCAGAAATTCATCTCGTTTTTTGGCAGCTTTCACGGCCGCACGCTCGGCGCGCTCAGCCTGACGTCGTCAAAAGCCGCCCAGCGCAAAGGCTTTCATCGCCAGGCGCTCGACGTTATCCATGTCCCTTATCCGAACCGCATCCGCAATCCCTTTGCCGGTGTCGTCGATGAAGAAACCGCATCGCAGGCGACCATCAGCTGGATCGAGAACACGCTCTTTAAGACAACGACGCCGCCCGAGGAAGTTGCCGGCATCGTGGTCGAGGTCGTTCAGGGCGAAGGCGGTTATGTTCCCGCGCCGCAAAATTTCATGAAAGAACTGCGCCGCATCTGTGACGAGCACGGCATCGTGCTGATCGTCGATGAAGTGCAGAGCGGCATGGGGCGTACGGGCAAGATGTTTGCGGTCGACCATTACGGCGTCGAACCCGATGTGATGTGCATGGCGAAAGGCATCGGCTCAGGCCTGCCGATCGGCGTCACCGTGGCACGCGCCGACATCATGGACTGGACCAAGGGCGCGCACGCTTCGACCTTTGGCGGAAACCCGGTCTGCATCGCTTCCGCGCTCAAGACCATTGAGCTGCTGCAAGGCAGCCTGGTGGAAAATTCACGCGCTATGGGCGAATACCTCAAGGCCGGTTTAAACAAGTTGATGGACAAGTATGAGTGCATCGGCGACGTGCGCGGTTTGGGATTGATGCTCGGTGTGGAATTTGTGAAGAGCAAAGACACGATGGAGCCTGACGCCGACTTGCGCGACCGTATCGAAATGGCGTGCTACAATGCCGGCCTGATCATCCTCGGCTGCGGCGCAAACAGCATCCGCTGGTCACCCGCGCTGATCATCTCAAAGGAAAATATCGACGTGGCTCTGGAGATATTCGATAAAGCCATCGCCGATTCGATCTAAGAAATAAAATTCATTTAGGAATTTAAGGATAAGCAAATACAATGCTTATCCTTTTTATTATCGTAGTATCTCGAACAATACTCCTGTCCCCTCATAAAAAACTTTGAAAAAGATCTCCATTTTTCTTCTTATCTGCAGAAAAAAATATTGCTATTTGATTTTGGTTAGAGTATATTGCCCCCACTAACAGTTTAAGCATTACTAATGGCTTGTGTTTCCCCGGCACAAACCATGGCGATCAACTCCTTACGGCTTAAAACTGAGTCAAACTTCCATGCGTTCCTAGTTTCTCCCAGTTTTTCCTATAGCTAATAAGAAGACAGATTCATTCAGGAATTTTCCTGGTGAATGTTCGAAAACAGATAGATCGGAAAAACAAACATGGAACAAGATCCTAAAAACACCGCGGCTCCAAAAGTTGCAACAAATGAGAATGGCGAAAAAACCAATTACTCCGCCAAAAAACCCGGTATCATCGGCTTGGGCCTCTATTTGTTGGCAATGGGTTTATTATGTGTCGTATCTATGGCAGTGCTGATGATGGCCGAGAATCCGCCAACTGTCGCGGAGGGCAATAAAAACTTTATACATTGCGGAAACGTACGCCGGGAAATAGTTAATGGAAGGGCCAAGCCCGCTAACGCTAACACCGATACAGCGAACGCCGCTAACACTAATAAAGCGAATGCTGCCGTCAGTGTAAATAATGCCTCCAAGCCTGATAATACACCGGTGATCCCTACCCCGGCTCAGGCGCTTAAAACTCCGCCTGCAAACAAACCTGTTAATCAGGGGAGTAAGACGGAAGAGGGTAATAAAGATGCGCAGGTTCTTCCAGCTCAGACCCCGCCCTCTGAAAATGAAGCTCTGCGGCTGAACTTGCCTGAAATAACCGTTCCGCCTTATTTATGTATAAATACTTTCGATGTCTTTCTTTCGGCGGACAGCTACGTCTTTCTGATAATTTTGTTTGCCGGGGCCCTCGGCGGAGTAACACGCGGAATGTGGTCTTTCTTTACTCACCTGGGAATGGGAAATTTTTCTTTCAGATGGACCTGGTATTATCTTCTTATTCCATTTAGCGGTGCTACTTTAAGCCTGGTAATTTATTTTGTGATCCGCGGCGGCTTTTATGGAGCAACTTTTGGGAAAGGATTGGTTCTTAACGTTTTCTCATTTGCTGCTTTAGCTGGGCTGACAGGTTTATTCTCAGAACACGCGCTGAAAAAACTTAAGCAGCTCGCGACAACTCTGTTAGGAGATGTTCCCGATAAAGTGAACGACATTAGTAACCCGCAAAATGGAAATGGAAAAGGAAAAGTCGTAAAAACCAAGGAAGGTCCCAATGAGGTGACCGACGTTAATAACCCGCAAAATGGAAAAGAAAAAGTTGAAGGAACCGAAGAAGATCCCGATCAGGAAAATAGTATTTAACGTTCGGTGAGTAAAATTAGTTGATAACTTTCGCAGTTCTATTAAAAAGCCGCTTATACCCGAGCGGCTTTTTATTTAATTTGCTTTGGCTGTTTCGGGCGGCGGCGGGATCGCCACGGTCTTTAGTTTTTTGGAGATCTCCCTCGCCAGATTTTCCGCCAGCGAGCCCCAGGAGGTTGTTTCTCCGGCGGCGATGATCGTTCCCGTGCGCCGGTCGTACACATGAAATGTGTAGCGGTGGGTGATGACGCTCATCGTGACAAAATCGATATCGATATAGATATCGGCCTCGGTCCGCGAGCGCACCAGCGTCAAATTATACGCGGTCCAATCTTTCCGCTTCATCAACTCTTTCTCCAGCGCCTGGATCGAAGGGTGGATCGAATCTTTTTCTATCGCCACCGTCTTGGCCGATAAAAGCGCCTCTTTTGGCGTCGGGATGCTGTTGATCGGCTTCGCCGGCCCAGCGGGAACAGCCGGAATATTGGGTTTAGCCGCGGCAGCCTCGGTCTTGGCGGTTTCCTGCAGCCTGGACTTGTCCATCATGAATTTGATGACCTCATTATCGACGTTGGCCTTTCTCAATTCGATCAGCCCGTTGGTCGTGGTATCGAAATTCACTTTGGAAATATTTATTTTTTCTTTTATCAGCTCCTTATCCAAACCGACCTTTATCATTTCGACAATTTCGGCATTAGTAAGGGTCTCGATCTGCGCAAAGGCCGCGCAGGTGAGCACCAAGATACAAACGATATTTAAAATAAACTTGAAATGCATAAAACTCGGGTCCTTAATTTCGTGTGACAGATAAGCGCTACTGTAAAGCGGATCAGTATCTGCTTTTAATTACCCGCGGTAAAATTCACGTCGTCCGTGTCGCCGATAATGCTTCTCACCTGCTCCGGCTGGTTAAAAGTGCGGCGTTTTGCCGCGACGGAAAAAGTATAAGTCTCGGCCACCTCTACGCCTTCGAAGCGGTAGTAGCCGGAAGTATCAGTTGAAACGGTCCGCACAAAACCGCCGGCGCCCGTCAAGGTTACATAAGCATTAAAGATCCCGTTCCCTTTACCGTCCGTGATGCGGCCGCTTACCGCCGCCGGCGCCGGTATCCGCCACGTTGGCTCGGTGTCATGCGCCGTATTTGTGGTCAGAGGTGCCTGGTGCGTGCCGTCGGCAAACATCACATAGATATTGTAATTGTTGGCGCCGTCGCGGTTCGAATGAAAAACTATCATGGAACCATCGGGCGACCATTCTCCCCTGCTGCTGTGTGTATTATAGAGGTTTGACAAGTTGGTCCGGTTGCTGCCGTCGGCGTTCATCACCCAAATATCATCGTCAAAAAACTCGTTCGCATCTCTGCCATTTCTGGTGAAAAGGATCTTTGAACCGTCGGGCGAAAACATCGGGAAATTATCAACCCTTTTTTCATTGGTGACCATTAATTCATTGGTGCCGTCCGCGTTCATCGTGCAGATCTTGGTCCTGGCGCGGCGGTAGCAGTAATAAACGATCTGCGCTCCGTCAGGCGAGAACTTCGGGGCCAGATCGATCCCCGAATGAAACGATAACTGGTGCTGATCCGTGCCGTTGGCATTCATTACAAAGATCTGGTTGAATCTGATAAAAATGATCTTCGTGCCGTCGGGCGACCAGCTCGGCCCCTGGCTGCTGGTGCCGGCATTCGTCAGCCGGGCCTGATTTGAGCCGTCGATATTCATCGTGTAAATATCGAAGGAGGAATTGCCGTCATACCTTACAAAAGCGATCTTTCGCCCGTCGGGCGACCAAGCCGGCGAAGAATCGTGCAGCGGATTGTTGGTCAGATTCGTTTGCTCCGAGCCGTCCGGCTTCATGATAAAGATATCATCATTTCCGGTGCGGTTGCTGGTAAAAACGATCTTGCCTGCCCCGGTCTGCGCAAAAACCGGCATCGATAAGAATACAAATATGAAGGCTGAAATTGTTTTTAAGAACATAAAAATATTCTCCTCAACGAATATGACGGTGGGTAAGACAGCTTTATTGTATGCGGATTTTGCCCTGAAGTAAATAAGTAAAAAGCCCGGATAGTGGCCTAAAGTTGTGCGCCGGTAAGGTATTACCCTTCTAAAGAAATGATAACCGGATGGACCTGGATAAGGAGGTTAACCTTTCGCCTTCTTGATCTCTTCGATCAAGACCGGCACGGCTTCGAAGAGGTCGCCGACGATTCCGTAATCGGCGATGTCAAAAATAGGGGCTTCGGAGTCTTTGTTGATGGCGACGATCGTGCCCGCATTTTTCATCCCGACGATGTGCTGGATCGCGCCGGAAATGCCGAGCGCAATATAAACTTTTGGAGCGACAGTTTGCCCGCTCGAGCCTATCTGTCTATCGATCGGCAGCCAATCCGCATCACAGATCGGGCGCGAAGCGGCCAGGTCAGCGCCCAGCGCATCAGCCAATTGCTGCGCGATGGCAATATTTTCCTGTGATTTGATCCCGCGGCCGACGGCCACGATAATTTCTGACTTGGTCAGATCGACCGAAGCTTTTGCTTCCTGGAAAGGCTCTTCCGGCGTCATGCGAATTTCACCGACTTCTATGTCGATCGTTTCAACTTGTGCAGAACCGCCTTTGGCGGCATTGTCACCGCGAAAAGCGCCTGACTGAAACGTGACGAAGTACGGCGCGTCGCCCAGGGTAGTGACATCGGCATCTAATTTTCCGAGGAAAATGCGGCGCGTCAGAGTTAATTTCCCCCCCTCGTTCTTATAACGAATACAATCGCCGACCACTTCTTTCCCGAAACGCGCGGCCAGCTTGGGCGCAAAATCGCGCACCTGATAGGTGTGCGCCATTATTATGTACTGCGGGTTGTTGGCCTTGATAACCGCGGCAAAGGCATCGGTGTAGCCGTCGGGCGTATAGATGCCCAGCTTATCATTCCTGGCGACAATGACCTTGGCGATGTCGTAACCGGCGATCTCCTGCGCCAGTGGGCAATCAGTGTTGCCGCACGGGAGCACGGCCGATACTTCCATTCCTAATTCTTTTCCGATGGTTTGCGCCGCGGTGACGGCTTCGAGCGAGGTTTTGTTCAGCACACAACTTTTGTGCTCGATAAAAGTAAGTATCATTGCGTTATAAAACCCTCACCTCGTCGCGAAGCTTTTCGACCAGCTCGACAGCGCCTTTTTTAGCGTCGCCGCCGCCCAGCATCTGGGTCTGCTTCATTTTGAGCGGCATATAAACTTTTTGAATGGTTTGTTTGGAAGAAAACTCGAGCGCATCCGCCGAAGGCGTCACTTCCCTGACCGGTTTTGACTTGGCGGCCATGATGCCTTTTAGCGAGGCATAGCGTATCTGGCTGATGCCGGATTGGATCGTCATCAAAGCGGGCAATTGGTAAGTGAACCACTGGTACCAGCCGCTTTCCAGTTCCCTTTTCACCCGGAAGTCGGCGCTCTCGCGGTCGACCTGTATCACCAGCGTGGCGTGCGGGATACCGAGAAGCTCGGCCAGGATAACACCCGTCTGCCCATAGCCGCTGTCGTCTGACTGCAGGCCCGAGAAAACCAGGTCGGCGTTTTCCTCTTTAATTGCATCGGCGATGCAGCTGGCGATGGTATAGGGGGAAAATCCCTGGGAGTTTTCGGTCAAAATATGGATCGCACGGTCGGCGCCGCGCGCCAAAGCGTCTTTGATGACGGTCTTTGCACCCTGGTTTCCCAAGGTGCAAACAACCACTTCGCCGCCGCCTTTAGCTTCTTTCAAACGCAAAGCTTCTTCCAGCGCATAGCCGTCAGATTCATTGGTCTGAAACGCGACGTCCGACACGTCGATCCATTTTTCGTCTTTGCCAATTCGGAGAACTGCGTCCTTATTGGCGACTTGTTTCATTAAAACAACTATCTTCATAAACAAACTAACACCGAAAAAACTATTTCTTCTTCGGTGCAGCTTTCTTCTTAGCAGCCGGTTTCTTGGCAGCGGCCTTCTTCGGCGCGGCTTTCTTAGCGGCCGGTTTAGCAGCAGCCTTCTTCGGCGCAGCTTTCTTAGCAGCCGGTTTAGCAGCAGCCTTTTTCGCGGCCGGTTTCTTAGCAGCAGCCTTCTTCGGTGCGGCTTTCTTAGCAGCCGGTTTAGCAGCGGCCTTCTTGGCGGCCGGTTTCTTAGCAGCTGCCTTTTTCTTCGGTGCAGCCTTTTTAGTTGTAGCCATAATTTTTAGATTCCCTTCTTTTTTCTTGGATTTAGTTGGAGCATTTGACTTGGTTTTCACAGATGTCCTGGCTTTACCGATCTTATTAGCAGCCTTCGGTGCCGCCTTCTTTCTGTGACTTCGTTTAACCTCGCGGCTTCGATTGGTAGGATCCGGCCGTACGATTACCATACCTGCCACATCATCCACTTTGGGATTTACCAATCTCGGTCTTGAGATCTGTGCGGATACGCTCAAGGAAAATAAAAGAAACAGACCCGCCAGCATAAAAAATCTATCCGGACGCAGTAACTTCTTCATTTCTCTCATTCCTTTCTGTTTGACGTATCAAAATTTGATCTCTAATCTTCAAAACGTTTGAAGACGAGACACGCATTGGTGCCTCCGAAACCAAAACTGTTTGAAAGTACGTAATTCACCTCCGCCTGGCGCGGCTGATTCGGAACGTAATCAAGGTCACAATCCGGATCTGGTGTTACATAGTTTATAGTTGGCGGCAGCATATTGGTTTGTATCGACATCACGGAAAAAACCGCTTCGATACCGCCCGCCGCGCCGAGCAGGTGCCCGGTCATAGACTTTGTCGAACTGATCGCCAGCTTATTTGCGTATTCGCCAAATGTCTTTTTGATAGCCAGGGTTTCAAACTTGTCGTTGTACGGCGTTGAAGTGCCGTGCGCGTTTATATAATCGATCGCCGTCGGCTCGATGCCCGCGTCTTTGATCGCTTTTTGCATCACCCGGACCGCGCCTGAGCCTGTTTCGTCCGGCATGGTAATGTGAAAAGCGTCGGCGGTCATTCCATACCCGACGATCTCCGCATAGATGGTCGCCCCGCGCGCTTTCGCAAATTCAAGTTCCTCAAGGATCAATATTCCGGCGCCTTCGCCGATGACAAAACCTTCACGATTGAGTTCAAACGGCCGCGAAGCGGATTTGGGGTCATCGTTTCTGGTTGAAAGGGCCCGCATCGAGGCAAACCCGGCAACGCTCATCGGTGTGATGGCCGATTCAGCGCCGCCGCAGATCATCACATCCGCATCGCCGCGTTCAATGATCCGGAAACTGTCTCCGATAGCGTGCGCGCCGGCGGAGCAGGCGGTGGCGGTGGCGGAATTAGGGCCTTTGGCTTTATGCCTGATCGAAACTTGCCCGGCGGCCAGGTTAACTATTGCCGACGGAATGAAGAAGGGCGACACACGGTCCGGCCCCTTGGTCAGGAGCTTTTCGTGTTCGCGTTCGATAGCCCAGAAATCCCCGATCCCGGAGCTGATATAAGTGCCGACGTTTTCGGCGATACTGTCATCTATTACCAGCCTGCTGTTTGCGATGGCTTCATCAGCGGCAGCGATGGCGTAATGGATGAAAGTGCCCATTTTACGCGCTTCTTTTTTCTCAATGAACGTTAGCGGGTCGAAATTCTTAACTTCACAGGCAAATTTGACGTTGAATCTCTCGGTGTCAAATTTCTGAATGTAGTCAGCTCCGCTTTTTCCCTGCATCAAGCTGGACCAGGTGTCTTGCAAATTGTTGCCGCAGGGCGTTATCGTTCCGAGTCCTGTGACTACTACACGTCGTTTCATATCAAATCAGAGGTCAGTTGCCAACCTGCCGGTAAAGATACTCCTGTTACGATCCCGGCGCGGCCGTTTTCTCGAACTGAATCACCTAATCTTTCTTATGCTGCTCCACGTAGCTGAAAGCGTCACGAACGCTTTGAATTTTTTCCGCATCCTCATCCGGAATTTCAATTCCGAATTCTTCTTCAAAACGCATCACCAATTCCACCAGGTCTAATGAGTCGGCACCGAGGTCTTCGATGAAGCGAGCGTTAGCAGTGACCTCAGTTTCTTCCACCCCAAGTTCGTCAACAATAATTTGTTTTATTTTAGATTCAATTTCTTCGTTAGCCATTTTATATTTTCGCTCCTTCGCAAATTTATGATTTCAAAAAATACAAAAAAATTAATTAAGTCGAAGTGTAAAATAATTTTCGACAAAATCAAAATCAAAAATTACTCTCTCAGGAAATTTTTTGCCTGCGTCAAGCTCTCTGTGTTCTCAACGTTCACG